>CAYWLJ010000008.1:0-145482 GCA_964459375.1 uncultured Lentimicrobiaceae bacterium | reverse complement strand
AAGTTTTCAAATTTAACACTTAAGCAGTGGTCTAAAAATTGGGGAGTATTATAAAGCTAGTATTATCTGCAATCTTATAAACACTTTTTATGACTGAGCCTATAGTATACGCAAGTAGCAAAAATTGTCAAACCTCTGTATTGACTTGCCCAAACGGCCAGCAACATTATGTTGTATGGTGCAGTGCATCTGATTGGTGGACATGGTCGGAGTTGCTGTGTGGCGTTAGGATTAATTAGAAATCAAATTGAAACACAAGTAATCATCTGAACCACAGTCGAAAATCCTGTACTTCGGTTATTATGTACAGACAATATGAGGGTGTTTGTTAACTTAACGATTGTTTTAAATGCTATTGTATTACGTGCTCAGTTTGGATCGCCCTACACATCCCTGGATACAGCCAGGGTGCAGATCATCTATTCACTCAAGTATCAGGCAGATTCTATGAATCCCTCTTATTATATCAGACAGGAAGATATGGTGCTATTTGTGGGCAAAAGGATGAGCAAGTTTTTAAGCATAAACCACTATTCAGGCGACAGTATAGCACGTAGATTTTCCAGCCCTGAAGCGTTTGTTGCCTACTTTAATGCCAACCCTAATGCCCACAGACCGGTCATTATATATCAAATCTTTACGAATTATCCGGCTGGAAAACTCACAGTGAGCGAACATTTGATTGGCAATACCTTTCTTTATGAAGAGGATAGACCAGTGTGCCGGTGGCAGCTCAGCGGAGAAACCCAATATATGCATGGCCGGAATGCGCAAATGGCCACTTGCCAATATGGTGGTCGCCAATGGATTGCCTGGTTTACACCGGAAATACCAATATTTGACGGCCCCAACAAGTTTGATGGATTGCCAGGGCTGATTTTAAAGGTATATATGCAAAGGGGGACTATTCGTTTGACTTCGTTTCGATCAGGATTCCGGCCCGAAACATTGTAATCGATCTGGAGCAAAAAGATTACATCAGGTGTAGTCGAACGGATTTCTTTAATGCCAGGGCGCGCAACCAGACTGAGGTGCAAAGAAGGCTCAGGGAAATGGGGGCCGGGGAGAATACAATTATTGAGGTTTATCGTAGAGTGGCAAGTTAAAATAACCTAATAGAGCTAAAGTGAATGCCAGTATAGCAGTAAAAGTGATCTATGCCTTCTTTCTGGTATTTTGTCACACAACCCTGCTCTGGTCACAAACAACCCTGGCGGGGTTTATTGATGATGAGTAGAAACAGCCAATTGCCAACATTAATATTATGATTACTGCCAAAGGCCAGAGTTCAATCCTGGCCTATGGATTTACCAACGACAGTGGCCGTTTTACCATTACTTTCAATACCTCATACGACAGCCTTGAAATCACCGTGAGTTCGCTTGCCTTTGAGCGGCAAACCAAAACAATAGGCAATTCGTCACAGGAAATCCGGTTTAAACTGGCTCCGGACATCAAACAGTTGGAAACATTCACAGTTCGTGCTTCGCCTCTTGCACGTAGGGGCGACACCCTGAGTTATTTTGTGCAATCATTTGCTAGTAAAACAGACCGTTCCATCGATGATGTGCTTCGACGCATGCCGGGAATTGAAGTGGAACCTGGAGGTAAAATTCTTGACAATGGGCTGCCCATCGAGAAGTTTTATGTCGAAGGTCTTGACCTGATGGACGATCGCTATGCACCTGTAAGCCGCAACCTGCCCCACGAAGCTGTAGCAACTGTGGAAGTCCTCGAAAACCACCAGCCCATCGAAATACTCCGCGATCGGCTAAGTTCGCAGCATGCATCGCTCAACCTGAAACTGAAGCGCAAGGCTACCTATACCGGTACTGCAAAGATTGGTGCCGGATATGAATAGGAGTTGCTTTGGGATTCCGATGCTTCGGTTATGGGATTTACTCCGCAATTTCAGGCAATGTCCTCATTACAGTCGAACAATAATGGTTAGGAAATAAAACAGCAGTTTCAAATGCTTGGATTGCAGAATGCTCATTTGCATCCGATGCGACCTTCCGAATCAACCTTGCTCCTGGTTCCCCAGCCACAGCTTCCGTTGAATGATCCGGGTCGCTTCTTGTTCAACCAATCGCACCTGCTCAATATGAATGGCCTTGTGAAACTTACCAATGGGTTGACCTTGCGGGTGAACAATCATCTGTTTTACGACAGCAGAAAACTTAACAGTATTACAAAAAGCAATATAATCAGCCCTGTTGATTCATTTTCATTCTTCGAATCCCTAACCAACAGGTCGATGTCGGAATTGCTGCGTACCACCATCACATTAAATAGTAATACCAGAAAGAACTACCTGGAAAACAAACTTCAGTTCGAGGCATTGGGGCACGATGTTGATGCCAACATACGTTTTCAGGATGCTTCTTCATTGCAATTGCTCAAACAGCCCAGGCTTTGTTTGAACAACAGCTTCAGGACTGTTTTCCCTGTTATTGGTCATTTAATTGAGTTGAAGTCTTTTGTTCAGTTTGAAAAACTAGACGAAACACTGAACCTCGAACCCGGAATGGTCGAAAACATTTTCAACAATGGCAATCCCTACGATGCAGTCAATCAAACTGTATTAACAAAACGTATTTATACCCATCAGTCAGCTGGCTTTATCACCAAATGGAGAAGGCTCACATTTTTTCCTTCTGCCGGCTTTGTATTCAGGATGCAAAGCCTGAACGCCCGCTTAACAACCTCAACCGATGCAGCAACCCCTCCCGACACAGGTTGTTTTTAATAATAATCAAGTGTTTATCATTCGGCCTTATCTTAGAACCGGTTTGGAATACAAATACAAGTCGTTGGTTATGAAGGCCGAGTTGCCGGTGAGCCTGCATGCGCAGCAATCTGACGATAAATATCACAGTGCGTTTTCCGCTGAATCAAATAAGCTTCTTGTTGAGCCAAAAGGCTCATTGCATTATCAATTTAAGGGTTTCTGGCAAGCAGTCACAACGTTAGCGCTGATTCAAAGAAAAGTGGAACCAGACGAGCTGTATTATGGTTAAATGCTCACGCATTACAACCGTTTAATCAGAAATCATCTCCCAAACGCCCTAACCAGTGGCCGAACATTTTCGGTGCGCCTGTCCTATCGAAACCCGATTACATCGCTCTTTCAATCCATTACTTATGCAAATTTGTATCTCAGGCAACCTTACCTGTTGAGCAATATGCTTTATCCCGATGGGAGGACAGAAGTGTTTCCGGTTGATAGGCCTATGCTTATAGCCAACCATAGTGTGCAGTATAACGGGAGTTATTATTTGTCCAAGCTAAGATCTTCATTAAGGTTAAAAGCTTTTGGCGGAACTTTTGAAAGGCAGAATTTACTGAACGAACTGGTTTTCGCTACACGTAACAACCAGATGTTCATCAATCCGCAGCTAAATACCCAGATCACCGATTGGATGCATGCCGAATATGGATTTGAACAATGATGGCTGCTTGCAAAACCCGAACAGGGGTTAAAACGTTTATACGTCAGCTCGAAGCATTTGTTGAATTCTTACCTATTTCTTAAGAGCAACACGAATATTTCATTTAATAATGCGTATTATCGATTTGGCACCGGTAGTGCTTTCTTCTCCGATCTGAGATTCAGCCGTAAGCTTAAGCCAAATGGTATGGTGCTCGAGATTGCTGCCCAAAACATTTTCAACGCACGAACCTACCTTGAGTCCCACACCACTGCCTAC
This sequence comes from uncultured Lentimicrobiaceae bacterium, assembly GCA_964459375.1. Taxonomy (GTDB): domain Bacteria; phylum Bacteroidota; class Bacteroidia; order Bacteroidales; family F082; genus JALNZU01. Next base: position 141,772 of record CAYWLJ010000008.1, on the reverse strand, counting down.
ACTTTTTACGAATACGCTTATTCGTTGAGGCCGGTCCAGGTAATTGCCACACTCAGGTTCAGCCTGTGAATATGAACCCGCATTGCCTAAGTCGGGTTTCCGGTATTTAGTCGATGACCACCACCAGAAAACGTGAGGCACTCCAGAAGTCGTCGGGGTGAAGGATTTTCAGGCTATCCACCTGTGCATCACCTGTCAGCTGGTAGCTGCCCGAAGGATGTACACTGACCAGTCGGGCTTTTTTGCTGAAGATGGGGAGCGAGCGAAAGTCGCGGCGGTCGGCCATGGTAAACTCCGATTTGTCAAACTGTTCGCTCACCCTGCTGCTGCGGCCAATACCGATGAAGCCCCCCTCATTGGTGAGCACCTTTTTCTCCTCGAGCACTTTACGTGTGCCAACGACGTACCAAACCTTGTTGAGCTCAGCTTCCTGCTGCCCGATAACGGCTGTTTGCTGTTCGCTGAGCTTTTCCATGGTTTCCAAATCCAGCTCGAGGTTGCGTATGGCGATGTTCATCTGCGCCAGGCTCTCTTTCAGGCGGCCAATCTCGGCATCTTTGAGCTCTATCTGTGTGTTGAGGTTGGCAATCATTTTCTCCAGATCAGCATTTTTGATGCCCTGGCTGCGCAGTTTTCGCTGAAGGTCGTCAACCATTTTCTTGTTTTTGAGCAACAACTCATAAATGGCCTCAATATCGCGGTTGATCTGTTCTTCCATCGATTTGCGCTTTTCTGGGTCGGCTTCACTGATTTCGGTGATCAGTCGTTCGCGCATCTTGATTTCATCCAGATTTTGCTGAATGGCATTGAATGCCTTAACATAAGTCATGGTGAGGGTGTCGCGCTCCACTGATTCGGCCTTCAGGCTGTCGGTTTCGCGTTGCAGTCGCTCAATTTCTTTTTTGTATTTCTCTGTGCAGCCATTCAATGCTGTCATCATACCAATGATAGTCAGTATCAGCAAGTTTCTCATGGTTATTCCTCCGATTTTTTTGCAAAGTTAAGACCGGAATAAGGGCATTGGTTGTTAACAATATAAAAAAACAACGAGCCAGGACTTTTAATTGTGATAATTATGGTATAAAGGTCACCCGGCCTTTGCCTGAAACCACTAATTTTAGTTCGACACGGAGTGGCCTATGATGATTTTACTGAAGAAATGCATGGTATTCGCACCCATATCGCTTGGGCTGCTGGATATACTTCTTGGAGGAGGACGTATTCTGGGCGTCGCGCCAACCATTGATCCACCGAGAGGTGTCGGGGTGGAAATGGTGGATTGCTCGGGTCTGAGCGCCATTCCCGGCCTGATCGATGCTCATGTGCATATTGCAGGAGCGGGAGGCGAGGGCGGACCGGCCACCCGCACGCCCGAGATGCAGCTATCGCATATGATCGAAGCGGGTGGGACCACCGTGATCGGTTGCCTTGGCACCGACGGATTTACCCGAAGTTTCGAATCAGTGCTGATGAAGGTGAAATCGTTGCGCGCACAGGGTGTGTCGGCATGGATGTACGCCGGTGCTTATCAGGTGTCCACGCCCACTTTAACCGGCGATGTCGGGCGCGACCTCAGCCTCATCGACGAGGTGATTGGTGTGGGCGAGATCGCTCTTTCGGATCATCGCTCGTCGCACCCATCTGCCGGCGAACTCACACGCCTTGCTGCGCATACGAGGGTAGGGGGTATGTTGGGCGGAAAAGCCGGTATCGTCAACATCCATATGGGCGATGCCAAAAATCCTTTCGCCCCGCTCTATTCGGTGGTCGAAAACAGCGAGCTGAGCTTCAGGCAGTTTATTCCTACGCACATCAACCGCAATCATTACATCTTCGAGGATGCCAAAACCTATGGAAAGCAGGGTGTGGTGGACATCACCACCAGCTCGTGGCCTTATTTTCCGGACGAGGAGATCAAGCCCTCGGAGGCGGTTCGACTCCTGCTCGAAGCGGGTGTGCCGCTGGAGCATATCACCATGACATCCGATGCCTTTGGCTCATTGCCACCTTTTGACAGCGAGGGCAATCTGATCAGGCTCGAAATGGGCCTGCTCACATCACTTTTTAACGAAATGTGCGGCACTGAGCTGCGCGAGCAGCTCGACCTTAGCACAACACTGGGCACTGTAACCAGCAATCCGGCGCGGGTGTTGAAAATCAGCAGCAAAGGCCGGATTCGAACTGGCGCGGATGCGGATATATGTTTGATTGATAGCAACCTGAATCTGAATTCCGTGATTGCCCTGGGTGAATGGATGCTGCGTGATGGCCAGCTATTGCGCAAGGGTACTTACGAACCTTAGGCTCAGAAGTCGTCAGGATTTGACCATTGCCGTATGTAGCGTTGGCTATCCTCCATGTCGCAGTTGAATTCTATGGCCTGATAACCTGCAGGACGTTCAAAGTCGCCTGTTGAGATGCGGATGGCCGGATCGGCATAAAGCTTCTTCATGTAAAGCGCCCAGATCGGCAAAGCTGTATTTGCACCCTGTCCAAGCTGGAGCGACCTGAAGTGTACGCTCCGGTCTTCGGCTCCTGTCCAGACGCCTGTAACCAGGTCGGGTGTGAGTCCCATAAACCAGCCGTCCGACTGATTCTGAGTTGTACCCGTTTTGCCTGCAATAGGATTGCGCAGGTTGTAGCGGCCTCGCAACCTCATTCCGGTTCCGCTTTCCACAACGCCTTTCATCAGGGCCACCATCTTGTATGCAGTGATCTCGTCCAGGGCTTCAGCTTGCTCGGGAGCAAAGCGCTCAATCAGATTACCGTTTTTATCCTCAATACGGGTGATAAAATAGGGTTTGATAAACACGCCTTTGTTGGCAAAGGTGTTCATGGCGCCAACCATTTCGTAAAGGGTGATTTCGGGTGTACCCAGTGCTATGGCCGGAACCGGGTCGATGGGCGAAACCACCCCCATTCTTCGGGCGACCTGAATTACCGACTCAGGCGGAAAGCGCTTGATCAGGTAGGCCGATATCCAGTTGTTGGAATTGGCTAGCGCCCATTTGAGGGTAACTTCCTCACCGATACGATCGTCGTTCGAGTTTTTGGGTTCCCAGAATGTTCCGTCCCACAACTGCACACTGTAAGGTATGTTGGGCACTTTATAGCAGGGGGTGTATTCGCCTTCCTGCATGGCCAACGTGTAAACGAATGGCTTGAATGTTGACCCCACCTGTCGGCGGGCCTGCGTAGCATTGTCATACTTGAAATGACGATAGTCTATGCCACCCACGTAGGCTTTCACCTGTCCTGTTTTCACATCCACCGACATAAGGCTTGATTGCAGGAACGATTTATAGTACCTGATTGAGTCCATTGGGGTCATAATGGTATCGCGGTATCCGTTCCACGAGAAGACCCGCATACGGGTCGGGGTATTGAAAGCTTTGGTGATGGAGTCGTTGCTTAGGCCGGCTTGTTTCAGGTATCGGTAGCGGTCGGAGCGTCGCATGGCTGTCTGCATGATCTTGTCGATTTCCAGGCGGGCTTCGGATGGTGGAAAATCGAATGGGGCATTGGGCTGGCCGCGCCAATGTCTGAAAAAAGCTGGTTGCAGGTCGTTGGCTAAGTGTTCGTGCATGGCTTCCTCGGCATAGTGCTGCATGCGCGAGTCGATGGTAGTATATAGCTTCAGGCCGTCTTTATAAATGTCGTAGTTGTTGCCATTGCTCTTATAATGTGTAGCAGTCCACTTACGCATTTCAGCACGGAGGAATTCCCTGAAATAGGTGGCAATACCCGTGTTTTGATCCATCATGCCATAATTCGACATATCGATGGGCGTATTGATCGCCTGCTGAAACTCGGCCTCTGTGATAAAGCCATATTCTCTCATCTTGCTGATTACCAGGTTTCGGCGCTGAAGCGCCCTCTCTGGATTACGCACCGGACTGAAGCGGGTTGGGGCGTTAACAACCCCGGCCATAAGGGCGGCTTCCCCGACGGTGAGCGAATCAGGCGTTTTGCCAAAGAAGGTCATTGCGGCCGATTTGATGCCGAAGGCATTGCTGCCAAAAGGGACAGTGTTCAGATACATGGCCAGTATTTCCTCTTTCGAGTAGCTTCGTTCAAGTTTGGATGCAGTGATCCATTCCATGAACTTGCGGAGCACTAGCTGCAAAAAATTGAGGTTTTCATCGCGGGGAAAGAGGTTTTTTGCAAGTTGCTGCGATAGCGTGCTTCCACCGCCCTTACTGTTTCCGGTAACAATACCCCAGGCTACCCTGAAAAGGGCTTTGAGATCAATACCTGAATGCTCGGTAAAACGCACATCCTCGATTGCCAGAATAGCATTGACCATGTGAGGCGAAAGCTCCCTGAACTGAACATTTGAGCGGTTTTCGACAAAAAATGTGCCCAGCAGTACGCCATCCGATGAGATGATCTCTGATGCAAGATTGGTCTGTGGATTTTCGAGCTCTTCGAAAGTCGGCATCTTGCCCAGCCAACCGGCACCAATAGCAAAGAACAGTAATAAAACGAATGCAAGCCCTGAAAAATAAACGATCCAGAACGTGCCGATGACTCCTTTATCTGAAGATACGGATGGGTTTTTTTTCTGACTCATTATGCGATAATGCTTCAAAGTGGATTACGTTCGATACGCAGGCCAGCATCAGCAATGCCAAACAGGAGGGTGTCGCGCATGCCTTGCTCCAAATAGAACACATAACTGCCGGGTAAGGGAAATTTTAGATGGTTGTGCAGAGGAATAAGTTGTTGACGGTAAAGTCCTGTTCCTTTGCCATACCAATGTCCCGCTTGATCGGCCAGTTGGCACTCAATGGTGTCGCGTGTGATGTTGCCGTTTGGCATTCGGGTCTGAAGAAATAGAAACAGGTTGGAATAAGGGTAGTCAACATGGTTGCGCACATGCAGCATGATTCGGTAAGTGGATGCAGTGTCGTTGATCGGGGTTTCGAATCGCAACCTGTTCGAAGCTGACCACTCAAGCCCTCCGGTGGGTTTTACGGCATCGAAAACAGTCCTGTCCGAACAAGACTGGAAAAAGGTGCCGATGGCTCCTGTAATAAGGAAAATGCAAATCTGCTTAAGCATCCTTCCGGTTATTGTTCCTGTTTTTCCTGGGTTTGCCTGTCCTTGGTTCATCAAAGCGGGTCAGGTCGCCTTCCAGACCAACCACTGGCACTTCAAGGGCCTGTACGTCTTTGATAAAGGCATAATCTTCCAGCTTCTCGGGCATAGTTCCTTTGCTGTTCATCTCGGCAATACTTTTCACCTGCTCTACCGTAATAGCCATAATGTTGTTTTTGTCGTTGGTGTATGCAAACCACATCAGGCCTTTGAAAATATCGCTTTTCTGATGAACGGCATCACCATTTTGTGTCCGCAAAACGGTGCGTTCGTCTGGAAATTGTTTGTAAGCCTCGGCATAGGCCGGATATTCATAATTGATGCAGCACTTGAGCTTGCCACAAAGGCCGGCCAACTTTTGCGGGTTGGGAGACAGTTGTTGTATTCTGGCGGCGTAGGTGCCCACCGACCTGAAGTCGGTCATCCACGAAGCACAGCACAACTCACGGCCGCAAGGCCCTATGCCACCCAGCTTGGCCGATTCCTGCCTCATGCCTATCTGCCTCATTTCGATTCTGATACGAAATTCTTCGGCCATACGTTTGATTAGCTCTCTGAAATCGACCCGTTCTTCGGCGGTATAATAGAAAATTGCTTTTGAGCGATCGCCCTGGTATTCCACATCGTTGAGCTTCATTTCGAGCCCCAGATCCATTACAAGCTCACGGGTTCTTTTCAGATGAGGGCCTTCGAGTTCGATGGCCTTGGTCCATTTTTCAATATCAGTGGCCTTGGCATGACGATACACCTTGTTGAGCTGGTTCAGTTGCAGAATGTCGCGTTTGCGCCTGAATTGCAGGAGTGCGGCCTCTCCGGTAAGCGAAACTATACCAACATCATGGCCCGAAGCTGCTTCAACGGTAACTATTTCGCCTTCTTTAAGGCGTAGTTCAGCGGTGTGGGTAAAAAAATCCTTGTGGTCGTTCTTGAACCGTATTTCGCAAACTTGAAGGCTGTTGGTATTTTGGGGCGTTTCATAGTTTTTTAACCAGTTTGTGGCACTGAGTTTACAACAGCTTTGCTGAAAAGCGGGATTTTTATTGCCCCCCTGTCCGCCGGCTCGGCAACAGCCGCGGCTTTGTTCACTGCTTTCTGTGTTGATGTTATGTTGCTGATTCATTAGAAAATAGCGTGGTTTTGGTAAGAAAAAATTATCTATATATTGTATAGTAAAAGATTGTCCACAACAAAAGTAAGGCAATTTCGCTAGTTCAACCCTGAATGAATGGTCCGGGTGTATTTCTTGAGCGTTTCAGCGTTTTCGACCAATGATTTCGACAAACCTGAAACTAAGGCTGCTCAGTAGCAGCGAATTGTTGGCATTTCGCTCCACATGCTGAATGCTTTCTTCCAATAAACCCGCAATTGTGATAATGCTGATCCTGCCAATCGCTTTCGAAAAACGAAAAACAAACTCCTGTTCCTCGGCCACTAGTGCAACCAATGATGATTGTCCCTGCTGAATGAGCATCACAAACCTGAAGATTCTGAGTCCATATTCAAGCAACGATTTAATGCGCTCACGGCCAAGTCCTGCTGTAGTTGTGGCAAAATCAATTAATTCAGCATACTTATTATCAAAGCACAACCGCATCCACATCCTGAACTGCTCCATCTGTTGGATACGTTCTTCCGGCTGCTTTGCATACTGCCGGGCTGCCAGGTAGTCGCCATCTGATAAAACAGCAAGCTGAGCTGCTTCGCTCTGGTTTAGTCCGTATTCAGCAGACAATCGTTCCGCAAGCGCTTCAGTAGCAATTTTGGGAATTTTCATCTGATAGCAGCGCGAACGTATTGTAGTCAAAACTTGTTCAGGATTCTCGGCAACCAAAAGGAAGATCGTGTTTTGCGGAGGTTCTTCCAAATTTTTCAACAGTTTGTTAGCCGCTGTGTGATGCAGTTTTTCGGGCATCCAGATCACAAAAGCAGAAAAATCTCCTTCAAAGGGTTTAAAACCAAGTAAACGGTTAATTTCCACAACATCCCTCACAAAAAGCGTACCCTGCTTGTTTTCTACCCCCAGAAAGTTATACCATTCGTTAATATTCGGGTACCCATCGCAAGCATGGATATAGTCGCGCCACTCTTCTGCAAAAATTTTCGACTCGGGATCTTTTTTTACCTTTTTGGTTGTTGTTGTCGGATAAAAAAAATGGACATCGGGGTGGGCAAGCCTGCTTATTTTGAGGCAGGAAGGACAGATACCGCAGCTGTCGTCAGCCTGTCGGTTCTGACAATTCAGATATTGCACAAATGCCAGTGCCAGGCCAAACTTGCCATTTCCGGCCGGGCCGAAAAGCAGCTGTGCATGGGGTATGCGTGCGTTCGCTACGGATTCTGTTAAGTGCTGCCGGGCTGCCTCTTGCCCGATAAGGTCGGCAAAGCGCATAAGCCTTAATTATTGAAAGCCAAATTTAGTACTAAGCATGCACCTTTCCATAAAAAAAGCCGGCCAATGACAGGCCGGCTTTATCACAACAAAATACTTCTATTTGAATTTAAGTACTTTATACCCTTCTCCAGAAAGAATTACCTCAAGCCATTCAAAGGTTCCATCTTTATAAACCAGGGCTAAATTCGGGTATTTACTGCCATCATCAGGGTCGGTATAGAGCTTGAACTGAATTTTGCCAATCTGTGCGTTTAGCTCAGTTTGGATCACTTTAACGTCAATCTTCGAGTTGAGCAAATTGAAGTCGTAATTATTTCCCCCACTTTGTTCAACCTGATAAATGTGGTCGTCAATGGCTTTGGGGTAAACCTGCCCGTCAAACTTTAGCGGTTTAACAAGATAATACCCGTTAACTTTTTCAACCTCTTCTTTATTAGCAGTGTAGGTGATTTTAATATTATGTCCCATCAACTCATCATTTCCCTTTTTGAAGCTTTCGGTGGTGGTGTAGTTCACCCCGCTGCCACTCATCGACGCACTCATGCTGTATTCGCCCATGGTGCATGAGGCGCTGACGGCTGTTGGAGTGCCATTGTCTGTAAGTGTGGAGTTGTAGGTCGCGGTCATCTGGGTGACATTGCTCACTTTCAGCGTTACATTGGCTTTCACCGGCACAGCTTCCTGCTCTTTGAGACCCCTGCTGGCCTTGGTGTCATATGTGATAATCTTGTACTCCAGATTATCTAAGGTGAGCACAGCATTGTTTTGCTGCTGAGCCCTGGCGGCATCATCAGCCGGATAGCGGTATTCGAGCTTAGTAGTACTGCTCTGAATCAGATCAAAGGTTTCTGTAATGAAGTTATAGGCATAAATGCCGTAATCGCCTTCCAATTTGGTAACCGGAAAAGTCTGCCTTACCGAAGGGTCACGCAAGGCATCCATTACTTCACCCAAGTGAAAACGCCCGGGTTTTTCAAAATTTTTTCGAAGACTTGCTGCTGCATTTTTTCCGTCCATGAGCTCCGACATGTACGTAAGCGCTTTTGCAGCAGGATTTTCCATCAATGTCTCCATGTTTGTGGTTACAGCCTGGGTAGCGTTGCGGATTTCTACCTTTGCCTGGTCAGTACTCAGCTCGGTGATTTTTTTGTCTTTATCGCACGAGACAAGCAAGAGCAAGACGGCAACAAAGACGGCGGAAAGCTTGAAAAATGTTTTCATATTTTTTGTATTAGGGTTGTCATAAGGTCACATCAAAAATAAACTATTAACAGCGATTGTCACTAAATTTGTTAAGAATATTAAAAAAAAGATGAAGTAATGCCTCAAAAAGTTGCAGCCTTGATGTGGAAGTTGTATTGCTTTCTACTGCTGGTGCTGGCTCTGGCCGCGACTTCGTGCAACACGACACCTGCTATCCCCCCACCGAAAAGCAATGTAACAGAAAGCGATTTTGCCATCGCAGGTGTTGATGAGTTGAAGCCCGGCGATATTATAGTGCGTCCTAACACTAATTTATTGCCCGGTACAGCCAGAGTGAGTGGGGGTTTTATGTTCGGACATGCTGCGATAGTGGTAAAGGGATACAAATCTTCGAACCCCGACATCTTATTGAGCAACACAATGATCATTGAGTCGATGGCTCGCGACGTTCAGCCCGGCTTTCAGGTGCGCGAGGTGCCTGCCCTTGTTTACCACAGCCGTATTGCTTTCAACAACACCAATTTCGCTTCAAGATATGCCGGAAACCGCTATCGACTCCGGCTGAACTGGACTGACGAGGAGCTTGAACGTCTCATCTCGTTCCTCAGGGAGCAGAAAGGCGATCTCAGCACCTGGAATGCCGCCAAGCGTTTTCCTGATCAAGCTGCTATCGACAGCCTTGTGCGCATCGGTCTTCGAAAAAACTGGGCCGACAACAGCCACTGGTACTGTTCATTATTAGCCTGGCAGGCCGTCTATTATGTTAAAGGCATCGACCTCGACCCTAATGGCGGGTATATGGTTTACCCCAATGATCTGATAACCAGTCCGATGTTTGACAACAACTCCTGGCATAACGGCAGGGCAAGGTTCTAGAGGTTTACAAGTTGCGGAGCTTAAGCCTCAGCAGCTGCTTCACGCTTCGCATCAAAGCCTCAATTTCAAACTCGGTGCCATTGCCCAGTCTTACAATTGGATTGATATAGTCCTGATCAGGTCTTTCTGATAGCCTCAGCTCGCCCAGCAGATTCATTTTCTGATCGTAAATGAAAATTTGGTTGTCGATATTAAAATCTTTGACAAATTTTTGTGGATTATAGGTGTGGAAGCCCCGCTCGCCGCGTAGATCAATCACTATTGGAAAGACCTCGAGCGACATCTTTTTCCGTCCGAAATGAATGCGCTGATCAGGATCCAATCCAACACTGGAAATCATTCTGAAATCCATACGCTTTTTCATGTTTTCCGTCATGGAAAAACTCATCTGCATGTGGCTGTTTTTCTTCCTGAAGCTGGTTTTAAGATCTGATTTTATCTCAAATGCTCCGGTATTGACAATCAATTTGTATGATTCGGGCAACCCGTGTTCAAGATTTGCCTTGTAGTTGATCTCGAGTAAGCTGTGACCTGATGACGTGCTTATGTTGCATACAAACTCATTGGGGAAATCGTCCATTAGCAGCGAAGGGCTGGTCTGGCCCGAGAGCAGGCTGAATATTGCTATCGAGTCGTCCTTGAACCGATATGGAAAAGTGATATGGATATGCCCCTGGGGCGTGCTGTCAATTGTGAAGTTTGCATTTTGGGGGGTATTATCTGAGGACATGTTGTTGACTGATCCGCTAGAAAGGGTCTCAGGCATGATTGGAAACATACTCCCTGATAATTTGTAAACCTCCATAAAAGCCTTAATACCATGAGTATTCATCAGTCGGTGAGCCACACCTGTTATTTCGGCATCGGCTGCTCTGATAAGCTTTTCCGATTCCTCGGGAGTAGGCTTTGGGCCGCAAGATGTGGCAAAGAAGAGAATCAATGAAAACAGGGCAGTCTTGCTGAGCGTATGTGGTTTCAAGATGGATAGCGTTTTGTAATCAGGTTGGCAATCAGGTCGGCTATTTCCTCGTCATCAATCATGGCATTGTTTAGCACCATGTCGAACATCAGATCGTTTATCGGTCGTCCACTGAATTCCTCAAATATTCTATGGCGTCTCTGGTCGGTTTCTTCAATCCATTGCTGAGCTTCCTTACGGCTTATGCTTTGCTGGCTCATGATACTTTGAATGCGCCAGTCCATGGGAGCCACAAGGCGGATATGCAGGCCTTTGGGTATTCGTTTTGTGATGATGGCACCTGCCCTGCCAACAATGATGACATGGCCGCGCAATGCAGCCGACTCAATAAATTCGGCCAGTTTTTTCCTTACCTGGTTGTCGCTCAGATAAGCATGGTTTTCGATTGAGTGGAGTATTTCGCTCAGGTGCGAACGCTTTTCGCCTGTTAGAATACCCTTAACCTGTGCGGGGTTCAGTTGCAATTCGCGTGCAGCTACGGCAAGAATCTCTTTTGTTACTATTTGCCATTTGGTTCTGGCCTGGCTGTTTAGTTTTTGTTTCAGCAGTTGAGCAATGCTCATGCTATGGCAGCCCGTTTCGCGCGAAATGGTAACGAAAGGCAAATGCCATTCCGATGCCTCATCTTCAGCCACCATATGCAACCGCCTGAGGTATTCAACAAATACGGAGTTCATGGCGCAGAAATTTCCATAAAGTTACAAATGAACAGGCTCTTTTTGCTTGCATGTGCACAGTTTTTTTCGTAATTTTACTCAAAATCGATTCAAATATGGTTACGGATTACCTGTGTCCGCATTGCAGAGGGCATCTGCTGCTGAGCGATCATCTCATCCTGACGGTCAAGCACGAAAACGGGCCTTCAATGCTGCTATTGATGAACCCGGAGGTGGGCAACTACCAGACGATGCATCATCCTTCGCACAAAATTAAAGACGGACAAAGGTTTGAGTTTCTTTGTCCGCTTTGCCACGAAAAGCTCGTTTCCGACCTGAATGAGAACTTGGTTATGGTGCTTATGAAGGACGAAAATGGAAAGGTGTTCGAGCTCCACTTTTCACGCATTGCAGGGCAGAAGAGCACATACAAGATTATGGGCAAGGAGGTGCAGACTTTTGGTATCGACGCACCACACTACCTCGACTTCATTCATCTGATCGACATGAGCTGATAAGTTCAGCACATCAGGTACATCAGCAGGCGCTGGTAGCCTGATGTATCAGAAAATCGGCCAGAAGCCTTACACAGATTCCGGTTCCGCCTTTGCCACGATAGCTGTCTGCTTTGTCAAGAAAGGCCGGCCCTGCAATATCCAAATGAATAAACGGATAGTTGGTAAAGTGCTCAAGGAACTTACCCGCCGTGATCATTCCTGCATCTGCACCACCAATGTTTTTCAGGTCGGCAATATCCGATTTGAGTTGTTCGCGGTACTCATCCCACATGGGAAACTCAACAAGCCTTTCATAAACATTATTGCCTGAGGCTTTCAACGACTCAAATTCCTTTTCGGCCTTTACCTGCATGGCTGCAATACCCTGAGGACCAATGGCCCGTGAAGCCGATCCGGTGAGTGTGGCGATATTGATGACCAGCGAAGGTTCGTATTTTTTAGCATAACTGAGGGCATCGGCCAGAATTAGCCTTCCCTCTGCATCGGTATTGAGCACCTCCACAGTGGTGCCATCAAACATCGTAATTACATCGCCCGGAACGTAGGCATTGCCATTTACCCTGTTGTCGGTGGCAGGGGCAAGTGCTATCACGCGAAGCTTCAGGCCAAGCGCAGCAACAATATACATCGCCGCCGCCACTGCTGCGCTGCCCGACATATCGCACTTCATCGTATCCATCGATCCGGAAGGTTTCAGACTCATTCCACCGGTATCGTACACCACTCCTTTACCAACCAAAACAATGGGCTTTTGGTTTTCTGTGCCTTCCGGCATCCATTCCATAACCGTGAATGTTGGAGGATCAACGCTTCCGCGGTTAACGGCAAGCAGTCCGCCCATCTTCAGCGCTTCAATTTTGCTTTTGTGCATGATTTCGACTGAAACACCGATTTTTTGTAGATTTTCTGCAAAACCTGATGCCAATGCCTCTGCGTTCAGACTGTTCAAAGGCTCGTTTATCAGATCGCGTGCCCAGCATACCGCTTCGCAGGTGGTTTTCAGGCGCCAAACCGCCGACTCACCCACTAATTTACCCGAAATATACAAGGTTTCGAAGCTGTTTTTCTTTTTATCCGGATTGCTGAACAACCTGATAAACTGGTAATTGGCAAGAACTATTCCTTCGGCCAAAGCAAGTAGTTCATCTTCCTTAATTTCAGATCCTGTGATCAGCGCATGGGTATGGCGATACTTATTCAATTGCTGACAGATTTGTGCACCTGCGCGTCTGATTTTCTCGAGACGACTGTTGGGCGTATCATTTGCATCCGACCCAGCAAGGACAAGGAAGATGCTGTAATTGAAACGATTGATCTCGACCCAGCCACAGCCATCGTTTTGCTCCATCCTTCGCCGCAAATAGAGCAGTTCGTCGGGATTTAATCCGGCCTGCTCATATGATCCGTTGTCTTCGAGAAGTAAGATTTTATTCGCCGAAATCGATTCATTTTGAGTAAGCAGCAATTGAGTATTCATAAGCATGGGTATAATTGATCCGCAAAAATATTACAACGACAAAATCAGACAACATGATATTGAAGGGTGACTATTTAAATATTTAAGATGCTCACAATCTGATCGGTTGCACCCAGATTTCGCTTTACATAATCGAGACAAATACTTGAGGCATTTGAGCGAAAAGCTTGGTTGCCGGAAAGTTTCTTAAGAATTTCTACCAGTTGTGACTTGTTGTGCACAGCAAATGCGCCACCAAGCGATATCAGGTCGTTTGCCTCGGTAAATTTTTGGTGCTGAGGGCCAATAATAACCGGACAGCCCCAGGCAATGGGCTCCTGAATATTGTGAATGGCTTTGCCAAAGCCGCCGCCTATATAAGCAAGGCTGGCATATCGGTAGATGCGCGAAAGCAGCCCGATGTTGTCAATTACTAAAATTCGCGCGCCGGGATTGGTCTTTATGTTTGAGTAACGAACAGCGGGTTGATGACATGCCCTCATCAAACTGTTCACGTGACCACTGCTGATATCATGCGGCGCGATGATGATTTTGTAATTAACAGGCAAAACATCCAATGATGGAAGTAGTAGGTTTTCGTCAGAGGGCCAGGTGCTTCCTGCTACAAATAAAGGGCTGATGCCGACAAAAGCTTCAATCTCAGGGAGACCGGCTGCATCCCGGGCAAGCTGAGCCACCCTGTCGAAACGGGTATCGCCGGCAATGCTGCATTTGCTGAAGCCTGCGGTTTTAAACAGCACAAGCGAGGCCTCGTCCTGAACGAAAATGTGCTGTGCAGGCCTGAGTTGATTCAAAAACCATCGGCCATACCACTTAAAGAAATATTGCCCTGGCCTGAATCGCACTGAAAAGAAATAAAATGGAATGTTGCGCTGATGGAGTGTGAAAAGCAGATTATACCAGAACTCATATTTAATGAAAAATACAGCCCTAATATTGAAGTGTTTAATAAAATTACTGATTTGCTTTGGGGTGTCGTGAGGCAAATAAAGCACCAGGTCGGCATGCTCATAATTTTTACGGATTTCGTAGCCCGAGGGAGAATAAAATGTAAGCAGGATAAGATAATCTGGCCTCGATTGCCTGATTGCCTCAATCACTGTCCGGCCTTGTTCGAATTCGCCGAGCGATGCTGCATGAAACCACAGCCATTGCTTATCGTCAGGTAAGAAGCCTGCAATCTTTCCCGGGGTTTCTTTTCGACCGTAATACCACCGTCTGGCTTTGGTGTTGAAGGGTGTTGCCAACCGCACTGCCAAAGTGTATAGAACAACAAGGGAAGTATAGATCAGCCGCATCATGTCCCCGACAGATTCAATAGTAGTAATATTTCTGAGGTGCTCTGCGATAGCCCGGTATCATCCAGTTGATTCTCAGACCAAGGTAATGATCGGTGTACTTTCTGGTGTCGCGTCTCATGAGCTCAAAACTGTATTCGCGCATTGGCCGTGTATATGCGGCAATCCACTCGATGCCTGCCGAGAAGTTGAGTGTACGCTTATTTCCCATGAAAAAATATCCTGCATCGATGCTGTGTGCGAAGCCTCCGCGTAGATGATCATAGCCTTTTGCGTAGTCGCCGGCAAGCTGAGGGGCAGTTCCAAATTGGGTTTCTATCCGGATGCGCTGGGCCAGATAACCGAGTCCGCCCTGAAAATAAATGCCTGAATTGGGATTAGGCTTACTGGTGCTATATAATTTACCTGCTTTTGCCTGAAGGTGAAAGCCGCGTTGCAGGAGTGCCAGACTAGTGTAGGTTCCATCCCCGTCGATAACCTCTCCGGTCGAAGTGCTGATCATCCGCAGCAGCTCCTGCCTGCCCTTCACCTGATCGCCAAAGATAAACCCCAGGTGTGCGTTCCAGAGCCAGTTTTTATTGGTTTTATAGCCGATCACACCTGCTATCTGGCTATTGTAACCATAGCGCTCGGCCAGGTCGCCGGCAGGAAGCTGTATCGCGTAACTGGCCTGAAAAAGCACTGAAGAAACCACCGAATCCGCAACGCTCTGCTGAGCTTCGGATCTCAGAAATGCTATGAAAAGCGTAAGAATAATAAAAAGACGATTCATCAGCTATTCAATTGCTGGCAAAGTTAAGCAAAATGCTAAGGGCTGAAGAAGTGTGAAAAGTCGGCAAGTGGAGGCAATTATTACCTTTGTGTTATCGTTTTCCAACAAATGCAGCGTTTTTGAAAAAGCTCTACAGCTACATACTGAGGTCGTACGCCGGTCCGCTGGTCCTAACTTTTTTTATAGCCCTCTTCATACTGCTCATGCAGTTTTTGTGGAAATACGTAGACGATTTGGTGGGCAAGGGGCTAGAACTGCACCTTATTGCCGAGCTGATGTTCTACGCCAGTGCCACCTTCGTTCCCCTTGCACTTCCGCTGGCAATCCTGCTCAGCTCGCTGATGACTTTTGGTAATCTTGGCGAACATTACGAGCTTGTGGCCATGAAAGCATCCGGCATTTCGATATGGAAAATGATGCGACCTCTTGTTTACCTGTCGTTGATCATCAGTATTGCTGCCTTTGTCTTCTCGAACAATGTGCTTCCGGTGGCCAACCTCAAGTTTTCGTCATTGCTTTACGATATCCGACAGCAAAAGCTTGCATTCAACATTCAGGAAGGTGTTTTTTATAATGGCATTGAGAATTATGTGATTCGGGTGGGGCGAAAGGAAAAGGACAACCGTACCATTTACGATGTGAAAATTTATGATCATACTGACCGCATGGGCAATGTGAAGCTGACCACGGCTGAATGGGGTTATATGGAATTAAGTCCTGACCAGCGTAATGTCATATTCACGCTCTTCGATGGGTTCAATTATCAGGATCTTTATAATACACGTAACTTTCGCGATAACAGACCTTTCGACAGAATGCGTTTCAGTGAACAGCGACTTAAGTTCGATCTGACTGAATTCAACCTTACACGAACCCAGGAGGATTTGTTTAAGAGTCACTACACTATGCTGAATCTGAAGCAGTTGAATTATTTTATTGATTCGCTCGGACAGAGGTTCGACGAAAGACGCGAAAGGTATATTGGCATGTTTTACAATCGTTATCAATACCTTTCAACCATCGACAGCAATTTGCTTGCAGAAAGACATACCGCTGTTATTAAAGACACAACAGCGTATCGCCCAACTAATGTTAAATGGCCGGTAATGGAAAATTTCCTCCCCAACGAGCAGTTTAATATCACCGAGATGGCATTGAGCGCAGCCCGCAATAACCGCGACAATGTGAGCTTTAACCGCAACGATTTCGATTATCAGGCCGAGAATATCCGGAAGCACGAAATCGTTTGGCACAAGAAGTTCACCCTTTCCATTGCCTGCCTGCTGCTTTTTTTTGTCGGAGCACCCCTTGGTGCCATTGTTCGCAAGGGAGGCTTGGGCCTTCCTGTTGTGATGGCTGTGATACTTTTTGTTTTTTATCACATACTCAGCATCACTGGCGAAAAGGCAGCCAGGGTGGGCGACCTCAATGTATTTTTTGGTGTGTGGCTATCATCGGTTGTTTTATTACCGATGGGCCTGTTTCTCACTTTTAAATCAACTACTGATGCCCCATTGCTTGATGCTGAAAGCTGGAAGAAGGCATTCGGACGCATCACTGGTTCACTTAAAGCCTTCAGACTGTGAGAGTACTTTTCGTTTGCAACAAATCGCCCTGGCCCATGCATGAGGGAGGACCAATGGCCATGAATAGCCTTATCATGGGATTGGTCAGGGCCGGTCATCAGGTGAAAGTGCTTGCCGTTAATTCCGATAAGTACTATGTCGATCCGAAGAACATTCCCGGGGACTATCTCAAATCCACCGGGCTCGAACTGGTTCACCTTGACTTGAGAATCAAGCTGTTGCCAGCGTTCATCAGTATGCTCAGGCGCAGGTCGTATCATGTGGAAAGGTTTATCAGCGATAATTTTCGCCAAAGACTCGTTCAGCTACTCAGACAACAGCACTATGATGTTGTGCAGCTCGAAACGATTTTTATGGCTCCCTATATTGATGAAATACGAAGACATAGCAAGGCCACGATCATCCTCAGGGCACACAATATCGAACACCTGATATGGGAGCGGATTGCAATGCAAACCAGTAATCCCCTGAAACGACTGTATCTGAGTGATCTTTCACGCACGCTGAAGAATTATGAGAAAAACACTTTAAATCTGGTGGATGGCATCGCTGCGATAACCCGAAACGATGCGTCTTATTTCAGGGGTATTACCCATAAGCCGGTGATTGACTTGCCTTTTGGCGTTGAAAACGAAAAGATTGCTTCGAAAGTGCCAGCAATAAAAGGTGGCAGATTTTTTCACATAGGAGCCATGAACTGGATGCCCAACGAAGAAGGCATGCGTTGGTTTCTCGACGACATCTGGCCCGAGCTGTACAGACTTAATAATTCGATGAAGCTTACTTTGGCAGGTCGCTTTATGCCAGTATGGCTTGTTTCGGGATATAAGCCAGGCGTGGAAGTTGTGGGAGAGGTGGAAGATGCGAAAAGGTTTATAGAAGAACACGATGTGGCCATTGTGCCTCTGCGCTCAGGCAGTGGCATAAGGATCAAAATCATCGAAGCCATGGCAGCCGGCAAGGCCGTCGTGGCAACAAGTATTGGGGCAGAAGGCATTACCTACACCCACGGAGAAAATATATTTATCGCCAACAGGCTGCATGATTTTATCGATTTTATTCAAATGTATGCTACTCAGCCGCAAAAAGTTGGAAATATAGCTGCCGGAGGCCTCAGGCTGGTGCAGGAGCAGTATAGAAACGAATGGCTCGTCACCAGACTGTTGACCTTTTATGGCGAGGCCAGAAAACGCCTTACGAATGTTGCTTTCTGACATTTTTTTGCAGCATAATCACTCTGCCTTATCTTCGCAATGCCTAAGTGTTTTTCATGAAGATTTTTGTTCTCCTTTCCCGGATACCCTGGCCGCTCGAAAAAGGTGATAAGCTCAGGGCCTTTCATCAGATCCGCTGCCTGTCGCAACATCATGAGGTATATCTCTGTGCCCTCAATACCAGCCCTGGTGTCGATCAGCAAAAGGCTTTCAGGGCGCTTCAACCCTATTGCAAGTCGATTACTTTTTTTCGTTTGAGGCCTCATGTTATCGTCTGGAACATATTAAAATCAATATTCACCGGAAAACCCATACAGGTGGGATATTTCTACAGCAGTTCTGCACACCACCGGGTACTTAGGCTGATCGAAACACATAAACCTGATTTGCTTTATGGCCAGCTTGTAAGAGTGGCGGAATATCTTAAAGCAGTCCCGCTTCCAAAAGCAATTGACTATCAGGATGTGTTCAGCAAAGGGATGGAGCGGAGGGCAGAGGTGGCACAATGGCCATTTGCCCTGATTTACAAACTCGAATATCTGAGGCTTAAAAGATATGAAAGGATGGTATTTGAATCCTTTGATCTCAAGACCATCATCAGTAAGCCCGACCGCGACTTTATTCCGCACCCCGGAAACAGCAATATTCTCGTGGTGCCAAATGGTGTGGATCAGGATTATTTTTCTCCTTCGGATACTCAAAAGAAATTCGATTTGGTTTTCACCGGCAATATGGCCTATCCCCCCAATGTGAATGCTGCAGAGTTTCTTGCAAATGAAATCATGCATATTATATGGAAAAAGCGTCCACAAACCAGCCTTTTAATCGCGGGGGCTACACCCGACCGAAGGGTTAAAGCCTTACAAAACAACAATATACACGTGAGTGGCTGGCTCGATGATATCAGGGATGCCTATCGTGGGGCAAGCGTTTTTATAGCACCCATGCGCATTGGAACCGGACTTCAGAATAAGCTGCTTGAAGCCATGTCGATGGGGCTGCCATGCATCACAACAACCCTTGCTCAACTGGCGCTTGGGGGGAACCCTGGCAAAGATCTGTTGGTAGCCGATCATCCGGATGATTTGGCTCATGCCGTGATAAAACTGCTGGATAATCCCGGCTTTGCAAATGCAATGGCACTTGCTGGGAGGAATTTTGTCCGACAGCATTATCACTGGGACAGTGCTATGGAAGGCCTGTCGAAAGCCTTTGAGAAACTTATGTATCAGAAAGCCTGAGTCTTACTGAGTTTGCAGGTGTCCTTATTATCTTTGCCGACGGTGTTTCTTGTATAAGTGAATGTAAATCAAATAATAATAACGTGACAGACGATAAAAAGATTATCTTTTCCATGGTTGGTGTAGGCAAACAGGTTCCGCCAAACCGACAAATTTTGAAAGACATTTATTTGTCTTTCTTCTATGGTGCCAAAATCGGAATCATCGGGCTCAATGGTTCCGGTAAGTCTACGCTGCTGCGCATCATTGCCGGAAAGGACACCACTTTTCAGGGCGAGGTGGTTTTTTCGCCCGGCTATACGGTGGGCATGCTTGATCAGGAACCTGAACTCGACTCGGACAAAACCGTAAGAGAAGTGGTGGAGGAGGGTGTGCAGGAAATTGTGGACATTCTAAAGGCTTACGAGGAAATCAACAACAAGTTCCTTGAACCAATGGATGACGATGAGATGAATCGTCTCATCGAAGAGCAGGGTCGCCTTACCGAGCTCATTGAACATAAGCATGCCTGGGAACTCGACCGCAAGCTCGAAATTGCCATGGACGCCCTCAGGTGTCCCGAGCCTGAGACCCCGGTAAATGTACTATCGGGGGGTGAGCGCCGCCGCGTCGCACTCTGCCGGCTTTTGTTGAGCGAACCGGATATTTTGCTCCTCGATGAGCCCACCAATCACCTTGATGCCGAATCGGTTGAATGGCTTGAACAGCATTTGCAGCAATACAAGGGCACCGTGATTGCTGTTACACACGATCGATACTTTTTGGATCATGTGGCAGGCTGGATACTTGAACTCGACCGTGGCGAAGGAATCCCGTGGAAAGGCAATTATTCTTCTTGGCTCGAACAGAAAGCACGCCGGCTCGAAATGGAAGAGAAAACCGAAAGCCGCCGTCGCAAAACGCTGGAGCGCGAGCTCGAATGGGTGCGCATGGCTCCAAAGGCACGGCATGCCAAATCGAAAGCCCGTCTCAATAATTACGAAAAATTGCTCAACGAGGATAGCCGTCAGAAGGAAGAGCGCCTTGAACTGTTCATTCCAAATGGACCCAGACTTGGAAACAAGGTTATCGAATGCCACAATGTAAGCAAGGCCTTTGGGGATAAACTCCTGTTCGAAGGACTCAGTTTTTCGTTGCCTCCCAATGGTATTGTTGGCATCATTGGCCCCAACGGAGCCGGAAAAACGACCTTATTCAGAATGATCATGGGAATGGAAACGCCTGACAGCGGACATTTTGAACTGGGCGACACCGTAAAGATCGGATACATTGACCAGACTCATGAGGAGATTGACCCGGAGAAGACAGTGTTCGAAATCATCTCAGGCGGACTCGATGAAATCAGACTTGGCAGCCGGACGATAAATTCGCGTGCTTATGTTGCCAGATTTAATTTCGCAGGCAACGATCAAAACAAGAAGGCTGGCGTATTGTCGGGTGGTGAGCGCAACCGCATGCATCTGGCACTGACACTGCGGCAGGAAGCCAACGTTTTGCTGCTTGACGAGCCAAGCAACGACATCGATGTTAATACCCTTCGCGCGCTGGAAGAAGGTCTCGAAAGCTTTGCAGGCTGCGCCGTCATCATCTCACACGACCGTTGGTTTCTCGATCGCGTGGCTACCCATATCCTCGCATTCGAGGGGAACTCGCAGGTCTATTACTTCGAAGGTAGTTATACAGAATACGAGGAAAACAAGAAAAAACGCCTCGGCGATGCTGGCCCTTCACGCATTCGCTTTAAAAAACTACGTCAGGAATAAATAATTAAAATAAAACGAGGCGGCCGACCGGCCGCCTCGTTATTATTGGTTCAAAGTGGCATGTGATTGATAATCACACGCGAATTTTAATCTAGACAAACAGCAACTGCGTAAGTATGTAAACGGGCAGAAGCACCGTGAGTGAGAACTTGAACATATACCCGAAGAAGCTTGGCATCTCAATTTTGTTCTCCTCAGCAATAGCTTTAACCATGAAGTTTGGTCCGTTGCCAATATATGTCATGGCACCAAAAAATACTGCACCAAGCGAAATGGCTGTCAACAAGGCTTCAGGTATACCGGCAACAAGCTTGATTCCTTCGGCCATCGGAAGTCCGAGCGCCAATTTATGAAGTGCCAGCGCTGTTGGCGCATTGTCGAGGAAGGAACTCAGTGCTCCTGTGGAATAATAGAACGCAGCAGGCGTTGAAACACCCAATGTTTCAGCATTGGCATTGAGCCAGAGCAAGGCAGGGATCATTGTGGCAAAAATGCCAAGAAACAAAAATGCCACTTCAATGATGGGCGTATAAGTGAATTTGTTATCAATACGCAACTTGCGCGGAGTGAAATATAGCGAAAGGCCGGCCATCAGCAACATGGATGCCTCGCGAACAAACCCGTAATAGTGATTATCATGGATGATGTGCAGGTAGTGTTCATTGAGAAAGGCCACCGAAAGCACCACACCAAGCAGGAAAATGAAGTTGTAAGTGCCGGAAATAGACAGGGGTATTATGTTCGTCTTGTCTTTCTTTTTAGCTGCCGGAGACTCCTTCTGATAATAGTATTTGTCGGCGAAATAGTAGATAACCAGCAGAATTCCCAATACAAAGGCCCATTCCTTATAAAGGCTGAAGAACCATTCAAATGGCGCACCACGCAGGTAGAGCAGGAACAACGGCGGGTCGCCAAGGGGTGTGAGCATACCACCGGCATTGGCAACAATGGCAATAAAGAATAAGATCGTGTGAACCTTGAACTTCCTTTCCGAAATAGTGCGGATTACAGGCCTGATGAGCAACATGGCAGCGCCTGTGGTCCCCATAAAGCTAGCCAGCAGGCCACCAATGGCTAGAAATAATGTGTTGATCCATGGCTTGGCTTCAATATCGCCCTTGAGTTGTATTCCACCAGTGATAATGAACAACGAGCCCAATAATATGATGAAGGGAATGTAATCAAACAACATCTGATGCATCAGCTTATCAGTCATATGATTGAATATCAACCATATAGCGGTTGGTATGCCCAGCGCAAGCGACACAATCAGTTTGTTTTTGTTTTCTTCATACCAATGATGGAAGAAGAGCGGGCCGATGGCAATGAACAACAGCATGATTAGAAAAGGCACTGATGCCCATAACGGAACGTTAACGATTAGATGGTCTGACATAGTATTCACGCTTTTAAATGAAGGCGCTAAATTATAGTCTTTGCAAAAATTGACAATACGTATTCATTCGTTACCTTTAATTTAGAACGAGTTAAAATAAATGGGTTTTTTTTCATATGTTCGAAAATAGATCTGGTCTGATTCTTTTCAGACCAACGGTTCCGTTTTAGAAAATTGAATTACTTTGAGACCATAAATCATTACAAAATGCTGCGAATAGACAAAGAACTGCTTGATGCGCTTTCCGAGAGGGCATCCTCATCACCCAGGCTTCGCATGAATCACAACTTTCACGATGGCGATCATGACACATTGCAGCGTATGTTGAACGCCATAGAGCCAGACACCTACATCAGGCCTCATCTTCATGAAAACCCCGACAAACGTGAGGTATTCATTTGTCTACGCGGAAGATTTATGGTTTTGGAATACAATCACGATGGAACGATCTATGATTTTGTCATTCTCGATCCGGTAACCGGAAACTATGCCTGTGAGATCGCTCCAGGCCGCTACCACAATATGATCGCACTATCCTCAGGTTCGGTGGCATACGAACTGAAGGACGGTCCCTACAATCCTGCCAACGATAAAAAGTTTGCGCTCTGGGCACCGGAAGAAGGTAGCGCTCAAACCAAACAGTTCATTGACTTTATACTTGAGCAGACAGGACTTAAATCCTGAGATGGAAGCCTTACCACCCATCCACAGCCGGCCAAAAACCCTAACTTTGCCGCATTAATCGCATTCGATGAGTTCAAAACCCACCATACCCAAAGGAACACGTGATTTCGGACCTGAAGTGATGGCCCACCGTAATCACATTTTCGATACTATTCGTCACGTTTTCAGACTTTTTGGCTATCAGCCCATCGAAACTCCAGCCATGGAGAACCTTTCAACCCTGCTGGGAAAGTATGGCGAAGAAGGAGATAAGCTCTTATTTCGCATTCTCAATTCCGGTGATTTTCTGCAGGATGTAGATCTTTTCACTGTGGGTGGAACATCCGGATTGTTGCCGCTGATTACTGAAAAAGGACTTCGCTATGACCTTACTGTACCTTTTGCACGATTTGTAGTACAAAACCGCAGTGATCTTCCATTTCCTTTCAAACGCTACCAGATACAGCCTGTCTGGAGAGCCGACCGACCCCAGAAAGGCCGTTACCGCGAGTTTTACCAATGCGATGCTGACGTTGTGGGCAGCGATTCGCTCCTGAACGAAGCCGAATTGGTACAGATGGTTGACCTGGTTTTCCGGCAGCTCGGTATCAGGGTGGTGGTGAAAATAAATAACCGGAAAATTCTGGCAGGAATTGCCACTGCCATTGGCCATCCCGACCGGCTCACTGACATCACAATGGCCATTGATAAGCTCGATAAAATTGGCCTGCTAAAAGTGAACGAAGAGCTGGCCGATCGCGGTCTACCCCTTCAGGCCATCGAAGCACTTCAACCTGTTTTGTTCATGACCGGCACTGCAAGAGAAAAATTAGAAAAACTGAAGCCGCTTATTGGTCATATTGATGAAGGGATTAAAGGGTTAGTGGAAATGACAACTCTGCTCAACTATCTCGATTTAAGTAGCCTTAGTCTGCAGTCCGAATTCGACCTGACCCTGGCCCGCGGACTTAACTACTACACCGGAGCCATATTCGAGGTGAAAGCCCTCGATGCCACTATCGGTAGCATCTGCGGTGGGGGGCGTTACGACAATCTGACTGGTGTGTTTGGCATGCCAGATATCTCGGGCGTTGGAATCAGCTTCGGGGCCGACCGGATTTATGATGTTATGAACGAGCTTGGCTTGTTTCCGACTTCTTCTGCTGATACTACTCTTGTGATGTTTCTCAATTTTGGAGATGCAGAGGAACGTTTCTGCCTAGCATACATGCGGCAATTGCGTATGGCGGGCATCAATACCGAGATTTATCCTTCGGCTGAGAAACTGAAAAAGCAATTGCGATATGCCGACCAGAAGCGCATCCCCATTGTGGTTATGGCAGGCGAAAGCGAACTGCAAAGCCACAGTTTTACAGTTAAGGACATGCTCAATGGCGGACAGAAAACAGTGGAAGCAGAATCCCTCTTGCGTACCATTCAGGAAATGAGGCAGACAATTTGAATTATAACAAATAACGGATCGGGTGTAGATGCCTTTTCAGGCTATATGCCCTTCCACCAAACCAAAACCTCAGGCACATGAGCGTGCACTACATCAGCAGCGAAAAGTTGACCTTCGCCACCTTGTTTAATATACTCAGCAACAAGCACAAGCTTGACTTGTCGGAAGAAAGCCGCAGCCGGATTCAGCAATGTCGCGATTACCTCGATCGGCGCATGGATCAGGAAGACAGTCCCATCTATGGCATAAACACAGGCTTTGGATCGCTTTGCGACACAAAGATTTCGAAGCATGACCTTGGAACGTTGCAGAAGAACCTTGTGATGTCGCATGCCTGTGGCACCGGAGATGAAGTGCCGGCCGAAATAGTGCAACTCATGTTGCTGCTTAAGGTTCAGAGTCTTTCATATGGTCATTCAGGCGTGCAGGTTCAAACCGTTGAAAGGCTCATTGAGCTGTATAACCGTGAAGTTTACCCTGTAGTTTATCAGATGGGTTCGCTCGGGGCATCGGGCGATCTTGCACCACTTGCTCATTTGAGTCTTCCCTTGCTCGGACTTGGCGAAGTACGCGTGAAAGGGGCTCTACTCTCTGCGGCTGAGTTTAACCGTATGATGGCCTGGAAGCCCATCGCCTTGCAGTCGAAAGAAGGTTTGGCCCTGCTCAATGGAACCCAGTTCATGAGTGCATATGGTGTTTTGTGTCTAATCAGGCTATTCAGGCTTTCTATCCTTGCTGACCTTATCGGATGCATCTCACTTGAGGCTTTCGATGGCCGGCCTGAGCCATTTTATGAAGCCATACACCTGATCCGCCCTCACCGCGGACAAATCGAGGCAGCCCGCCGCATCAGGCAGATCCTCGAAGGCAGCCAGCTGATCAACAGACCTAAAGCGCATGTGCAGGATCCATACAGCTTCCGTTGCATACCACAGGTGCATGGTGCTTCGGTTGATGCCATGAACTATGTTGCACAGGTATTCAGTCAGGAGATCAACGCCGTAACTGACAACCCAACCATTTTCCCTGAAGCCGACCTGGTGCTTTCTGCCGGAAACTTTCATGGACAACCACTTGCTCTTGCTCTCGATTATCTGGCTATTGCAGCTGCCGAATGGGGAAATATTTCGGAACGACGCACCTATCAGCTCCTGAACGGAAAGCGGGGCTTACCTCCCTTTTTGGTGGCCAACCCCGGGCTCAACTCAGGTTTTATGATTCCGCACTATACTGCCGCCAGTATTGTAAGCCAGAATAAGCAGTTGTGTACCCCGGCTTCGGTCGATAGCATCGAATCATCACAAGGACAGGAAGATCATGTGAGTATGGGAGCCAATGCGGCCACCAAAGCATGGAAATTAGTTCGGAATCTTGAGCAGATCCTTGCCATTGAGCTGTTTACTGCAGCTCAGGCAATTGAGTTCCGCAGGCCGGGGATAAGCTCTCCAATCATCGAGAAGTTCTTGTCGGATTATCGGGAAGTTGTTCCTTTTGTAACAGAAGATACAACAATGTATGTGCACATGCACAACTCGGCTGCTTTCATTCGTTCGGTGCCTCTCGACTTGCCCGACGCTTTGGTCAGGGGTATCTGATCAACTAACCAAACAGGATGTTGTAAGGCCTGCTGATCTGCGCTTCGAGTTGGGCGATAGAGACATACTTGCTCCAGCGCCAGGTTTCTTCTCCATCAAGAAGTAGAATCAAGGTGGGAAATGCAAACACACCCATGCTTGCCGGAAGCTCCGGATTGGAAAACGCATCTACAAAAACCAGCTCAATTTGCGAAAAGTGCCCATCGATAAGTTCTTTAACTTTTAGCCTAAGGCTCAGGCAAGGCGCACATTGGTCGTGAAAAAAATAGATCAGCAGTGCCTTATGTAGAAGGGGCAGGTTTTGTAATTCTTCAACCTTCATCACTAATTGTTTAAATCGTGGCCAAAGGTAGTCATTTGATGGCCTTTGGCTGAAAGTTGCTTTTTATTACTAATTTCGCTGCACTACAACAAAAGATTATTGTGAAAGAAGAGTTTCGTAAGGATTTCAGCACGCAGATCAAAAGACCTTCGCTGCTTACTTTTTTGTGCATCCTCAGCTTTACCGGTTCCGGACTGAGTGCGGTGAGTGGCCTGTTTGTGTTTATCAACCATCAGCTAATCCAGCAGGTCATCACCGATGAGGCTCTGTCGGAGTATGGAATGCAACTGGAGATGTTCAGGTCAATACCCAGGCAGTTCTTTTTATTTGCAGCACTGCTCAATATTGTCTCCTTCATCGGGGTGCGTTTTATGTGGAAGCTTCTCAGGCCCGGATTTCATCTGTATGCCATTTCTCAGATACTCATTATCATAATATCTACAGTTTATATTTACAAACCCTCCGGCATATTTCCGGGCTTTGACCTCATGCTCACTACATTATTCATCCTCCTTTATTTTCGATTCAGGGAAGTTATGTCATGACCAGCCAATAATCAACACTTAAAATCATGGCGCACAGGCAGTTTTTCGTATTTGTTCTGGCCATGGGGTATTACCTTGTGTCGTTGATGATGCTTATTTTACCCTTATTGTTCACTGGGCAGCATATTTTGATGGCCCGGCTCTATGCTGATATGCCTTCACAAACAATCTTCTCATTTCTGCTGACAATATTATTAATCCTGCATTCCGGTATCATAATATCCCTGGTGCTGCTTGTTTCACGCAAGACAAAAGCCGGATTGTGGATGCTGATTACTTTTGGTGGAATATGGCTTGCGCTTCAGTTAACACGGATGGAGGGCATGAGTTTGGTGCGAATTGTTGCGGAAATGTTAATTTTAACACTTTGCGTGCTTGCATTTGCTAATCGGAAGATTTCTTTGCGCAAAGAACTGACTGCACAGGTATTGGCTGAAAATGAACAGCAAAAATCAGATTAGAAATCTGAAATTAAGATACAGGTCTAAAACTTTTTGCGAATTATCTTAGCAATTTTGCTTCATTTCTTTAGAAAATCTTGCACTATTACTTAAGATTGTGTTATTTCGTACCGGGAAAAGAAATGAAAACTTAAAGATTCCATGATTAAGTTTCATTAAACAATTCACTAACAAAAATTCATCAGTATGAGAAAAATTACCTTGTGGCTGGCCTGCATTTTCTTCTCGATGCAGGTTGTGCTCGCTCAACGCATCGTCACCGGTACTGTGACGAGCGCTGACGATGGTAGTGGTATTCCGGGTGTGACAGTTGTCGTAAAAGGCACCACGGTCGGTACAACTACCAACCTCGATGGTAAATATCAGCTTGATGTGCCGGCCAATGCCCGCACCCTAGTTTTCTCCTTTGTGGGATTGAAAACATAGGAAGTGGAAATTGCCGGACGCACACTGGTTAACGTTACCATGCAATCCGACGTAACCGCACTCGAAGAGATTGTGGTCGTTGGTTACGGTGTCCAGTCGCGCCGCGACGTTTCAGGCTCAGTTTCCAAAGTCAAGGGCGAAAATCTTCGCAACATCCATGTTCAAACATTCGACATGGCTCTTCAGGGAAAGGCCGCCGGCGTTTCCGTTACTGTACCTAACGCCGTTCTTGGTAACCCACCGGTAATCAGGGTGCGCGGGGTGAACTCCATTTCGGGAAGTTCGAGTCCGCTTTACGTAATTGACGGAGTACCCGCCTTTACCGGCGATTTTGGCCGCAATGCCACTCCGGTCAACCCTCTGGCTGACATCAACCCTGCAGACATCGAAAGTATTGAAGTGCTGAAAGATGCTTCTGCCACAGCGATTTACGGTTCACGTGCTGCCAATGGCGTTGTGCTTGTAACCACACGCCGCGGACAGCAGGGTAAAGTTACGGTTACCTATGACGCTTCTGTTGGCTGGAACTCACCTTATCGTCTGTATGATCTGATGGATGCTTATCAGTTCGTAGAAACAAAGAACAAAGCCCGCGAAAATGCTGGTTTGGCAGCTGCCTATCAACTCGATACCGTCGATGGCAAGATTGTGAATACCAACTGGAATGATGAAGTTTACCGTACTGGCTTCCAGCACAACCATGCACTTTCGGTTTCGGGAGCTAGTCCAAACACTACCTACAACTTTTCGGCTGGATACTCGAATACCGATGGTATCATCAAAACCAACTCGTTGGAGCGACGTTCGTTCCGCTTTAACATTGATCACAAAATCAGTAAAGCATTCAGTGTCGGTGGCAATGCAGGTTACACCAAATACTTTTGCTAACGCGCCTCAGACCGGGTCTATTGCCGGTGCTAACTTTGCTACTGCCGGAGCCGGCCGTCTTGCTTTCGTGACTGCACCTATTGTGCCTGTAATGCTTCCAAATGGCGACTACAATATCGATTATCCCAACAACCGCATTGGTCTGCGCAAGAACACCCAGCCTGTTGGATTCTTCCACCCCACTTTCCTGTTCGACAAGAATTACAACAATGCCCAGAGCGACCGTGTACTCGGATCTTTCTTTGCCCACCTGGAACTCTACAAAAATCTCTTCATACGCTCCACTTATGGTATTGACTACAGCCAGATTGAATCGAAAACCTTCTGGCATCCGCTACATGGTGACGGCCGTACGAACGGAGGTGAGGTATTCAACTATTTCGACCGCCGCAAGCGCTGGAGCTGGACAAATACATTGAATTATTCCGCAACGATAGCCGAAAAACTCAATACCGCTGTTCTTCTTGGTATCGAGGATCAATACACCAAGTTTGACGGATGGTCAGGACGCAGGTCAGGTCTTGCCGATCCTTTCTTCCAGGATTATCAGGGTTCCTTCACAACACCACAGCAACCTCCGGCAGCTTTGCTGAGCGAGAACTTCTTCACTTCTACTTTCGGACGCCTCGACCTGAATTGGGACAGGAAGTATTATTTGTCTGCTTCGCTTCGTCGCGACGGTTTCTCGGGTCTTGCCGCTGGCAACAAGTATGGTAATTTTGGTGGGGCCAGCTTGATGTGGAATATATCCAATGAAAGTTTCTTTAAGGAAAGCGGACTGGGTGAACTGTTCTCCGACCTCCGTGTTAAAGGATCCTATGGTAGGGTAGGTAACATCAGTGGTGTTAGCGACTTTGCCTCCTTATTCCTTTATAGTGCCGGCACCTATGGTGGCAATGCAAGTCTCTTCTTTAACCAGGCCGGTAACCTTGACCTTCAGTGGGAAACTTCAAACAAAATGGATATTGGATTGGCATGGGCTCTCATGAACGACCGCTTCCAGTTTGAACTCAACTATTTCCACAACAACCAGAACGGTCTTATTCTGAATGTGCCCCAGTCGCCTTCGAAGGGTATTCCCGGAAATACCCTGCCCATGAACGTTGGGGCAATGGTGGACACTGGTATTGAATTCCAGCTCACAAGTGTCAATATCCGCAACGAGAAGCTTGACTGGACAACCACTTTCAACTTTAACTACCTCAAGAACGAAGTTACTGAACTGGCCGACGGTGTACCATATATTGTAGGTATTACTCAGCTCGAAACTACAAACCGTACTCTTATTGGTCAACCCGTAGGTGCAATCTGGGGTGTTGAAACTGGTGGCGTTGATCCGCAAACCGGACGTCGCATATTCTATCGTCGCGATGTGAACCCCACTACCCAAGAGGTTACCAAAACCAAGGTGTTCTTCGATTTCAGCAAGCCAGCAGCACAACGTTGGCAGCTTGAGGATGGCACTTTCTCGCGTCCGATCGACATCACAAACGACGGTACCATCCTTGGCAGCGCTATTCCTAAGTTTTTCGGAGGTATGGACAATAACCTGACCTATGGAAACATTGACTTCAATATGGGCCTCACTTACGCCTAGGGATTCTATGTTTACAACGGTTCCAAAGCCGGTTTGAGAGACCAGCGTAACTGGAACAACTCTGCCGAGGTTGCTGAAACTTATTGGAAGAACCCCGGTGATATCACCGATATTCCCAAACCCATCTGGAGCGATAATATCTCCAATGGTTCCACCATGGTACAGTCACAAAATGTTGAAAAGGGCGACTTCCTAAAGGTGCGCAACATCGGTCTGGGTTATACGCTAAAGAACGATTTCCTTCGCAAGAACAGCATCAACAGGGTACGTCTTTATGCTCAGGTATTCAATGCCTTTGTTTTCACCAACTACACTGGCGCCGACCCCGAAATTTCCTCAAACGGCGATGCCAACCTCACCCCTGGTGTGGACAGGAACACCGTACCTCAGGCAAGGACCATTTCTATCGGTATGAATCTGGTATTCTAATTTTAAAACGATTAAGAACATGAAAAGAAATATCAAATTTCCCGCATTGGTTTTGCTGGTCGTGATGGTGTTCACCTCGTGCAATAAGGATCTGCTGGATCCTACGCCACGCACATCGATTTCAGACAGAACCGCGTTTGAGACACGCGACCGTATCATTGGCCAGGTCAATGGAATCTATGCATCCTTCAAAAACGGACAATACCTTGGTGGTCGTTATCTGGTTTACAATGATATCCGTAGCGATGATTACCTCAACCTTCAGCAAAATGGTGTAACCGGTCTGCTCACCTGGGGACACAACCTGACCCCCAGCACCAATGAAGTGCAAAACCTCTGGGATGCTGTTTATGCTGCTATCGGACGTGTAAACATCTTCCTTGACGGAATGGAAGAAAATAAGCAGAACATTCTTTCAAAGAACCTGCTCACAGAGGCCGAGTTCAATCAGTTCAAAGGCGAAGCCCTTGCCCTGCGCGGACTTGCTTACTTCCATCTTTCACAACTCTACGCCCGTCCATACAAACAGGGTACAAACGGACTCGGGATGGTTCTTCGTCTCAAATTCGTTAAATCAGGCGCTGAGAATGATATGGCCCGTGCAACCATTGGCGAGACGTATCAGCGCATCCTCACTGACCTCAATGATGCAGAAGGCCTTCTCCCGGCTGTTAGCGGCGCAAACAATGTAGCAAAAGTTACCCGTGTTCAGAAAAGTACCGTTGCTGTACTTAAATCACGCGTTTATCTCCATATGGAAAACTGGGACAAAGTGATTGAAGAAGCCAATAAACTGGTTTCGGCCAGTGCACCGTTCACCGCACCTTCCGGCATACCTTATGAATTGGCAGCCAATTTTGAGAGCATCTTCCGTCCTCCGTACACCACCAGCGAATCTATCTTCAGCATGCCTATGTCGGCCGCTGAATTGCCCGGAACGCAAAACGGTCTGGCACACTACTTCTCTGTTTCAAAAACTGGTGTGCAGATTGGTAATAACGAATATCCAATTAACCAGCAAAGTGCGGAATGGACTAGCACAGTATTTGCCGCTGACGATTTCCGCAAGACTTTTTTTGAGCCTCACACAATTGGTGGTACAGGGTATATCTTCCTGAAGAAGTACATGTCGTTCCCCCACACCGATTACGTGCCGGTTATCCGTTATGCCGAGGTATTGCTCAACCTTGCAGAAGCGGAAGCCATGAAGGCATGGCCAAGCACCCGAGCCGTTGATCTTCTTAATGCTGTTTACAAGAGGAGCAATCCAAATGCAGCCAACCTGGAGGAAGCTAACTTCGCTAACAGGGATGCTTTCATGACCCGCCTCATGCTCGAGCGCAACCTCGAATTCCTTGGTGAAGGTATCCGTAGTATGGATGTAACCAGAAAGCTGCAATCTTTTGCCGCCAAAGGTACTGTTCAGGCTGTACCTATAACCTCGGTAGCTTATGTTTGGCCTATCCCACAGAATGAGCTCAATACCAATAGACTCAATCAGGAAAATCCCTGTTTCATGAGTTATTTGAATCATGAGAATGCGGCTCCATTAAGCAGCCGCCTTTTTTATTCCATTCATGCAACTTTTCATTCTTAGCTACAGTCAATATAAACCGATAATAGTAAGCTTGACTACTTTGACCATTTTATTTTTAAAGGTCACATTATTATTTGATTGGTATGTTTGGATTATTATTGTGTAAATTAGCGGTCGCTTAAAAAATTGAATCATTTATTGATTGTTTAACTACCTAATTAACCAAAAATCACCAGTATGAGAAAAATTGCTGTATTGATGGTGTTCTTGCTTGCTGCCGGCATCAGCAGTGCCTATGCACAAACAAGAACCGTATCTGGTAAAGTTACCAGTTCTCAGGATGGTATGGGCATTCCCGGTGTAACGGTTGTTGTGAAAGGAACAACTATAGGGGCCATAACCGATCTGGACGGTAAGTATCAGATTAATGTTCGTCCGGAACACCGGACATTAGTCTTCTCCTACATCTCGATGAGGACCGTGGAAGCTGCGCTGGGCAACCAGACTACAATCAATGTAGTTATGGAGCCCGACGTTTTCCAGATTGATGAGGTGGTAGTTACCGCCATCGGTGTTTCGCGCGAGAGTAAGGCATTGGGCTACGCTGTACAATCGGTGGGCTCTGAAGCTATTGTCCGCTCAGCTGCCACAAACCCTATCAACGCTCTCTCGGGAAAGGTTGCAGGGGTCCAGATCACTAATTCTTCCGGTGCCGCTGGTGCCTCAAGTTTTATGACCATTCGCGGTACAGCTTCAATCACTGGCAATAATCAGCCACTGTTTGTTATTGATGGAGTGCCAATCGACAACTCACAGCTCACCTCGGGAAATCCTGACGATGGCAGCAATAACCTGCTCTACGGAGTTGCCCTATCGAACCGCGTAGTTGACCTTAACCCTGAAGATATTGAGAGTGTCAATATTTTGAAGGGCGGTGCCGCTACAGCACTTTACGGTTTGCGTGCCGCCAACGGTGCAGTCGTAATTACAACCAAAAAAGGATCAGCCATTGGAGGTAAGCCTACGAGTGTAGCTTTCAACAGCTCGGTTACATTCGAACAGATTTCTCAACTGCCTGAGATGCAGCACAAATATGCTCAGGGTGTTGGAACTTATAGCCCCACTACTACTGCTGTCTGGGGGCCAGCACTCAGTGATCTTCGCTACGATGGAACAACAACAAACCCCGATTATCCGCTTGGGAGCATAGTGCCTGCAGCAGGAGCTCCAGCCGGCGCTCAGCCAATACCCGATTACGACAACATCGCAAGTTTCTTCCAAACTGGCATGTCATACAATAACTCTATTGCGCTGAGTGGTGGTAACGACAACAATACATATTATCTGTCAATTGCAAATTCGACCAATAAAGGCGTAGTCCCAAACAACACCTTTGACAGGACGAATATTTCATTAACGAGTGAGAGCAAGTTGTCCGATAAATTTAAAAGTGAAACAAGACTGGCTTATGCCAATTCAGGCGGTATCCGCATTCAGCAAGGCTCGAATACATCAGGTGTGATGCTTGCTTTGATGCGTATGCCCCCCAACTTCGATATCACTGGTGGTGTTGATGATCCCGTAAATGACAGAGCTTCATATATGCGTCTTGATGGTCGTCAGCGAAATGCCTATAATACAGGTGGATACGACAATCCCTTCTGGACAGTCAACATGAATCAGTTTAAGGATATAGTAAACCGCCTCACCGGACACACTGCGCTTAGCTATGTGGCCAACGAGTGGCTTACTGTAACTTACCGTATCGGTACCGACTGGTATAGCGACCGCCGCAAGCAATTCTTTGCCCGCGGTTCACGCACTGCCCCAAATGGACGTATCTATGAACAGCAGTTCTATGTTCAGGACATCAACTCCGACCTCCTCTTTGCAATTAATAGGCGAATTAACGAGGATATCAATTTCAATGCGTTGATAGGACAAAACATGTTCCAGACCTCCTTCCAGAACCTGTTTGTACAGGGTGATGCCCTAACTGTACCCGAATTTTATCACCTTTCTAACGCTGCAACCTACATCACCAGAGAGTCCAAAAGCAAGAAGCGCACAGCTGCGATTTTTGCTGATTTAGGACTTTCCTATAAAAACATGATTTATTTTAATGCAACAGGTCGCAATGAGTGGTCAACCACGCTTCCCGAAGGTAACAATTCATTCTTCTTCCCGTCATTCAATGGATCGTTCGTATTTACCGAACTTCCAGCCCTTAAGGATAACAGTATTCTACCTTATGGAAAGCTCCGTGCATCATATGCTATCATTGCTAACGATGCTTTTGCCTATGGCACCTTATCCAGCTTTGGTGCTGCCTCTTATGCGGATGGTTGGACCGATGGTATCAGCTTCCCATTTCTTGGGGTACCGGGATTTGCACTCTCAACAACCCTTCCTAATAGCAAACTCGAACCAGAATTTCTGAAGTCATTCGAAGTTGGTGTTGACCTTAAATTCCTGAAAAACCGTCTGGGTATCGACCTCACATGGTACGATAACAAAAACGAAAAGCTGATTCTTGCAGTTCCTATTGCCAAATCGTCAGGCTATTATGCTGCCAACCTCAATGCTGCAACCATGGTTAACAAGGGCATTGAGCTAACACTCAGAGGAGTGCCTGTTCAAAGCAAAAGCCTGAACTGGAATATTGATGTCAATTTTACCAAGAATGTAAACGAAGTGATTGAACTTGCCGAAGGTGTCGACAATGTATTCCTGGCCGGTTTCGTAGGTTCCCAGACCCGCGCCGTTGTTGGTCAGCCCTACGGAAGTATTTTTGGTAACGACTGGAAGCGCGATGCCAATGGCAATATTCTTATTGTTGACGACCCCAATGCCTGGAACTATGGCTACCCCGAAAGTGCTGAGGATGAGACCAATCTTGGCAATGTGATGCCCGACTGGACCATGGGTATCAACAACAACATCAGCTGGAAAGGCGTTTCACTCAGCTTCCTCTTTGACATCAAGAAGGGCGGCAAAATGTGGAACGGAACCAAAGGCGCAATGTATTTCTTTGGCACACACAAGGACACTGAATCGCGTGGTGATGGCGCTGTTTACGTGATTGAAGGCGTAAAGATGTCGAACGGACAACCTAATGATATCAAGGTGGCCAAAGATATTAACTGGTATCGCAATGGAGAAGGCAGCGGCTTTACAGGCCCCGCTGGCCAGTTTGTGGAAAGCACCGACTGGGTTCGCCTCCGCGAGCTCACCCTTTCGTATCAGCTTAGTCGCAGCCTGCTAAATAAGACTTTCCTGAATTCTGCTGAGCTTTTCGTTACCGGACGTAACCTTTGGCTGAGCACTCCCTACACAGGTGTTGACCCCGAAACCAGCCTTATCGGCGCCGGCAACGGACAGGGGCTCGACTACTTCAACATGCCCGGCGTGAAAAGTTACACCATCGGCCTCCGCCTTACGCTGTAATCAATCACCAATGTTGACAAAACACTAACATGAAAAATCGTAAAAAAATGAGAAATAATATCATCAAAAGCGTTAGTCTGTTTCTGTTAATTGCAGTGTTGATTTCGGGCTGCAAGAAATGGATCGATACAGACATCAACAAGAGTCCCAATAATCCTACGGACGTTTCGATGGCGCTGCTTTTGCCTGCCGCACAAGGGGGACTTGGTTATGTAATTGGTGGCGACCACAGCCGCGTGTCAGGGATGTGGATGCAACACCTTTCGGGTGTTGACCGGCAATCAGCTGCCCTCGAGCGCTACTCAGTACTCGAATCAGACCAGAACAACCTCTGGAATACCCTTTACGCCGAAATTCTAAAAAACCTCGACATCCTGGTCAAAAAGGCTGTTGAAGGTAATGCTCCCCATTTCGAAGGTGTTGGAAAAATCATGACCGCATACACCCTTGGCATGGTTACCGACGTTTGGGGCGATGCTCCATACAGCGATGCGCTACAGGGAGAAACAGGCAACCTTACGCCTAAATACGATAACCAGCAGGAGCTTTACCAAACCATTAACACCTTGCTTGATGAAGGTATTGCCAAGCTGAGTGCAGCATCACCAGCCGGAGCCCCTGTGCCTGGCACTGCCGATCTGGTCTATGCAGGTAATGCTGCCAAGTGGGTTGCTTTGGGCAAATCACTCAAAGTTCGTTTTGCACTACACCTGTCCAAAATAAATGGTTATGGCCCGGTTCGCGATCTCATCAATCAGGGTGGCTTAATCGCAGAAAATGCCAACGATTTTCAGATCAACTTCGGCACTGCCGCCTCAGCCAATAACCCTCGCTTCCAATTTGACCAGCAGCGTGGTGACATTCGTGTTGGCAAACGTGTAGTCGACCTGATGAAAGCCACCAACGACCCCCGTATTCCACGCTACTTCGACAAAAAGACAGCCGCCGAATATATTGGCTCCGGCCCTGGCGAAAACAATGTCAACGCTGCCTGGATCGGCCCTGGCTATGGTGCTAACAACTCACCAGTGTTCCTGATGAACTACTTCGAAGTGAAATTCATCGAGGCTGAAGCTTTCTTCGATACCGACAAAGCACGCTCGGCCACTGCATACAACGATGCAGTGATGGCTTCTCTTGCCAAACATGGCGTGAGCGATGCAGCATGGGAAGCTGTAAATGCAGCCGAAACTGCCACTTCGATTACGATGGAGAAAATCATGACCGGCAAATATATTGCCATGTTCATGAGCTCCGAAACGTGGGTTGACTGGCGCCGTACCGGTATGCCAACACTTGCCTTGCCCGCAGGAATTGTTGGCAACCAGACACCCCGTCGTTATCTCTATCCAACTGACGAACGCCTCTATAATCCTAACATGCCTGCTGGCCTTACCGTAACCAACAAGGTTTGGTGGGATCAGTAAGATGTTGATTTTATCTTAAAAGCACAAGCCGCCCTAAATGGGCGGCTTTTTTTGATTGCAAAAAAACTCCGGAAAATAAAAAACCCTCATAGCGAGGGTTTTTTGTGGAACTGGCGGGATTCGAACCCGCGTCCAAACAAGGAGCAACCGGGCTTTCTACATGCTTAGCCAATTGTTGGTTTTCGTATAAGGCCTGGAAAACGGCATCCGGAACCTTATCTTATCTCCTGAATTTCATTGGGCTGCCGGAGCTTCAGCCCAACTATCCCAAACTTGATGTGCACCCCGTGCTCAGGCCGGAATCGGGCATCTCCACCTGCGGGATGTCTCGTCAGGACGCCTTGCACCCCGATAAAGCTTCAATCTACTGTGCTTCGATTAAGCAGCGAGAGCGTAGTTAGTTTCGCCAATTGTTGTTCGCGATCAAGTTTTACGAGCGTCATCGCAAGGCTCGGCATGCTTACACAACCACTCTGCTTGCTGTCAAAACCTGTCAGCCCCGTGGTAATGTGGATAACTATCAAAAATTATGCCGATACAAAGATAATTGAAGTTGTTCACTTTGTGCAAGAATAATGCAGCTATCCGTTGAAAGGTCTTGCAAAGCGGATTACATCCTCGCGGGTAATAAGCGGACCTGCAAGAATAACCAATCTTTCTACGGAATTGTGGAGTTCGCGGATATTACCTGTCCATCGAAATTGCTGCAGCTCCAACAAAGCTTCGTCGGTGAATTTTGCCGGTGGTTTGCCCATGCGCTGCGAAATAAGCTCCGTGAAATGCGCCACGAGCAGTGGCACATCATCCGATCGTTCTCTGAGCGGAGGCACATGAATCACAATCACACTCAGCCGGTGATAAAGATCCTCGCGAAAACGTCCCTCCTTGATCTCCTCATGCAGATTTTTATTTGTTGCACTCAGAATACGCACATCTACAGGCATTTCCTTCTCGCCACCCACACGGGTGATTTTGTTTTCCTGCAATGCCCTGAGCACTTTGGCCTGCGCCGCCAGACTCATATCCCCGATTTCGTCCAAGAATAGTGTGCCGCCGTGGGCTAGCTCAAAATCGCCCTTTCTTTGCTTGATGGCCGAAGTGAAGGAGCCTTTCTCGTGCCCGAAAAGCTGGCTTTCGATGAGCTCTGACGGAATTGCAGCGCAATTGACCTCTATAAATGGTGAATAAGATCGATTGCTCATCTCGTGAATCTGTCTGGCAACCAGTTCTTTACCTGTGCCGTTTTCTCCTGTAATGAGCACCCTTGCATTGGTTGGAGCCACTTTATGGATCATTTCCCGTATCTCGTTCATTGCCGGCGACCTGCCTACCATTTCGTATTGTTTGCTGACAACTTTTTTCAGTGCCTTGGTTTCGCTAACAAGCCTCGATTTGTCCATGGCATTGCGAAGCGTAACCAGCAACCGGTTCAGATCCGGTGGTTTAGGGATATAATCATAAGCTCCTTTTTTGATGGCCTCTACAGCGGTTTCGATGGTGCCATGACCCGAAATCATCACAACAGGACTCTCAGTAACCTGTTTGAGCACTTCGAGCGTTTCAATGCCGTCCATATCGGGCATCTTTATGTCACATAAGATCACATCAAAATCCTGCTCTTTGGCTAAGGCAATGCCCTCGGATCCATTTGGGGCATCGTCAACCTTAAATTTTTCATATTCCAGAATTTCACGCAGGGTGCGGCGGATGCTGACTTCATCGTCGATGATGAGAATACGTGGCATGGATTTTTTTCGTAAAATTACGAATACTTGCCTAATGAGATCAGTCTCGGCCATCAATCACACTTTCCCTGCATCAATCTATTGCCTATTTTTGTAGTGATGACCTTGAATTCCACACTTCACCTGATTTGGTATGCGGTTGCGCTGCTTATAGCCTTGCCTCATTCATTTGCGCAGGATAAGGTCTGGAAAGCGAACATTGACAATCATGAATTGAAGTATCCCTGGTCAGGTGGAATGGATGCATGCCAGTTTGCTGCCCTCGACCTCAATATGGATGGAGTGGATGATCTGGTTGTTTTCGACAGACGAGGCAACCGTTGGATGTGTTTTCTGAACGATGGTGTGACGGGTCAGATCAGCTACACCTGGGCGCCACAATATGTTCGTTATTTTCCGGCCGTATCCGACTGGGTGGTTTTCGCTGATTACAATGGCGATGGCAAACCAGACTTGTTCACTTATTCCCCGGGTTGGGCAGGAATAAGGGTCTTTAAAAACACGGGCCTCAACCATCCCGTATTCACACCTGTGGTTGAACCTTACCTTAGTTCGCTGCAGGGGGGCGGTTATGTGAACATCATCTCTACGAATGCCGACCAGCCAGGTATAGCCGATCTGGATGGCGATGGCGACCTCGACTTGCTGACATTCTGGGCTTTAGGCACTTTTGTTGAGCAACACACCAACCGGTCCAAAGAACTATTCGGTCATGCTGACTCACTGATTTTTGAGAAAACTTCGTTCTGCTGGGGACGTATTGCCGAGAGCGAAGAGCGAAACACCATATTTTTGGATACATGCCTTTTTAACCGCTTTACCGGCAATTATCGGCACAGAGGCGCCACGATGTTGCTGCACGATTTTACCGGAAATGCACTCCCGGATCTGCTGCTCGGCGATGTTGATTACCCGGGACTCACCCTGCTCATGAATGGAGGCTCGGCTGCCAATGCTTATATTGTTGCCCAGGACACCTCTTTTCCATCCAACGACATACCCGTTCGCCTGTTTTCGATGCCGGGAGCGTATCTTATTGATGTGAATAATGATGGATTAAAGGATCTCATCGTCTCGCCTTTCGATCCAAACTACAACGTGACTGAAAACTACTCCAGTATCTGGCTCTATATCAACGAAGGCAACCCAAAACAACCAGTTTTCCGCTTGTACTCCAAACGTTTTCTGCAAGATCAGACCATCGATTTTGGCTCTGGGGCTTATCCGGTAATGTTCGATCTGGACGGTGACGGGCTCACCGATATCGTTGCTGGAAACATCGGTCGCTATATACGATCCTGGTTTTTTGGCAATACGCTCCACTCATCCTACGAATCATCCATTCAGGTGTTCAGCCAGATGGATTCCCCCAAAGGCATTTACTTTCTGCGAACGCAAAGCGATCTGGCCGGATTGTCTGCACTTGGCCGTCGTGGACTGGTTCCTGCCTTTGCCGATATCAGTGGCAACGGATTGCCCGATATGCTTGTTGGCAGCGAAACAGGAGGCCTGATCTATGTCGCACAGGAAGCTCCAGGCCAATGGGTTATGCGAAGTACTAACTTTGGAAATATTCAGACACCACAATGGTCAGCTCCGGCTTTATTTGATCTGGATGAAGATGGAACAACCGATCTGATTATCGGCTCGCGCAATGGAAGGCTGATTTTATACAAGGGCATAATTTTTGGCGACTCTCTAGGATTTCAGTTTATTAAAAATAATCTGGGCGGCATCGATGTCACCGATTATACGGTTTCGTATGATGGATTTAGTGTCCCACAAGGCTTCATTGCACCCGATGGAAAACCCATGCTAGTGGTTGGCAGCGAGAGCGGCAAAATTACGCTATTTGGCAACATTCGGGGCAATCTCAATGGCAGTTTTGATGCCAGCAATGATTGGCAAAGTATAATCGACACAACAGTTGCAAGTGTGAATGCAGGCTTCAGGTCGGCGGCCTTTATTGGCAGGCTAGGCAAGGAGCAAAAGCTGCAAATGCTTGCCGGCAACTTCAGTGGTGGACTCGAATTGTGGAATGGCAGCGCTGAAGTAAAACCAGGAATTGTTGAGACACCTTCCCAAACCCTGCTGTTGTGGCCCAACCCAGCAATCGGGGTGGTCCGTTTCGATGCAGGTGCTGAAACAAATGGTTTGGCTGTGTTGAAAATTTATGACTTTTCTGCGCGTGTTGTCCACAGCGAAATAATTGCCCTGAATGCCGGCAAAGGACGGTTTTCTGTATGGTCACTAAGGTCGGGGATTTACCTGATTGAGATAGAGCCTGATAATGGAGAAATCAAGCGGTCAAAGCTAGTAAAGACGCATTGATGCTCAATGTTTCCTTGGATGGAAAAAAGTTATGCGCAACCTGCCATAATCAATACGGCATTGATGCTGATGGAGCAAATCGCCGCCAAGTACACCGACAACTCCCGGAAGCCCGAGGGCCTCGTACGAAAGGTGCACATTGCTGAGGTTGATGATTACCGATGGGTAGTTCGAAATTTTCAACCTGCCGAAGCGGATACTTTCAATCACCGTAACCTTGCTGGGCATTTCGCTCGTGCCTAATCCCGTTGACAACTTTTCGTTGTCTTCAAAGATGGCTTCTTTCAGGTAAGGGATAATGGCCTGTTCGTCGAAAACGGTACGTGAAGCTCCTGTATCCACCAGAAAATTTGCCTTCTTACCATTAATTCGTCCTTCAATCAGGAGATGATATCCGTCTTGTTCGATAGGTAAAAGAATGATTGGCAGGCTCGTAGAGGTTGAAAGCATCAGAAGTTGGGCTTGATGGCATACTTATTATAAAAGTCTTCTACGATTTTTACAGCTTCCTCAGCAGTATCTACCACGCTGAAAATCTCCAGGTCTTCGGCCGAGATGTTGTGTTCGGCCAACATCACCTCTTTGATCCACCCAATAAGCCCCGACCAATACTCCTTGCCAACCAGTACAATAGGAAACTTAACAAGCTTTTGGGTCTGTATGAGCGTAATGGCTTCAAACAGCTCGTCCATGGTGCCAAATCCGCCGGGCAGCACGATATACCCCTGCGAATAGCGCATAAACATCACCTTACGCACGAAAAAGTATTGAAGCTCAATGTACTTATCGCGGTCAATAAAAGGGTTTGGGGCTTGCTCGAAAGGCAACTCGATGTTTATTCCGACCGATTTGCCACCGGCAAAATGAGCGCCTTTGTTTCCTGCTTCCATGATCCCGGGGCCACCGCCTGTGATAATACCAAATCCTTTTTTAGTGAGCAGATAGGCAATTTCTTCGGTGAGTCTGTAATTTTTATGGCTGGGTTTGGTACGAGCCGATCCGAAAATAGCAACACAAGGACCAATCTTTGATAGTTTCTCGAAACCATCAACAAACTCGGCCATGATCTTAAATACCGACCATGAATCGTGCGATTTGATTTCGCTCCAGGTTTTGGGCTTGAAAGCTTCCTGTATAAGTCTGTCCTGATTCTCGCTGTTCATTGTTGGTACTGGGGTCAGAGGGTTTCTTTATCGCTGAAATATTTCATAAACTGTACCCTTTCATAAATAGCTGGGTCAAGGGTGTTTTTCTGACTCAACCTGCCGGCGAAATCGGCTAGTTTTTTAAAATCGTGCTGTTCCATCCATTCGCGCAGCTCGTTGTGCATCACCGAGGCATAACCTATGCCGTGTCGATAAAAAGCGGAGGCTACCTGTACACTCGTAGCACCTGCGAGCAGTAATTTGGCAACGGCTTTTCCGTCGGCAACGCCGGTTGATCCAGCCATATCGCAACCAATCTTGCCATGCAGCAAGGCAATCCACCTGAGCGGCATACTCAGCTCGCCCGGATTGCTCAATACATGACCCTGATTCACCCGCAATGTGTCAAGGTCGATATCCGGACTGTAAAATCGGTTGAAAAGAACCAGGGCAGCGATGCCGCTATTGGAAAGGTCGATGGCAAATTGTGCCAGATTCGAAAAGTAGTAGCTCATTTTGAGCGCAATGGGTATGCTGATGCGGCGCTTGACTTGTTTAACAATCTCAAAATATACCTTTTCGTTGTCCTCGCTGCTGCGGCCCAGTGCCGAAGGCATCACAAAAACGTTCAGTTCGAGGCCATCGGCACCGGCTTTTTCGATCTCCTCGGCAAAAGTCATCCATTCATAGGCCGACTGGCAATTGATGCTGGCGATGATTGGTATTTCCACCGATTTTTTTGCTTCGCTGATCAGCGTCAGAAACTTGTCGAGGGTTTCGCGACGCAGGCGGACATCCAGATAATCAAGAAACTCCTCGCGACCTGTTTTGTTGGCTTCTTCGCGCAGCACATGATGATATTCGTGGATGATCTCCTCTTCGAATATCGATTTGAGCACCACGGCACCAACGCCTTGTTGTTCAAGGTGCTTAATTTTTACAAGAGTATCAGTGAAACCGGAGCTTGCTGCTATAATCGGGCTGTGCAGTTGAAGACCCATATAAGTACATGAAAGATCAATCATGATGCAGATAATTGGTTGAGTAAAGTTAGTGCTTTCATGGAAGACAAAAGCTATAGCTCATGAAAAATAACGTTACAGACTCAGAACTCATGAGATATAGATAGCAGCAGCAGTGAGGCGAACATTGCGTACAGCCCTTGTATTTTGCACTTTGCCAAACTTGTCCGGAACACCGTAATAGGCGCGCGTGTATTCAATCTCTCCAGCCAGTTTCACCGGCCCTGACTGATAGCTGATGATTGGGCTTACACGCATCAAATGGCCAATGTTGTGCCCTCTGCCGTAGTATTTACGACGGTTCTCGTGGCTGGTTCCGAGATTTTTGGCATAACCGGCAAAAAAACCATAATTGAATTGCCGGTCTTTGATGCACACTTCTGACCATAGAAAAAGGTGATTCGTCGGAGTATAAGTTGTATATCCCGAAGCGGGTATAAGGGAGCGTTCAGCATAGCCCCCAAGCAGAAGATGCTCAGTCAGATTCTGTCCGAGGATGACTTTTACACGCAGATTCCAATCGTCGGCACCGGTTTTTGCAAAGGCCATGAACGAATGTCTTACAACTGTTTCGCGTTGGCGATGTGAATTGGCTGTGTGAATCAGGGGCATAACGCGCCTAAAATCGTAAGCGGCACCGAGCACAAGGTGATCTTTTTTGTATTGCCATTGAAAGTGAACGTTCGGAAAGGCAGCATTTTTCAAATACACCGGACTCTGACCGATTGGCCCGTCGCTGGCATTGTCACGTTGGGTCAAAAACTGGTTTCCAACCGATTATTACCAAAGTAATAACGAAAACTTAGATGAGGGTTTCTGATGAATGGTTGAAATGGTGCACCGGTGTTGAGTGATTACAGGTCGGAAAATACTTCGGGTACAAACATGGGATGCCAGTACTGCCCTGCGAGAATCTCAGTTTTATCCCATCTTAAAATAAGGTAGGCATGCCTCAACCGAAAAGTATTGGACATAGCGCTACAGGCACCTGTACAATCTCCTTCAATCAATGCCGTTGCCCTGGCTCCTATGGCTTCAGGTCCGCTCATTCTGATTCCGGCTCTGTTGGTCATTGCACTGAAATTGATCGAGTGGCGGGCGTTCAGG
Source organism: uncultured Lentimicrobiaceae bacterium (assembly GCA_964459375.1). Taxonomy (GTDB): domain Bacteria; phylum Bacteroidota; class Bacteroidia; order Bacteroidales; family F082; genus JALNZU01. The sequence continues at coordinate 97,152 of CAYWLJ010000008.1, read as the reverse complement.
TCGGAGGAGTCCACCCCGAATTTTCTGTTTAGCGGATAATAGAGCATCAGATCATCCCGGTTGCCTTTAACCTGCCGGGAATCAAACCAGGCTGCAAATTTCACAAACCCATAGGGTTGAATTTTTACTTTCGGTGTTTCCTGTCCCGTGGCTTGTTGCATTGGGAGCGAACATAGGATGGCCACTGGTAAAATGCATAAAACTCTACTAAACAGCATTTTATATGGTTTTTGTGATTGATAAAACGGATGAAAAAAGCCCGGCAAAGGTAGTAAAAGTAATTGTCTGTTAATTTATTAACAATGCCCTTGATTGGACAAAAAAGCTGCCCGTTGGGCAGCCGGAAAATTTGGATTCGAAGTTTAGTCGTTCTGTGCCGCAAGGAAGCGTTCGGCCTCAATGGCAGCCATACATCCTGTGCCGGCGGCCGTAACAGCCTGTCTGAAAACCTTGTCCTGAACATCGCCACAGGCAAAGATGCCCTTAACATTGGTTGCAGTGCTGTCGGGTTTGGTGATGATGTAACCGGTTTCGTCCATATCGAGCACGCCTTCAAAGAGTTCGCTATTGGGTTTGTGCCCTATGGCCACAAAAAAGCCGTCAATGTCGATGACCCGTTCCTGCCCGGTTTTATTATTTCGAAGCACAGCGCCCCTGAGGGTTTTCATGAAGCCCGACTTTTCGCCAAACAGTTCTTTGGTTTCATGATTCCACAAAATTTCGATGTTAGGGGTGTTCATCACGCGCTTTTGCATGGCTTTGCTGGCACGCAGCTCATCACGGCGCACTATCAGATAAACCTTGCTGCACAATTTTGACAGATAAGTGGCTTCTTCGGCTGCTGTGTCTCCACCGCCAACCACGGCTACATCCTTGCCTTTGTAAAAGAAACCGTCGCAGGTGGCACAAGCCGATACGCCCCCACCCTTAAATTCTTCTTCCGAAGGTAAACCAAGATATTTGGCTGTGGCACCTGTGGCCACAATAATGGTTTCGGCAACGATTTCGGCGCCATCATCAGCTTTTACCCTGAAAGGCCTTTGCGAGGCATCAACTTCGGTGATCAAGCCCCATCGCACATCAGTGCCAAAACGTTCTGCCTGATGTTTGAGTTGTTCCATCATTTCGGGTCCGGTAATTCCTTCGGGATAGCCGGGAAAGTTTTCTACCTCGGTGGTGGTGGTTAACTGACCGCCCGGCTGAATGCCCTGATACATCACCGGATGCATATCAGCCCTTGCAGCATATATGGCAGCTGTGTAACCAGCCGGTCCTGAACCAATGATCAGGCATTCAACATGTTGTGGATTTGAACTCATGCGTATTCTATTTTATTAATCGGTTGGTCATAAATTGTGCCATCACACTTAATCCAGTCATTCCTGCCAACAGTTTACTCTATTTCTGACATTATGTCTTTCATTCCTTTGGTGATACTAAAGCGCTTCAAAGATACGTGAATTTACGAAAATAAAAATCAATTCATGACAGAAGAATTATAATAAAGACTTGATATACAAATGTATAAATTCAAAGAAGAAAAACTGTTGCAGGCTGCAGCAAAAGATATTATTTTTGCACTGCAAATCGCAATCGGGGCGTGGTGCAGTTGGCTAGCATACTTGCATGGGGTGCAAGCGGTCGCCCGTTCGAGTCGGGCCGCTCCGACCAAACCCTCACAGCAATGTGAGGGTTTTTGTTTACATTTCTTTTGGATTTCAAAGCTTTGTTGACTTAAAGGGAATTGATAAATCCCGTTTTAGGTACACCGGAATGACAAGCTACCATTTGGCAAATTGCTTTTCGCTTTTGTGCAAATCCGCATTAATTATTCTATTTATTTATCAATAGCGTACATTTGGGAGGTCCAAAACCATTTAGCCATGCGCAAATATGTCATTATCATCGTATTTCTTTTTGTCATCGGGGCCATTCAGTTCATTCGTCCCGAGCGAAACCTCGCCACGGTCGAGAGCCGTTATGATATTTTTTACCTCACCGAAACCAATCCCGAGTTGGTTCGTGCAGTGAAGATGGCCTGCTACGATTGCCATTCCGATCGCACGGCCTATCCCTGGTATGCCAGCATTGCGCCGGTTTCGTGGATGATTGGTCAGCACGTGAAAAACGGCAAGAAGCATCTTGATTTTTCGAAATGGACAGTGTACGAGAAGCCAGACCGGATACACATGTTAAACGAAATCAAAGAGGTGCTTCAACAAGCCGAGATGCCTCCGGCTGTTTATCTCCTCATGCACAGCGAAGCAAAACTTAGTGATTCGCAGCGGAGTATGATTATTCAATGGGCCGACTCACTGAGTGCTCAGCTACAGATCAGCTTAAATTAAACAGAAATGTCATGAAGCAGCCACAGTTGCTTTTCGTGCTGATGGCTTTAACAGCTCAACTTAATGCACAGCAGATCGTTAACCCTGCATCATGGTTTGGTTTCATGCCTGGTGATGACCGGCAGCTTTTCAATTACAGCAGCCTGATTTCGTATTTGCAGCGCCTTGAACAGCAATCCGATAGGGTAAAGCTGGTTTCCATCGGGCGATCGCCAATGGGTAAGGAAATCTATCTCTTACTCATTTCATCGCCCCGGAATCTGGATAATCTGGAGGAGCTTAAAGAAATTAATCGCCGCCTTGCACTTGAGCACGAAATCCCCTCACAGGAGCTTGATTACATGATAAACCGGGGAAAGGTGTTTGTTGTGGCCACCATGTCGATGCATTCAACCGAGGTTGGCCCATCGCAATCGGTGCCACTGATGGCGTACGAACTGGCCACAACTTCCGATCCACATCAGCTTGCATGGCTCGAAAACACTGTGGTGATGCTGGTTCCGAGCCATAACCCGGATGGGATGGACATGGTGGTTGAACATTACCTCAAATACCGGGGTACAAAGCACGAGCGCTCCCAGATGCCGGGTGTATATCATAAATACATAGGCCACGATAATAACCGTGAATTTGTGATGCTCACTCAGGATGATACCCGCGCTATCAGCCGGTTATTCAGCCATGAGTGGTTTCCGCAGGTGATGGTCGAGAAGCATCAGATGGGTGCCACCGGCGTCAGGTTTTTTGTGTCGCCTCCGCACGACCCTATTGACGAAAATATTGATGCAGGTCTGCTTAATTGGTTGGGGGTTTTTGGCGCTTCGATGATGAAACGAATGACCGCCGACAGTCTTAAAGGGGTTACACAGCGTTACCTTTTTGATGATTACTGGCCTGGACACACAGAGACCTGTTTGTGGAAGAATACCATAGGAATGCTGACCGAAGCAGCCTCAGCGCATCTGGCTACACCCATTTTTGTTGAACCTCAGGAGATTGGAGTAATAGGAAAGGGACTCGGCGAATACAAGAAAAGCATCAATATGCCCGACCCCTGGCAAGGTGGCTGGTGGCGCTTATCGGATATAGTGAAGTACGAAATCAGCTCAATGTGGAGCATTGTTGAAACTGCCTCCATATATCGCGAACGTTTGCTGCGCTTCAGGCATGACATTACGGCCAAAATGGTAGAGATGGGCAAGACACAGGCACCTTATTACTATGTTCTGCCGCCGGAGCAAAACGACCCAGGCGAGCTAACCTATCTCGTGCGTTTGCTTCGTGAGCATGGAGTGCGAACATGGATGAGCACGCAGGAAGTATTGCATGGTGGAAAGGTTTTTCCCAAAGGAAGTCTTGTAGTTCCCCTGGCACAGCCTTTCAGGGCTTTTATCAAAGAGGTGATGGAAAAACAGGAGTTTCCGGTGCGCCGTTATGTTCCCGGTGGCGAAATCATTCAACCTTACGATATTACGTCGTGGTCGTTGCCATTGCATCTGGAGCTTGAATGCCACGAAGTGAACCGACCCAATCCCTCACTTGAAAATTTCTTGCTTGAAATTGAACAATATGCGCTTTTGCAGCCAAAAGCCGATCGGATATGGGGATTAGCGCTTAGTCCGGCGCACAACAGCAGCTACAAATTTGTGTTCAATCTGCTTTCTAAAGGCCACACTGTCTTCAGGCTAAAAGAGCCACTTCGTTCAGGCGAAAACCTTCTTGAAGCTGGATCTTTTATTGTGGAAGCAAGCAGCTATAAAGCGGTCGATATGCCATTAGATTTGCTGCCGCTTGTGCTGTCAGCTAAATCGGAAACGCAACTCATGAAGTTAAAGTACCCTTCGATTGGGCTGGTCGAGACATGGTTTCATGATATGGATGCCGGCTGGACACGTTATATTTTTGACACTTATGGTATTAAATACCGTGTAATAAGGCCTGCCGATCTGATCACTGGCGTACCGGCAGGAATTGAGGTACTTGCATTACCTTCAGCATCAAAGAATGTGCTTCTCGAAGGCAGACAGGGAGAGGGTAGTTTGACTGCTCTAGCTAATTTTCCGCCGGGATTTGCCGTAGGAATGGGGAAAGATGGTCTTAACAGGCTGATGCAGTGGGTAGATCAAGGCGGAGTAGTTATCAGCTGGGGTGTCTCGGCAGCTTTGTTCGAAGGTAATCACAGCATTACTTCGGGTGGTGAGAAGGAGGAATTCAGATTGCCTTTCCGCAATGTTTCGGAAGAATTAAAGAAGCAAGGACTTTATGTTCCAGGTACATTGATGCAGTTGAGCCTTGCCAAAAACCACCCACTCCTGTTTGGATCTCCGCAAAAACTGAATGTTTTTTCGAGGGGTGAGCCTGTGTTTGCCACTTCAGTTCCGATTCTCGACATAGAAAGGCGTGTTCTGGGCGTTTATATCCCGGACAATCCTGTTGTCAGCGGCTATGCTCAAAAGGCTAAATGCTCGAAGGAAAGCCTGCCAGTGTGTGGATGCAAAAGGGTAGGGGGCAGGTGGTGGTCATGGGATTCAATCCCCAGTTCAGGGCCAATACCCGCGCAAGTTTTAAACTGCTTTTCAATAAATTATTCCTGAATCAGATAAACAAATAATCTATTCAATATGAAGGCCTTATTGTTTCTTTTCTCCTTTATTTGCCTGCTGTCATCAGCAGGATGTCACAGCGCCAAATCCAGCGTTCAGTCGCTGCCTCAGCCGGCTTTTGAAGATCATTCATCTGGTAATTATTCATTTCCTGCTGGTGTTTACTATGCCTTTGACTTTGGTGAAAATCCCGGGTATAATTTTGAAGTTGCAGATGCTTTTGCCACAATGCGAGCAAATCATTTCCGACCGCTGGAAATTTGGTACAAGCCCGGGTCCTCCTCATGTACTCCTCCCGGCAGCGATCTTTCCATGACCGTGATTGTGGAACCTGTGTTGCTGGTAAGATTCAGGAAACCACAGTGCGACATTGAAAAGCTTGGATATCAGCTTATTGAAAAGCCTTCGACAGGAAGTTGTGCTTTCTATGTGAAGCGTTTTCGCTTTTAATAGTCTTTTTTTATGATGTGATACCCCACATCTAAGTTGTCGTGGTCGGGTTCAGGAACCTGCCAATAAGGTTTTTGATCGTTGTATTCTGTTTCCTGAGGGTTAGGTGGCTCTGTTTCATCATCCGCCTCAGGCTCCAGTTCCCACGAATATTTTCGGCGTTGAGGGCCTTCGGTCTTATAGTACAGCCCAAGCATGATGCCACTGATACCTCCAAAAAGATGTGATTCCCACGAGATGTTGCTTTGTGGCAGGAAATCGGGAAATACACCCCAGACCATTCCCCCGTAAAGGAACACAACGATAAGCGAAACTGCCATCAACCTCGTTTCGCGTCGCAGCAAACCGCTAACGAACAAGAATGCTGCAAGCGCATAGATCAATCCACTGGCACCAATATGTACCCCACCCCGGGCTCCCATCCACACCCAGAAGCCGGTTATAACAATACTTAACAACAGGATTTTCCATGCCAGGGGCCGATAGAAATAAAACAAGGAAGCACCCAGAACAAGGACTGGTATAGTGTTGGCAACCAGATGATTCCAGTCGGCGTGAAGCAATGGGGCCAGCAAAATGCCAGATAAGCCATTTAGCTGAAGGGGGTGCACACCCAGAAAGGAGAGGGAAATGCCCGTGAATTGCTCAAAAATATGAACGGTCCACATGAGCATTGCGAGCAATCCTGGAAAAAGAAAGCTGCGAAGCATCAATTTTTCTTCGACTTGCATCGTTTGGGTGTTTATTTGGTCAAAGTTATCAAATCTGCCTTTTTTTCATGTTTACGGCATGTAAATTGTGTCCTTGCAACCATCGAGCCAAACCTATGTCATTAGAAAAAAATCTTTGAACAATGAAACTTAATGCAACACTGGCAGCCCTTTTTCTTGTTGTCGTCACGGTATTGAATGCCGAAGCACAGAACAACGAGGTGCGTAAGTCGAAATCGAATGGTCGTGGAGGATTTGGAGGTATAAATTACTAAATAAGCCCTGTCCTTAAAACAACCGAATCAGTCAGGGCGGCGGGGGAGCTTTTCTGAGAAACAATTTATTCATTTGGGGATATGGTGTGGGTTTGGTGACAGATCACTACAAGCCGCTGTTTTACCAGCATCCTGACGACAAACCCGGCAGCGGATGGAATTATGATGGCGATCCTGTTCGTTCTGGTCACGGAGACTTATGGCTTAGTAAAATCATTCCACTTGATCATGATTTTTCGCTCTCAGCCTCCGATATTTTTGGCTGGGGCGAGGTGGGATGGGCACCGCAGATGGCTGACAGGCGCAAACAACGACTGCACCAGATCGAAGCAAACATTTTCGTAATGCAGCCCAAAGTTGTTATATGCTATCAGCCTTTGAGCTGGATCAGGCTTGAAGCGGGACTGGGTTATCGTGCTGTTTTTACTTCCAACAAACAATACCTCGATACCTCTGTCCTGGGTGCATTCCGTTGGCGAAACTTTTTCGAGCCAGGCAATTTCTCCGCTCCCTCATTCAATTTTGGAATTATGTTCGGTGCATTTTGATTTTTTAAATCTTCGCTGATAAACTTTTTTGCCTTATGTTTTGTTTGGAACCTAAGCAGTGAAATTTTTCCAAATGGTATTACGAACATCTTTTCAAAAAGCACTTATAATTACATTAACAATTGTAAGTCAGTCTATTATCAATGTTTTCGGAAGCGAGAATGATGCGCGTAAGTCCTTTACATTGAGCGGATATGTGCGCGATGCTGCCAATGGCGAAACCCTGATTGGTGCAACCGTAATAACTCAGTCAGGCAATGGCACAATCACCAATGCGTATGGCTACTATGTCCTGAAACTTGAACCAGGCAATTATAGTATTACCTATTCTTTTGTAGGCTTCGACCCTAAGGTGTTAAATTTCAGATTAAAAGCTGATACCATTGTGAATATAAACTTAGGAGTCGTAAGTAAACAGCTCCGTGAAGTGGTGGTGAGTGCCGACCGGCCGAAGGAGCGTCTTGCGCAAGCACAGATGAGTGTAAACAGGCTGGATATCAAGAGTATTCGTCAAATACCAGCGCTTATGGGTGAGGTTGATGTAATAAAGGCCATACAATTGCTGCCCGGAGTTCAGGCTACTACCGAGGGAGGCTCTGGTTTTAGTGTGCGTGGGGGTAGTCCTGATCAAAACCTGATTCTGCTCGATGAAGCTGTGGTATATAATCCCTCTCACTTACTGGGGTTCTTCTCAGTATTCAACAATGATGCTGTCAAAGGTGTAGAACTGTATAAGGGGGACATTCCTGCTGCTTATGGTGGCAGGCTGTCATCGGTGGTGGACGTGCGCATGAATGAAGGCAACATCAAAAAGTTTTCCGGACAGGGTGGTGTTGGCACTATTTCGAGCCGACTCACGCTTGAAGGTCCATTACAGAAAGATCGCTCGAGTTTTATGATAGCTGGCCGACGCACTTATGCTGACCTGTTTCTGATGCTCTCAAAAAACGAACAGATTAAGGACAACACCCTTTATTTCTACGATCTCAACGCAAAAACAAATTACATTATCAACGACCGCAACAGGATTTTCCTGTCGGGCTATTTTGGCCGAGACATATTCGAAGGCCCGAATTTTGGCATCGGTTGGGGCAATCAGACAGCCACATTGCGGTGGAATCACCTGTTCAGCAGCAGGATGTTCAGCAACATATCGTTGATTTATAGCCGATTCAATTATCAGCTTGGTGTGCCGGATGGGCAGCCAAACGCATTTGACTGGTTTGCTTCCATGAAAGATCACACAGCCAAGGCCGATTTTACTTTTTTTGCTGATGGCAACAACACCATGCGGTTTGGTGTCAGTGGCACTTATCACCGCTTCAATCCGGGTGTGGCCGAGGGCAAAGGCAACGACAGCCCGTTCAATCGTGTCGAGATGCGTCAGAACAGAGCATTTCAGGGTGGGATTTATGTGAGTAACGACCAAAAGCTCAACAAGCGTATGACACTAAAATACGGTTTGCGATTGAGCACTTTCAGCAATATTGGAGAAGGTGTCGTTTACCGTTTCGATGAGAATTATGCGCAGTCTGATTCCATTTTTCACCCCGCCGGCAAAGTCTATCACACTTATGCCAGATTGGAACCTCGGGTCAGTATGTCGTTCCTGCTCAACGAAAAATCATCCATCAAAGCCGCATATACCCGCAATGCACAATTTGTGCATCTGGCACAAAATTCCACTGGTGGCACGCCGCTTGACATCTGGTTTCCATCAAGCCCGAACGTAAAGCCTCAGCTTGGCGATCAGCTCTCGGCAGGGTATTTCAGGACATGGGAGCCGCTTGCACTCGAAGCCTCAGTGGAAGCCTTCTATAAAGTCAATCACAATGCCATCGACTTCAAGGACCACGCTGATCTGCTCCTCAACGAAAAGCTGGAAGGAGAGTTCAGGTTTGGTATGGCCAACAGTTATGGCATTGAGGCACTTATCAGACGCACTGCCGGACAGTTCAATGGCTGGATAAGCTACACCTGGTCCAGGACTTTCCGTCACATAGAAGCCATTAACAAAGGTAGAAAATACCCCGCAAGTTACGATCGTCCTCACGATATCAGCATTGTGGCCAACTACAACCTCAACGAACGCTGGAACTTTGGGGCTACCTGGGTTTATGCCACGGGTTCGCCTGTTACTTTTCCCACTGGCCGCTTTGTTATCGGAAGCACCATAGCGCCAGTCTATTCCGACAGGAATTCCTATCGTCTGCCCCACTACCACCGCCTCGACCTATCCGCCACATTCAAGAACAAACCCAAACCTAGGAGGAAGTGGGATGGGGAGTGGAACCTCTCGGTTTACAATGCTTATTATCGTAAAAACCCCTGGGTTATCAACTTTGTGGCTGATCCGAAAAATCCCAACATTACTAACGCCGAAATGACCTATCTCTTTGCCATTGTGCCTGCACTCACCTACAACTTTAAATTCTGAAAGCCATGAAAAGCAACCTGATATACCTGACTTTCATTATAGCCACGTGGTTTGCAACCTCATGCACTGAAAGGTATGAGATTGAGCTTGATGATAGTTTTGCGCGATTGGTGGTTGATGGCAGTATCAGTACGGACACCACCCGTCATTATATAAAACTCAGCAAAACAACCAGTTACTTCTTCAATGAAGAGCCTCCGGTAGTTTCAGGCGCTCAGCTAATCCTCGCCGGACCGTTGGGGAATGTGCCATTCGAAGAGCTGCCCGAAGCACCTGGTACCTATGTAAGCCCGGTCAATTTTTTTGTGTTGCCCAATGCGAGCTACACACTCGATATCCGCCTGGCTGCTGATGTCGGAGGCTCGAGAAATTATACCGCATTGGCAAAAGCACCCGGCACTGTGTTCAGGATGGACTCTATAGCCCTTGATTACCAGCGGCCCTTCGATTTTTTCCTTGTGAAACTCTATGCCTACGACCCACCGACAACCGACTTCTACAAATTTGATGCGCTGATCAACGGTAAGCCGATTACCGATACCGCTTCGCGCTCGTTGGTCATTGACGACCGGTTTACGAATGGGAACAACACCAATGGTCTTGCGGTGATGTTTATCCGTGGCGATGAGCTGAACAAGGGCGACACCCTCACCCTGGTCATGTCGGCAATCTCGAAAGACTATTACGATTTTTTTCTTCAGCTCCGCACCCAGTCAGGGCCATCAAATCCCTTGTTTTCGGGGCCTCCGGCCAATATTGCTTCCAATATTCAGGAGGGGGGACTTGGATTTTTTGATGCACGCATTGTAAGGCGAAGCAGTATTGTGCTTAAGGACGATCCGAAAAAGCAGGTGAATCGTCCCTGAGGCAATTCGGGTCGAAAAGCTTACCTTTGTCTGCGATTTTGCGCCATATGGAACTTTCGGCCCTCACTGCCATTTCGCCTGTCGATGGGCGATATCGAGGCAAAACCTCAATGCTCGATGCCTATTTCAGTGAATTCGCCCTGATCAGATATCGTTTGCTGGTTGAGGTGGAGTATTTTTTAGCCTTGATCGAAATTCCTTTGCCAGCTCTGGAAGGTTTCCCTTACGAGGGGAAAATCTTTTTAAGAAGCCTGATTGAGAATTTTTCAATCGAAGATGCAAACGAAATCAAGACCACCGAAAAAACCACCAACCACGATGTGAAAGCGGTGGAATATTATCTTAAGCGCCGAATGGATCAGGCCGGACTTGGTGCCTGGCGCGAATATGTGCATTTTGGCCTTACTTCACAGGATGTGAACAATACAGCCCAGCCCATGGCATTGCGCGATGCCGTTGGGCGGTTAATTCTGCCGGCAATTGAGAGTTTGAGAATGAAGCTTTTAACCATGGCCAGACAATGGAGTAATGTTACGATGCTGGCCCGCACCCACGGGCAGCCAGCCAGTCCTACGCGTCTTGGCAAAGAATTAATGGTGTTTACAGAGCGGCTCGAAAATCAAATTGCGCAATTGGTTCACATTTCCTTTAGCGGAAAGTTTGGCGGCGCCACCGGTAATTTTAATGCCCATGTAGTTGCATTACCAAAAATAGATTGGCCCGGCTTTGCCGATGCCTTTCTTCACGAAAAGCTCGGATTAAAGAGGCAACAAACTACCACACAAATCGAACACTACGACGATCAGGCTGCACTGTTCGATCTGATGCGGCGCATCAACACCATCCTGATTGATCTTTGCCGCGATATCTGGCTGTACATAATGCTTGATTATTTCAAACAAGCCATCAAAGTTGGCGAGGTGGGTTCATCGGCCATGCCCCATAAAGTGAATCCCATCGATTTCGAGAATGCTGAAGGCAACCTTGGGCTGGCTAATGCAATCTTTGCTCATCTGGCCGAAAAGCTGCCCATTAGCCGGCTTCAGCGCGACCTCACCGATTCCACCGTAACGCGCAATACAGGGGTGCCTTTTGCCCATAGCCTGATTGCTTATGATTCTATCATTAAAGGACTGAACAAATTGATCATCAATGAAAACGCGATCGCGGCCGACCTAAACCGAAATGCCGTGGTTGTGGCCGAAGCACTTCAAACCATTCTCAGGCGCGAAGGTGTGCCCAATGCCTATGAGTTGCTCCGCGACCTGACAAGAACCAACGAAGCACCCGGTATGGATGAGCTGCGGCACTGGATTGAGCAATTACCTGTAGAACAGCGCGTTAAAGATGAGTTGCTTAAAATCAGCCCGAATAATTATACTGGCACAATTCCTCCCTTAAGTTTATGATGGGCAAATTTCTGAGGGTACTCGCTTTCGCCAAACCGTATTGGGTCTTTGCTCTACTCAATGTGCTGTTCAACCTTTGGGTGGTGCTGTTCTCGCTGTTCACTTTTGCCCTGCTGGTTCCATTTCTCAACTTGTTGTTTGGCAACACCGCGCTTGTTACTGAAGCTCCAGAATTTGCCCTGAGTTTCGATGCCATGCTTGCCACCCTCAATTATTTTATCAGCAAGGTCATTATCACTCAGGGGCAGGTGAATGCCCTGCTTTACATTTGTCTCATCATGCTTTCGGCATTTTTGCTGCGCAATTTCGGGCGCTTTATGACCAGCTATTTCATTGCCGCGCTCAGGGTTGGTGCAACTAAAGACTTACGAAATGCCATTTATCGCCAGATCCTTATTCTCCCATTATCTTTCTATCATAAGAATCGCAAGGGCGATATCATGGCACGCATCTCGAGCGATGTGCAGGAAGTGGAAAATAGCATCATGAATTCGCTCGAAATGTTTGTGCGCGACCCCATTACCATCATCGCTTATCTGGTGTTCATGATTTCGATGAGTCCGCAACTCACTCTATTTGTACTCATCATCCTTCCATTTGCGGGCTACCTGATCGGTGCAATAGGACGGAGCCTGCGCAAGACAAGCAAGGCAGGACAGGACCGTCTGGCAGGCATGCTCAGCATCATCGAGGAAACCATCGGTGGTTTGCGTATAATCAAGGCGTTCAACGCCATAGAGTATTCCGACCAGCGTTTCAAAGAGCAAAACCGGAAGTTTTCGCACCTAATGCAGCGCATTTATCGGCGCCGCGACCTCAGCTCCCCAATGAGCGAATTTATGTCGTCGGTGGTGGTGATTATTGTGCTATGGTTTGGAGGTCGTATGGTGCTTTCTGCCAACTCGCCCCTTAGTGCAACTGATTTTATCACGTATATTGTCGTTTTCTCACAAATTATACCACCCGCCAAGACCTTTACCCAGGCATACTATAATATGCAGAAGGGTATAGCCTCAGCCGATCGCATTTTCGAACTGCTCGATGCCGAGGAAGTGATTACCGAGAAGCCCGATGCCAAAGATGTGGACAAGCTAAATCATGTCATCGAATACCGGAACGTGTCTTTTAGGTATAATGCGGATTGGGTGCTGCGCGATATCAACCTGAAGGTTGAAAAGGGCAAAATGATCGCTTTGGTGGGCGAATCGGGGGGGGGCAAAAGCACAATGGTCGATTTGCTCGTGCGGTTTTATGACGTCTCAGAAGGCAGCATCACTGTTGACGGAACTGATTTACGCGATCTGCGCATCGATAAGCTGAGGAATTTGTTTGGTATTGTTACCCAGGAAAGTATCCTCTTCAACGATACCGTGTTCAACAACATTGCCTTTGGTACCCAAAGCGTCACCTTGGAGCAGGTGGTCGAAGCAGCCAAAGTGGCCAATGCCCACGATTTTATCGTCCAGTTGCCGCAAGGATACGATACGTATATTGGCGACCGTGGCTCAACCCTTTCCGGCGGACAGCGCCAAAGGCTCAGTATTGCAAGGGCGGTGCTCAAGAATCCCGCTCTGCTCATACTCGATGAGGCCACCTCGTCGCTCGATACCGAGGCCGAGCGTCAGGTGCAGGAAGCCCTCTCGCGCCTGATGCAATCGCGCACTTCATTGGTGATTGCCCATCGGCTTTCGACCATTCAGCACGCCGACGAAATTATTGTCTTGCAAAGAGGACGTATTGTAGAGCGCGGCACCCACCAGCAACTGATAGCCATCAACGGGGTTTACAAGCGCCTTTGCGATTTGCAGACCTTTGCCTGATTAAATTTCTTTGCGAAAAGATTGTAATTTTGCAGTCCGAATCGGCCCCGTAGTTCAATGGATAGAATGCCAGATTCCGGTTCTGTAGGTTGGGGGTTCGAGTCCCTCCGGGGTCACAGTAAAAACCGCTCTCAGGCGGTTTTTTCACTATTTGTGGAACCTTCACAAATAAAGTCACAAATGCTGTAATCCCCTATGAGGGACGATTCAGTTGCTTTTTTTGTTTTCTGAGCTGGCACATGCATGCCCCCTGAAGCTGTTCAGCTTTATCAACGCTCATAGGAAATCCCTCACGTTCCCATTCAACCAGGCCCCCGGCCAACGATACCATGTTGTTGTAGCCCAGAGCACTCAGCTGTATCATGCATTCCTTGCTCCTTAAACCTACCGCATCGGCCAGAATTACAGGTTGATCACGCGGCAACAGGGCGAGGCTCAGTGCAATCTCCGGATAAGGGATGCTGAGCAACATCGGGATGTCGGGCACTTTGCCAGCCCTGGCGTAATCGGGCCTCAGATCTACCATAACCAAACCCTTCTGCAACAGGGGCCAGGCTGCGCGTGAACTAATAAACTTATAACCTTGCGAATTGAAGCAATGGTTATGAAATTGTTCAAGAGTTAAATCAGCCGAAGAAGAATCCATAAGCCAGTCCGCTTAATGTGGCCATGATAATTACAAGTAAAGTGTAAACTATGGTTTTCTGGGTTCCAAGAATACCTCTAATAACCAAAATATTAGGAAGGGAAAGCGAGGGGCCTGCTAACAGCAGGGCCAAAGCAGGACCCTTGCCCATTCCCGAAGCCATAAGTCCCTGAGGGATTGGTATTTCGGTGAGTGTGGCAAAATACATCATTGCGCCCATAAATGAGGCAAAGAAGTTGCTGAACAACGAATTGCCGCCTACCAGACTACTCACCCATTGGTTGGGTACGATGCCTGGGATGCTGGTACTATCGTGTGTGGAGCCAAGCAAAAATCCCGCGATAACCACCCCAATCCCAAGCAGGGGCATAATCTGCTTTGTATAATCCCAGCTCGCAATTGTCCACTCACGGTTGTCGGGATCGTTTTTATCCAGCAGGGTGATGATACTTAGAGCGGCAATGCCTACAAGCATAGGAACCATAGGCGAGGCAAAGGCAAATGCGGATGCTGCGGTGATGATGGTACCGGCCACGACATTGGTCCATTTGAGTTTCAAGATGTAAACCATCGAAAAGGCCAGCAACAAGCTGAAAACTGCGGTTATCAATCATTTGTTTTGCCAGATCGAATACCACACTCCGCTGGTTTCATCACCTGCCGGTGCTCCCCAGTTGGCAAAGACGAGAATGAGTACCAGAGAGAAAAAGTGCAGAGAGGTTTGCCACATAGGGCGCTTTTCAGGAACAGCCGGAAATTGTGATTGCATATCGCGTCTGGCTTTCTCCTCTTTTCGGTAGATGAGCGCCATAGCCGAACCGATGACAATGGAAAACGCTACAGCGCCCACAACCCGGGCAACGCCAATCTCAAATCCCAGGATTTGGGCTGTGAGGATAATGGCCAGAATATTTATAGCAGGTCCGGAGTAAAGAAAAGCAATGGCAGGCCCAAGGCCAGCACCACGTTTGTGAATGCTGGAAAACAACGGCAAGATGGTGCAGCTGCATACAGCCAGAATTGTGCCTGAAACCGAGGCAATAAGATATGCTACCCATTTTTTAGCACCTGCCCCGAAATATTTTATGATGGAACCCTGGCTGACGAACACGCTGATTACTCCTGCAATGAAGAAAGCTGGCAATAAACATAGCACCACATGCTCGCGGGCGTACTAACGTGCCAGATCGAGCGAGGCGAAGACTGCGCCTGTAAAGGATTCTGAGTCAATCGGAAGGAAATATGCAAAAAGGAAAACAGCGATAATCCAGATAAGGTTTTTTATTTCCTGTTTCGTTTCCATATTGCGGTTTTTTAGCCGAATAAGAAAATGAAGGTGTAGTAAATGCCCACAAGCAGGAAAACCACAGCGGTAACTCGCCTGAACCACAATTCGAAGGTTTTCAGACGATTGTAGAAAGTTCCCACTTCCGAAACGGCAAAAGCAAGCAGCCTGGCGATGACAATAACTGGCAAGCCTGTGGCCACTGCAAAAACCGATGGCAGGAGCAGGCCGTCGGGACTGGCAACGGTTAGCGGTATGAGCATGCCAAAATAGAGTACACCACTGAATGGGCAAAACGCAAGAGCAAACAGCATCCCCAGCATCAACACCTGCCAGAGGTTCCAGCTTTTTCGGTTGACAAACTTATCGCTCAAACTGCCGAATGAAGACAGCCTCAGCGTAAAAAAGTCGAGCATCAGCAATCCGAACAGAATGAGAAGCGGGCCTAAAACCCGCTCGCCCCAATGCTGAAAAAATCTGGCGACAGCAAACTGATTGGCACCGAAGTATAGCAGCAAACCCAGTCCGGTGTACGAGATTGTCCGCCCCAGAGAGTATATTAATCCGTTGTGAAAGACTCTTTTCCGGTTTTTAATATCTCGACTTATAAAGGCAATGGCCGTAATATTTGTAGCCAGCGGACAAGGGCTGATGGCAGTCATCAATCCCAGTATCAGGGCGCTGAGAATAGGCAGGGTGTTGCTGTCGAGCAGCTGTTGCAGAAAATCCATGTGTTGACCGATTCCCGATTTAGTTCCTGAGAAGGCGTTCGATCTGGTCGGCCAGCACATTCCGGAATTCCACCGGCTTGCTGCGTGCAAGCGAAAACCCTTCACGAGTGAGGTCTGCCATGGGTTTTTTATCACCTGATCTCACCAGGTACAATCCTGAGCCCCATGCCTGCAACTGCTCGGCAATAGCCTGGTTTTCCTTCAGGTCAACGTTGACGATATGCAGCACAACCTCCCCCTTTTTTATATTGTCTTTGAAAACGGTGTTCAATGTTTCGATGGTTTCCTTTTCAATGGCCTTGCAGCCCAGGCAGCGGTTGGTTACATGGGTGTAATACACCTCCAGTTTTGCCTTGTTTTTTTCAGCGCTCTTGGTCTGGGCCTTGGACTGTGCTGCAGCAGCAAGGATCAGAATGGCTAAAAGAGTTTTTTTCATGGTAAACTTTGTTATTCGTTTGTTATGAGACCTCACTTAACCAGATCTTTCAGCTCGTCATATGAAGGCAGGCGGCCGCTGAGTACTGCTTTTTCGTCCACCACCAGCCCGGGCGTGCGCATGATGCCGTAGGCCATGATGTCCACGATGTCCTCCACTTTCTGCACATCTGCTTCAATTGCGTTCTCTTTCAGGTATTCGCGCACGCGTTGTTCAAGCGCTTTGCATTTGGCGCAACCTGTACCTATAATCAATATGGTTTTCATATTATAAATTTGTGGGTGATTTTTCGCGCGAAGCGATCATTTCGA
Organism: uncultured Lentimicrobiaceae bacterium; assembly: GCA_964459375.1. Lineage (GTDB taxonomy): Bacteria > Bacteroidota > Bacteroidia > Bacteroidales > F082 > JALNZU01. The sequence continues at coordinate 80,277 of CAYWLJ010000008.1, read as the reverse complement.
ACAATGCCCTGAACTCTTCCCAATTGGCTTGATTAAGGCAGTATTTAATTCGTGGCGGATTGATCTCACCCTGAATAAGTCCGGCGTCTTTCAGCTCGCTGAGGTGTTGCGAAAGGGTTGATCGTGCTATGGGCAGGTCGTTAGCCAGATCGCCACTGTAACAACAGCGCTGCCCTTGCAGCAATTCGATGATCATCACCCTGGCAGGGTGTCCCAGGGCTTTGGCATAACGGGCAAACCGCTGTTGTCGCCCAGAATATCCAATGGGTTCGAATGACATATCGTATTTCGTAAAAATACGAAACAAAAGTAAAGACTTTTTATATTAAAGATTGGTAGAAGCAATAACAAATGATGCCCGGAACGAAATTTAGACCCTGTCCAAATAAGAAGCTTTGCTGTTCACCCTGTTGGCCAGGGGTCGTAGGTCGGACGAAAAAAGAAAACGTTTTCAAGCAAATGATTTAGCTGGAAAACGCTTGCACGAGGGGAGCAAATCAATAATCAGGGTTCAGGTGCTGAATGAATCTATGATTCAGGTCCATCCTTAAAATAATTACTTTTTTCGCGCATCCTGTTTTTCTCATCTTTCAGATCGTTGAAGAATTTTTGCATGGAAAAACCTCCGCTAAGATGCATTAGTGCAACGCCCTCTCGATCCGCATCGAAGTTAAGGGCATTTATAATATTTATGCTCATGGCCACTTCTTCGGCGTTCTGGTTGGCACCCATATAGGTGATGGTCCAGCCTTTTTTTTCTGAGGCGTTTTACCAGGGCAGCGATGGTTTGTTGGTCGAAAACTTTCGAATCATTTTCATATCCGTCGGTAATAATAGAAACAAGCACAACTGGTTGGGCCTCCTGACTGATGGCACTTTCGAGGCGCGTGAGGCTGATGCCGATGATATCGTAGAGGGGAGTTTGACAATTAGGGACGTAGTTTGTGTCGTCTACTTTTTTGATCAGTTCAACCGGCATTTGTTCGAGGTGCGTTTTTATTCCATTTGAATTGAACGACACAAAACTGACATAGTGCATTTGTTCAGGATTTTCCTTCTGGGCATTTAATATGGTTTCGATGAGACCGTTGACCATATCGATGGTTTCACGCCAGATGGCGATCATCGAACCGCTTTCGTCGAGTACAATCAGGTTGAAAACCTTTACAGTGTCGGGTGTGGGCATATGTTGTGGCTTGGCATTTGTATGCTGGCCCTCCAATGATGGATTTTGGGCATCGAAAGATTTTGTCATTTAATTTGGGTTTCAGGTTGTTTGATATGAAGAAGGGCGCAAAATAAACACTGGCCTGGGTCACAGGATGCGGCAATGGCTGGTGTTGTTAAGGGGCGTATTACGTGCCGGGTTGGTAAAGGTTACAGAAGCTCAAAAAAAAGATTACTGCCAGTCTGTTTTGGCACTGTGTGGTAAAAACAAGAAATTCCGGAGAGGAATTATTTTTTTTTGCCGTTCTTTTTCAGCTCGTTGATTATGAACTCCTCAATAGCCATAGTCATTGAGGGGCTATTCTTGGTAGGAGCCGGGATGTGAAGTTCGTAGCCGGCTTCAATAACCGCCTCACAAGTACTCTGGCCAAAGGCACCGAAAAGCAATTCGCCTTGCTTGAACTTGGGATAGTTCTGCTGTAGTGATTTGATTCCGGCAGGGCTGAAAAACACAATCAGGTCGTAATCTTCAAGTTTTATGCCATTCAGGTTAGAGGCCACAGTGCGGTACATGATTGCTTTCTGGAAATTAATTGCGTTTTCTTCCAGTAGTTCCACCATGGTATCTTTGTGAATATCGGAGCAGGGCAGGAGGAATTTCTCTTCTTTATGCTTTCGGATGACATCCATAAGGTCCTGAAAGCTTTGTTTACCATAAAAGATCTTTCGCTTTCGGAACTGGACGTATTTCTGGAGGTAAAAAGCCGTGGAATCGGAAATGCAGAAATACTTCATTGTTTCGGGAACTTCGAAACGCATTTCCTTGGCAATACGAAAGTAATGATCCACAGCGTTGCGGCTTGTGAGAATGACGGCGGAGTAATCGCCAAGGTTCAGTCTTTCCTGTCTCAGCTGTCTGGCGGGTACATCTTCAATCTTGATAAACTTGAAGAAATCAATCTGAAAGCCATATTTTTTTGCAAGTTCACCGTAAGGCGACTTCTCAAAATCTACGGGTTTGGGTTGAGAAACCAGTACCTTTTTGATTTTCATCGGCTAAAACCTCTTCTTTATGGTCGCCCTCGTCATTGATGATCAGGCATGTATAATCGAAAGATCAGGCAAAGGATTGACCTGAGACGATTATACTCACAGCCTTTAGCAACAGGACAAGCGGAACGATTTCGAGGGTGCAAAGATACAAAAATAAATAGTGCAATGGGATGTGTCTTTCAGTCAACCCAATGGCAAAGCTGCGAATCAACCTCGCCGCATGGAGTGCCACCAGCAATATGCCGGAAGTGATTAGCGCTGTGGTAGATGGGTTATAGATCATTGTCAGAAGTACCGGAAACAAAATAAGACTAAATAAAAAGCTGAATACGATCTGGTTAGCCAGATATCGTTTGCCACTTTCGCTAAGTTGAAACATCCACGAGAGATAAACAATGGTGACGTATTTGCCGTAAACAACAAAAGTGGTGATACCCGACAAGACAGCAACATCAGCAATCCAGCTGTTGGTGAACGACAAGGGCACTCCGAGAACCGCTAAACCTGAATAAATGAAAAAGGCAAAACCAACTGTGTGCATCAGGCTGAAAACCAGCGATAAAATATTCATCGGGCTCCATTCGCGAAGCAATAAATGCATGCCCTTGTTGCTCACTGCAGCCTTGAAAAACTGAATAAATCTGCGAGGATAAGTGAGCCTGAAAAATACCATGATGGCAAAGGCGAGCAGGGTAATATTGCCAAGCCATTGTGAGTAAAGGGGTCGGGCTATGGTATTGATGGGCTTAATCTCCATTACAGCCTGTTTATCCTTTGTAATGAGCTTGCCCATCTCCATGCGTTTCAAAGGCGGATATAGCTCCCAGAATCCATCTTTTCCATGAAGGATTATGGATTGAGCAGTCTTTTCTTTCTGACTATACGGATATAAATCGGACAAGCCCATCGTTGGCCATTGGATTACAGCCGGCAAAAATAGTAATTTATATTGAATTTAGATAAGTTATTTAATATTTAACTTACACAATATCAGTACTATAGGATAAACAATCTATTGTTATTCTATTAACATTCAATCGCCCCCATCTGGATGGAAATCGGTAATTTTGCAACGCCAAAACGAAATACTTACCATTTTCTATCATATCTCCTCAACAAATGGGTTTTATTGAAGACATCCGTCGGAGGGCAAAGAATGCCAGACGCACAATAGTTTTACCCGAAGGCAATGAAAACCGGACGCTCAGAGCCGCCAGCACTATACTTGCAGAACAACTCGCTGAACTTATCCTGATTGGTTCTCCTGAGGTAATCGAAAAGTTTGCAAAAGCGAATGCGCTTTTCAATCTGCAGGATGCTACCATTGTCGATCCTCTTCATCACCATGAAATGCCCTATTATGCCAATCTGCTTTTCGAATTGCGCGAGTCGAAGGGATTGACATATGAGGGGGCTTTGGAATTGGTGAAGAATCCGCTTTATCTGAGCGTATTAATGATCAAGGATGGCAGGGCGCATGGCGAGGTTGCCGGTGCGGTCAATACCACCGGCGATGTACTTCGTCCGGCTTTTCAGATTATCAGGACTCAGCAGGGAGTCAGTGCGGTTTCGGGTGCATTTATCATGTTGCTTCCCAATGATAATTATGGTGAAAAGGGCATTCTGGTATTCGCCGATTGTGCGGTCAATCCCGATCCATCAGCTGGAGAACTTGCCGAAATTGCCTTGCTCTCAGCCGAAACGGCATATCGTATTGCTGGAATTGAACCACGTGTCGCCATGCTGAGCTTCAGCACCAAAGGCAGCGCAAAGCACGAGAGGGTTGACAAGGTTGTTGAAGCTGTCAGAATTGCACGCTCACTAAACCCTTCGCTGTCCATCGACGGTGAACTTCAGGCCGACGCTGCCCTTGTTCAATCGGTAGGTCTGTTAAAAGCACCCGGCTCGGACGTAGCCGGACGGGCTAATGTGCTCGTTTTTCCATCGCTCGAGGCTGGCAATATTGCCTATAAACTTGTGCAACGTCTGGCAGGGGCCGAAGCCATTGGCCCTATACTTCAAGGTCTTGCTGCGCCAATCAACGATCTTTCGAGAGGCTGCTCGGTGGATGATATCGTCAACCTTGTTGCCATCACAGCCAATCAGGCCAATAAACAAATGCAATCATTAACACAAATAATATGAGTGAATCATTAGCTGATTTCAGTTTGGGCAAACGTCCCCAGCCCAAAGGCAGCATACACAAAATTGGGGTGGTCGGGGCAGGCACCGTTGGTCAGGAGGTTATCCGAACGGTGAGTGAATATGGACTAGATGTTGTATTTCTTGACCTTAACGAGGAAAAGGTCAGGGAAGCAATTCATAGTATTGGGCTTGCACTGGATGAGGTGATTAATCATTGGGGTTTAACGCCGGGCGAAAAACGAGCCATTCTCAGCCGTATTTCCGGGACTACAGACTACAGGGATCTGTCCGACTGCGATATTGTTATTGAAGCAATCAGTTCGAAAAAGAAGGGTACGAGTCTGGATATCCGTCGCGAGATTTTCAGAAACATCGAGGCTGTTGTCGGGCCCGACGCCATCATCGCCAGCAACATTGCCACCCTGATGATCAGCGATCTGAGCAGCGTGCTCAGCAAACCTGAAAGAGCGATAGGCATGCATTTCATACTGCCCATCAGCAAAACAAATATCATTGAAGTGGTGCGTGCAACAAATACGAGCGACGAAGCTTATGACGTAGCTGAACGTTTCGCCCGAATGATCAACAAAATGGTGATCCGCCTCAACGAATCACCCGGAAATATCGTTACACGGATGCTGGTGGTTACCATCAACGAAGCCTGCGAAATCCTCATGGAAGGTATCGCATCGGTAACGGATATCGACAAGGCCATGCGCGAATCGACCGGATACCTGCTTGGTCCCTTTGAAATGGCCGACCGTATTGGACTCGACAAGGTGCTGCGCTATATGGAGAACCTTTATCAGGAGTATGGCGATAAAAAGTACAAGCCTTCACCAATCATTAAACGTCTTGTACGAGCCGGATACCTCGGACGCCTTACCGGACGCGGATTCTATAATTATCGTTCAGGCAAGCCGGTGGATCATACTGTAACGTGTGCAGTAATTAAATAGCTCAAAATAAATATAGAAGCAATGAAGATAATTGTTCTCAATTGTGGAAGTTCATCAATTAAATACCAGTTATTCGACATGCCTGCAAGGGTTGTGCTCGCAAAAGGAATTGTTGACAAGATCGGGCTTAAAGGGGCTGCCATCAAGCATAAACGCAACGATGGCCTTGAAGCTAAGCTGGAAGGAGATATCCTCGATCATCAATCAGGCATCGAGTATTTGCTTGGTGTACTGATCAGTAAGAAATACGGATCAATCGAAAGACTGGATGAGATAACGGCTGTTGGCCACCGGGTGGTTCATGCCGGTGAAAAATTTTCGGGAAGTGTCATGATTACCGACGAGGTCATCGAAGCCCTTGAAGAATGCGTTGACCTTGCCCCTCTGCACAATCCGCCAAACCTTAAAGGAATCTATGCAATGAAGGATTTGCTGCCTGATGTGCTTCAGGTGGGTGTTTTCGATACGGCTTTTCATCAAACGATGCCTCCGAGGGCTTATCTGTATGGTCTTCCGTATGCTTTGTGCGAGAAATACAAGATTCGCCGATACGGCTTTCATGGCATAAGCCATAAATATGTTTCGAGCAGGGCATGCGAAATACTGGGTGCCGATATTCATGCCCTACGCATCATCACATGTCATCTTGGCAATGGTGCATCACTTGCAGCCATTGACAGGGGCCGTTCGGTGGACACCAGCATGGGCATGACACCCCTCGAAGGACTTGTTATGGGCACGCGTTGTGGCGACCTAGATGTAGGCGCCTTGCTGTATATTGCCGACAAGGAGGAGACGAGCATTCAATATACCAGCACGCTGGTGAATAAGTTCTCGGGCATGCTGGGTATTTCGGGTATCTCGTCGGATATGCGCGACATTGAAATTGCCGCCGAACAGGGTAACGAAAGGGCCAGATTGGCCATGGAGATCTATCAGTACAGGGTGCGTAAATACATTGGTGCATACGCAGCCGCCATGGGTGGTGTAGATCTGATCGTTTTCACGGGTGGGATTGGTGAGAACGATACCATCACGCGTACAAAATCGCTCGAAGGCCTGGAGTTTATGGGTGTAAACATCGATACTGAAAAATCTATGTCCATTCGTGGCAAAGAAGTGGTAATCAGTCAACCGGATTCGAAGGTTAAGGTAATGGTAATTCCTACCGATGAGGAATTTATGATTGCCCGCGATACATATGAAATATATTCAAAAGTGGGTCAGGAAGTGGGTTGATCCTCATCCTGGAAAAGTGACTTCCTGCCGGCTATCATACCGGCAGGATTTTTTTTATCGTGTGAGGAATTGCCTGCCTCATTACGTAAATTTGAAATGCCTATGACAAACCTCGACCGAGGCCGAGTGGCCACCCGAATAACGATTGCCGGCATGCTGGTAAATGTTTTGCTCACGGCAGCCAAAATTTCAGCTGGTGTGTTTGGAAGGAGTGCTGCTATGCTTGCCGATGGTTTTCACAGTTTATCCGATATTGTCACCGACCTTGTTGTGCTTACATTCGTTCATATTTCAGGCAAGGAGAGCGATGACGGACACCATTATGGTCATGGCAAGTATGAGACTTTTGCTACCATGATTATCAGCTTTGCCCTTATGGTGGTGGGTGTTGCCATTTTCTGGGAGTCGCTCAAGAAGGTTGTTGACGGATTTACAGGAGAAGTCCTGAGCAAACCCGGCTCAATAGCACTGTGGGCTGCTCTACTAAGTATAACGGTCAAGGAGTGGCTATTTCGCTGGACCAAAAGAGTGGGCAGACGGATCAATAGTCCTGCCATGATAGCCAATGCCTGGCATCATCGTTCAGATGCGTTTTCTTCAATCGGCACGGCACTTGGTATTGGAGGTGCCATTTTTCTTGGAGAGAGCTGGCGGATACTCGATCCGATAGCGGGCATGGTGGTCAGCGTTTTCATTGCCAAAGCGGCCTGGGACCTTGGCATGCCAAGCGTCCGCGAGTTGCTCGAAGCCTCATTGCCTGGCCATTTAATTGAAGAAATTTCATCGCTTATTAGCGGTCAGCAAGGCGTAAAGTCGTTTCACCGGCTGAAGACCAGAAAGATAGGTAATGTGGTCGCCATTGAGGTGCATGTTAAGGTAGACAAAACCCTCACTGTGGAAGCGTCACACGAAATTGCCACTGCCATTGAGGTAGCATTGCGCAGGCGTTATGGCAATCAAACCCACGTGGGGGTACATATCGAACCATTCTTTGAATAGCATTCGCAAACCGCTGACGTGGAAGCATAGGCTGATTTGCCAAAATTGCCTTACTTTTGGCTGCAAATCAAAACAACAAGTATGAAACTTCTCGAAGGAAAAGTTGCCCTTGTTACAGGGGGATCAAGGGGTATTGGCAAGGCGATAGCTATGCGTTTTGCAGCCGAAGGTGCTGCTGTGGCCTTTTCGGATCTGAACCGCGATGAGATCATGGAAAACACCGAAAAGGAGTTGCAGGAATTGGGAGTCAGTGCAAAAGGTTATGCATCGAATGCAGCCTCAACGACAGATAGTGAAAAGCTTGCAGAACAGATCATTGCCGATTTTGGCCGGCTCGATATCCTCGTTAATAATGCTGGTATTACCCGCGACAACTTGTTGATGCGTATGACCGAGCAGGATTGGGACATGGTGATGGCTGTCAACCTGAAGTCAGTTTTCAACCTGACAAAAGCTGTTCAGCGAACCATGATAAAACAAAGAGGGGGCTCTATTATAAATATGAGTTCAGTGGTTGGGGTGAACGGTAATGCCGGTCAATCGAACTACAGTGCCTCTAAAGCCGGAATGATTGGTTTTACTAAGTCCATCGCACAGGAGCTGGGAAGCCGTGGTGTGCGCTGCAATGCCATTGCTCCTGGTTTTATTGAAACAGAAATGACACATAAACTGCCCGATGATGTTCGTCAGCAGTGGATTGCGTCCATTCCACTCCGTCGCAGTGGCAAGCCTGATGATGTGGCCGATGTGGCAGTTTTTCTTGCTTCCGACTTGTCAGCTTATGTTACTGGACAGATAATAAGCGTTTGCGGTGGAATGAGCATGTAATTGCCTGCTTCGGACTGCTGCACCAGCTCAAACATAACTAGTTCATGTTTCAGGATTTTCGCCTGCTCACTGAGCTATCGCTCTGGCTAGTCTTTCCTGCATTGCTTGCCGGGCTTGGCTATGCATATATATTATATTACAGCACCGGTAAAAGAGCTTTCTCAGTCAGAGCGAACTTCGTTTTATTTGTATTACGTTTTATTACCGTTACCCTGATTACAGGTCTTCTGCTCGGTCCTTTTTTCAGACAAAGCCGAAAAACTATACAGCAACCTAAACTGGTTTTTTTGCACGATAACTCAGCTTCGGTGACAGCTCACGACAGCTTGTCGGACTTTACTGAAAAATACAAAAGTCTGATTGCCGGAATAGAAGCAAAAATCGATGACCGTCTTCAACCGGTTCATTTTGTTTTTGGTAAGCGCCTGGTTCCAGATCAATTACCGGATTTCAACGATGAACGAACCGATATATCCGAAGCGCTCAGGCTGCTCCCGGGATATTTTTACAGACAAAATGTAGGCGCCGTTGTTCTTCTTTCTGATGGAATATATAACAGCGGCATCGATCCAATGCTTACTTCAGTTGAGCTTCCTTTTCCGGTTTACACAATTGGGATGGGCGACACTTCGAGTTATCCCGACCTTGCCATCACCGATGTGCGTTACAACAGGGTAGTTTGGTCGAATACCGAATTTCCCGTCGAAGTTTCCTTTAACTGGCGCGATGCTGCTGGTGCGAAGATCACTATCAGCATGTTTATGGACGGCAGGCTGGTAGGTCAGATTGAGCGTATTGCTGGTACTCGCGATGCTGAATCTGCAGTTAACTTTCTGGTAAAAGATGCGCCTTCCGGTCAGAGGAGATTATTAGTACAGGTAGAAGGTGTTGAAAACGAAAGGATTCTGTTTAATAATAAAAGAGAGTTTTTTGTGGAAGTCATGGGACAGAGGCAGCGTATCCTCATGCTTGCTGCTGCCCCACACCCTGATCTGGGGGCTATACGGGCGGCAACAGAGGATTACTACAACATTGAAGAAGCGTACATAAGCTCATGGACAGTGCCCGACAAGATTCCGGATATGCTCATTCTGCATGAGCTTCCAATGCAGGGAAGCAGCAATGAAAAGTTGTTCCAGTTCATCCGCAGCAATCCGGGCCTGCCTGTATGGTTTATTAGCGGAGTTAGGACAGATGCTAAGGCTTTTAACCAGATTCAGGATGTGTATCGAATGCGACCCTTCAGTCAGGCCTCATCAGCTGATGCTTTTGCAATACCGGAGCGAACCTTCGGGTTGTTTAAACTTGAGGACTGGCAGTACGATAGAATTGCAGTGTTGCCGGCGCTCAATACACTTCTTTCTGACTGGGAAGTTCTTGCACCTGCCAATCTGCTGCTGCGACAAAGGCTCCGTGGTGTTGAAACAGCCTATCCTCTGCTGAGTTTTTATGAGAACCCTGGCCGACGCATGGCGTTTTTAACGGGGACAGGCCTCTGGCGGTGGCGTCTGACAGAATATCAGCGAAACAGCAGCAATGAAGCTGTTAATGATCTTATTCGAAAGACCATCAATTACCTGATTATCAGGACTGATGAGCGCCGTCTGAGACTTTTTGCAGAAAGTATCTTTTTGCGAAACGAAGAAATCAGCTTCAGGGCTGAGCTCTATAACCAAAGCATGGAGCTTGTTAATGATCCCGAATTATTGATGACCATCAAAGGTAATGATGTTGGTTACGATTATGCTTTTTATCGAACAGATGACCTGAACTACCAACTCAACATCGGCCGCTTGCCCCCAGGTGATTACCAGTACCAAGCTGAAACAATGCTGGCTGGTGAAAAGCTCAGCCTCACAGGAAAATTCACTGTCTCCACCGAATCGCCTGAGCTAACAAATCTTCAGGCTAATCACCGCTTGCTGCGCGGCATCTCTCAGCTTACTAGAGGATCATATCTGCATTTCGATCAGATCGAAACGCTCAGCCAGCTCATCAGTAATGATAGCCGCATAACAAGCACTGCAAGTTACAGTTTGCTTTTCAGTCCGGTTCTGGGTCAATTATGGGCATTGGCCCTTTTGCTGATTTTGCTTTCGGCAGAATGGCTGCTTCGTAAATACCTCGGTGCATACTAACCCGCTGAATTCCGGTTTATTAGAAGCGAGGCTGTAATAAAGGCGAGTGATCTGCGATGGCCAACACCAGCCAGCGGGCTCAATGAAGTGGTGGAGTGATCAGAAATTTTTTGGTCAGCAGACTCTTAGATGTTTGTGTGTCTGAAGAGCGCCGGAATGGTTTTGAAGATAATGATCAGATCCATTTTTGGAGAGGCAATCAACGAATATTGGTTATCGAGGGCAATACGTTCTTCCTCCGATTTATAACGATCTTTTTGTATTTGCCAGAGCCCGGTGATCCCTGCTGGAGCAAGAAACCGGTAAGCAAACTGATCGGTAGTCAGTTTTTCAGCTTCGTAGAGCGGTAATGGCCGGTTTCCAACCACTGACATATCACCTTTCAGAACATTAAAATACTGTGGTAGTTCGTCAAGGTTAAACCTTCTGATAAATCGCCCAACCTTTGTGATTCGCGGGTCATCTTTAACCTTGAAGAAGGTTACGTTCTTCTTTGTCCGGTTTTTAAGCTCAAAGTACCAGTTTTCGCAAATCGCATGACCATCAATATAGAGCAATGGTGAACAATGACTGCCCAATGCCGCACAATGGGGGCATTTATCTGCTTCGCTGGTGAGTAGATTCTTCGATTTGTGAATAAGATATAGATTGAGATCGGAAAGCGAGCCAAGCTGTTGATCAGAGCCAATGTGCATGGAACGAAATTTGAAAAAGTCAAAAGTGTCAAATCCCGTTCCGATTCGCTTCGACCGATAAATGACAGGGCCTTTCGATTCCAGTTTGATTGCCAGAGCAATCAATAGCATCAATGGCGAGGCAAATATTAAAACAATTAATGAAAACAGAACATCAAATCCACGTTTTCCGGGTCCAATGCGGAATTGCTTAAAAGTTTCAGGTTGGTCAGCTGCAAAGTAATGCTTCATCTTTCCAATTCCAATCCGTGCAAGTGCCCGGTCAAACCTCAATAGGTGGCAAAGAAAGCATTAAAAAATTTAAGCTGCAAATTTAACAATTGATTTCTGCCAATGAAACTAGCAGGAAACTGTGTGATGACGCGCATTTTAATTCTATGTCAGGATTACGTCAAGTAAAAATGACAATGGTATAATGCTTTGAAAAACAGCGATTAATGTTGTTCTATTATCTGCCTGCGGATGGGTGTTTCTCAGAAATTTAATGTTACCTTTGCTAAAAAATTAATCCATCAGGATCAGGCTAAGGGAGATTGATGTCATGCCCGTTCAGTTATCCAGAATAATATCCATTTCATGAAAGTAGGTAATAACAAAGTTGTTTCGCTCGTTTACGAGCTGCGTGAAGACGATGCCAATGGCGACCTGATCCAGAAAGTGGAAAAGGAAAGTCCGTTTGTTCATCTTTTTGGAGTAGGTAGTCTGTTACCGGCATTTGAACATGCGCTGGAAGGCCTTGTCGCTGGAGATAGTTTTAGTTTTGGCATTCCGGCTGCTGGTTCCTATGGTGAGCACAATCCCGAAGTAGTTTACACTCTTGAGAAAAGCATGTTCGAGATCGATGGTGTTGTAGAGGATGGTCTGCTTGAAATTGGCAATCAGATCACCATGCAGGATCAGGACGGAAATCCGGTTGATGGCATAGTGCTGGACGTCACCAATGAAGGCGTTGTTATGGACTTTAACCACCCACTTGCCGGCATCAACCTATATTTTACGGGAAAAGTGCTCGAGGTGCGCGACGCAACTGCCGAAGAGCTTGCACACGGTCATGTGCATGGCCCTCACGGACATCATCACTGATTATAAATCAGGCTTTCCCCAAACACGAAAACAGCTGGTATTTTACCGAGTGCGGGTTTGTTGGCCTTCCACCAGCTCACCGGGTAGGTTCGGATGCACTCGCTTGTTGTCGCAATGCCAATCGCTACACACAACATGGTCGATGGTGCGCATTGTTCAATAAGGCTGCCAAGCATTTGGTCGTTTCTGAAGGGTGTTTCAATAAGAATTTGTGTCTGGCCTGTTGCGAGCATGTTTCTTTCTGCATTCCTGATAGCATCGTTACGCGAACTTTTATCAACTGGAAGATAGCCATGAAAGCAAAATTGCTGGCCATTCAGACCTGATGCCATCAATGCCTGTATTATCGACGATGGCCCTGCCAATGGTATGATTGATAATCCCATACGATGTGCGGCGGCAACAACCGAACCTCCGGGATCGGCCACACAGGGCGAACCTGCCTCGCTTAGCAGTACAATATCGTGACCATCAACAGCAAATTGTAGAAACCCAATGGCATGGTGTATTGCACTGTGTTTTCCCATTTCCTGAAATTGCAGCTTATCAATAGGCTTGTGACCGGGCAGACTGGCAATAAGCCTCCGGGCAGTCCGGATATCTTCAACTATAAAGTAGTCGGTATTTAGAAGGGCATTTAATGCTGCCGCCGGTATTTCGAGCAGCGGATCCTGATTGCCCAATGGCGAAGGTACCAGAAACAACTTTCCTTTAGGCATGCCAAGGAAGTTTGTCAAGGTCAACATTACCTCCCGAAATGATGATCAGGATTTTCTTGTCTTTCAGGAAGCTGTGATTTTTCAGAGCTACTGCGACAGGAACTGCAGAACTTGGTTCGATGATGATTTTCATGCGCTCCCAAACCAGCTTCATTGCTCGCACTATTTCATCATCTTCAACAGTAATCACATCGAAAACATTTTCCATGATTATGGGAAATGTAAGGCTGCCCAGCGATGTTAAAAGGCCATCAGCAATAGTTTGAGGCTTTGTGCTGGGCATCAGTGTTTTGGTTTGAAATGATTTCCAGGTGTCATCAGCGCCTTTTGGTTCACAGGCAATTACACGTGTTGTTGGCGAGAAGTATTTTATACTTAGAAGTGTTCCGCTGAGCAAGCCTCCTCCCCCGACGGGACAAAGTACATAATCAGGCACGGGCATGATTTCGATGGCTTCGATTACACAGGTGGCCTGGCCTGCAATGATATCGTAATTGTTATAGGGGTGAACCTCAGCTGCTCCGGTTTGGGAGATGATTGTTTTAAGGGTTTGTTCGCGTGCAGCCAAAGTGGGTTCGCAAAAGGTGATTTTGCCGCCGTACTCTTGCACTGCAGCCACTTTTGATGTGGGTGCATTGACAGGCATAACAATATGAGCATGAGTTCCAAGTGCTTTTGCTGCTCTGGCAAGGGCACCGGCATGGTTGCCACTTGAGTGTGTTGCAACACCAGCACTTCGTTCCTTATCTGTCATCAGTAGCAGGGCATTCAGTGCACCGCGAGACTTGAAAGCGCCGGCTTTCTGAAAGTTTTCGCATTTGAACCATAGCGCTGAGCCAGCAATCGCGTTTATCATTGCTGATTTCAGGACGGGGGTGTGATGGATGTATGGTTCTATCCTCTTTTGGGCTTCAACAATGTCAGCCGCTGCAGGCACATGTTCAATCTTCATATCGAAAAATTACTTTTCCTGAAATGGCAATGGTAAAAATAGGCCAAAAGAGCGAACACGCGATGTAAGATAAAAACGCCAGGGAAGGGAGTTAATGAAACTGAAGCTATTGCTGAAGTTTCTTGTCAATTTCTAATAGATTCGTTCTGAATCGTTTGTCAGTTTCGAGCAGATTGGTAACCGTTTTGCATGCATGAAGTACGGTTGCATGATCTTTATTGCCACAGTGCATCCCGATGGTTGCCAGCGATAATTTGGTGTGTTTTTTTGAAAAATACATGGCTACCTGCCTGGCCTGAACTACTTCGCGTTTTCGTGTTCGGGTATTGAGTTGCTCAACGGGTAAACCAAAATGGTCGCAAACCACTTTTTGTATGTAATCGATAGAGATTTCCTTAACAGTGTTTTTGACGAATTTGTCAATCATCTGACGTGCCAGCTCCAGCGTAATGGCCTTCTTGTTGAGGGATGACTGGGCTATGAGAGAGATGAGCGCTCCTTCCATTTCGCGCACATTGGTGTTGATGGAGCGAGCAAGATATTCTATGACTTCCTGAGGTATTTCGATGCCATCGTTGTAGGCTTTCTTTTTTAGAATGGCAATGCGGGTTTCATATTCAGGGGTCTGCAGGTCGGCAGCCAGTCCCCACTTGAAGCGCGATAGCAGGCGCTGTTCCATCCCCTTGAGCTCAACAGGTGGTTTATCGCTGGTGATTACCAGTTGTTTGCCCGATTGGTGCAAATGATTGAATATGTGAAAGAAAACATCCTGCGTCTTGTCTTTTGCGGCAAGAAACTGAATGTCATCAATGATTAGTACATCAATCATCTGGTAGAAATGGACAAAATCGTTCTGGTTTTTATTTCTTGAGGCTTCTACAAACTGGTTGATAAACTGCTCAGTTTGAACATAAAGAACAGTTTTGTCGGGAAAGTTGTTTTTTACATGCAGGCCGATTGCATGCCCAAGATGGGTTTTGCCAAGCCCCGTAGAACTGTAGAGCAAAAGTGGATTAAAAGCTGTTTTGCCTGGGTTTTCGGCAACGGCATAGCCAGCTGATCGCGCCAGCCGGTTGCAATCGCCCTCAATGAAATTTTCGAAGCTGAAACGCTCAACCAATTGCGATTCAACCTTAATCTTTTTGAGCCCGGGAATTATGAATGGATTGGGAATTTCCTTTGAAGTGCCCTTGTTTAGGTCGATGGGCATGGATACGTATGGATTCTTGGTGGCATGATGATTGCTCGTAGGATAATTGACAGACAAGGGCTGGCCATTGCCTTGATTGTTATCAACAATAATACTGTATTCGAGCCTTCCTTCCGGTCCCAGCTCCTTCCGTATGGTTTTTTTGAGCAGCATGATGTAATGCTCTTCTAACCATTCGTAAAAGAACTGACTAGGCACCTGAATAGTAAGTACGTTTTTCTCCAGTTTAACTGGATTAATTGGCTCAAACCAAGTTTTATAACTTTGAGAATGAACATTGTCCTTAATCACTTTCAGACAGTTATTCCAAACATCAATATGCCTGCTACTCATAACCCACTGTTATTCAATCGACTGTGTTTTTTAAAAACAACCCTTATCACCTAGAAAACAAACTGTGCTGATAATGACACGTTTAAGTTAGCTAAAACCAGCGTTTTCGTTTTCAACAAAAATGTGTGAAAAAAAGTGAAAAAAAAAGCTTTTTTGCGCTTGATTTTTCGATTTTTTTTTCTCAATAGGCTTAATGCTTAGATTTAAATTCCAAGGTTTCGTGAAACCCTTGCAGGACAAAGGTTTTATTTAGGAAGTAGATCGATGCCGTAGATTGCTTCGAGTTTTTCCCTGAATTTTTTTGCACAACTTCTTCTTACCAGGCAGCTGAGCGAGATGTTCTCAGACGAGTAATGAAGTTTTGGGACCACCCCCTCATCCTTACAAATACGCATTGCCTCGTTTATAAGGTTGTATGGCAGAACTGCTGTAATAGACTCATCTACAGTTTTATGAATGTGATCGGCATAGCTTATGGCATCTTTTGCTGCTGTTTTATATGCAGTGATCAGACCTGATGTGCCCAGTTTAATTGCACCGAAATAGCGTACAACAATAATCATCACATCAGTTAAACCTGCCGACAAGATTTGGTTGAAGATGGGTTTTCCTGCTGTTCCGGCAGGCTCGCCGTCATCGTTGGTCCTGAACCGTTTCCTGTCAGGTCCAAGCACCCATGCATAGCAATGATGGTGGGCATCGTAATATTTCTTTCTGTATTGTGTCAACAAACTATTTACTTCATTCTCAGTAGTTACATGATGCGCAAAAGCAAGAAAACGACTGCCTTTGTCCTTGAAAACACCTTCGCCAACACTGCCAAGTGTAACATAAACATCAGTCTCAGCCATCATCCGCGGGTAATTAATACTATTGCAATGAGCGAAAGAACAATCCCTGCAATTTGCCAACGGTTTGGGCGATGAGCAAAGAATATGATATCGATGATGGACGCCAGCACAACAATGCTTGCATTAACAATCGGAAAAAGCAGGGTAGCCTCAAACTGGTTCATGCTACGCAAAAGGAAAAAGGTGGACGCATAATTTATAACTCCAAGTAGGATGCCGTGCGGTAATAAGGTCACAAGGAATGGATTTCTATGTTTTAATATGCTGAATAACAATATAATAAATCCAATTATAAATGCAATGCTGAATATTATGGCCAGCATGAAAGACAGGTCAACAGGATAAAATTTTCTGGTAGCGTAATTCATTAACAGGTCGTTCATGCCTGTGCCCAGCAATAAGGCAAAAGGAAGGATGGCTTGTTTTGGGCTGAGACGTCCTTTTTTGTCCTTTTTATATAAGGTGTAATAAAAAGCCGGAAATACCAGCACAACACCAATCCATCTGGATACTCCGCCGCTTTCGCCGAATAGTAGCACCCCCCCAAGAACAGGTATGAGAACCGACATTCGACTGGCTACAGCAGTGAGGGCAACGCCCGCCTGCCGGGAGGAAAGCGCAAACAGAAAAAAAGTGCCAATAAAAATGAAGCCCAATACTAAAGCAACAGGCATCCACCCGGGCCATCGCATGAAGCCTCCTGCTACAGCATTACCTGCAGTTGCCATGCCCAGCAATGAGGCAACAAAATAATTTATAGTGATAACCTGTAATGTGGCACCGGCAGCTGGTTTCAGCAGTCGGAAAAACACCAGTATCGAGGTCGAAAAAAGTATACTTAGCGTGATATCAATCATCAGAGGCCAAAATTACTTAGATAAAAACTGGTTTAGGAAAAAAAATATGCAATGCTGTAACATTAGACCTTCTGTCACGTCCAATGAGATGTAATTAAAAAACGAAGAACATGAAAAAGATTACACTACAGATGATTCTTACCTTGATAATGGCTTTTATTTCTTCAGGAATAATTGCACAGACCATTGGCAATGGAAAGGTTATCGCCATTACAAATGATCTGCCATTTTTTAATGCTGTTGAAGCGAGTGGTGCTATTAGCCTCACACTTATTCAGTCGGACAATCATCAGCTTATCATCGAAACCGATGAGAATCTGGTGCCATTGGTGGAATCAAAGGTGAGTAATGGCACGCTCAAGCTTAGCGCTTCAGGGATTCGCAAAGCTACCAGACTTGAACTCACAGTGATTTTTAAGGATATCAATTTACTGGATGTCAGTGGTGCAGTGAAAGTTAAATCCGAAGGTTCTATTTCAAGCGAATTGCTTACCCTTAAAAGCAGTGGGGCAACAGTGATGAATCTCGATTTGACGACAGGTAAACTGCATTCTGTTATCTCTGGAGCTGCAAAGATTACATTGACCGGCACTGCTGACAATCACAGCATCGATATGAGTGGTGCAACTAAGCTCGTTGCAGGTTCGCTGCATACCATCTCAACCTCTGTGACAGGGTCAGGTGCTTCGGATGCAATGGTGAATGCGAAAGACCTATTGACTACCAACACATCAGGTGTTGCAAAAGTGCGCTATGATAAGGAACCTGCCCGCATTGAAACGAAAAATCAGTCATTCAATTCAACGCCTATCCCACCGATGCCGCCCCGTCCCAATGCTGATACAGTGAGTGTTACCGTTGGTAATGTTAAAATACGGGTAGTTGAAGGCGACTCGACAGTTGTCGAGGTCGGCGACCGCAAACTGGTAGTTGACGAAAAGGGTAATGTGGCGCTCAAGCGCAACAAACGCCATAGGTTCAAAGGTCATTGGGCTGGCATTGATCTGGGGCTCAATGGGTTTCTCACACCCGACTTCAGCCTGAACATGCCTGCCGATTATCTTGACCTTATGATGGAAAAAAGTGTGGCAGTAAATCTGAATTTTTATGAGCAAAACATCCCGCTGAACAAGAGCCGGACCTTTGGTATTGTAAGTGGCCTCGGGCTTACCTGGAACAACTATCGGTTCGATAATAACGTTATGCTTCGCAGCGAAAACAAAGCCGTCCAGGGGTATCACATTCAGGGGGTGGGCATGAAAAAGAGTAAGCTGGTCAATACTTACCTTACTGTTCCCTTGTTTTTTGAATTACAGACCAATGCAACCAAGCGCAAAGAAAAAGCACACATAGCTCTTGGTGTTGTTGGTGGCTGGAGGTTCAGCACACACACCAAGCTGTATTACCTCGAAGCAAACAAACCATACTACTTCACTGATCAACTTGGCAGCATCGTGCCCGGCACTTTGGTAAGTCCCGGAGCTTCGCGCCGCAATATCGTTAAGGACTTCAACGGCTTTCAGCAAAATCCGTTTAAGCTGGACGCCAGCTTGCGTGCCGGCTGGGGGATAGTAAACCTGTTTGCCAATTATTCGCTCACCCCCATGTTTATCAAGGATCGTGGTCCGGAACTCTACCCCTTTGCCGTTGGAATAACGTTGAATAGTTTTTAAGCTCATATTGGTTTGATAAAAAGCGGGCATTGTGTCCGCTTTTTTTGTGCAATCCTTTGCAAATGCGTCTGGGCTGTTTAAGGTAGAAATTTGTCAAAGCAATTTTGGTTTGTATATCTTTGGAAAATCAACATAACAGACGCATGAACCGTATAATTACCCTATTCGTCTTTTTCATAGCGGCAGCAAGCCTTCCGCTCATAGCTCAGTTAATCACTGCTGTCCCTCCTTTCCCAACCGACCAACAGCAGGTGGTTATATCCTTTAATGCAGCTGAGGGCAATCGTGGACTACTCAACTATACTGGTGATGTTTATGCCCACACCGGGGTGATTACCAACCTTAGCACCAGTGGTTCTGATTGGAAGTACGTTGTTGCAAACTGGGGTGTGAATATTCCTAAGGCCAAAATGACCCGCGATGCCAACAACCCTAATCTATATCATCTCACCATAAGTCCCAGCATTCGGGGGTATTATGGAGTTCCTGCAGCAGAAACGATTCTGAAAATGGCATTTGTGTTTCGCAGCGCTGTTCAGGTAAATGGTGCATGGCTCGAAGGAAAAACTGCCTCTGGTGGTGACATTTACTATGATGTCTCACAAGGAGGTCTCAACGTTTCAATTATTCAACCCGACCAAAAGCAACTGCTTGTCGAACCCGGCCAGCAGGTACCTGTTCAGGTGGCCAGCTCTGGTGCCGACTCAACCGTTCTCCGTGTAAACGGCCAAAAAGTGGCCTTCACCACCACAGCAACGCTCAATTATAATCTTGTTGCCAACCAGTCTGGTGCCCAACGCGTTAAAGCTTATGCCTACGGGTCTGGTCAAACCCTGACCGATTCGTTGCTGGTTTTTGTACGTCCGCCCATTGTTACTCAGGCATTACCTCAGGGCGTGGTAGATGGTATCAACTACATCAGCAACAATACAGTCACACTGGTATTACACGCTCCATTTAAAAATCATGTGTTTGTAATTGGCGATTTCAACCAGTGGGAGTTTAACGAAACGGGCTATATGAAGCGAACACCTGATGGATCGCGCTTCTGGACCACCATCAGCGGACTGCAACCAGACACGGAGTACGCTTATCAGTATCTTGTGGATGGCAACCTCCGCATTGCTGACCCTTACACCGAAAAGGTACTCGACCCATGGAATGACCAATACATTCCAGCCACAACATATCCGAACCTCAAGCCTTATCCGGCCGAAAAAACCACCGGAATAGTATCTGTGTTGCATCCGGGAGCTCCTCAATACCAGTGGGAAGTGCAATCCTTCACACCACCTGCTCCTCAGGACCTTATTATATATGAGTTGCATATTCGCGATTTTGTTGCTACACGCGACATCAAAACGGTTATTGATACCCTTGACTACCTTGTCCGATTAGGCGTTAATGCCATTGAACTGATGCCCATCAATGAGTTCGAGGGCAACGACTCATGGGGCTACAATCCTTCGTTCTACTTTGCAGCAGACAAGGCCTATGGCACAAAAAATGACTATAAACGCTTCATTGATGAGTGTCACAAACGGGGAATTGCAGTAATCATCGATATGGTTTTCAACCATTCTTTCAGCCAGTCGCCGCTTGTTCAGCTTTATTATAACAGTGCTGCAGGGCAGGTAACCTCCCAGAGTCCATGGTATAATGTGAGCTGTCCTCACCCGCCATATTGCTGGGGATTCGATTTCAACCACGAAAGTCAGGCCACCAGAGCGTTTATCGACAGAGCTAACGCTCATTGGATTAACGAATATAAGGTGGACGGTTTCAGGTTCGATTTCACCAAGGGGTTCACCAACCGTACAGGCATGAATGACAGCTATGATAATACCCGTATTGCAAACCTTAAACGCATGGCTGACCAGATCTGGGCTGTTAGGCCACAAACTTATGTTATTCTTGAGCACTTTGCACCTAATACCGAAGAGCGGGAGCTGGCGGCTTATGGCATGCTGATCTGGGGCAATCTCAATCATGCCTATGCGCAATCGACCATGGGTTATGTGGATGGATCAAATTTCTCAGGAGTTTCCTGGAAATCAAGAGGGTGGAATCATCCTCATCTTGTGGGTTATATGGAAAGTCACGACGAAGAGCGTCAGATGTTTAAAAACCTTACGTTTGGTAACACATCGAATGCAGGACATAATGTAAAAACGCTTCCTGTAGCAGTGAAGCGCTCTGCAGCAGCGGCATCGATGTTTCTACTCGTACCGGGTCCGAAAATGATCTGGCAATTTGGTGAGCTGGGATATGATGTGTCGATTGACGTTCCCTGCCGTGTATGCCCAAAACCAATACGTTGGGAGTATCAGCAGAACTGGGATCGCAGACTGTTGTTCAATTATTATAAAAGCCTAATAGCCTTGCGCAAGTCCCATCCTGTATTTGCAACAACCGATTTTACCATAACGGCCAGCACCTTACAAAAGAATCTTACACTTTTCCATCCTGATATGTCCGTTTCGGTTGTGGCAAATTGTGATGTACAGCCAAGGGCAGTCAATCCGCAATTCTATTTTGCGGGCAAATGGTACGATTATTACTCAGGCGACTCCATACAGGTTGTTAATACCGGTGATCCCATTCAGCTCGGCCCTGGAGAGTTTAAGGTTTTCACAAGCAAACGCCTTGCCCGTCCGGGCTTTGTCGGGCTCGATGAGGCATCCTTTACCCCGGTTATAGATTTTAAAGTTTCGCCTATCCCATTTGAAAACCAAATGAATGTATTGCTCAATCTTGCTTTTTTCGCAAACGTACGCATCGAACTTGTCAATTTGTTCGGACAGGCAGTTGAGTTGCTTTACGAAGGCCGGCTATATGCCGGAAGCCACGCATTGCAATTGCGCACACAGAGCAAGCTGGCCCCGGGAAAGTACTTTCTAAGACTGGATACCGGGCAAAACTACCTGACACGAAAAGTGATTAAGCAATAAGCTTTTGATAAAGCCGGCCCTCAGGGTCGGTTTTATTATGGAAGTATTGGCGTAGCATTGAGGTTTTGAATGCACAGGTCGGAGGCTGTAAAAAGGGTATCGGCAGCAACAGCCCTGTAGCTAACCCTCAGGCTTCCCAGAGTAATTTCTCCCTTTGCACCCGCATAGATGCTGTCGTTTAGCTCTAATGTAACGGTAACTGATGCAGGTAGTTGAGGATTGTTCAGGGTAGTTTTTCCATCCGGACCGTAATAATACCACTGATTGACCTTATGATCCCCGGTTGCACGCAAGTCATATGTTACCGCAATGTTTTGGTATGTGTTGATCCTTACTTGGGTCTGAACACGGCAACTCAAAGGATTAACGACTGCTTTTTCGGTACAGGATTGAGCAAAAAGTGCTGAAAGCAGCACGAATATTGAGAGGGTGGTTTTCATCAGCTTTCAAACTGGCTCATGAACTCCTGTTTATTCACAACATACCTCACATGCGAACCATGGCCAACCAATGTTTCACCATCCCATACCGAAACTTCGAAAACGATCTTGCGGCCATGGACTTCGATGACCCTGCTCTCGCAATTAAGCATACGGCCCACCGGGCTGGCCTTGAGGTGCCTGATATTGACCGCGGTTCCCACGCTCGTCAGTTGCTCCGGAAGGTAATCGTTTAGGCTCCCAAGTGCTGTATTTTCCATGAGAGCAACCATGGATGGTGTAGCAAACACCTCCACTAGCCCTGAGCCAAACCGAATAGCTGTCTGTTCGGGTGTAACAATGAGTTCCGTCTTGCCACGCAAGCCTATTGGAATGGATAGTTCGTTGAGCATGCTTAATTCTCGAAATGCAGGTTAACAATTTGTTTCAGCTCAGGATGCAGGCTTAAAGCAACCGGACAGTATTTAGAAGCCACTTCCAGTAATTTTTTTTGTTTTTCGTTGTAGTCATAAGCCGGAAAACGCACTTCAATATGAATCTCGGCGATTCGCCTCGGATCTGTTCCCATAACTTTTCTAACTTCAGCCCGGGTGCCTTCGATCGAAAAACCATGTTCCCTGGCCATAATACCCATAATGGTAATCATGCATGAGGCAAGGGCCGATGAAATCAGGTCGGTTGGTGAAAAATGCGCGCCACGGCCTTTGTTGTCAACAGGCGCATCGGTTACCACCTCGCTCCCCGATCGCAAATGGGTCATTACCGTGCTCAAATCCCCGGTGTATTCTACAATGAAATCAGTCATTTTTGCATCAAATTTAATGGTTTTGTTTGTCCATGGCCATCAATGTAATGGATGATAAAGCATTCGAATAGCCTGAACACCGAACTTATAAATATAAAAAAAGCCCTCCGACTCGCATCGGAAGGCCCAAACCAAATTAAAACAAAACGTTAAGTGGAGAATATCTTGCGAAGAATTACTTTTTCTCTTCCTTGCACTCAGTCTTTTTGCTGCAGCACTTTTTCTTTGCAGTACGTTCCTTTTTGGCTGATTCTTCTTTCTTTTTCTCGTTGTCCTGACGAACCATTTCTGTGGAGTTGCCGGCAGCAACTACCTGATTAACCGGAAGAGCAAACGCTACAAAAGCTGTAAAAGAGAGGACGATGGCTAATTTCTTCATGTTTATCTAGGATTTATGTTTGTTACAGGCCAAAGATAGAGCCAAAATTTTAATCAGAATTGTTAAACCCGTGTTAATAACTCATAAATAATTGTTAAACCCTTAACATCTCGTTATAATTCGACTCATTGAATGGTCTTTTGATCATTCAATTGACAAGTCGGTTGCTAACCTTGCTTCCCTCGACGAGATTGTTGTTGATTTTTAGTGTAGTTTCCGTGGTCGTGATCATGATTGTTATATTCGTGTTTTATTTAATATGCATCAGCAACGTTTCAATCACTTTGTCATTATTGCGGGCATTGCTTTTGCTGGCATTCTGCTATCTCAGGCATATTGGATTTACAATGGCCAAATGCTTCGAAAAGAGCAGTTTGACCAAGGTGTGGATCTTGTTTTACGCAAAATTCTTAACCGGATTATTGATTATCAGGTTGCAAAAAAGTTGAAATGCCTTGAAGCAAGGGAGATTTGCGGGGAATCATGGTCAAGCTTTGAAACAGCCGTTCCTTCAGTCCTCCTTGATTCGTTGGTCAGGGAGGAGTTCAAAGGTCAGGGACTTGAAAGGCGATATAAGTATGCGGTTTTCAATCGGCCCATAAAGCGATTCAGTATCGGAAGTTATCAGGGGTATGAGGATCAGATCATAAACAGCAAGTATCAACTTACGCTAAAGGCTGCATTTGCTCCAGGCGACTATGTGCTTGCGGTCATATTTCCTGATAGACAAAGTTGGGCTTTTGTATCAACAACGGTTTGGGTATTGTTGTCAGCCCTTTTTCTGCTCACCCTGCTTTTCTCATTTTGGTCAACGGTTAGTTTGGTGCGCCGACAAAAGAGGCTTTCGAGGGTTAAGGCCGACTTTCTCAATAACATGACTCATGAACTCAAAACCCCTATCGCTTCAATAGGTCTGGCGGCAGAGATGCTTTCCAAACCAATGGTTGCCTCAGTGCCTGAAAAGGTAACAAAGTATGCTTCTGTTGTAAAAAGCGAAAGCCACCGGTTGCAGACATTGGTTGATCATGTGCTGATGAGTGCTATGCTTGAGGATAGTAAGGTGAGGCTGAACAGAAAAAAAGTCGATGCATCTGAACTCGTAGAAGAGGTGGTGAAGAGTTTCAGTCACAGGATTTCAGGGCTTTCCGGAAAGCTCGAAACAACTATTCAGCCCGGTCTTCCTCCAGTTTACCTCGACAGTTTGCACATAACCAATGTTTTGACAAACCTGCTTGATAATGCTATCAAATATAGCCGAGGTATACCTGATATCCATGTTGCACTCCGGGAATCTGACGATTGGTTATGCTTATCCGTTTCTGACAAGGGTATTGGTATTCCGCCCGAAGAGAAGGACTTGATATTCAAAAACCTGTACCGATCTTATACAGGAAACCTGCATGATGTGAAAGGGTTCGGCATCGGGCTTTTTTATGTGAAAAAGATTGTAGAACTTCACGGCGGCAAAGTGGCAGTTGAAAGCGAACCAGGTCACGGCTCAGTTTTTGAAGTGCGATTGCCAGTATTCAACAAAACGATAAATTTATGAGTCCGGAATCTAATTACGAAGGGATAAAATTGCTGGTTGTAGAAGACGACCCCAGTCTTCGATTACTTTTGCACGACTACCTCGAGCTGATGAAATTTTCCGTTGATACTGCCGTCGATGGAGAAGAAGGTTACGAGAAGTCAAAATCGGGCAATTATGATCTTTACATTCTTGATGTCATGCTCCCACGAACGGACGGATTTACATTAGCTGGAAGGCTAAGAGAATCAGACAATACTACTCCTATAATATATCTTACAGCCAAATCGATGAATGAAGATCGCATTACCGGTTTCATGCAGGGATGCGACGACTATATTACGAAGCCTTTCAATACCGACGAGCTATATGCCCGCATCAAGGCGATTATGCGTCGCTGTAGCGCCAAGAAAATGAAAAGCCTGACAGGAGATGGTTTTTTTAGGCTGGGATCTTTTGTTTTTGACTTTGAAAACCTGCTGTTGTCCTCGCCAACAGGCAATAAGGCGCTCACCCGTAAGGAGGCCGCATTGCTCAGGCTGTTATGCATGAATAAAAATCAACTGGTAATCCGCGAAACTGCACAAAAAGTGGTTTGGGGCGAAAGTGATTATTTTGTCAGCAGGAGCATGGATGTATTTATTGCCCGTCTTAGAAAGTATCTTAGGGGTGACCCTCAAGTATCCATTGCCAATGTGCATGGAATGGGTTTTATGCTAAAAGTTTCGGCTGAGGATGATAACTAGTGTTCAAGCAGGTACGTAAACTTTTTTGGCAATTCCAATACTTATTTCGTATAGACCAATAAGCGGTAAACAAACCATGATCTGACTAAAAATGTCAGGAGGGGTTATCACCGCTGAAATAATCAGCAAGATCACAAGCATATACTTCCGGTTGCGCCTGAGATAATCCGGACTCACCAAACCAGCCTTTGCAAGAAAATAAATGAGCAGGGGAAGCTGAAAAACAATGCCTACAGCAAAGGATACCGATACTACAGTGCTGATGAATGAGTTAAGTGCTATCTGATTACTTACCGCACTGCTTACCTGATATGTGCCAAGAAAATTGATGGTCAACGGAACGACAAGGAAATAGCCGAAAAGCAAGCCAGTTAAAAAAAGGAGAGAACTGAAGAAAATTGCACGCTGCGATTTCTTTTGCTCGCCAGGGTATAGAGCGGGGCGGACAAACCCCCAGAACTGATAAACAATAAATGGGAAGGCAAGAACGACTCCCCCAATAGCGGAGGTGTAGAGGTGAACCAGAAATTGTCCCGACATATTAATGTTAATGATCTGAATATTCAACTCGCTGAAGCACAGGCCGTCTATGCCAAGGAACTCGCCAAGCCTGCATAACCATCTGTTGGTGATAAAATCGGATTTGGAAGGGCCGAGAATTATCCGGTCAAAAACGATCTGACGATTGATAAAGGTGATGATGGCCATTGCCATAACAGCAAGAAAGCTCCGGATCAAACGTGCTCTGAGTTCATCAAGATGATCCCAGAACGACATTTCTTTAGGTTTTGCCTCAGATTGTTCCACTTCTTTCTTTTTGGCAAAGTTAATAAAGCTGCCTGACCCCCCATCTGCAATAAACCTGGCTTAAGGTAGTAACAGATCACGTTCACATGATTTGGTGATTAAAAAGATTTTTATTGTTTTTCACGAAATGATATTAAAAGTAAAGTTTTAAACCAGTTTAAGTTTAGTTATTGTTTTAAACAACGATTGATTAAAAAAAATTATATTTACTCTTTGCAAGGAGTTGTTGTCAAGTTTAACCTAAATTTCTCAACCTAATAAAAAAAGTTTACTCCTTTTAGCATTTCTACTTCCTGTATTTCTGCTCCATGCCAGCGATTGGCGGCAAAAGCGTGAATATTGCTTGCGCAACATTTCGCTTCCAGCGCCTCAGGCCATTATGGATG
The DNA here is from genome assembly GCA_964459375.1 of uncultured Lentimicrobiaceae bacterium. Classification (GTDB taxonomy): domain Bacteria; phylum Bacteroidota; class Bacteroidia; order Bacteroidales; family F082; genus JALNZU01. The sequence continues at coordinate 53,334 of CAYWLJ010000008.1, read as the reverse complement.
TTGTGGAAATCAACAACGAGGCCAATCCTTATGTGAGCAGCCTCAAGTTTGGTCCGGTGTGGTTATTGGCAAGACCTGCTACGACCTTCAGTCGAGCTATGCCCTGGCACGCCGCATGCACCTTTTCCCTGATGGTACAATCGGAGCTACGTGGACTTACCCCATGCTCGACCCCAATTTTACCGATCGTGGAACGGCCTATAACTTTTTCAACGGCACATCCTGGGGGCACAACCTACTTCAAGAGTAGAACCTGTGCCTACAGGATGGCCATCGTATGCCCCCTGGGGTCCAAATGGCGAAATCATCGTGTCCCATACTGGTGCGGCTACAGGTCTCATTTTCAGTCGCAGGGAAAACAAGGGCACAGGTCCTTGGACTCATAGCTATCTAGCTGGTCCGGCAGCCGTTCCAAACCTTCTCTGGCCACGCATGATCACCAGCGGCGAAAACAATGAGATTATCCATGTGATTGCTCTTACTACACCAACAGCGAATGGCGGCGTTGTATATCAGGGTCTCGATGGTGCATTGCTCTACAGCCGTTCTACCGATGGCGGACAAACCTGGAACCCTCAGAATGCACTTCTTGATGGCGTCACAGCCCAGGACCTGCTCCGAGTGCGTGCCGACCAATACTCATGGGCAGCTCCTGTTGGCAATACAATTGTTTTTGTTCTGGTGTTGGATATAGCGATGGTATTGTCATGAAATCAACTGATGCCGGCGAAAACTGGGATAAAATGCTGTATTATGAAAGTATCGACAAATTCATGGATGGCAATACAACATATCCCATTTATGGCGGAACTGATGGTTATCAGCATGCGGTTATCGATGATCTGGGGCGTGTACACGTGGCTGTCGGACGCCAGATTCACCGCACAGAAGCAGGGATGTTCTATTATCCATACAGCAACGGACTTCTTTACTGGAACGAGACTATGGCTCCACTCGATACAACAAAGATTACCGCAAGAATAACAGATGTCTCCAATGTTGCACCTGGTTACCTGCTTGCCGAGCTCATTGAAACCGCCACCGACACCTTGCCAGCCCTCCTCACACCCAACTATTATGCATCGCTTACAAGCATGCCGCAGTTGGTCTTCGATCATCAGAACAAAATCCTCTATGCTTTTTATTCAGCAATCCCGGGTTATACAGACAGCGACGGTAACAATTATCGCCATATCTGGATGCGTTTTTCGGAAGACTATGGCCAGACATGGAGCCCACATACCGACCTGCATAACGATATCTTCCACCTGTTCACCGAGTGTGTGTATCCCTCTGCATCTTCGACAGTGAACGATAAAGTATCTCTGATCTTTCAGTGCGACAACCTCATTGGTGGTAGCAACAGGCCCACACCACCAGCTCATGGCCATGTTGACAATGATATTGTTTACCTTACTGTCAACACAGTTACCGGCATCAATGATAAGCCTGCCAGCGTGCTTTCCATTGATAAGATTTATCCGAATCCTGCCCGTAATGAGGCCATTGTAACCATCCGCGTTGACAAACCCCTCACTGCCCGCATCAGCCTGATAAATCTTGTAGGACAAGAAGTTCAGTCAACTGCACAAGACTTTAACTATATCGGAACACATAAAGCATCACTCGATCTGAGCCGCCTCGACCGCGGTGTGTATTTCGTACGTTTAGCTAATGGAAAATAGATTGTTACACAGAAAATCATTGTTCATTAATTCGGGTTATTATTTCTGCGACCGGGGGTTATTTCCCATGGCTTTTTTTTGCCATGCCGATTTTCACCCACCCATTAATTCTTGTTAACGTCTGCCACATAAGCTATGGATTCCCTGAGAAATCTTAATTTTGCGTACTTAATATCCTAAATAGATCCTTTATGAACCAGCTTACCAAGCAGGCAGTTACTGATACACTTAAAGAGGTAATTTATTTCCCCAAAGGAGATAATATTGTTAATCTGGGTATGCTCGATGCACTTGAGGTGGCCGAAGGTAAGGTAAGTTTCAGGCTTGTTTTCCCGAAACTGGACGAACCACCAGTACGCATAGTCAGCAACACAGCCGAGAAAATGCTGCGCGAGCGATTTGGTGAAAGTCTTATTCTCGACATTCAGCCGATTACTGAAAAGGAGAAAGGTTTAGGGCCGCTGGCAGGTGTACGCAACATTATAGCGGTGGTCTCCGGAAAGGGTGGTGTCGGCAAATCGACTGTTGCAGCCAACCTTGCCATAGCGCTTTCCAAGAAAGGGTATCGTGTCGGCCTCATTGATGCGGATATCTACGGACCATCGGTACCTGTGATGTTTGGGGTGGTGAACGAAATGCCGGAAGCACGCGAGCGAAACGGCAAGCCCTCCATCGTGCCTTTGGAGCGTCACGGGATAAAACTGCTCTCGATTGGTTTCTTTGTTGATGTTACGAAGCCGCTCGTCTGGCGTGGCCCCATGGCTACAAATGCACTCAACCAGTTGCTGGGCGATGCCGACTGGGGCGTACTTGATTATCTGGTGATCGACATGCCTCCCGGAACGGGAGATATTCAACTTACTCTGGCACAGTCCTATTCGGTGACAGGCGCTATTGTTGTTACCACTCCACAGAAAGTGGCCTTTGCCGATGTACACCGGGCTGCCAATATGTTTAAGCAGGAAAAGCTCACCATTCCACTACTTGGGCTCATTGAAAACATGGCATTTTTTACTCCTTCGGATATGCCTGACAGAAAGTATTATATCTTTGGCCAGAGCAATGGAGAGCGATTTGCTGAGGTGCTGGGCGTGCCTTTTCTGGGACAAATCCCTATTGTTGACCAGATAGCCTCATCGGGCGACGCTGGTTCACCAATAGCCCTCGACGAAGGTCATCTGGTTGCCTTAGCATTTTCCGGCGTTGCCGATAAAGTAATAAATAGCATAAAAAACTCTTAAACAATCCATAACATGGCTGAAGATAAAGATGTACTGGTTAGAAAAGTAAAGAACGTTATCGAACAGGTAAGACCTTACCTGCAGCAGGATGGTGGCGACATCAATTTTGTTGAGCTGACCGACGATATGATCGTAAATGTTGAGCTGACAGGTGCTTGCGGTTCGTGTCCTTACAGTACCGTGACATTGAAAAATGGTGTTGAGAACACCATCCGAAAAGCTATTCCTGAAATCAAATCAGTTGAAGCCATCAACCTCGGCTAAACGAATTCCGATTTTAAGTGTTATTAAATCAAGTATTTAGCAACAATAGGCATCCTGCGGCCCATACCAAAAGCCTTAGGTGAGACCCTGAGAATGGGTGGGGTTTGCTTTCGTTTATATTCGTTGGCATTAACCATTTTCAGGATGCGTCGTACAAGCGCGGCATCATAGCCCAGTTTGATTATTTCGCCCGGACCAAGCTGCTCTTCAATGTAGTGGAAAAGGACATTATCCAGAATGCGATAATCGGGCAAACTGTCCGAATCGAGCTGTCCGGGCCGCAGCTCAGCCGAAGGGGGTTTGGTAATGCTGTTCTGAGGGATGATATTAGTCTCTCGGTTAATATAGCTGGCAAGTTCATATACTTCTGTTTTATATACATCACCAAGCACCGAAAGTCCACCATTCATATCGCCGTATAATGTCCCGTAGCCAACCGCTGCCTCGCTTTTATTGCTGGTATTCAGCAAGATGTTATTGAACTTGTTGGCGAAGGCCATTAAGATCGTTCCGCGTAAGCGTGCCTGAATGTTTTCCTCAGTCAGGCCAAAAGGTGTGCCGGCAAAAAGAGGTGTCATCGAAGCTTCAATAGCAGCAAAAGAGTCGATGATCGGAACGGTATAGCTCGGACAACCAAGGTTTTTTGCCAGCTCCATTGCATCAGTCAGGGAGTGGTCGCTCGAAAACTGCGAGGGCATCAGCAATCCTGTCACGTTTTCCGGTCCGAGGGCTTTTGCTGCAAGCGCCATGGTTACAGCCGAGTCGATGCCTCCCGAGAGTCCGAGTACTGCGCGATGGAATCCCATTTTTCCAAAATAGTCCTGGATACCCAGTATCAATGCGTCATGAATGAGGCTTGTTTTGTTCGAGAAAGCTGGCTGAATATTGCTTGCTACGTTTGTTAAACCGTCGGTATCAATAATTTCGACAGCTTCCTTGAAAAATGGTAGCGCATGTCCGATGCTTCCATCTTTGTTTAGAGCAACCGAACCGCCATCGAAAATGAGCTCGGTTTGTGCTCCCACATGATTAACATAAATAAGGGGTATGCCATACTTTTCTACATTGGCTTTCAGTACTTTGTGCCGTCGTTCTGCCTGAGCGTAATGAAAAGGTGAGGCTGCAATATTGATCATGAGATCAGGCTTTTCCCTGGCCAGCTCCTCCATTGGATCGATGGTGTAGAGCCTGCTCTTACCCAAGTCCCAGATATCTTCACATATCGTAACGGCTATTTTTAAACCATTAAAATGCAGAATCCTGAATTGTCGTGCGGGTTCAAAATACCTGTATTCATCAAATACATCGTAGTTTGGAAGCAGCCCTTTATGAAAATAGCTCAACTGGCTTTGATGGCAAAACACAGCAGAGTTGAAAAGGGGCTTTCCTTTGTCGTCATTATTGCGGCTGGGTGCGCCGATGATGACAGCCACATCCTTGCAATGATCGGCGATTTGCTGCAACGACACTTCTGTTTGCCGGATGAAATCGTCGAATTCGAGAAAATCCAGCGGGGGATAACCGCATACTGCCAGCTCGGCAAATACAACAAGACTTGCACCTTTGTCCCGGGCCTCACGAAGTGTGTTGATTATTTTTGAAGTGTTTGCCTCAAAATCGCCAATTCGATAGTTTATTTGTGCTAGTGCAATTTTCACGATATCAAGCGGAAGTGATTAAAACAGGACGCCAACTTTCAGTTCAACAAAGCTGGTGGTTGCTTTGATTTTGTTTTCCGAAATATTATTTTTCCCCTTAAGTACATTCAGCAGGCCATTATCCCAGCGCAAACCGATGTTGAGTTTGGTCAACTCAGCAAGGTCCTTGTATATTCCGGCGCCAATAAGCATCGAAGTGCGACTGTAGCGCATCTCTTCGTCCACATCCTTTTTTTTGTCGGTACCAAAGAGGCGATCATTCACATAAAACTTTTCATCGGCCAGCGCGTTGAGCCTGAGCGAAAGCGCCAGCCCGAAATCACCATAAATGGAGTGGCCGTTGTTGATTTCCTCAGTGCGCATACGCAAAACACCGGGGATCTGCAGATAACTGGTGTTGAGCCTTCGTTCAGTGCGTCCAGCGACATCATCGCGTTTTTCCGGAAATTCGTACTTGCCATTGAGGTAGATAAACTTCAGACCAGTGTTTATTGCGTAATTCTCTACTAAATAAATATCTCCAACAAAACCCCAGCTGAAGCCTAAACGAATGCCGTCGTTTTCATAGTTTTCGGTAGTGGGTGATATCCAGCCAATGTTCGGCGCCAGCTCGAACCCGAATTGAAAAGCCTTTTCCTGTGCATCGACAGCAATGGTTGCAAGCATTGCCAGTGCAAAGAGGGTTGTGCGAATCATGATCGGTAGTTTTTGCAAATGTAAGCATTATTAAGTCTTTGGCGGTTTGTGCATTATGCATTTCGGATTGTTTCCAAAGCTTCTTTGACGGCATAATATCCTAATTTTACATCATTATCATAAAATTATCCGAAAGATTGACAAAAAAGGGTAACTCACTTAAAAGTCTGGCATTTCACAAGTTTTGGCGAAATACGACCGGTGTTGTGTCGGCGATATTTATTTTATTGGTGGGCCTTGTTGCAATTTTTGCCTACCATATTTCGCCCGACGGAACACCAGGAGCAAACCGACAGATGCTCGAGCTTGGTTCCTTATCACCAGGAACAAGCCTTGAAATTCTGCGTATTGTACGGGAAGAAGCAAAAGAGCCAGGGTTTCTCGGGCAACTTTTTTCGGGCAGGCGCGATTTTTTCGAAAGCATACCCTTAAAGCATTGGTACTTTGAAAGTGAGATGCTGTGCTACGAAGTTTTCGATCCGGAAGAAAACCATTCCGGCTTCAATGAGTGTCTGCCATTGATTGAAGTATTATACGGTGTTGGCGCTGATAGAATATCTAAATCGTTTACCATCAGCGAAATGCAAGATAAGGTTGCTAATCAGCAGATTGTGCACACTACATTTTGGCTGGGCACAGATCAGTTTGGGCGCGATATGTTGAGCAGGTTGTTGCTGGGTTCACGCATAAGCCTCTCGGTGGGGTTTATTGCTGTTTTTATTTCTTTGGCTATCGGGATTTTTATAGGCGGTTTAGGAGGTTATTTTGGAGGACGGACCGACGATGTGGTTATGTGGCTTATCAATGTCATATGGTCTTTGCCTACCTTGCTGCTGGTTATTGCCATCACTTTTGCGCTTGGCAAAGGTTTCTGGCAGGTCTTTGTGGCGGTGGGGCTTACAATGTGGGTGGAAGTTGCAAGGGTTGTACGCGGACAGCTGATGAGTCTGCGCGAGAAAGAGTTTGTTGAAGCAGCTCGCGCACTGGGCTTTAGCAACAGGCGAATTATGTTTAATCACTTATTGCCCAATGTAGTCAGCCCGCTGATTGTAATTTCGGCAGCCAATTTCGCCTCGGCCATTCTCATCGAGGCTGGATTGAGTTTTCTGGGTCTTGGGGTTCAGCCGCCCATGCCTTCATGGGGCAGTATGCTACGCGAGAATTATGCCTTTATCCTGCTCGATGCTGCACATCTGGCCTTGTTTCCTGGTTTGGCCATCATGCTGCTCACATTGGCTTTCATGCTGGTTGGCAATGCCTTGCGTGATGCCCTGGATGTGAAGCTTCCAAAATGAGAAAGCCGGCCCGAAAATGGCCGGCTTTGCGGTTTTGGTTCATTTCAAGTGGAAATATCCTTACTGCTGGTATGGTTTGACTAGTTCAATCAGTTCAGGAAGATCCATGCCCAGTTCCTGCAGGTGCGAAATTTTTGGGACTCCATTGTTGTTCCAGCCGCGGCGCAGATAAACGGCATCCAGTAACTGCTCATATCGGTTTTCGCGATAATTGCGCAATGCTTTCAGTTTTTCTTTTGTGGTTTTGCCATCAGGGTTAAAGCCTGCCAGTTCGCGCAACTGGTTGTCGTAACGCTCGGCCCGTGATTCGTATTCTTCAGCTGTCACAGGTCCTGCAGCGCGGTAGGGTTGGGCATCGTGTTTACGAAGTCCGTAGCCACGTCTGAGGTTAAAAATGCGCTGGAAGTTGTACACCCTTTCCGATTGACGGATCATCTCATTCTTGTCGAATGGTTTTCCAGTCACGGCTTTGTAGATGGTCACGTAATTGTCCACATGTTCCGGCACTTTCGCAGGCTCATCGGTAAGATGATTGTTTTCGGGTTCCACGTCGTTCCAGGGAAGTTTGCAAAGGCCCACTAGTCCGAACCAGGTACGGAACATGGGAAAATAATGCAGAGCTTCGGCCTTGTCTTCGAAAGTTGGAATCTGGTTATTGACCATGTCCATAAAAATCAGCCAGGCTTCGTCGTGCTGAGGGCCTTTGTTGGTCATGGCATATCCGCCTTGCTGGGCCAGCGATTCCTTGCTCACATATTGTGAGTATTCGAGGCCTTTGTTTTCCATTGCGATGTCGTTGATAAACTGAGGATCGCCCCAGCCATTTTCAATAAACATCTGCTTCAGTTTGCGAACGCCCTGACCTGCAGTTTGGCCGAAGCCTTCGCCCCTTGCAAGCTGATGAAGCAGTTCCATAGCAGCATCGGCATTTCCAAAGTTGAGTTTCAGGCCGCTTGTCCGTTCTTCGTTCAAAATACCATTTTCGTAGCACTCCATTACAAATCCAAGAATGGTGCCCCAGGTGATGGTGCAAATACCGTAGGTATCGCAATAGAAGTTGGCCTCGATGGTAAAGTCGGGATTGAAAATGCCTGCAATGGAGCCTAATGAGGCTGCAGTTTCGTATTCGGGGCCGTCAACTAGCACCTTTTGGTCTTTGTAGGGACCGGTGCGGAGCTGATATTCGTCCACCGCCTTGGCACAGGCCATATTGCAACCAATCCAGCAACCATCGGGGATACCCTGCGTGAAGCGTGATTTGTACACCTCGCTGTGGATATTGACTGCATCGGGATGTGAGCCATATTTAAAATTGTGCACTGGCAACAGATCATAGTCGTTCATGATGTTGGTCAGGTGAGCGGTGCCTTTGGTGCGCATTTCGTTTTGTTTGTCGTCGAGTTCGCGCATTTCGCGGTTGAAACGGCGTCCGCGCTCCATAATGGCTTCAAGGTCAACTACATTGTTAAGGTTTCCTTTCACACCTGGAATACGAGCCACCAGAGCAGTGATTTTTTTGTTGCGAAATACACTGCCGATGCCGCCACGTCCGGCTTGCTTCAGGCGCACTTTCTTGCGCTTGGGATCATAAAAACTGAAGTTTAGCATGCCAATCAGGGAGTGGTCAGCAGCAGTTCCTGCCGAAACTACTGCAATGTTTTTCTTATCCTGCTCGCTGATGGCATAATATTCGGTAAGCACTTCGGCCAGCTCATGGCTGTCGCGGGGTTCGGCCATTGCCGGTAAAATTTCCACTTTATGATTCACCCCATCGATAAAAATGATTACGTCCTTATCTGCCTTTCCTTGAACCTCAAAACCATCGAATCCGGCAAACTTGAGGTAAGGCCCGAAAAAACCACCTACATTGCTGTCCATGGGCTGATCGGTTGTGGGCGATATGCTCACACAAATGGCCTTTCCTGAACCAGAGTATTGGGTGATGCCACCAATAGGGCCTGAAGAAATGATGATTTCATTGGCAGGGTCATCCCAGGCCGTTTTTGCTTCTGTCGCGTCCCACAGCAGTTTGAGGCCATAGCCGCGACCCCCAACAAACTTCTCCTTCATCATCGGATCTACGTCCTTAACGCGAATCTCATTGTTGGTCAGGTTAACATACAAAATCTTATCCGTATAGCCCCTTTCAAGCGGGGTAAATTTGTAATCCACACACTTGATGGGTTCACGGGTCATAGGAAAGGATGCAACTTCCATATTTCTATTGTTATTATTTTCACAAAAATAGAAATTTTATCTGAGATCATGATTATAAGACGTTCATTTATAGCAATATGCAATTCTTTGCATATCGATTTTATGTTTACAATTTATTGCTGTTAACAGGGTTAAGCAGATATTTAGAACGGTTTTAAATTTAGCACAGTGTCTTAACTACGTAAATTTGCGGTAACAATCCGACGAGTATGCGCTGGGAAAAGATTAAGGATGCTATTGCGGGGTTCAGGGTGGGTATTGCCGGCTGCGGCGGACTGGGCAGCAATGCGGCTGTGGCCCTTGCCAGGGTTGGATTAAAAAAAATGGTTCTTGTCGATTTCGACAGGGTGGAGCCTTCCAACCTTAACCGACAATATTATTTTCTTCATCAGATTGGGGAATATAAAACAACCGCTCTGGCAGACAATCTGCACATGATCGCCAAAGACCTTCACCTCGAATTACATCAAAGCAAGCTTGGGTTTGACGATATTGCAAAGGTTTTCGGTCATTGTCATCTTGTAATTGAAGCTTTCGACAAAGCTGAGGCCAAACTGATGATTGCCGAGGCCATGCTAACGCAAATACCTGGAATTCCCTTGGTTATGGGTAATGGCATGGCCGGTGTGGGCATGTTCGATCAGATAAGGCAGGAAATGTGGACTGAAAATGTGTATGTTTGTGGAGACTTCGTGACCGAGATTGGCGACGAAACTCCACCACTTGCGCCACGTGTTGGCATAGTATCGAATATGCAGGCCAACCTCGCACTCGAACTCCTGCTTAAAATGTATGCTGATGGAAATCATACTCAATAACCGGAAGGAAACGATCGAAGGCGGCCCTATGACAGTAAATGAGCTCATTAAGGTGCGCAATTTTACTTTCAGGATGTTGATTACCAAGGTGAATGGACAGCTTGTCAGGGTTGACGATCGCGATAATGTGATGGTAAATGATGGCGACAAAGTGGATGTACTACATTTAATTTCCGGAGGATGACTACGATCTGGAAAGAGGTGTTGGATGGGAGTTCTATGTCTCTGGCAACAGAGGAGATTGTTATCAGGCTGGAGCAATTATCGGTTTTTCAGCGCAAGAATCTGGTGCTCAATAAGATCGATCTCAATATCAGAAAGGGAGAATTTGTTTATCTGATTGGCAGAACGGGCAGTGGAAAGTCGAGCCTGTTAAAAACCTTGTATGCGGAACTGCCTGTAATTGAGGGTAAAGCCTCTATTGCCGGTTTTAATCTTACTGTTTTGAAGCGCAAGGACATACCCTATCTTAGACGCAGGCTTGGTATCGTTTTTCAGGATTTTCAGCTGATGAATGACCGGACGGTGAACGACAATTTGGAGTTTGTGCTCAGGGCTACCGGCTGGAAGAACAAACAGCAGATGCTGCACCGAATCAAGGAGGTGTTGATGCTTGTGGGTTTGCTCACCAAGGGATATAAGTTTCCACATCAGTTGTCGGGTGGTGAGCAACAACGTGTGGCCATTGCCAGAGCCTTGCTGAACAAGCCGGAGATCATTCTGGCAGATGAGCCAACCGGCAACCTCGACCCTGAAACGGCCAATGGAATCCTGCGTCTGCTGATGAGTATCAGCGAGCAGGGACATGCTGTTTTAATGGCCACGCACAACTACAACCTCATCCACAAGTTTCCGGCACGAATTGTGAAATGTGAGGAAGGAACACTGCACGATACTGGCTACAAAGTGGACAAAGCCTGATCCTCAGATTCGTCGAAAATAATGCTGATGAGTTTATGGGTATTATGCCCGTTGTTGTAAAGCTGTAGGAGCTTTCCGGCCCTTCTTTGCACTTCTTTTGCCGGAAATTCGCGGCGCATATAGCGCTTAATCTGCTGCTTAATTGATTCGGGCCCATTCGATAATATGCACAGCTCATCGAGTGCACTTCCACTGAGCATCTTGTCGTTTACAAGACAATAACGGCCGTTGTACAATGTATTGATGAGTTTGAGCTTTAATCCGGTAGCCTGAAAAGTAACCAAAAGATTAATGTGCGCGTTCTGAATGATGTCATTTAGGGTCTGGTCGTCGGGATTAGGGATAAGCCTCACATTGTGCATGAGTTGAACCTTTTCCGTAAGCCATTGCGGAGGATTAAGGCCGGCAATGACAAAAGGAGTATCAAGGTCGTTGAATACCTCTTCGAGCAGGTATTTTACGGTGCTGTGGTTTTCGTTTACTGACAGATTGCCGTGATAAAGTACATACAGGCCTTTACCGGGTTGGATCTTTACTTCCTGATGAGGGTGAAAGGCAGGAACAAAGTGAACGTTTTGGTATTTTGAACTGAAATAGGCGGTGTCTTTGCGCGAGATGGCTACAATTGCACCTGCCTTGTGAAGCACATTTTCGTAACGTTCAAGCTTACGAGCTTCATTAACAAAGTAGTATTTCCTGAGAAACTTTGTTTCGGCCGATGCCAGATTATGGTAATATTCGTGTTCGATGTTGTGGGCGCGAACCACAATCCTTCTCCCCTCAAAACGGGGATCGGTTAGCAGCATTGTGGTATGTAGTCCTTCAAGCAGGATGGGATAATTATCCTGAAGGAGCCTGCTGTTGAGTTCTTCCGAAAAACGCGAACAAACAATGTATGGCAGGTTACGAAAGAGATTTGATTTAGAAAGGTCTCTTTTGTAATACTTTACCGATGCGCAGATCTGACCAAGTTCTTCCTGAATACCCCGGCCATATTCGAAAGTGTGAAGATTTACTTTTATCCCTTTCTGGTGCAGTGCCCTGATTTTGTGATACACATCGATAACACCTCCGTAGTTGGCAGGCCATGGCACATCGAACGAAACAAGATGCAGTTGCCTATCAGCGGTATTGCTCATAACATGCTATCAAATGCGGCTCTTCGTTTTCCCAGCAGAGTTCGGAGGCAGCTTTGGCTGCATTTACCTTCCATTGTTCATAACGTGCATTATCGCTCAATATTTCGTTCACAGCAAGTGCAATTTCTGTCGGTTCGTGACTGGTGATACACAGGCCTACATGATAATCCGTTATTATTCGCTCTACCTCGGGCAGGCTGCTTGCCAGCACTGGAATACCAGCCTGAATATAGTCGAAGAGCTTATTGGGCAGGCTGAAACGGTAATTGATATTCGTGTCTTTATCTAAGGTCACTCCCACATTTGCCACTCTGGTGTATCGCATCATTTGGGAATACGACATGCGGGGCAAAAATTTAATTCTCTCGGTAAGCCGATTTTCGGCAGCAAGTTTCTTCAGTAGCGGCAACACATCGCCTCCGCCAATAATGAGCAGCATCATGCCGGGCAGGTATTTCATGGCCAGCACCATTTCTTCGGCTCCCCTCTGCACATTGATCCCCGAGCCCTGCAATACGATTATGGGGATGTTGTCAGGTAATCCCAATGCAACCCGGCTGTTTTCTGTTTCTATATTAAAGCGCATGGGTAGATTTCGCAAGACCCTGACAGGAATAGTGTACTCCTGTTTGAAAAGATTTGCAATTGAATCGTTGACGGTGATCATTTCGGGAAGCCGGGGAAGGAGCATTTTTTCAATTCTCTTCCATATCGAACGGACAAAAGGGCGCCCGGCCAGTTCGGGTGTGCCGGTGAAATACTCATGACTGTCGAATACAAGATGACTTTTCGACAATCTGCATGCAAGAAAAGCCGGCAGTAAGGTGTCGAGGTCGTTGGCCACGATCATATGATGTCTGGCGAACAACAGCCTGAAGAAAAAGACGAGATTAATTTCTGCATAAAACAGAGGGCCTTTTTCGAATTTTATTCTGAAGCGTTTAACCACATATGGCCTGATATCCATTTCGGGCGACAAAGGCCCTAGCCTTCCCCATAACTCAGGAACAAAGCCGGCCTTCATCAATGCCAAACATGCCTTGTGTACGCGCTGATCCGTAACAAGATCGTTGGTAACCAATACAATTGCTTTCTTCAAATCCCTATATGTAGCATTGTTCTGACGTTAATTAAAACACTATAGTTGCACTATTAGTATCTAGCACTTGTGCTTTACTGTTCAATTATTGGCTGGTTTTATATTCAGATTTGCAAGAAGGCAGGGATTTCAGATGTTTGATCCTGATTGTATTATTTCAATAAATTGGTTAACAGCATTTTAGAAGATTACTTGTTGATTGTCCCGCTTGTGGTTAATTTTGGAAAAAATTAATCGGATGCTTCGCAACTACAGTTTGCGGCATTATAACACGTTTGGGCTGGACGTGTTGTGTAGTTATGCCTGTAAGGTGCATAATTCGGAGAAGCTTGAGTCGCTTTTTCATGACCATTTTTTTGCTGGCGAACGATGGCTTGTGCTTGGTGGCGGGAGTAATGTGCTTTTTTTGGAAGAGTACTATGACGGGCTTGTTCTTCTGATTGAAAACAAGGGTATTACGTTGAGTCAGGAGCTTGATGATGAAGTGATTGTAAGTGTAGCAGCAGGTGAATTATGGGCTGATTTTGTAGACGAGATGGTGAAGGCGGGACTTGGCGGTGTCGAAAACCTAACCCTGATACCTGGTAAAGTTGGTGCTGCTCCAATGCAAAACATTGGGGCCTACGGTGTTGAACTTAAAGATGTTTTTCATAGCCTTCAGGCATTCGATACCCAAACGGGTGAGATTGTCGAGTTTTTTGCTGAGGATTGTGAGTTTGACTACCGCAGCAGTGTTTTCAAGACGCTTTACCGCAACCGATTTATTATTCTTGGTATTGAGGTAAAGCTTCAAAAGAAACCCATATTGAATCTTGAGTACGGCAGTATCCGGCAGGAGCTTGCGTCGATGAAATGTGATAATCCGGGTGTTGCCGAGGTTAGCAGTGCAGTTTCTGCTATCCGGCGTAGTAAATTGCCCGATCCAGCAGTGCTGGGCAATGCCGGCAGCTTTTTTAAGAATCCTGTTGTTCATCCGGCGATGTTCGATTTGTTGAAGAGCGAGTTTGCCGGCATACCAGGTTTCCCCTCTGGCGACGGAAATAAGAAATTGGCGGCTGGGTGGCTGATTGAGCGGGCAGGATGGAAAGGTTACCGAAAGGGGGATGCAGGGGTTTATGACCATCAGGCATTGGTTTTGGTCAATCATGGCAAGGCTAGTGGTAGCGATATCTGGGAATTGGCTCAGGAAATTCAATATGCTGTGAAATCAATGTTCGGGATCACCCTTGAACCCGAGGTGAATATCATTCGCTGAATTGCCTGTCGAACTTCAGCATTGTCATCAGCACAGAAAATGCTATGTGTGCCATTGACCTGCAACCGAACCAATCGGCAAATGTCTTTACTTTACGGAAGTAAACCATGAAAAGCCTACGCTCATCTTTACACTGGCTCCGAAGTTGGCTTCTGCCCTGGTCCGAGGTGCTGGTTTGGATCAGCGCGATTCTGCTGCTGGCATTTGTGCCTCCAGCCCAAACGCAGCAAACTTTGTGTGTCTGGCATCATCTGGGAATTGATAGCTGCCCGGGTTGCGGGCTAGGGCATTCTATTGCCGATATATTCAGGGGCCGGATTGAAGAATCTTTTTTCAGGCACCCTCTTGGTTTGTTTGCAGTAGGGGTGATTGCGTGGCGTATTGTCTGGCTTAGCTTTCTTAATCTTAGAATCATAAAAACCTTAAAACGAAAGCCTCATGTCGAAAATTTATGACTACATGCCCGATATTCAGGGCGAAGAGATGCTATTTCTGCAGAAATTGACCCAGGAGTATTCAGAGGACAAGCTCCTCAGAAAGTTTGCGACCATTTATCGGGCTCGCCGCCGCGACCCGATGCTTATCCTTTTGCTCTGCCTGATCGGATTTGTTGGATTTGCTGGTATTCACCGGTTTCTGATGAATCAGATTGGGATGGGTATTCTTTATCTGCTCACAGCCGGATTGTGTCTTATTGGCACAATCGTGGATCTGGTAAACTATCAGAGTCTTGCCTTCAACTTCAACAGGCAGATAGCCGTTGAGGTGCACAGTATGCTGGCCTCGGAGCGCTAATGCAATTTCCGGCTGAGAACAGCTTTGTTGATTCGCTTTGCCAATGAAGGCCCGGTGTAGATAAAACCAGTATAAACCTGAACAAGGCTGGCTCCGGCATCTAGCTTATCCAGCGCATCGGCTTCATCCATGATGCCACCCACGCCGATAATAGGGAAGGCATGGCCTGATTTTTCGACAAGGTACCTAATAACCTCGGTCGAACGTTTTTGAAGTGGCAGGCCACTCAGGCCGCCATTACCAGCCTTTTCTGCGCTCACCTTCTCGTTCACTATCGTGTGTCGGGTTATGGTGGTATTGGTAGCTACCACCCCATCAATACCGGTTTCTTTCACAATGCTGATCACTTCGTCGAGCTGTTGATCGTTCAGGTCAGGCGAAACCTTGAGCAACACCGGCTTTCGTTTGGGTTTGGCATTGTTGCTTTGCTGAATTGTGTTCAGAATACCCAACAAGGCCTCCTGATCCTGAAGGGCTTTCATATTGCTGATGTTCGGACAGCTTACGTTAACTACAAAATAGTCAACAAGGTCGAACAATCCTTCAAAACAGGCAAGGTAGTCTTGGGCTGCATTTTCATTGGGCGTAAGGGTGTTTTTCCCGATGTTTCCACCAATGATCAGTTTGGGCGGTCGATTTTTGAGTTGCATTCTGACGTATTCAAGCCCCATGTGGTTGAAGCCCATTCGGTTGATCAGCCCCTTATCGCCGGGTAGCCTGAACAATCTTGGTTTGGGGTTTCCGGGCTGCGGTAGTGGAACAACTGTGCCGATTTCTACGTGGCTGAAGCCGAAGGCCGAAAGTGCCTCACAAACTTCGGCATTTTTGTCGAAGCCGGCTGCCACGCCCACAGGATTGTCAAACTCCAAGCCGAGCAGTTGTTGCCGGAGCGCAGGATGATTCAGGGAATAGTGCTTCCGGACAATGCCCCTGAATAAGTCAATACTAAAAATCCTTTTAAGCAGACCAACGACCAGATGATGAACCTTTTCAGGATCCATCTTAAAAAGAACTGGCCTGATTATCTTGGTGTATATCAATTTAATACAGCCTTTTGTGAATTATTCGGCAGGCTGTTGGTCTGAATCTTCGCTCTTTTCTTCTGCCTCGGCGAAGTTTAACAGTCCTTTCTGAGCCAACAGAATATACCATGTGAACGCTTTTTTGATGTCGTTGGGGTAAACCCTTTCTGTATCATAATTGGGCACTGCCATCGCAAATTTTGCGGCCAACTCAATATTGGTCAGCGATTTGGGATCAAAGGCAGGCTGCAGTCCGTATGTGTTGTGCATGCTTTTAAACACTTCCTTCAAGGGCATGTCGTCGCCAGTTGTGAACACGCTGATTTCCTCCAGAGCACTGATGCGTTGGTGCGTAAAAGCCGGGAAGCGTTTACCGTCTATAAGAGATTCAACCAGAATATTGTTTTTTCCGCTACCTAAAACCTTAAAAAGTCCAGGTTTTCCTGAAATCGAAACAATCTTACTTAGATCCATACTGTTAATTTTACTGCAAAAGTAAGCATTTGAGGGCAATCGGGGCTTTAATAGAAAGTTTACACACCAGCAAGACTTTTTGTAATACATTTGGAAACGAACCAGTTGAATGCCTGAGGTCCATGAAGTTTTTATACCTTCCCCTTCTTGTGCTGATGCTTTTCCTTAACATGAGGAATGTAGCTGCTCAGGGTTCAGTAGCTACCAGCAGCAGGCATTGGTTAACGCCTTCCGACAGCCTTCATAAACCCAGATTACAGATGCTGACTGGTGGTTTAGCTCTGTCCTATGCCGGAGCTTTTTACGGGCTGAACGAATTGTGGTACAAAGGTTATCCGCGAAGTTCATTTCGTTGGATCAACGATGGTGGCGAATGGTTGCAGCTCGACAAGGCCGGCCATAAGATTACCCCTTATCAAACCTCGCGCTTATTTGCCGGTACTCTGCGATGGTCAGGAGTTGACCGACGTAAGTCAGCTATTTATGCCGGATTGGCGATGTTTATGATTTCCAATACCATAGAAGTGTTCGATGGATTTTCGGCCCAGTGGGGTGCATCGGCCTGGGACATAGTAGCCAATTTTACAGGTGCCGGTCTGATGACAGCACAGGAATTGTTGTGGGAAGAGCAAAGGATTAGTCTGAAGCTCAGCCTGTCGTTTGTTGATTATCCGCCCGGTCCGCTTCACAGCAGGGCACGTCAGCTTTACGGTGCTTCGGTAATACAGCGTGCCATAAAGGATTATAATTCCATTAATATTTGGGTCAGTGTCAACCCGGCATCATTTGGCATGAGGATGAGAAAGCTGCAATGGCTCAATCTGGCAGCCGGATATTCCATTGATAATGTTTTCGGAGGTTACTCCAACATATGGACGGACAATAACGGATTACTGCAAGATTACAGTCATCTCAAACGGACAAGGCAGTTTTTCCTGTCGCCTGATATCGATTTCACTCGAATACCGACCAATTCGTCCGGATTAAAAACACTGTTTGAAGTGTTAAACATCTTTAAGTTGCCAGCTCCGGCACTCGAGCTGAACTCCAGGGGAGAAGTAAAGTGGCATTGGCTAAGATAACCAATTGAATAACAATAAAATCAACGAAATGACAAAAGAATCACGACTCATGTGTGGCATCATTCTACTGACGGCGCCAACCATCATTTTTGGTGGTAATTTCCTTCTGGGCTTGCTATCAGGCAGCTATCCTAAAATGGAACTCACAGGATTTCAACAGGCAATGTTTCGTGCTGGACATGGTCATGCAGGTGTGCTGGTCATTTTGGCTCTTATAGCACAGTTCCTCGTCGATCAAAGCGATCTTTCTCAGCAATGGAGATGGCTGGTAAGGGCAGGTTTTCCACTTGCGGCAATTCTTGTCAGCGGTGGTTTTTTTGCCGCCGCAGCGGGAAAAGGACTCACTGAGCCAAATGGTCTCGTAATAATCCTGTACCTTGGAATGGCTGTGCTGGCAGTCTCGCTGGTGAGTCTGGGTATCGGGTTGGTAAGAGGAAAGGCTGAGTAATCTATTCGGGTTTAAGTCGGAGAAACAGTCCAGGACCTTCGGTAAGCGCATACAGATAGCCATCAGGACCTTGACGGATATCACGGAAACGGGCGAAACCTTCCAGGATTTTTTCGTGATGTATGGATTTATTGCCATTAAGCACCAGACGTTGAATGTGCATCCCGGCCAATGCTCCTACCACAAGGTTGTTTTTCCAGTTCGGATATAAATCGCTGGTAACGAATGTCATCCCGCATGGTGCTATGGAGGGAACCCAATAATGGTTAGGGTCGACCATGCCCGGGAGGCTGGTATCGCTACTGATTATGGTGCCGTTGTAATTGATGCCGAAGGTGGCCTTGGGCCATCCATAGTTTGCACCCTTTTCCTCGATGTTGATTTCATCCCCGCCTCTTGGTCCGTGCTCGTGAGTCCACAGCCTGCCGGTGACAGGATGCAACTGCATGCCCTGAATGTTGCGATGGCCATATGTCCATATCTCAGGCTTTGCATTTTCCACATCAATAAAAGGGTTGTCGGCCGGAATACTGCCATCGGCGTGCAGACGCATCACCTTGCCATTGTGATTATCGAGCCGCTGGGCGTTGTCCATCACCCCGCGGTCGCCAATGGGAAAGTAAAAGATATCGTCGTTCTCGAATACAATGCGGCAACCGAAATGAAATTGCAAGGAAGTGAACGGACTACCCCTAAAAAGCTCTTGTAGATCAACGAGTTGGTTTCCCTGGAGCCTTGCCCTTGAAATGGCTGTATTACCAACATTGCCCTCGTTTGTTGAATAGGCAAGATAGATCCAGCCGTTGTCCTGATATGAAGGGTGAAGTACAACATCCAGAAGGCCACCCTGACCATGCGCCCAAACGCGCGGCAATCCCTGAACAGGCTCTGGTAACAGTCGGCCATCCTGAAAGATGCGCAACCTTCCGGGCCGTTCGGCAATGAGTATCCGGCCATCGGGCAGAAAGGCCATGCTCCAGGGATTTTCAAGACCCTCGGCCAGAATATCCGGTTTAATCTTGTGTGTGGCTTTCAGATCGGCTGGCGAGTTACTGTTTCCTTTCTCCAGGCTGCATGCACCAAGCGTGAGTGCAATGATTAGTATAAGTGCTGACTTCATGCTTCGTTTTTTTCAAATATAGATTAATTCCGATTTATTCCAAACACTAAAAGCGCTCAACAGTTCGCGAGAAATTTTTCTACCTTGCACAAAAATTACCTGATGCATAAGACGGTTCTTTTGCTGCTGGTGTTTTATTCAACAGCATTTATGGCTGCAGGGCAGCACGAAGCGCATTACCATCTGATGAGCTGGAACATACGCCTCGACACCCCTCATGATGGCCCCAATGCGTGGCCAGAACGCAAGGCTGCATTTTGCTCACACCTTAGAGCAGAGGGCAGCGATATTTTTGGATTTCAGGAAGTGCTTCACCATCAGCTTCTCGATTTACAGCATTGTCTCGATGGTTATGTTTACGTTGGTGTTGGCCGTGCTGATGGAAAGACAAGAGGCGAATATTCTCCGATTTTCTTTAAGAAGGATCGCTTCAGGCTTATCAGTAGCGGCACCAAATGGCTATCCGAAACCCCCGATCTGCCTGGATCAGTGGGTTGGGACGCTGCATTGGAGCGGATTGTGAGCTGGGCCGAAATCATCGACACCAAATCGGGCGACACCCTGCTTATCATGAATACCCATTTCGATCATGTCGGACAAAAAGCCCGTGAGCAAAGTGCCAACCTTATTGTGGAGCTTTCGAAAGAGTTGGCCTCCGGAAAGCCGCTGATTGTGATGGGTGATCTCAACGCAACGCCTGAAAATGTTGTTTACCAGCACTTTATTGATTCTGGGCTGGCCGATACCCGTCGGGCCACGCATAGCCCTGAAGCCTCAACGGCCACCTACACAGGCTTTGACACAGACCCGGGCAATGATGTGCTGATTGATTTTATACTGCATTCAGCCCATTTCGAGTCGTTAGAATATCGTGTGCAACAAGTCAATTCCGGTGGTCGTTTTCTGTCCGATCATCTTCCCGTTGTAGCAAAGCTGCACTCAAAACATCGCTGAGCACGCTGTCGGAAAACGCTCATTCATAAAAAACCGCCATTTTGATGGCGGTTCTTCGAAATGCCGGTTAAAGTTTTTTTTCCAACTCCTTATATACCAGTGCGCTGGCTCCAACAATAGCAGCGTCACCTGATTTGAGCTGCGAAGGAAGCACTTTGATTTTGTTTTTAAAAGTAGGCAGAAGGTGTTTCTCCATGCTGTCGATGGCTGGCCTGAAGATATACGCTCCGGCAGCTGTTGGTCCTCCAAAAAGGAAGATGGCTTCGGGGCTGGTGTGGTGGGCTGTGATTGCCATACCCTGACCAAGCCACTGTCCGGTAAGTTCAAACACTTCCTGAGCCACCCTGTCGCCTTTCTCGGCCGATTCGAAGATGAACTTCGAACTCAGGTCGTTGAAAGAAAATGAAGCCAGCGGGCTGTTGTGCGCATTGTATCGGGCAAGCAGTTCGAGGGCAGTCCGCTTCATGCCGGGGGCAGAACAATAAGCTTCAAGATGTCCGTAACCTCCACAACCACATAGCCTTCCTCCCGGAACAATGGTCATATGACCGCATTCGCCGGCAAAACCATCATGGCCATACACGAGGTCGCCATTGACTACAATACCGCTGCCCACACCGGTGCCAAGCGTGTAAACCACAAAGTTTTTCATTCCTTTGGCTCCGCCGTATATCATTTCACCAATCGCAGCCGCATTGGCATCGTTGGTAATGGCTATGGCTTTCATGTCGGGCAGCCGTTCCTCAATCAGTTTTACCATAGGTACTACCCCTTTGAACGACAAATTGGGCGCCTGCTCAATGGTGCCTGTGTAATAATTGGCGTTTGGTGCCCCAATGCCAATGCCCAACACCTCAATCGAAGGGTTGAGGCCTTCAACTGCGTTGAACAACAGGCGTATTGAGTTTGCCATATCGTCGATAAACATGTTGATATTTCCGTGCCCCGGGGTAGGAATTGTTTCCTTTACAAGCACCTTGCCTTCGCGATCTACCACACCAATGGCGGTGTTGGTTCCGCCGATGTCAATACCTATAGCTACCGTTTTCATGAATTGTTTTTTGTTATCTCACTTTATGACCTTTTACAGCGTAATAGAAAATGTAAAGATAGCACAAGGCTGGCAAGAGAAATGCCCATGTATAGCCAGCGCTGTCGGCAATGGCTCCCATGATGGGAGGTATTACAGCACCTCCGAAAATAAGGGTGTTGATAAGGCCCGATGCTCCACTAAGCTCAGCCTTGCTCAGGTTGCTCACAGCCAGCGAAAAGATGTTGGGAAACATGATGGAGTTGAAGAGGCCAATGGAGATAATTGTCCACAAAGCTACCTGACCGGTCGAAAGCGATGTGGTTATATCAAGCAATGCGGCAGCCAGAGCAAAAATAGCCAGCGTGCGGGCGGCCTGCCCTTTGCCAAGCTGCATGATGCCAAAATTGATCAGGGCAACTATAGAAAAGATGATGCCGATGTTCCAGCTCCAGTTGGTAACAAATGATCCCGAAACTAAGGCCAGTATGATTACGGGCACTGCATAGGTGATCTTTTTGTTGATGTTCATATCGGAAAACATGAACGAGCCAAAAAACCTTCCGATCATTGCACCGCCCCAGTATATAGCTGCATAGGTTGATGCCTCCTCGGCGGTGAAGCCAGCGCTGTTTTTCAGGTAGTTGACAATCAAACCGGCATTGCCTACTTCGGCGCCAACATAAACGAAAATAGCTATGGCTCCGAGAACAACGTGTGGATACTGCCAGACACTTTTTTTCTCGGTTTTTTCAACATTGATAGTAGGTAGCTTCAAAAAAAAGATGACCACTGCAACCAACATCACCAGCAATCCCATAATAATGAATGGCATGGGCACGCGTTCGGCAGCCACGGCAGCATCCTCGGGGAATTGCAGCGCTTTGAATATGGCAACGGCGATGAGCCATGGAGCAATCATAGTGGCTATTGAGTTGAGTGCCTGCGTCAGGTTGAGCCTGCCCGATGCCGTTGATTCCGAGCCGAGTGCAATCACATAAGGATTGGCAGCCACCTGCAGAAAGACCACACCCACGGCAAGAATGAATGTGGCTGCAAGAAACAACCCAAATGACGGCAAACTTGAAGCAGGTATGTAAATCAGGCTACCCAGCGACATGAGCACCAAACCAGCTATCACGGTTCCTTTGTAGCCGAAACGATCAATCACTTTTCCGGTAGGAATGGACATAATCAGGTAGGCCAGAAAAAAGGCCGATGTCAACAGCTGAGCCGAAAACTCATTGAGCTTGAATATCTCTTTTACAGGAGCGCTCAGGGTGACGATAAAGGTGGTCGCAAAACCGAAAATGAAAAATATGGCTCCGAAGGCGGTCAGACCTATGGCCATGCTGTTGTTCTTTTCTTTCATATTATTGCCTGGTTAATTTGTAATCTTCAGCCCGGAAGAATCCGGTTTTTAAGGATAGAAGCAAATGTAAAAAATAAGTCAGTTATTATAATGCATATTAAATGAAAAAGCCGCCCGAGGCGGCTTTTATGCTGTGTTTGAGTACACTCAGCCCACAAAGAAGTCAATGACATTTCCAATGCGCTTCATCTCAGTTTTGAAAAGCTCGGTATAGGTGCAGCTTTTGCATGTAACTGAAGTAAATTTCCGGTTCTGGATATTAAAGATTTTTGTGATCATACTGCCAGCCATATACAATTCGCCTAGGTCGCATTGGTTATGACCACATTTGGGGCATGTATAGCGAAGGGTTTTCATAAGCTATTGCTGTTTTGGTCTATCATTGTTCTCCTGTTCTCCGATTTTCAAGCGTCCGGCCTGCTGCAGGGCGCGGGCCACAATCCATTCGAGTTGCCCGTTGGTGCTTCGGAATTCGTCGGCAGCCCACTTTTCCACTGCAGCCAGTAATCGGCTGTCGATGCGCAAAACAAAAGCTTTTCGGCTACTCATGGCTATTGATAAAGCGATCCGGTGTTCAATACCGGGGTAGCTTCCTTGTCGCTGCAAAGAACTACCATCAGGTTGCTCACCATGGTTGCCTTCTTGTCCTCGTCCAGCTCAACAATCTTTTTATCCGAGAGCTGTTCAAGTGCCATTTCGACCATGCTCACTGCCCCTTCCACAATTTTGTATCGGGCTGCAATGATGGCAGTGGCCTGCTGCCGCTTAAGCATGGCCTGTGCAATTTCCTGCGCATAAGCGATGTAGTTGATTCGGGCCTCAATGACTTCAACACCAGCCAGATGAAGACGTTCGGCAATTTCGCGCTCAAGCTGGTGATTCACTTCCTGGCCACCAGCCCTGAGCGTAATCTCGGCATCTTCGTTTTCGAAATCATCGTATGGATATAATCCGGCAAGTTTGCGCAGCGCTGCTTCGCTTTGTACCACCACAAAATGCTCATAGTCGTCAACCGAGAATGCCGCTTTGAAAGTGTCCTGCACTTTCCAGACAAGTACCAATCCAATCATAATCGGGTTGCCAATTTTGTCGTTCACCTTAATGGCTTCGCCATCGAAGTTTCTGGCTCTGAGCGAGATGAGTTTGCGCATGTAGAAGGGGTTGAACCAGAAAAAGCCATTGCCTTTGATGGTTCCTACGTACCTTCCAAACAAGGTGAGCACACATGACTGATTGGGATTGACCACCTGCAGACCGATGCTCAGAAATACTCCTACCAGCAACAGGGCGACCCACCAGGGGTTTGAGGTTTGTACCAGCAGCACGACTGCCACTGCGACAAGGGTAAGGGCTAAAATCAAAATCGGGTATCCCGAACAAGGTTTAATTTCTTTTTCCATGATTTATGGTATTAAAATGATATCACGAAGATATAAAAATGAATAAGTGTTGTCAAGTTTTGTAAATATAAATTTGGGGGGCAGGCTTTACTATTTTTTAACCCAATATAAACCAATGATTAGCAAAAACTTAACTATTTTTGTAATGGAATTGAATAAAATCAAGATGAAAGAGCTGATTTTGGTCAGGCATGCCAAATCGTCGTGGGATCATGCAGGCTTGGCCGACCATGAGCGTCCTTTATTGGAAAAGGGAAAAAAGAGAACACGTAAGATTATCAACTACTTGCAGGAGCAGAAGGTCATGCCGGACTTTATTCTCTCGAGCTCAGCCCTCAGAGCGCGCGAAACGGCTCAGTTTATTGCCATGGGCCTGGGTCTGGATAAGGGACTGGTTAAAGTTGATCCTGCATTGTATCATGCCGATGCGGAACAACTGCTTGAGCAGTTTGACGATCTTTCGGACAACTTTAAAACGGTTATGCTGGTTGGGCACAATCCTGCCCTGACCAATTTCGTAAACATGTTCCTTGTTCCCCCCATCGATTGGTTGCCCACTTCAGGTGTGGTGGCCATTCAATTCGAAACTGATCTCTGGGATGAAATCCGAGACGCGCAGCGATCTGTTCGCTTCGTCATCTTTCCTAAACTTATCTAATTTTGAGCATAATACAACTCGTCATGCTTTTTTAATACTGCCACATTGAAAGACATTCCGACCATAAACCGCGAAGTAAGCTGGCTACACTTCAATGCCAGGGTATTGCAGGAGGCCAAGGATGAGGGTAATCCGCTTTTTGAGCGTTTGCGTTTTATTGGCATTTATTCGAACAACAGGGATGAGTTTTTCAGGGTGAGGGTAGCCACACTCCGTCGCTTAAAGGAGTTACAAAAGAATGGCAGTGAGGGTCTGGCATACAATCCTGGCAAGGTTCTCAAAGAAATCAGACGCATCATCAATGAACAGGAAAATGCCTATATGGAAATCTACCTGCGCATCAGGGAGCAGCTTCGGGAATACGGCATTTTCATTACCGAATATGGCCAACTCACATCTGAACAGATTGCAATGGTGAAGGGCTATTTTGCTGAGGTGGTAAGGCCGCACTTATTTCCCATCATGATTAGTGGTCTGAAGGACGTTGAGAACCTTCGCGACAACTCTATATATCTGGTGGTAAGGCTTTCACATCCCGGAGGATTGATTCCGGTGGATTATGCACTTGTAAAAGTGCCTACTTCCCGTCTGAACAGGTTTTTCATCATAGACAAACAGGATCAATATCATGTTGTTTTGCTCGACGATGTGATCAGGTATAACCTCGACGAAATATTTCTTCCATTTGGTTATGACACCTTTCAAGCCTTTTCGATGAAATTTACTCGCGATGCCGAGCTTGACATGGAAAATGATGTTTCGAAAAGCTTTATCGAGATAATGGCCGAAAGTCTTCGTCAGCGTAAGCGTGGTGTGCCGGTACGTTTTATTTATGACCGGAACATGCCCGCCGAGCTACTCGACATTGTGCTGCGTAAGTTCAGGATCAATAAAAAGGACATACTCATACCCGGCTGGAAGTATCATAATTTTCGAGATTTTATGTCATTTCCGCGCATTGGCCCGTCGCGTTTATGGGATATACCAATCACACCCTTGCGCCACCCCGACCTACCGCCGAATCGCTCTATCTTCAGTGTGATCCGGCATAAGGACATCCTGCTGCATTTTCCCTACCAGACTTTTATGCACATCATCGATCTGTTGCGCGAGGCCTCGGTTGATCCCAAAGTGCGCAGCATCAAGATGACCCTTTACCGGGCTGCCCGCGACTCGAACGTAATCAATGCACTGGTGAATGCAGCACGCAACGGCAAGTCGGTGACAGTGTTTCTCGAAATACAGGCGCGCTTCGACGAAAAAGCCAATATTCAATGGTCCGAAAAACTTCTCGAAGAAGGGGTAAAAGTGATCAAAACCATTCCCGGACTCAAGGTTCACAGCAAATTGTTGCTCATCCGCAGGCGCGAAGAGGGAGGCGATGTTTGGTATTCGAATATCAGCACAGGCAATTATAATGAATCAACGGCAAAGATTTATGCCGACGATAGCCTGCTCACCTGTGACGCGAAGATTGGTTATGATGTTGGGCAAATGTTTAAGCTTTTTGAAGCGCCCTATACACCTCTTCAACTAAGCAAACTGGTTATTTCGCCCTATCAGACGCGTAAGTTTTTTCTAAAGCGGCTGAATCAGGAGATACGCAATGCGCGTGCCGGCAAGCAGGCGTGGGTAATACTGAAGATGAACAGCCTGGTGGACGACAAACTGGTCGAAAAACTTTATCAGGCATCAGGCGTAGGGGTGAAAATCAAGATCATATGTCGTGGTATTTGTGTGCTTGTTCCCGGTGTCAGCGGTCTGAGTGAGAACATTGAAGTGATCAGTATTGTTGATCGATTTCTGGAACACAGCAGGGTGTTTGTATTTGCTAATGATTCAGATCCTCAGGTGTTTATGTCGTCAGCCGACTGGATGGTGCGCAACCTCGATCATCGCTTTGAGGTGGTATGTCCTATCGAAGATCCTTCATTAAAGCTGGAGCTCATCGAGATGCTACGCATACAACTCACCGACAATCAAAAGGCACGCCTTATCAATGGCTCTGAAGTGAATCAATACCGAAGGCCTGAAGAGAACGAAGCGCCAGTGCGTTCGCAGATCAGCATCTATAAGTTTCTGGAGCGCAAGAGTTTGAAGTAAACTTCTTCACCTGCTGATACCACCGGGAAGTATTTCTTAGATCAGGGATTGTGGTTTGAGGGGGAAAACTGAACGGTTCACTTCTAATCTACTAGGGGTTTAAGATATCAAGAATCCGCATTGCAGCCCTTTCGGAAGCGCCAGGGCCACCGAGCTTTTCGCGAAATTGCTCATAATCTTGTAACATGCTTGTTCGATTCGGTCCGCTGAGGATAAAGCTGAGTTCGGTTGCCAGCCTATCGGGCTCAAGTTCATGCTGGATGAGTTCCTTAACAAGCTCCCGATCCATGATCAGATTAACCAGCGAAATGAATTTTACTTTTACCAAACGACGGGCAATCTGATAGGATATGGGGTTAGCCTTGTAGCACACCACCTGCGGAACGCTGAATAAAGCTGTTTCGAGTGTGGCTGTGCCGCTGGTAACCAGCGCTGCATGGGCGTGGGCAAGCAGTTGATAGGTTTGCCCGAACAGCAAACCTACGCCGCTTGACTTCAGGAATTTTTCGTAATAAACTACATCCATTCCCGGAGCCCCTGCCACTACAAACTGGTAATCCGGAAAACGATCGGCCACGCGGAGCATCAAAGGCAATTTTGCTCTTATTTCCTGCTTGCGGCTGCCTGGTAATAGGGCTATTATCGGCTTGTGACAGAGATTGTTGCGGCTGCAAAAGTCGGCCTCCTGGCTGAAATGGCTCAAAGCATCGAGCAATGGATGACCTACAAATTCAACATTTACACCAAACTGTCGATAAAAGTCCTGTTCGAAAGGCAATATGACCAACATCTGGTTGACCACCTTCCGTATGGTGAACACCCTTGATTGCTTCCATGCCCACACCTGAGGAGATATGTAATAGAAAACCCTGATGCTGCGCTGGTGGGCAAAACGCGCAATGCGCAGGTTGAAACCTGGATAATCAACCAGAATCAGGGCATCGGGTTCAAAATGAAGGATGTCGCGTTTTGCCAGTTTCAAATTGCTGAGGATGGTGCCGATGTTTTTTGCAACTTCGGCGAATCCCATAAAGGCGAGGTCGCGGTAATGTTTAACAAGCTCTGCCCCCTGAGCGGCCATCAGGTCGCCACCCCATGCCCTGATCTTAGCCTTGGGGTCGAGCGCTTTTATGGCTTTGATAAGGTTTGAAGCGTGCAGGTCGCCCGAGGCTTCGCCGACTATGATGTAGTATTTCATTTATTTTTATGCTTTGCGGGCGCTTACTTTATAAGCAGGAATGCGGCAAGCATGGCAGCGAAAGTAGTGATCAGAATGCCGCGTGCGGTGCGGTCGGCCTTGCGGTTGATGAAAAAGACACGCATTAGCACGACGTTGGGAATGAGTGCAAGAAGTAACGTAGATCGGTCTGAAGTGAGCCAGTATGGGATTGTTTCGAGTTGTCTCTTTAGAAGCCAAAGCAGAAAGTAACTGATAGCAATCAGCAAAATTCCAATAATCAGGCCATTAGGCATCTTGTTTTCTCCAAGGAACTTTTTCATGGCAATCAGCTGAGTTTTTGCTGCAAATTGTCATTCATGTTCCACGCCCTGATCATGTCCATTGCTTTGAATGCAGTGAGGTCATATTGAACAGGCACAACGGAGATGTAGTTGTTTTCGAGCGCCCACTGGTCAGTATCTTCGCCATTGTCGTCGTTTTCGAAACGGCCTGTCAGCCAGTGATATTCAGCTCCGCGTGGGTCGTGCCTTGAGTCGAATTCCTCAACCCAGCGGGCATGCGATTGACGGCATACCCTGATGCCTTTTACCGGTGTAGCGCTCACAGGAGGAATATTCACATTGAGACAAATACCTTGAGGTAATCCGTTTGAGAGCACTTGTCGGGCAATGGTTTGCACGAATTCATCCAAGTGACTCATATCGGCATTATGGCTCCAGTCGGCCAGGCTGAAACCTATGGCCGGAATATCGCCGATGCAGGCTTCGATCACTGCCGCCATGGTTCCTGAATAGATGACGTTGATCGAGGCGTTGGAGCCGTGGTTTATGCCTGAAACCACAAGATTGGGTTTTGCACGCAGAACCACCTGTTCGCCAAGCTTTACGCAGTCGACCGGCGTTCCATTGCAGATATATTCCTCGTATTGAGGGCTTTTGGCAACTGTTTTAATTCTCAGCGGGGTAGTGATGGTAATGGCATGGCCCATTCCCGACATGGCTTGTTCGCCGGCCACCACTATCACACGGCCAAGGGGCTTAATCAGCTCGATGAGCTTACGCAGGCCCGGTGCAAAATAACCATCGTCGTTGGTAACGAGTATAGTAGGTAGTTTACTGAAGTTCGCGTGCATCGCTTTTTTGGCTTTCGAGATTGGTTACGCCGGCCGAAATGATGAACTTCATTACTTCGGTAGCAGAAGCATCCAGCGGTCTGACGTTATCGGCAGGCACAATAAACAGGTTTCCCGACCAGGCGTAAGAGTGCGGCAAATATACGGCTACCATATGGTCGGGAATGCCAAGAAATGCTAAATCTTTGTTTGTTATAAAGCCAATCTTTTCGAGTTCGTAACCTTTGCCAATCTTAACCAGCACGGGCTCGTTAAAACGTTTTTTCTGGCCCACAAAGGCTTCTATGAGGTCTTTGAATGCAGTATAGATGATTTTTATGAGGGGTGTGGTGGACAGAAATTTATCCAGTTGCTGAAGCAGGGGCTTGAAAAATATCGTCGTGCCCAAAAAGCCTGCCAGAGTTACGGTGAGGATGAGTACCAAAAATCCAAGCCCGGGGATATGCATCTTGAGCAGGTCGTCGAGCAGCCCGATGAGCAGTCCATCAATCCACTCGAAGGTGGCCTTGAGGCCCCAGACCGTAAGGGTTACAGGAGCAATGTATAACAGCCCCTGAAAAAAATAATTGATCAACCGACGGCTTAAGTTGCGTTTCATATTGTTTGAATTAATGTGTTTGCCCGAATTTCTTTAGTGCCTGATAGAGTTTGTGCGTGGGTAGTCCCATCACATTGAAGAATGAGCCTTGTACTGAAGCGATACCCACATATCCAATCCACTCCTGTATACCATAGGCACCTGCTTTGTCGAAGGGTTCATAGGTGCTGAGGTAATATTCAATTTCATCATCAGTCAGGGCGACAAAATTGACCAATGAGCTGTCGGATTCGGTAATAGTCTGATTTTTACTGCGCAGCGTGAATCCGGTGACCACAATATGTTCTCTTCCCTGAAGCAGCCTGATCATGCGTCGGGCATCCTCCAGGTGGGTAGGTTTGTTAAGTATCTGATCGTCAACGATTACCACGGTATCGGCGGTAATTAGCAAATAATGATCCGGTAACTGATCAGAAGAATAGGCTACAGACTTTTTATGACTAAGGTAAGGAGCCACTTCTGCGGGAGGCATCCAGGCTGGAAAGCTTTCGTCGCTTTCATTGACAATTATCTCAAAATCAATGTCCATTCCACTAAGGAGTTGTTGTCTTCGTGGCGATTTTGAGGCCAATACGAGCTTGTAGTTTTTCAGATGGTCAAGCATGAGGCAATACAAATAGCAGGGATAAGAGGCCAGCCAGCATCAGCAGTTTAGCCAGCATCGACGCCTGCGAAAAGTGGATGGTGAGTGTGGCAAACGCAAGCCGTAAAAGAAGAGCTACTGCCAGAGCCAATGCAAGAAACATAAAAATGAACGCCTGAGTATAATGTTGAATATAAAGAATATACTGCCAGAATCCAACCATGACAATAAGTGTGGTTAGTAGTGCAATACTCAGGTTTTTCGCATGTAGCATGCCATAAACCAGGGGGAAAGTCCTGCAGCCGCCTTTGGCATCGCCTTCCATATCCTCGATGTCCTTGATAACTTCGCGCAACATGGTCGAAAGCAGGGCAAAAAGGGCATAGGCCATCACGAAGCCTGTAATTTCGGACATCACTCCGATGGCTTGAGCGAAAAGGGCCGGCTGTTTAGACAAGGAAAAAAATTCGATGACCCATATCATGATCACAATACCTGAAGTTGCAAACGAAACTACAAGATTTCCTATGAGCAGCATTCGCTTATAACGTCTGGAGTAGAACCACATAGCCCCTGCAGCCACCGGTAACAAAAGCCCGATGAGCCAGTTTCCTGTCAGATAGCCGATAAACAATCCAATGATGCAGCCAATGATGGTGGTTCCATAATAAAGTCGTTCCGCCATCGCCAGGCTTACCGATTTAGTGACGATCATCCGGTCAGGCTTGTTCACCCTGTCCACGTCAATATCCATCATATCGTTGATGATGTAACCACCTGCGGCAATCAGCAGTGATGCAATGGCGTAAAGTATAAACGGAAGGTAATTGGTGCCCGGTGCTATGCCGGCCAGCTCAAGACGTGGAACAATCACTAAATGGCGGATCATCATCATCGTGATCAACATGATGAGCAGGTTTGGCCAACGGATTAATTTCAGATATTTCATATAAGGGAATTTACCATTGGTGAGCTTCTTCGGACATCCAGCGGCCCTGCACCTTGAGTACCTGCTCGATAATATCGCGCACGCAGCCGTGGCCACCACGGTAGCGGCTGATGTAAACGCTGATGCTTTTTATCTCTTCAGCTGCATCGGCGGGACAAACCGGAACGCCGGCACGTTTCATCGGGCGGTAATCGGGGATATCGTCGCCCATATACACTACTTCTTCAGGTTTTATGCTGTTTTGATGAAGGTATTGCTCAAACACTTCGAGTTTGTTGCTTACACCCAGAAACACATTTTCGATGCTGAGCGACTCGAAGCGTCGGAGCATCGATGGCGAATAGCCGCCCGAAATAATTGCTATGTTGTAGCCGAGTTTACGGATCAGTTGCAGGGCGTACCCGTCTTTGACGTTTGCCGTGCGAAGTGGCTCGCCATCATTGTTGAGCACGATCACGCCATCGGTCATTACACCATCGTAGTCGAACACAAATGTTGTGATGTGGCGAAGCAGGGCTTTATAATTACTCATGGGTTGTTGGGGTGGTATTTTTCCATCAGGAATGAGGTGATGAGGTTGTAGATGGATTTTTCTTTATCGAAATTTTCAAGCAGTTTCAAATGGTTGCCAATGGCTTTCAGATCGGCACGTCGGGCAGGGCCTGTTTGGGCCTGAACGGGAGGCATGGTATTTGCTTTTTGTGCAGTCTCCAGAATGAGTGGATGTAAAAGGCTAAAGTCCAGATTTTTACTTTCGAGCAGTTCAGCGCTTATAGTATAAAGGGCGTTCACAAAATTGCATGCAAACACCGCTGATAAGTGCAATTGACTTCGCATTTCGTCAGTGGCGTCAATAACCTTCTTGCTGAGCATTGAGCCAATCCGGCGAAGTACTTCCAGATCACCGGAATTGCTGGCTTGTATGAAAATGGGAACAGCATCAAACTGAACCTGCCTTTCATCCGAGAATGTCTGCAAAGGATAAAACACACCATAGCGTGCATGCGATTGGGCAAGCACAGCTGATGGCAGACTCCCCGAAACATGCACAACCAAACCCTCAACCTGCCCCAGCTGCGTGGATACAGTTGACACTGCATCATCCGAAACGGCCAGAATGTATATATCGGCAGTGCGCGGAAGCTCGCATAATTTATGGACAGACCTTGTGCCAAGCATTCTGGCCAATTGATCCGCCCGAGCTGCATTACGTCCGTAAATTCCTGCAAGATTCACTGTTAAACCACGCAGGGCCACGCCAAGGGCTTTTGCCACTTTTCCGGTGCCTATGATAACCACCCTCATTTCGTATTCTGCCTGCAATGAATATTTTTGCACGAAGTTACAATTTTTTGTACTGCTGGTTTTAGGGTTGTCCTTCGGTTTTGATTAGCAAGCTGTTAAACAAAATCCTAAGTTTGGTGTTTATATATTGATTAAATACAAATATGTCAACATATTCCATCAAAGATCTAGAGCGATTGACCAATATCAAGGCCCACACCTTGCGTATCTGGGAGAAGCGTTATGGCATTGTTGAACCTCCGCGTTCTGAAACAAATATCCGGTTTTACACCGACGAAGACCTTAAGAAGTTGCTCAATGTGAGCATCCTCAACCGTTATGGCATTAAGATTTCTCGGATTGCCCGCATGAGTAACCACGAAATCAATCAAAAGCTACTGGAAGTAATCAGGCCCGAATCGGACTACCTCAGTCAGATTGAAGGACTGGTGGTTACCATGATCGAGCTCAATGAGGAGCGGTTTGAGCGTATATTAAACCAAAGCATCATAAAAATTGGATTCGAGGAAAGTCTTTTTCATGTTGTTTACCCTTTCTTCGAAAAAGTTGGCGTACTCTGGCAAACCGGAACCATCAACCCGGCTCAGGAGCATTTTATCAGCAACCTGATCAGGACGAAGTTGTTTGTTGCCATCGACAGCCTGCCGCGTGTTTACGATTCAGCAGCCAAGACAGTATTGCTTTTTCTTCCTGAATGGGAGCTTCACGAAATCGGTCTTCTGACTTATTATTATTTGTCGCGCAAGAACGGTTACCGAACCATCTATCTGGGACAAAATGTTCCGTTGAATGATTTGTTTGCCATAACAAGTACTGCAATGCCGGATGTGTTGGCTACCTATTTCGTGTCGGCCATTGGACAGCACGAAATGAAAGATTATATAAGCAGCCTGTCGGATTATTTTGCAAACCGGCAAATTCTCATCAGTGGAATTCAGGCAGCCTCGATACAATTTGAACTTCCCGATAACGTGCGCACCGTCAGCTCGGCAATAGAGTATAAAAGGATGCTGAAAATGTTTGCCCGCGACTAGACAAATCCTTTCTATTCAAAGGTTAACGAAAGCTGAAACACCTTGTTGTTGAGCCTGGTCAGCGCCTGACTGTACATATATTGATCCTTGACAAGGATATCGAGTAAGCCGTAGCTCATCTTGGCCTCCACGCCAAACTTGAAGTATGGTGTATAAAAATCTAACCCTGCTCCAGCCTCAGCCGCAAGGTCGTGACGGTCTATTTTCACCGGAACAGCGTTGTTATTGCTCAGAATTTTTTTGGTCGATGCCATTTCGATGCTGTATTTCCCACCGGTTAAGATATAGGCTGCAAAGTTGTTGTGCCTGCTTGACCGCCATTTGATATGCAGGGGAAAATCGACACTGGTTGAAGGCATGGTTTTGCGGATTTCGAAGATGTTTGCTGGATTACCATCCGGTTCTATGAAGTAAGAAATGCTGCGATCGCCCAGAGCCAGCGTTGGAATAAACCGCAAATCAAAAAACTGACCAAGACGAAGATTCCCGACGATGCCTACAGAAAATCCCGGAACTGGTTGTGTTTGTATCTCGCTGATTCTTATATTAGTTGCATTATAATCGATGTCGGGAGCATCAATGTTCTTGTTCCAGATTTTATCCTGATAACCATCCACCGGCTTCCAGTTCAGCTGCATTTGGTTGGCAGCAAGGATGAAGCCAAAATGGTATGGTTCCATATCGAACTTTGGCAGGTTCATTACCACGCGTCGCTGTGCAGATGCGAGGCCGGCAATCGTTAACAACAACAGCACAAGAAGGTTTCTCCTCATTTTCTACTGCAAAATACAGGCCTATAAACGCTGCGATTCATATTATATTACTGATGATTTCGAAAGCGAAAGAAATAATTGGATATGGAAAGAGGACACAGCGGGTTTTATGTCAAACCCATGTGTCCTCTTCGATAATTCAGTCGGGCAAGCAAATCGTCAATCTGGCAGTTTCAGGCCTTCGAACCAGGGTGCACCGGCATCCTTTAATGATTTTTCGATGTCGGGAAGATCAGTGGTGCGTA
The DNA here is from genome assembly GCA_964459375.1 of uncultured Lentimicrobiaceae bacterium. Classification (GTDB taxonomy): domain Bacteria; phylum Bacteroidota; class Bacteroidia; order Bacteroidales; family F082; genus JALNZU01. The sequence goes on along the minus strand of CAYWLJ010000008.1, from coordinate 18,789 downwards.
TTTGTTCGAGGCGTTGGCGGATGGGTTCAAGTTGCTGCAATGCAAGTGTGAGTTGCTGCTTATGGCTTGGGGTAGGACCATAGGTGGAGTTGGCTGTTCCCATGGTGGCAAAGCTGAGTCTGCTGTTGGGGGTTGGAGGGCCGTCTTCACCTACCTGTTGTTTGCTGCGATTGCCGTTAAGTTCCTCATCAAGTGAAAAGAGTTCCTGCTTTAAATTGTGAATGTCAGTGGCGAGTTCGACCGGATACGTATCAGTGCGGCCCAGAGCACGTTCGAGCAGGTCGGTTTTGCTGATAAGGCTCTGCAGCAAGGTGTTGGCTGCCGAAATGCTGCCCCGGGCTTGTTGCAGTTCTTTCCAGAACGCCACAACTTCCATTGGTTCAGCGCCTTTGAGGCTGTTGAGGCTGAGTGGTTTAACATCGAACGATTCAGGGCCTGCCAGCAGTTCGAAACGGCCTTGATCCTGTTTATACAGGCTTACAAAATACCGTCCGGGTACCGCCATTGGTCCGCGTGGTTCCCAGTCGCTTTGTGCCTCGCGCATGGCCGCTTTGGATGGCAGTCCCAGATTCCAGTTCACCCTATGGATACCTTTGGTTCGCTGACCTTTCACACGGTTTACATAGTTGCCATCTTTGTCGGTAACCACCAGCCAGATGACTGGTTCGGGCGATCGACGCTCGTTTTCGATGTTTTCCCAGCCCGGAAAAGGAATGTCGCGGCCAGCCTTACGGGCGTCTTTTTCCAACTCCTGTCGGATTTGGGTAGCGGATGGATAGCTTTCTTTCAGGTAGTAGGTAAATAGCGCGCCAAAGGGTGGGTTATCGGCTACATAATAGGCATCGCCTTTGCTGGCCTTGGTGTCGCTCCCTAATACCTGCCGGGGGATATACCAAAGGGCGGGTCGGGTATTCAGTATGGCTGCAGGTTTTTGCAGGGTTTGCGTATTGAGCTGCCGAAGTGGGCTGTAATCGTCCAGTATGTAAAAGCCTCTTCCAAAGGTCGCAGCCACAAGATCGTTTTCGCGCTTTTGGATGGCCAGGTCACGTACAGGAATCACCGGCATACCTGCTTTAAGTTGAAACCAGTATTTACCGCCATCTAGGGTGCACCATACGCCGAACTCAGTGCCCAAAAACAAAAGGTCGGGATTGATATGGTCTTGTACTACACGCCAGGGAATTGTGCGTCCAGGCAGATTCGATTTCAGGCTGGTCCATGTTTTTCCAAGGTCGGTGCTTTTGTAAAGGTAGGGTTCGAAATCGCCGAATTTATGGTTGTCGAGCACAACATAAACCGTGTTGGCATCGTAGAGGTCGGCTTTAATGTCGTTTACAAAGGCGGTTTCCGGGAGTCCGGGTATGCTTTTCAGTGCGAAGTTGCGCCAGTTTTTACCGCCGTCTTCGGTCACCTGAATCAGGCCATCATCGGTTCCGGCCCATATAAGCCCCTCTTTTACAGGTGATTCCGAGAGTGAAGTGATGGTGCTGTAGTCCGACATGGCATACAGATCCCATGAACTGTCCCAACTCCAGAGCCGACCCATCAGGCGTTCGTTGATGCGCTGGCGGTTGTTGGTCAGGTCGCCTGATATGGGAGTCCAGCTATCGCCCCTGTCTTCCGAGCGCCAAACACGCTGAGAGGCATGGTACAGCCTTGTAGGCTTGTGCGGACTAACCAGTATGGGCGCATCCCAATTGAAGCGTTCGGCACCTTCGTCCTTTCCTGGCTGTGGCTTGATATACATCACCTCGCCACTTTTTCGATCCCAACGTGTTAGATTACCTTGCTGCCATTGCGAATAAACGATGTCGGGATTACCAGGTTCGGTGGCAGGCTGATGGCCATCACCAAATAGTGTCACAAACCAGTCAGCATTGCGGATGCCATGAACATTGCCCGTTCGGCTCGGTCCACCCTGTGTATTGTTGTCCTGGGTACCACCATAGACATTATAAAATGGATAATCATCGTCAACAGCAACTTTATAGAACTGTGTAACAGGAAGGTTAGCCACAAACTTCCACGTCTGACCTTCGTCAAAGGTTTCGTAAAGCCCGCCGTCATTGCCCGATAGCATATAGAGCGGGTCTGAGTTGCGGAAGTCAAGGGCGTGGTTATCAACATGCTTGAAGCGTGTGTTTTGCCGACTAAAAGTTTTTCCTCCATCAGCGGAAACCTGTGTCACCACATCCATCAGATAAATACGGTCGAAGTTGTGCGGGCAGGCCACCAGTTCCTGATAGTAATGAGGCCCGGTGCCACCGGAAACGGTATTGGATTGTTTCTGCCAACTGGCTCCGCGGTCGTAGCTTTTATATACTGCCCCCGTTCGGCGTTCAAGCTCGATGGCTGCATAGATGACATCGGGTTGCTGTGGCGAGATGGCAAGTCCAATTTTCCCCATATCCTGGTTAGGAAGACCACGCGATAGTTTTTGCCAGGTTTCGCCTCCGTCATCGGAACGGTAGATAGCGCTCCCCGGTCCTCCTCCCATATAGGCGGCCACAGTACGATGCCTTTGCCATGTGGCGGCATAGAGGCGGTTGGGGTCGCGGGGGTCGATCAGCAGGTCGGTGGCTCCTGTCCATTCCTCGTCGCCAAGCGTTTTTTTCCAGGTAGTGCCACCATCAGTAGTCTTATACACTCCGCGCTCGCCACCTTTGCTCCATAGCGGTCCCTGTGCTGCAACCCAAACGATGTTGCCATTAGTGGGGTGGACGATGATTTTCGAGATATGTTCTGATTTTTTCAGTCCTTTATTTGTCCACGATTTCCCGGCATCCTCGCTCAGGTAAATACCATCGCCGTAGCCCACATGCCGACCTCCAACATTTTCACCGGTGCCGGCCCAGATGCATTTGTTATTGCCAGGGTCGATAGTGATGCAACCGATGGAATACGAGCCGTAATTGTCGAAAACCGGCGCCCAGGTGGTGCCTGAATTTTCGGTTTTCCAGATACCTCCTGAACCTATAGCCACATACCAGATGTGATGGTTTAACGGATCGATGGCGATATCGGCTATCCGACCCGACATGAGTGCCGGACCTATACTCCTGAATGCAAAGCTGTTAAGTAGTTCCGAATTCACCGAAGTTTGTGCAGCGGATGGTAGAGTTTTTTTCTGGGCAGCGGCCGATGCATGGATGCTTAGGGCAATGATTGCCAGCAAAGCAGATCGAAAAGAGGCTATCATGGTTGATGGGTTAAGAAATTCTTTGTCAATAATAATACGCATTGCAAAAAAAAGAAAGGCCGATAAGTTTGAGGAAACTTTCCGAACGTTAATGGTTAAACAGGTGATTGCCCGAGACATCAGTAAGTTCATGAGGTTTGATTTCGTGATTGTTTAAGTTTTCATAACCACCATGAGGTATATGGGCAGGCCAATCGTTATGTTTACAGGAAATGTAATTCCAAGTGACATTGGAATAAAAAGTCCGGGGTCGGCATTTGGTGCAGCAATTTTCATTGCAGCGGGCACAACAATGTATGAAGCGCTTGCAGCCAGTACGGCAAACATGAGCCTGTCGCCCGGATTTTCTGTGATAAGCCCACTCAACAAGGCTGTTGCCATACCGTTAAATATTGGGAGGGCAATTGCAAAAGCGGTTAAAAAGAATCCATAGCGCTTGAATGAGCCTAATCGTCTTGCCGTGACCATTCCCATTTCGAGCAGAAAAATAGCCAGAAATCCTTTGAAAATATCGGTTGTAAACGGTTTAATGCCCTGCGCCTGACCAGGATCGGAAAAGAAGCCAATCACAAGACTTCCAATAATCATGAGTACACTGCCATTGGTCAGGGAATGTTTTACGATATATCCGAGGTTTTCAGGTTGCTGATCCTGACGACCGTATAGGCGCATCAAAACAACGCCGGAAATGATTGCAGGAGATTCCATGAGCGCCATCACAGCCACCATATGACCGCCAAAACTGATCTCCAGTGCCTCTAGAAACGAAACGGCAGTAATAAACGTAACAGCGCTCACCGAGCCATAGCAGGCCGCAACAGCGCCAGCATCTTCGGCCGAAAGCCTCCGGCGCAGCAAAAAGAAGACATAGACCGGGATGGTGGCAGAAATAAAGAACCCGAAAACCAGCCCCCGCAGCACTTCACTGTTGATGCCACCGTTTGCCAACTCCTGTCCACCTTTGAAACCGATGGCAAAAAGCAGATAAAGAGAGATGAATTTAATAACACTCTCGGGTATGGAAAGGTCACTTTTCACCAGCACTGCCAGGGTTCCCAGAGCAAAATAGAGCAGCGGAGGGTTGGTAATGTTTGATATCAGAATATTTATGTCCATTCACTTCGTATTGCTAAGTAGTTATCCTTGAATTAGTTAGGTGGCTTTATGATTGCCGGCAATCACAGTTAGCAGGAGGTCGGGAGCAAGGTATTTCTGAGCCACGCTTCTTATCTGCTCGCTATCAGTTTCCAGAATGCTTCCCAGCAATTTCTGATAGTACTCCAGGCCTAATCCTGCCGGGGCCAAACTGCGCATCCTCAATGCTTTATTGAAAATTCCATCAAGTGATTGGGAAAAGGATCCAGAAAGGTAATTTTTCACCAGGTTCATTTCGTGCTCAGGCACGAGGTCCTGCTGAAGCCGTTGCATTTCGTGGCTGATTTCGGTGAGGGCCTGCCCGGTGACTTCTGCACCAACATCGGCACTGATGGTAAACTGGGTAGCCAACTCCTGAACAAGAATCTGACTATGAATGCCATAGGTGAATCCTTTGTCTTCACGAAGGTTGGTCATCAGCCGTGAACCAAAATATCCACCGAGAATGGTGTTTAGCAGACTCAATGCCGGAAAATCAGGATGGTTGCGGCCCACCACCAGCCTGCCCACCAAAATACTGGACTGAAGGGCGTCGTTTTTTTCGACAGTTATGAGTTCCGGAAAGGCCTTGCTCGAGTTCAGCGGGCGGGTGGTTTCCTCTATTTTAATGCTCAGGCACTGGAGCAAATCGTCAATCATCATGAGCCATTCCTGCCGGATATCTCCGGCAACTATCAGAATCATTTTGCCGGTGTGGTACCTGGTTGCATGAAATGTACGGATGTCTTCGGCCATAAGCTCAAGGAAGTCAGCTTCTTCAATCTGTTTTCCGTAGGCTGAGTCCTCACCATAGATTGCGCGTCTGAAAGCCCTCTGTGCAAGGGTGCGCGTGCGCAGCAAATTGGTGTTGAAAAGGATGAGCTTTCTTTTGCGAAAAAGCTCGAATTGTTTTTTGCCAAACTGTGGTTCGGCGAGCATCGAAGCGAGGTAGCCAATAAGGCGGGAGGCATTCTTTTTGTGGACATAGGCATTAAGCCATGCATAATCTGACGATGACTGCAACTCCACAAACGATCCCAGTCGATCGAGCTTGTTGATAATTTTTGCGCCCGGATACTTTAAGGTGCCCTCGCGCAGCTGAGCTATTGTGAACGAGGCCGTGAGCGGATTGCGATGCCATGACGAACCGGCTGGGAGAATAAATTCGAGGCGAATTCCTTCACTTGCTGGGTCGTGAAACTGGATTACGCTCAACCCACTCGACATGATAATGGTCTCCCGTGCTGACACATCGGGCAACAAGGCTTTTCCCAACTTTGGTGGCCTGCCGCGGTCAGGAAACTCAGTTGATTGCCTCATAATACATTGTATTGCAGGTTTCAGAACGAAGAAAATGACACGCAAACTGATTCATCATCTGGCCTGATACTGCCAGATACTTTGAGTCGATTTCATTGGCCAGATTTGTATTGCCAAAGTATGCGCCCTCTGCCAGATGCTGCGCTATATCTCCTACGCCCTGGAAAGAAAAAGCGTATTGGGTTAAAAACCTGTTTTTCAATTTATTAACCTCTTGGCTAGATGGAGTTTCCTGCCTGATAAGCTCCAGTTCGGTTTCGATGGCCTTTTCGGCTTGTGCAAAAGAAACGCCATCATTCAGTTTACCACTGATGATAAACAGTCCTGGATGTTCATCACCCGAAACCGAAGCGCTGATTTCAGCAAACAGGGACAGCTTTTTGACCAATTTGGAGAAAAGCCGTGATGAATGGCCCGAACCCAACAGGTCGGATAGCAGGTCGGCAGTAAAGAATTCATCGGTATGGCGTTCAGGCATGGGCCAAACTTTATAAATCATGGAGTTGGGCACCTTAGCTTTGTGCCTTAGCCAGCGGGCTTCGGTTTGCTTTGGTTCCGGAGGTATTTTCCGATCTGGTTTCAGGCCCGATTCAATTGGTCCAAACCACTTTTCTGCCATGGCAAACACCTGATCAGGCTTCATCTTGCCTGCAACCGCCATGACAGCATTGGCCGGATGGTAAAATCTGTCGTGGAAACACCTGACATCTGTCAGTTCAGCTTGCTCAATATGTTCAGGTTTCATGCCTATGGTTGGCCAGCGGTAAGGGTGGGTCGTATAAGCCAGTGGTTTCAGTAGAAGCCAGATGTCGCCATAGGGTTGATTCAGGTAGTTTTGCCTGAATTCTTCGACCACCACATTGCGCTGCACCTCAAGACTTTTTTCCGAAAAAGCAAGGCCAAGCATTCGGTCTGACTCGAGCCAGAATGCCGTTTCAGCGTTTGATACTGGTAGGGTCAGATAGAACGAAGTGAAGTCGCTGTTCGTAAAGGCATTGTTGGTTCCGCCGGCCATCTGAAGGGGTTCGTCGTATCGGGGAATATTCACCGATCCCCCAAACATCAGGTGCTCAAACAGATGCGCAAAACCTGTCCGTTCAGGGTCTTCATCACGCGAGCCTACACGGTAAATAATGTTCATCGAAAGCAAAGGGCTGTAGGCGTCGTAATGAGCTACCACAGTAAGTCCATTGGCCAGCGTATGGGTTTCGTATGCAAGCATTGGGAAGTCAAGAAGTTTTATCGGCGCAAATATAGCCACGCCTTATGAATATAGCTCCATTTTGAGATTTTGTGATTCATCAGACCTTTCAAGTTATTGTAAAACAAACGTTTATCCTTTTGAATCACATCAATTTATCCATAGTTTTTTTACCTACCTTTGTTTCACGAAATAATTACCTTAACTGGAAACGACATTAATCATATGAAACGCGACGAAAAAGTTTTCGATCTGATCCGACAGGAAAAAGAGCGTCAGATGCATGGCATCGAGCTGATTGCATCGGAGAATTTTGTGAGCGAGCAAGTGCTGGAGGCCATGGGTTCGGTACTCACTAATAAATATGCCGAGGGTTATCCGGGTAAACGCTATTACGGCGGCTGTGAAATAGTCGATCAAACCGAGCAACTGGCCATCGACCGGGCCTGCGAACTCTTTGATGCAGAATACGCCAATGTTCAGCCACATTCCGGAGCACAAGCCAATATGGCTGTATTTCTGGCATGCCTGCATCCCGGTGATACCTTTATGGGATTGGATCTCTCGCATGGCGGTCACCTCTCGCACGGATCACCTGTAAATTCAAGCGGTATCCTGTATCGTCCGGTAGCTTATTCACTTGACGAGGCCACCGGTCTGATCGATTACGACAAAATGGAAGCCCTTGCACTTCAGGAAAAGCCAAAACTCATCATCGCCGGCGCTTCGGCTTATTCGCGCGATTGGGACTACGAACGCATGCGCGATATTGCTGATCAGGTGGGTGCCATCTTGATGGCCGACATCTCGCATCCTTCGGGTTTAATTGCCCGCGGTCTGCTCGAAGACCCCATCGAGTTCTGTCATATCGTAACCACGACCACGCACAAAACCCTGCGCGGCCCGCGCGGCGGACTCATCCTGATGGGCGAAGATTTCGAGAACCCGTGGGGACTTGCCACACCCAAAGGCGAGATAAAAATGATGTCCACTCTGCTCAATTCGGCTGTATTCCCTGGCATTCAGGGTGGCCCGCTGGAGCATGTGATTGCCAGCAAAGCCATGGCTTTTGGCGAAGCCCTAACCGACGAGTATTTCGAATACATCCTTCAGGTGAAAAAGAATGCCGAAGTAATGGCCAAGGCCTTCATCAGCCGCGGCTATCACGTGGTTTCTGATGGTACCGACAACCACCTCATGCTCATCGACCTCAGGAAAAAGTTCCCCGAAATCACCGGAAAAGTGGCCGAAAACACCCTCGTCAAAGCCGACATCACACTCAATAAAAATATGGTGCCTTTCGACAGTCGCTCGCCTTTCCAAACCTCTGGCATCCGCGTGGGTACCCCTGCCATCACCACACGTGGGCTGAAGGAACAACATATGGAGCCCATTGTTGCCCTTGTTGATGAGGTTCTTATGAACATCAACAACGAAGCTAAAATTCAGCAGGTGAAATCTGAAGTCAATCGCATGATGGCAGACTTCCCCTTGTTTGCTTGGTAAGTTTAGAGAGTGAAAGGTTCACTTTTTGCATTCATCGCCGACAAATATTTTGTTACTGGTTTTACCACTTTCCGATCAGAGACGAACGCAATATTTTCTGATCAGTGGGTAAGCTTGTAAGATGCCCTGCTCGCCAGCTTTAGACAGGTCGCTGCATGCCAAACGGTTTTCGGACAAAAATAGAAGCACCAGCGCCCGGTTGAACCAGCTTTCGCATAGCATAGGGTTGATTTGCAGGGCATCGCTGAAAGCATCGATTGCAGGGTGGTACTGCTTGTTGTGCAGGAGCAGAACGCCCTTATTATGATGTGCGATGGCTGTGGGTTGCCTGGCTTCTGTCAGCAATTGCAAAATTTCAATGGCTTTGCCATAATCGGGCTGAGGAGCAGGTGCCTGGGCTGAAATGGGCGACCCCGCCCGAGCAATGGTTACTTCATAAGGCTGAGGAGCTTCTGCCCTGAGCATCCCGATCATAAAGATTATTGCTGCCTGATTTATTTGTGCAGCCTGAAACAAAGCAGAAGACCGATCGATAGCAGCAAATCCGATTAGGGCATGCTGATAGTTGCCTTTCGACAGCTCGTCGAGGGATTCTGTGAAGGTGATGAGGTCGGGGTATTATTCAGGAACGGGATTAAGATTGTTTGGCAGAAGAACCTTGCCGGAATTGGGGTTTAAGGTGTAAATAACCCAATCATTGTCGAAGCTCATGTCGAGCATGGCGCTGAAGTCGTCGCGTAACAGCCCCGATTCGTTGCCGCGCTGTGTTGCCGCTACCACAAATAAGCCAAAAGGCGCAACCTCACGTGGCATAAACTGTGGCCGGCCCGAAAGGCCAAACCCTGCAAATTCCGATTCGAGGCGCATAATTTTGTTGAACCAAAGCGAATCGTTCCGGAACGGACTGCCGGGTACCTCAGGTTGATGCTGTTCATCAACAAGCCTGGCAGCGGTTTCGCGGTCAGCTATGGCTCCGCTGAGGTTGCCCATGGCCTGCCGGGCTTCGGCACGATTGAGCCAGGCTACCACAAAACCCGGAAAAAGGGCGATGGAGCGCGAAAAATGGTGCTCGGATTCAACAAAATCATTAACCTTCATCAAGGCCACTCCCTTGTTGAACCAGCTCAGAATATGGGTGGGTTGCCGCTCGAGCACCTGGCCAAAGAGCTCAATGGCCTGTGAATAGTTTCCTGATCGGCTGTAAATGAGTGCTCTGTTATAAATGGCCAAGGTGTTCGATGGCTCAAGTTGGTTTACCACCCCGTGCGAGAACAGGGCGGTTGTAGTATCGCCTGATTCGAGCTGAACCAGTGCCTGTTGGAAGAAAACGATGGGTTCCTCAGGATGCATGCGGCTTAGGATAGCAAAATCGTCGAGGGCTTCACTCGTTCTTTGGGTTTCGGCCTTGAGCATGGCCAACCGGAGACGGGCATCGAGCGAGAAGGCATTAAAGTGCACCGCCTGAATCAAATCTAATAATGCTTCATCGGTTTTTCCAAGGCTGTGGTTGGCCACGCCTCGTTTTGTCCATGCCTCGGCGTTGCGGGGTTGAATGGTGAGCGCCATGCCATATTCTGCAAGGGCATCCTGTGCGCGGTTCAGGCTGAGCAGGGCGTCGCCCATGGCCAGTCTTAAACCCGCATCGTAAGGATCAAGCTCCAGTGCCTTGGCAAAGTCCTGAAGGGCGTCGTGATAATTGGCCGTCCTCAGCCTGGTGAGACCTCGATAATGATACGACCTGATGTGCAGCGGGGTGCTGACGCAAGGCTTCGTTAAAATCGCTCTCTGCTCCCGTATAGTCGCTCAGATTATACCTGGCTACTCCGCGTAGAAACCAAGCTTCAAAAAGATCAGGTCGGACGTTGATGGCAGTATTCAGGCTGCGCAGGGCATCCACATAACGCTCCTCGCTCAGCTCGAAACGGGCTTGCTGAATGAAAGCCCGGTGGTTAACCTGTGCTTGTGCAATCGTGGTTATCAGCACAACCGACACAAACAGACAGCATATCCGAATTAGTTCCGGGGTTCGGATTTAAATTTTTTAATGAGTCGTATTTTGCTCATTTCCATCTCTTTGTCAACCGCCTTACACATATCATAAATGGTAAGTAGGGCTACATTCACCGCTGTCAGGGCTTCCATTTCAACTCCTGTCGGACCTAAACAACGAACTTCAGCATTGACTTTTACACCTTCGTCCGTGAGCTCGGTCTTGACGGCTATGTAACTAATCATCAGTGGGTGACAAAGCGGAACGAGCTGCCATGTAAGTTTTGCAGCCTGAATGCCGGCTATTTCGGCTACTGTTAATACATCACCTTTCTTCATCTTGTTTTGTGTGATGAGTTCGATGGTTTGTGGCAGTAGCCTGATAAAGCCTTCGGCCAGGGCCATGCGCTCCACTACGGGTTTGGTGCTCACATCCACCATGCTGGCTTTGCCTTTATCATCGGTATGCGAGAGTTTGGCCATGGTTGCAATTTTTAGGGTAAACGATGAATCATCGCGGATGTTTTATCCTCCGATATTGCTGAATTGGTTTTTGTGGTTCACCGATCCACAGGCTGGTTTGTTGGTTATGGCAGCCTCCCAGGCCTTTTCGATGCCCATGTTGCGAACGTTGTAAGCCAGATCGCTGAATAGGCAGGGCTTGAGGTCGCCATTGGCCGTAAGTCGCATACGGTTGCAGCTGGCACAATGGCCACCATCGCCACCAATGACCTGAGAGAACTGGCCTGTTTCGAGGTTCATTTTTTTGATGTAGCGTAGTTGCAAACCTTCCTGCTCGCAAAAGGCCCGCACACCTGCAGCATCCGGCTCGTCGGGGCTTTGCCTGATCACACAATTAATCCTGATGGGTTCCAGCCCTGCCTTCCGGGCAGCATCGATACCACGGAAAACATCCTTTACATCACCTACCCGCGTGATTTCCTTAAAACGCAGTGGGTCAATACTATCGAGACTAAGGTTGACACGCTGTAAACCAGCTGTTTTTAACTGATTAGCAAACCGATCGAGCAACACCCCGTTGGTGGTCATGACCAGCTCGCGAATGCCCTCTACTGCGGCCAGCTTGGCTATCAGCTGCACGATATTTTTCCTTACCAGCGGCTCGCCTCCGGTGATGCGAACTTTGTTGATTCCGTTAGCAGCTCCGTGCCGCACCACGGCCTCAATCTCCTCAAATGAAAGAACTGCGCCGTGAGGCATGGGATCGACCCCACAGGCAGGCATGCAATAGGTGCAGCGCAGATTGCACCGGTCGGTTACCGAAACCCTAAGGTAGGTGATTTTTCTGTTAAAAGAGTCGAACATCAACTTCGGTTCCTGCTTTTAATTCTCTGATTCCGGGAGGTATGCTCATTAGGCCGTGGGCGTCCGAAAGGGCATTGATATGCGCCGAACCGTGGTAGTCGAGTGGTCTTACGTTTCCGTTTTCGTCGATGTAAACAGGTACAAATAATTGACGTTCAGTGTTTTTTCTATGAAAGTCGATCAAAAGCCTTAGCTTGAGTATTGGGGGTGCAAAGCTGTGACCCATGAGATGGTACAGAAATGGCATGCCGAGCAAGTTAAAAATGTTGTGCGAAGAGACCGGATTACCGGGCAATGCCAGAATGAACTGATTGCGGCCTGAAGCGAAAACAGTTGGCCGGCCTGGCTGAACGGCAATCGACTTGAACTGAATTTCGAACCCCAATTTTTCAAGCACAACGGGCACATAGTCGAAGTCGCCCATTGATATTCCCCCGCTTAACAAAAGCACATCGGCCCATCCAAGCGCCTTTTCCATCATCGCATGGGTTTCGGACTCACGGTCGGTGATGATGCCGCCGAAAACAGGCTCAAGGTGCATAGCGGTGAGCAGAGCCATGAGCTGACTACTGTTCGAGTCGCGAATCTGTCCCGGGGCTGGCCGACTTTGCGGACCGACCAGCTCGTCGCCGGTAGAAAAAACGCAAACCGAAGGCCTTCGTGCCACCCTAAGTGTTGGAGCACCTGCACTTGCAGCTACGGCCAGATGTGGAGGCCTCAGGAGTGTGCCCTTCCTGAGCACGACATCGCCAAGTTTGATGTCTTCCGCTCTGCGAGATATATTGCTTTTTTTTGGCTTGATGTTCACCACCACCCGGCCATGTGCATCCAGCTCGGTGTGTTCGACCATCACCACGCAATCGGCTCCTTCGGGCACTTTGGCCCCGGTCATGATCTTGGTGCATTGTCCCGGACCTACTGTTCTTCCGGGCACACGCCCTGCTGCTACTACTTCTTCTATTTGTTCGAGCGGCTGGTCCAGATCAATGCCGCGGCAGGCATAGCCGTCCACCGAGGCTTTATCGAATGGTGGCATGTCCATGTCGCTCACAATATCTTCAGCCAGCACACGGCCAAGAGCGTGTTGCAGGCTAAGCTGCTCAGCTTTGGGGGTGTAGGGTATCGATTTTAGAAGCGCGATGGCTTGTTCTAACGATAACATCTTTTTTTCAGCAAAGGTAGTGGTTGCCCGATTACCTGCTTCAACTCAGGATGCTCTCGAAGGTTTCAGGGTCAAGGCTAAACCCAAAGAACAATATCGCAAAGACCATTACAATAACAGCAAGGATTGAGAACGCTACCACTATTCCATTGATAATAAAATAATTACTAATGTTTTGCAATGATTCCTGAAAGGCATGACGATCACCAGATGTAGTGGCGGTTTTTAATTTTGCGGCTGCTTTCACCAAAAGGTAACCCATCCAGATGGGCAGCCATGCAATGACAATCCCAACAATGGAAAGGGCTATGAAAGCACCGTAAACAATAAATATTATCCCAAGAAATTTGATCCATCCGGCATTGCGTGAAAGGCTGAAGCCGATTTCCCTAACCAGATTTTGTTCGTTTAAGTTGGTGTTTTCCATTGTTTTAGATACTTCTTGATGAGTGATATTATTGGCTCGCACCAAATTAGGTAAATTCGCGGAAGCAAAATGCGAACATGGCAGGCAAAGATTCAGGAATCGTAAAGTCGGTCAACATTTCGATCGAAAAGGGAACCGTAAAAAATCCCGTGGAGCTGATCAGGCTTAACGGGAAAGGGGTGGAAGGGGATGCCCATGCGGGAAACTGGCACCGGATGGTGAGTTTGTTGGGTGTGGAAAGTTATGAGAAGTTTGGTCAGGAGGCTGGAAGAAGTTTCAGCTATGGCGATTTTGCCGAGAACATCACCACCTCAGGGATGTTACTTTATGAGATGGCACCCCTTGATCGTTTATTATTCGAAGAGGTTGAACTCGAGGTCACCCAGATTGGCAAAAAGTGTCATGGAAAAGGATGTGCTATTTTCAATGCAGTGGGCAATTGCGTGATGCCGAAAGAAGGCATTTTCGCCAGAGTGATAAAGGAAGGAATAATCAGGACCGGTGATTCTTTTTTTTACGAGCCTAAGGTATTCAAGGTAAAGATTATAACACTATCCGATCGTGCCAGTCGTGGCGAATACGACGACCTTAGCGGGCCGGAAATTCAGGGAATGCTGACGGATTTTTTTACAAGCAATAGCTGGAAAGCCGACATTGAGAGGGTAATTATCCCTGATGATGCCGACCAATTTGCACAATTGATTGACGCAGCAAAGTTGCAACATTACGATTTGGTTTTCACAACAGGTGGTACCGGCATAGGACCACGCGACATCAGTCCGGATGTGGCCAAAAGATTTATTGACAAGGAACTGCCTGGAATAATGGAGCACATCCGATGGAAATATGGGCAGGACAAGCCTCAGGCCCTTGCAAGCAGGAGCTTGTGCGGCAGCATGAGCCAAACCCTGCTTTTTGTGCTGCCCGGAAGTGTAAAAGCTGTCAGGGAATACACCGAAGAAATCATGAAGTCACTTAAACATTTGATATTCATGCTAAAAGGTGTCGACTTGCATTAACATCAAGTTGTGGAATAAAAATATGGCCCATTTACTCCAATCGGCTAAATCTATATAGTTTTGAAAGGTTATGATCAGAAAGATTGTCAGGCATCTGTCCGCGTACAAATACCTCTACACCATATCAGCGTTTGTTGTTTGGATGATTTTTTTCGATCAGAACCGCGTTGAACATTATTTCAGGCTTCAGCGGACATATAATTCACTCGTCCGGCAGAAGCAATACTATCAGTCAGAAATCAGAAGCAATCAGGAGGAGTTGCGACTATTGCAATTCGACACTGCTTACATGGAAAAAGTGGCTCGCGAAAAGTATCTGATGAAGCGTTCAGGCGAGAAGATTTATGTCATGGCACGTGAGGAATGATCGGGTGAGGTTTTCTTTTCGTTAATTATTTGAAAATCGAAAAAAAACGGTGCGTCTTTTGCAACTTGAAGGCATGTTTGGTGTTCTTACTCAAAAACTAATAAGCATGTTTTCAGTTTTCGATAGTCTTATCCGTAAAATTAAAAAGAGAGCAAACGACACCCCTGTAGTAGTTCGTGTCCGCTATTTGTTCAACGTGCCTGGTCTTCGCAACTTTCACCTATTACCCTATAAAAGCAGGTGGTCGCCGCTCAATGTTTTTAAGCCGCATTGGACAGGCAGTAACAGGCCAGTATTGCGCTTGCAGCAACCTGCGAAATGAAGGAGGAATCTAATGATTCGATTGTTGCCCTAAGTTGCCTTTATAAGTCATTTGGGCATATTCAGGCAGTGGACAACCTGAGTCTTAATGTTTTTCGGGGCGATATTTATGGCTTTCTTGGGCCAAACGGTTCCGGAAAGAGCACCACTATTCGTATGATGCTCAGCCTTATACATCCTGATTCAGGCGAGGTGCGTTTATTTGGCGAGCGGCTTTCCGAAAACAACAGACGAATACTGAGCAAAGTAGGCGCACTCATTGAGAGGCCTGATTTTTACAACTACCTCTCCGCTCTGCGAAATCTCGAGATTCTGGCCGGATATTCAGGCATAGCCGTTCAACGTAAGCAGCTTTTCAACTTGCTCGACATGGTGGGATTATCCGGTCGTGAGCACAGCAAGGTAAAGACTTTCAGTCAGGGCATGAAACAACGATTAGGCATAGCCCAGTCGCTTCTGCACAATCCAGAACTGATCATACTTGACGAGCCTGTTAACGGCCTCGACCCTCAAGGCATACGCGACATGCGTGAGCTGATGCTCAGGCTCAACCGCGAACAAGGCAAAACACTTATTGTTTCATCGCATATCTTGCGCGAGATGGAGCTGATTGCCAATCGAATGGTTGTGATCAGCAAGGGTAAGGTAGTTGCCGAAGGCGACGTTCAAACCCTCATGCAGCAGTCCAACCGCACATTAAGCTTGCTCACAGGCAAGCCAAAAGAAGCACTTCAGCTTTTGAAAAGCCTATATCCCCACCTAACGATAAGTCTGTTACCCAATGGAGAGATCGAACTGGAAGCGTCATCCGGTGAGGCCCCGGCTATAAGTCGATTGATTGTTGAGGGAGGATTCGAATTGCACAGGCTCAATTCGCGCAATAGTTTGGAGGATTATTTTCTGCAAGTAACATGATGCTTCGATTGATAAGGCTGGAGTTTAGCAAACTTTACAGCCGTGGACTCACTTATATTGGCTTTGGTGCCATATTCATGATTGTGATGATCATTCACGCCGGCATGTATGCCGAAGGTCGCAAACTTCTCGATCTGTTGGTAAGCAATCTGTCGGATGTGTTTGTCTTTCAGGGCGATCTGATCAATGTTTACACGGTCAGCTATATTATCCTGAATAGCCTTTGGATTCATATACCGATACTGGTTGCCATCGTTTCGGGAGATATGCTGTCGGGCGAAGCCGGACGTGGCACATTCAGGCTCCTGCTCACTAGGCCGATAAGCAGGCTTGGCCTGGTGACTGCAAAATACATTACAGCACAAATCTATACGGCAATGCTTGTGATTTTTCTCATGCTGTTGAGTCTTGGGCTCGGACGATTGTTTTACCAAACTGGCGACATGATCGTACTGCTCAACACCATAAATATTTTCAGTGAAAGCGATGTGCTCTGGAGATTCTTATCGGCTTTTGCTTATGGTATGATGAGTATGTGGGTAGTTTCGGGATTGGCATTCATGTTTTCGGGCTTGTCGAACAACTCGCTCAGTTCGGTGCTCAGCACCATGGCTGTGATCATAGTTTTTTCGATAATATCTAATTTCAGCATTGGGATATTTGAAATAATCAAACCATATCTTTTCACCACTTACCTCAGTGGTTGGATGTTGTTTTTCGACCACCCCGTCGATTGGTCAAAGGTTGCTTTTTACGCCTTTGTGATAATTGTGCACATCACAGCATTCTTTATAGCTACGCTTTTCCTGTTTCGCAAAAAAGACATAACCACATGAAACGGAATTTTCTTAGTCTGTTCATTTGCTTTTTGATATCTGCCCCGGCTGCTATGGCACAACCCGATGCCAACGCAATTGTACACGAAATTGTGCGCCGGGGAAATCTTGTCAGGTCGTTTGAAGCCGATGTAATAATAGATGTTGATGTGGACTTTATTAAAATTCCTGACAAGCAAGGGAAGGTGTTTTACAAAGCTCCCGACAAGTTTCGATTCAGGGCGCCTGGGTTTGCGCTAATTCCAAAGCGCGGGCTGAACTTTTCGGTGATGGAGATGCTTTCAGGCGCTACAACTGCTATCTATGCCGGAAACGATGACAAGCACCATATCCTGAAAATAGTACCACTTGACGACAAGGCTGACTTTGTACTGAGCACTTTCTGGGTAGATCAGAAAACCAGTCGCATATCAAAAATGGAGGTAAACACCAAAGGCAAAGGCAACTTCTTGGTTGAGTTTACTTATGGTATTATCGGTTATGACCTGCCCGAAACTTCCACCGTTGTTTTTGATGTGCAGCCGGTTGATATACCGATGAATTTTGCAGGTAATTTCAAGATTGACAAAACCAAATCCAAGGATCGTTCTCAGGGTAGAGTGTATATCAGGTACGCAAACTACAAGGTGAACGGAACGATTCCGGAAAGTGTTTTTACCGATGATTGACAGGCTCTTCGCTAAATTAAGGTCCAAAGAACACAGGTCTGACAATACGACTAGAAGTTGACCGTGAAAATTTCAAATATCACTAACCCCTTGAAATGTCCTGTGAAATTGGCATTAAAGGTTGCCTGTGGGTAATGTGTTTCTTGCAACAGTTTTCCGAAAAGATCGAAAACCCGTAAGTGTCTGAGTGACTCTGTTGAATTAATATTTACAACATTTGATGAGTGTTGCAGAATTATGGTGACTTCAGGCTTTCTTTCGTCAACCAGCCCTACTGTGCCCAGTTCAATCCATGCCGGAATTGCCACTACTGCATGCAGTGGATCATTACTTTCAAAAATAAGACGGGCAGCATACACGCCAGGCATCATCCCATTTGAAAAAATATTGATCATCAGTGTTGTGCTGCTGTCTGCCTGAATGACAAATACTGTTGTTTCAGGTAACTGTAACCATCCTGCAGGGAATTGAATGCTGGAAAGCGAATCGTACTCAACCCTTAGGGAAGATTGAAGCGTTGCCTGACCAATATTTGTCAGGGTTATTTGCCAGCTTCCGGTGCTGCCCGGATTGGGCAAATAATGGAACAAGCTGTCAGGATTGACAGAAATAGAAGGTTGATAAGCGGGCTGGGTCGAGGTTACACGAATATTATCTTGACGCCAGAAGTCAATATCCACAGTGGTCTGGCCTTTGGCCTCAAATTTTATTTTAATGTTTTTGCTTAGGGCTATTTGTGTGATGTCATATTGCTATGTTGTCCACGGGATGTCCCCGTTATTGGCAAATTCGGCCACCTGATGCCAGAGGTTGCCATCATAAACATGAACTTTCATTTTTTCGTAGCCTGTACTGAGCCAATCGTCGAAGAGGAGGTCGAAACTCAGTTGTATAACTCCTGAAGAGTCGGCAGGAGCGATAGAACGACTTACCAATGCAAAGCTGTAATTGGTCAGTGGCGGACTCCAGCTGAATTGGGCAGAGGGTTTCGGGTTGCCCTGATACAAATTGATATGCCAGTTTCCTGCCGAAGGTTCCAGTACCCAGTTGTTTGAAGCAAAGTTTCCGCTGCTCCATGATTCTTCAAACAGGATTAAAGAAACTGTATTCAAATCCTTGCTTCTTTGGTGCCGGCCTACCTCTGATGAATTGACAGTGAGGTAATTAAATGCCGCAATAAGCAAGGTCAATAGCAATTGAAATACGGTTTGATTCGTTTTATCAGTCATTATATCAATCGATTGGTGGCTCAAGATCGGCCTCGAATGTAGCTTTATTTTCAATTACAAAAAAAGCAGGGACAATTTTGCCCCTGCTTTATTGATTAAGTGTGTAATAAAGATTCTACCTCACCACGACCAGTCTTCTGGTCAGAGTGCCTTTGTTGGTGTGAATCTGA
>CAYWLJ010000007.1:0-157938 GCA_964459375.1 uncultured Lentimicrobiaceae bacterium | reverse complement strand
TTAAGTTTTCAAATTTAACACTTAAGCAGTGGTCTAAAAATTGGGGAGTATTATATAGTTCACTTTATTGCTTCAGTTTTTGCTCTTTTACTTGGGACACTTGTTTTAGTTCTACCAAAGGGGACATAAAACATAAAATAATTGGCAGACTTTACGCTCTGACAATGTTAGTAGTTTTGACAACTTCCTTTATGACTTATAGATTATTTGGAACTTGGGGAATATTTCATTGGACAGCTGTAACTAGCATCGTTACACTTATCTGCGGACTTATGCCAATTCTGACAAGACGACCAGCCAAAAATCATATATCACTTCATTTTATTTTTATGTATTGGGGTGTTATGGGTGTTTATGGAGCATTTGTTTCAGAAACATTAGTTAGAATGCCAAAGGTTGTTATTGAAAGCGGAATTCCCAATAGCGTTTTCTACCAAATGACTGGTATTAGAACAGCAATAGTAATGAGACTTGGTGTTTACTTTTTTCTAAAACTTAAACCAAAATGGGATATACAATTTGGACAGAAAAAATAAATCAATGACGCGGATTAAAAAACAACGAACCGCTAACAGCACCTACCCAAAAGTAGCGGTTAAGTGGTTAAATCAAGCTTTGTGCTTCTATTCAAGTGCAGTGCAGGTTGATCCCGAAGTTTCGGGATGCTCCGAAACCCGCCACTGTGGCAAGCGGCAAAGCGATACGTGGTTTTGTAATTATTAAAAAATTCACTGCTCATCCCCCCGGCTAAGGTCACCCACACTTAGGAATTCAGGTTTAGCGATACCCTGCTGTTGTCAGTATATGAATTGTTGCACCTATGGACTGCTGATTGTCAGGGCTTTCCCGACTTATCGAAGTGGTAGGGGCCTTTGGTAGGACCCCACACCTGTTTGCCAAAGGCGTCGAAGCCCTGATCCCACGAGCTCATGCGTTTTGGGGTGATGGTCACGGCTGTGGTGGCGTATTTTGCTCCGTGCAGATCGCTGGGGCAGGCAGTACCCCTGGTATGTCCCTCGTACCGGTTGGGCACCATGCGGGTAATGATCACATCGCAGCCCTCTTTGAGTTCAAGGTCATCCATGCTCATGTGATCGAACGCGTGTGCATCGGTCCATTTACCGATCCATGCAGCCTCGTCTTTCAGGGTATAGATCTCGCTGGCAACCTCGCTGAAGCTTCGCTGCACCAGCCTGTACACCCGAACGCGGTAGGGTTTGTCCTGACGGTCGGCCAGGGCTTGCTCCACATAGAGAAAGTAACCCCTCTCGGTCCAAATGGGTAACATCTTCAGCGAGATGTTGTAGAAATCGGCATCGGCATGCGCCTGAGCCGAAGAGTTGTATTGGCCCTGCATCATGCGGTGCAGCGATTTCAGGTGGTTGTTGGCCTTGCGCGTTTCGGGCCGCGAAAAAGCGGTTATTGACGCCAGCATGAGGCACATCAGCCCGGAGAGTTAAAGCATGCGGTGGTGTTTCATGGTCTTTAGTTTCGAGGATTCAAAGATTTAAAAATTCAAGATTCATCCCGCAGGGGCCGGACGAAAAGCAAAGATTGAAAAAAGTATGGATCGAAAAATGATGCAGTTCAACTGTATGGAAATGCGTCTGAGGCCAGTAAATAAGCAAGCCATGAATGTCTGAAGGTAAAAAATATTCATGATTACTCCAGGAGTCCCCTGCCCGTCTTGCGGATAAGCCCCTGCTTCCTGAAGTCGGTGACAAGGCGGTCGAGGATGCCATTCACAAACACCTTGCTTTTAGCCGTGCTAAAGTACTTCGATATGTCGATGTATTCGTTGAGGGAAACTTTTACAGGAATACTCTCAAACTCGGTAAGTTCGGTGAGTGCCATCTTGATGATGAGCACATCCATGACGGCAATGCGTTCAAGCTCCCAGTTGTCCACCGCTTTGGCAATTTCCTTGTCCCAGTCCTGGCTGCGGAAGATGGTTTTACGGAAAAGCTGCTTGGCAAACTCCAGATCCTCATTCTGTTCATCATGTTCCGTTTTTAGCAGCTCGGGCAGCGGTGTTTGATCGGTAAACTCATTTTCATTCATATGACGCACAAACAGCAGCAGCAGGTAGGAAACAAGGTGATAATCGTCCACAAAGTAGATGCTCTTTTCCTCATAATACGACTGCAGCAGCTCGAACTCAGCAAAAAGGTTCTCGATAATAAACTGGATGATCTTGCGGTCGTCCGCAAAGCTCGCCCTGGGCTGACTCATATAGAGCTGATACTCGGTGGTTTCGCGCAATAGGTTGTAAAAACGACGAACCATTTCCTGTTCGTCGGCCCAATTGAGGTGATAACGAACTTCCTTGCGCCTGAAATCGCGGTTGTTGTCGATGGCTGCAATGACCTTATTGTGCACAAACCGCATGTTGGGGTTGAGGTCTTCCTCGCTGGGCAGCAGCTTTTTCTTGTTTTCTTCCAGTCGCCGATCGGCATAACGCACAAGTTCGGTGATGAACGAGAGCTGATGAATAAACAACTCATAAAGCTTGTTGATGCTGAGGATGAGCTGTTTGTCACCCTGTTCGAGGCTGGTGCTGCCTGATTGAAACCAGGCATACAGTGCCTGTAAAACCTTCACCCGCAGGTGCCTTCTGCTAAGCATAAATGAACGTCAGGTATCAAAATGTAGCGACAAAGGTACAATAAAAGGCCTTTGGGACAAATTTTGGTCAGAGTACGGTTTCAGCTACCAATGAAACGGAATGCCCTTAAAAAGATGTTGAAATCGGTGAGCACATGATAATCCCTGGCATAGAGCAGGTTAAGGCGTTCGCGGGCAGCATGGTCGTTGCGCCCGTCGTCGAAAAGCATGGCGGGGCACAACACACCTTTTCGCAACATGGGCAGCTGTTTGTCGGTTTCGGCTGTTTCGGTGCAATAACCCACCCATGTGCGGCGACCGGAAAGCACAAGCAGTGCGTTGCGCAACGCATACAATGGATTGTTGACAAACCAAAGCAGGAATGGGGATAGGCCGAGCACTGCCACTGAGGCAAGCAGATCGAAAAGCCTTTTATTGCGCCGGTTCACAAAGCTATCGATGGCCTTGATGCCAATGGTGTAGAGGTCGCCACGGGTGTTGATGCTGTTGCTGCCAATGATGCTCAGGCTGTCCTCGGGGGCGATCTTGAAGCTGATGCCGGGCCGGTGCCACTCAGTCATCTTGTTGATGATGGTGCGGTGTGGCAGATTGCGCGAGCAGAATATAATCTCGTTGATGCCATAGATGGTGATGATGTCGGGCACCTGATGAAGCTCACCAATGAAGGATGCATTGTCGTTGTGCAGAGGTTCGGTGCTCACTAGGCCTATAAAGTCGGTGCGCAGGCTCGTGCTTTGCAGGATTTGTTCCACCCGCCGAGCTTCGCCGAGGCTGCCGATGATCAGAAAGCGCTTTTTAGCCGTGTCGCCAAGCAAAAAGCCATCCAGTCGAAGCAGGTGTCCGGCAAGTCGTGTGATGGCCTGAGCCGCCATGGCCCACATCATGCCCATCAGAATGATGGCACGCGAAAACCTCAGATGCTCAGGCAACATGCCATATAAGACCAGGATAAGCACCGTGCCTGCCATGATGCCTGCAACTGCCTTGCGCATACGGTAGGGCTTGTCGTAGCCACCGCTGAAATAGATGGTCAGCCCCCAGATTGCAACATACAAAGGCAGGAGCACAAACACCAGCAGGCCGGGATAATCGCCCCCACCGCGGTAGATGGTCAGGTTGCCCCAAATGGTCTTGATGGCAAACAGGCCGGCATAGATAATTGAGGCATCGGCCAGTGGTAAAGCTATCCGCCCGAAGAAGCGCGAAAGCAAGGCAATCGAAGCCCTGAAATAGATGGCCAGATGGATCAGCATGACGAAGGATCGTGCCCGCTGCTGACTGAAATGCTTGCGGGCAAAGATGATCATGGCATTGTAGAACACAAAAACATAGTTAACGCTACTCTTTTTAGTGCTTTCGCCCTTGTAATGAATGATGCGCGTGAGCGGAAAGTAGTAGTTTTTATATCCTGCCTTGATGATTCTGTACGAAAGGTCGATGTCCTCTCCATACATGAAAAAGGTTTCATCGAGTAGTCCGATCTTTTCGAGCACACTTCGGCGAAGCAACATGAAAGCGCCGGCCAGGATTTCCACCTCATGCACCTGATCGGGGTCGAGGTAGCTCAGGTGATAACGGCCAAACTTCCGCGACTTTGGAAAGAGGGCCGAAAGGCCGAATATCTTGTAGAATGCCGTCATGGGGGCAGGAAGACCACGTTTCGACTCGGGCAGAAACTTGCCCTGCCCGTCGAGCATCTTAAGGCCGAGGCCACCCGCATCGGGATGAGCATCCATAAAGGCGATTACCTTGCTGAAAGTATCGTCCTCAACCACAGTGTCGGGATTAAGCAGCAACACATATTCGCCCTCCGACTGCACAATGGCTTGGTTGTTGGCCCTACTGAAACCTAAATTTTCGCTGTTGGCAATCAGCTTCACCTCCGGAAACTTGCTCCGCAGCATGCGCAGCGAACCGTCAACAGAGTTATTGTCAACCACAAACACCTCGCCTTCAATGCCTTGCATGGCACGTCGTACCGAAAGCAGGCATTGCTCCAGAAAATGCTCCACGTTGTAGTTGACAATGACAACCGAAAGCTTCATGGTTTTAGCTATTAAATGACTAACGGCGCACTCACTGAATTAGTGCCAGCCTGTGGCCGATGCGCAAAGTACGCCAAAAAATCCCGAAAAACATCCCTGTGAGCTCCTGCTTTTCGGGCATGACAGCCCTCCAAAATCATACCTTTGCGCCAATAAACACAATCGTCATAATCTTTTCAGCTTTTTATGAAACGTACAGCGCTTTACGACCGTCATGTGGCCATGGGTGGCAAGATGGTTCCATTTGCCGGATTCGAGATGATGGTTCAGTTCGAAGGTGTAAATATTGAGCACGAAACGGTGCGCAATGCACTTGGGGTATTCGATGTTTCCCATATGGGTGAGTTATGGGCCGAAGGACCAGAGGCGGCCGAGCTGGTGCAAAGACTCACCACCAACGATATCAACGCCTTATACGACGGCAAGGTTCAATACTCCTGCTTTCCCAATGGCAGGGGTGGGATTGTGGACGACCTACTGGTTTACCGCTTCTCGCCCGAAAAATACCTGCTGGTCGTGAATGCGGCCAACATCGACAAGGACTGGGCATGGGTGAACAGCCAGAACCATCGGGGCGCATCGCTGCGCAATGCTTCCGACACCACTTCGCAGCTGGCCGTGCAAGGCCCACTGGCACTCAAGGCTATGCAGCAGCTCACCGACACCACTATCGAAGATATGGAGTACTATACCTTTAAGGTTCTGCGCTTTGCCGGCATCGACAATGTGCTGCTAAGCACTACAGGCTATACTGGTGCCGGCGGTTGTGAGATTTACTTCGAAAACCAGGATGCCGAAACCATTTACGAAGCTGTGCTAAAAGCCGGTGAGTCCTTCGGCATCAAACCAATTGGGCTCGCCGCCCGCGATACCCTCAGGCTCGAAATGGGTTTCTGCCTCTACGGCAACGACATCGACGACAGCACCTCGCCAATCGAGGCCGGACTTGGCTGGATTACGAAATTCACCGAAGGCAACAACTTTATCGACCGCGAGCTGATGGCCGGACTAAAGGCTTCAGGTGTAAAACAACAACTGCGAGGCTTCGTGATGGAAAAAGGCATCCCCCGTCAGCACTACGACATCTGCAACGAGACCGGACAAAAAATAGGTGAAGTGACCTCCGGGACCATGTCGCCTATGCTCAAAAAAGGCATAGGTATGGGTTATGTGAAGAGCGAATACGCCAAATTCGGCACCACCATCTACATCAACATCCGCGAAAAAATGATGCCGGCTGTGGTGGAAAAATTACCTTTCTTTAAGAGATAGATGGCATACCCGTGTGCTCTCGGCAAGCTCCGAACAACCTGGTAATGAAGAACTTAAAATAATATTCCGAATAGTTGTCTGATCAGGCGCATTAAAAGGCCACATCAACTGATAAGCATAGTGACCTTTTGTTTGGATTGGGTTGATTTTGCGGAAGATCAGCTATTTGCGCTACATACTATTTGTTTTTTCAGGCTTTTGATCCTGATTTAATGGTTCAACACAAAAAGAATATTTACAGCAACGAATGGAAAATTGATCATCAGCAATATCCCAAGGCTCTTACCAACCGAATGATTCATTTGATAGTTGTGGTTAAAAATGAATTGGCTCAGACCAATTCCGATGATTAAAAAGACAATGCCGCCAATAAGCTCCGATTTCCAAGCTACGATAAGCAGGCCAACCAAAATTTATGTTGGAATGAGGGGAATCAGGAATGCTCCGATTTGCTGCCAAATGTTTAAGCCGGGCTCAAACGAATCCAAAGCAAACATACTTATAAATAGTATGGCCATGATGCATAATATCCGGGGCGCCCAGTAAAGAATTTTGACGATTGTTTTCATTGCATTGATTTCTGTTTATTTAAAAATCAGGCTATTAAGGTATTATTGTTGGGATTATTGCTTTTTCCGGTTTCCATCTTTGTTATTTCAGCATCCATGAATGTTTACGTTTGTACTCAGCGGCATGCAGCATTGTATTGTTATGGAAGGATCATCACTAAATTGTTACGAGATTAACCCAAACAGGAATCATTGTCTGCGCGACAATGTATCTCGCCAGGATCAGCAAAAAGTCGTTTTTCAACCGAAACCTTCCGCTGCGCAGCAGCAGGCTTTTTTCCACTAAGTTAAGCATAAAATCATGGTTTTCAACACCAAAATTCAAAAATCCTGCAAAAACCAATCGTTATGTCAACGAAACAGTGCAGGTTTGTCAGAAAGTGAGGGTGTTTACGGCAGGCCGGCAATTACATCCAGATCAGGAAGCCAGTGCCATGAAGCTTTCTCGTTATCCTACTGATCGGCTACAAACTTATACCCGTCGGGATTTATGGACAAACACACTTCATTTTGCGGGTCTGGCTTCACCACCCGCTAGTATGCCACCATCGATAGTCAATTCTATTCCAGTCACATACTTACTTTCATCAATTGCTAAATACAGAATTCCGTAAGCCACGTCAATTGGCTCTCCAAAGTGTCCCAATGGAATGCCGAGTTTGACTTCTTCCATCATTTTCTTTCTTTGTTTGCCTTTGCCGAGCATGGCATCCCACATCGTTGTCATGATGGCTGCTGGATGAACACTGTTGCTTCTGATGTTGTATCCTTGTTCGGCACAATATAAGGCAACGCTCTTGGTGTGGTTCCTGACAGCCGCTTTGCTGGCGGCGTATACCACTGCCCCGGGGTGCCCACAATGCCACTTCTGGAAGATATGTTTACAATGCTGCCGCCTTTTTCTTTCATCAGCATGATGGCGTATTTGCATCCAAGCATCACACCAGTTGAGGTTACCCTGTGAACCTCGTTCCATGAGCTTAAGTTGGACTGCTCAGCATCCCATGGTCCGGCCGACTCCAGAAATCCTGTTATTCCTGCGTTATTCACCAGAATATCGAGCCGGCCGAAGTTTTCAGAGATATACTCAGCTGCCTGTTGCCAGCTTTGTTCACTTCCAACGTCTAAATGCAGATAGTAAGCATTGGATTTCAGATTCCTTACCACCCTATCCCCTTCTTCGTCCCTTATGTCGGAAACGATAACCGTTGCGCCTTCAATATGAAAGAGTTCGGCGGTGGCTTGTCCTATGCCCCGCGCCGAGCCTATGATTAATGCTATTTTATCCTTAAGTCTCATATTGTGTTTATTAGCAGAGAGGAATGTTCATAGTTTGTTTAGTGAAGTTTTGATTTTTTTCCAGCCAACCCAGGGTGGGCTTTTTTAATCACATCCGCAAAAACCATCGACTAATAGCCTGCCCCAACAAGGATTTCATGACACTTTGCGAAACCTGCCACTGGTCACAGTTCAAAGCTAACTATACACTTTTTACCAATTCATCTTTAAAAATCATGATAGAGCAAATACTTCGCCCTGATCTTTTTAAACCGCTCCAGGTCGGGTTGCCAGCTTTGTCTTATGCTTTCGGGCGGAACTCCCGAGGCAATCTGCCCTCGCAGCATTGCGGTTCCCGCAAGTGTATCGAAATAATTGTTGAAATACTTGTGTCTTCCGCTCAGCAGCTGAAAGGCATCGATCAACCATTGCAGCTGGAGTCCAGGCTTGTGATGAGCGTATTGTCCTGCAAAATCAGTCAGGTCAACAGCGCCGCACAACGTATTCATATATGGGGGTTTAAGAGCAGCTCCAGGAGTGGACACAGGTGTGAAGCTGAATTTATCCTTGGGTAGGTCGGGGTGGCCATACATCCTGAAAGGTGTGGGTGTGCCACGGCCTACACTCACAATTGTGCCTTCGAAAAAGCACAAGGAGGGGTAGAGATATACCGATTGCCAGTCAGGCAGGTTGGGCGAGGGGCGCACCGGCAGTTGAAACATCATCCTGCGGTCGTAACCTTCGAGCGGTATTACCTTCAGGCTGCACTTCAGGCCGTTTTCGAGCCAGCCTTCGCCATTCACCATCAGGGCATATTCGCCAATGGTCATGCCGTACACCACAGGCACCGGATGCATGCCCACAAACGAACGGTGTGCAGGCTCCAGCGCAGGACCATCGATATAGAACCCGTTCGGGTTCGGCCTGTCGAGCACGATCACCGGAATATCCTGTGCTGCTGCGGCTTCCATCACATAGGTCAAAGTGGAGATGTAGGTGTAGAACCTCACGCCTACATCCTGCAGGTCGAAAAGGATAGCCGAAACCCCATCAAGATCAGCTTCTTTCGGTTTTTTGTGCTTGCCGTAAAGCGAGATCACCGGAAGGCCGGTTTGAGGGTCGCGCATATTTTCCACCCATGCGCCTGCATCCTGATCGCCACGGAAGCCATGCTCCGGCGTGAAAATTTTAACCACCCCTATGCCAGCTTCCAGCAGTACATCCACCAGATGTCTGCCACCTACAAGTCCTGTCTGGTTGGTCACCACCGCTACGGTCCTTCCTTTGAGCAGCGGAAAATAGCTTTCGGTGCGGGCGGCTCCCGAAGTGATTGTTTCGTACGGAACAAGCCGTGGCATTGTGTACGATGCCTGGGCCGGGACTGTAAAATGCAAGCCCGGCAGCAGCACGATGAGCGCTAAAAGGGCGAATGACCTCAACATTGTCTATTTTTGTCCGACAAAGATAGTATGCAGCTCGAAACCTTTATTGCCCGGCGTTTACTTCGCGGCCGGAAAAGCGGCACAAGCACAGGCGTGGTTCGTCTGGCAGTCATCAGTGTGGCCACAGGCCTGGCAGTGATGATTATTGCGGTGTCGGTAGTGGTGGGGTTCAAGCAGCAGATACGCGACAAGGTGATTGGCTTTGTGGCACACATTCAGATCGAACCTTTGTCATCGAACTTCTCGCACGAAGAGACGCCATTCCTGCCCGACGCCAGCCTTTTGTCAGGCCTCCGGGAGCGTCCGGAAATACGAGCAGTTCAAGCGGTGGCTATCAAGCCCGGATTGGTCAAAACATCGGATCAGATACAAGGAGTGGCCCTCAAGGGGGTTGACGAAAGCTACGACTGGTCGTATTTGCGGCACTACCTCACCGGTGGAAACCTGCCTGATTATGCGGATACAAGTCAGGCGAACAAGGTGCTGGTTTCGGCCGAGCTTGCCCGCCGGCTGCAGCTAAGCACGGGCGATGTGCTTCGGATGTGGTTTGTGAGTGGCGACCCTCCATCGGCCAGAGGTCGCCGTTTCGAGGTGGCAGGCATCTATCAGACCGGTCTGGCCGAATTTGATGAGCGTTATGTTTTTTGCCACATCAGGCATATCCGGCGGCTCAACAACTGGGAAGAAGGTATGGTCGGGAGTCTCGAAATCAGTCTTACCGATATCGACAAGCTCGACAAACTGTCCGATGAACTGTATTACAGCCTTCCTGCCGAACTCACAGTGAACACGGCCCGGCAGCGCTTTCCGCATATCTTCGACTGGCTCGACCTGCAGGACATGAATGTAGTGATCATCATTCTGCTCATAGTGCTCGTTTCGGGCATAACCATCATCTCCACACTTTTAATCATCATTCTCGAACGCACCCCGGCCATTGGCATGCTTAAGGCCATGGGAGCAGCCAACAACCTGGTGCAAAGGATGTTTCTTGTGCTTTCGGCGCAAATTCTCCTGAAAGGCATGCTCTGGGGAAACCTCATTGCCACCACCCTGATTCAATTGCAAATGCGATTTGGTCTGCTCACACTACCCGAAGAATCCTATTATCTTACCCATGTGCCGGTTCATTTCAACTTGTTGCATATCGGAATCATCAATGTCGGCACATTGTGCCTTTGGCTCATCAGTCTGCTCATACCCACGCGCATCATCACCCGCATCTCGCCGGCAAGGGCTGTTCGCTTCACCTGAAAATTCCTGCAATTAATTTTGCATTTGTTGTACGAATAATCCTATTTTTAACCGTTGAATCACCAAAATCAATTTATGGAACAAGAGGCTATCATCATCGAACCTTTGAAAGGCTGCAGCGGCATCCCTTTCGGTTTGCCCGTCGAAGAGCTGGTGGCACAGCTGGGCGAGCCGGAAGAAATCGACCACATCGACACCGATGATCAGATGAATACCATTGTCCTGCATTACTGGGATCTGGGATTGTCAGTCTTTTTCGAGGGCACATCGCGACCAGTACTCTCCTGCTTCGAAACCGATGACCTGGAAGCCCTGCTGTTTGGTCAGAAAGTATTTACCCTCAACCGCGAGCAGGTGATCGCCCTGATGAAAGTCAACGGCTTCGAAACCTTTGAGCTTGAAGAAGAGGAAGGCGAAATGCGCCTGAGCTTTGAAGATGCGCTGGTTGACCTTTTCTATGATGGCGAAGAATTGCTTGCTATCAACTGGGGTGTGTATGTGGATGAAGCCGGCGAGATCATCACGGAATTCTCCTGAAGCCATTATTTTCGATATGCTGGTTCGGTCAACATGAACCACAGATGGTGTAGTACCTCATGCATTGAATGATCTTCGGAAGCCTGCGGAACCCGCAAACAACAAAGCAACCTACGTCCTGAACCCTCTGGGGTGGTATTTCACGACCGCCTCGCGCAGAAACTCCCTGTCGATATGGGTGTAAATCTCTGTGGTGGTGATGGAGGCATGGCCGAGCATTTGCTGCACCGCGCGAAGGTCGGCGCCGCCTTCGAGCAGATGGGTGGCAAAGGAGTGCCGGAAAGTATGCGGGCTGATGTTCTTGTGTATTAAAGCTGCAGCAGCAAGCTCTTTGATGATCAGAAAAACCATCTGTCGGCTCAGCTGATTTCCTCTTGAATTAAGAAAGACAATATTGCCGGATTTCTTTCCTGCTTTCTGGTGCACACGCACCTGACCGATGTAGAGCCTTACCGCCTGAAGGGCACTCCTTCCAATGGGCACCAGACGCTCCTTATCGCCCTTACCTGTAACCCTGATAAACTCATCGTCGTCGTATATTTCGCTGATTTTAAGACCAACCACCTCCGAAACACGCAGTCCGCAACCATACATCACTTCAATAATGGCTTTGTTGCGGTGTCCATGAGGATGACTCAGGTCGATGGCGGCCAGCATACGCTCGATCTCAGCATAGTCGAGCACTTCGGGCAGCTTGCGTCCAAGTTTGGGCGATTCGAGCAGGGTTGTTGGGTCGGATGCGATCATCGCTTCCATCAGCAAAAAGCGAAAGAATGCCTTGATGCCGCTAAGGATGCGCGCCTGTGATGTACTGCTCAACCCGAGGGAGGCTATCTCATGCAAGAAACGCCTGATGTCGTCGGGGATGATGCCGGTGAGATTGACCGGTGCACCTTCTTTACTCAGGAAACCCATCAGCATGCGCACATCGCGCAGGTAAGCCTGCACGCTGTTGTCAGCCAGACCTTTGCCAAGTCTGAGGTGATGTTCGAAAGCCCGCAAATGGGAAAACTCCGCTGACATGGATGTCCTGTAGGGTTATAAAACAAAGGCAGGGCTTTTTGCCCTGCCTCTGGTTGCAAATGGTTACTTTGCCTGATAAAAGCAGCGTATGGGCGAGAAAATCAGGTCTTCGTTCTTCAGCACCTTGATAACTTTGTCCAGATCCTTTTTGTCGATGCCGGTGGCTTCGGCTATGTCGCCCGGACGCATTGGCTGGCCATTTTTACGCATGGCTTCCAGCACCTTTTCTTTTGCTTCCATAATATTACATTAATTGAATTAGTCAAGCGTATGCACAACCAGTCCTGAACGAAGCTTAGGCTCGAACCAGGTGGTTTTGGGGGGCATAATGTTGCCCGTGTCGGCAATATCAATAAGTTGTTTCATGCTCACGGGGTAGAGGGCAAAAGCCACGGTCATTTCTCCGCTGTCCACCCTGCGGCTCAGTTCGGCCAGTCCGCGTATGCCTCCAACAAAATCGATGCGTTTCGAGCGGCGGAGGTCAGAGATGCCAAGAAGGGGTTCGAGCACCTGATTGGTCAAGATGGTCACATCGAGCACGCCAATGGGGTCGTGGTCATCATAAGTGCCTGCTTTGGCCTTCAGCGCATACCATTGTCCGCCGAGGTGCATCGAGAATTCATGAAGCATCGATGGCTTATAGACTTCTTTACCCTTTGGTGTGATCTCGAAGCCTGCTTGCAGCTTTTCCAGAAACTCGGTTTCGGTCATGCCGTTGAGGTCGGTAACTACGCGGTTGTAGTCGAGTATGGTGAGCTGATTATCAGGAAAGTTTACAGCAAGGAAAAAATTGTATTCTTCGTTGCCATGATGATTGGGATTGGCCAGCCTGCGTTCCTTACCTACCAGGGCGGCCGCAGCGGTACGGTGGTGTCCGTCGGCCACATAAAGAGCCGGAAATGTAGCAAAAATATCGATGATCGTTTTTATCAGCCCGGCATCATCGATCACCCAGAAATGATGCCCAAAGCCGTCGTCGGCAATGAAGTCGTAAACCGGCTTGTTGTTTTTCACAAAATCAGCGATCATGCCATCAAGGGTGGTATGGGCCGGATAGGTGAAGAACACTGGTTCCATGTTGGCATTGGTGATGCGCACGTGTTTCATGCGGTCTTCTTCCTTGTCGGGACGTGTGAGCTCATGTTTTTTAATCACATCGTTCAAGTAATCCTCAACGGCTGTGCAACCCACGATGCCATACTGGGTTTTGCCATGCATGGTTTGGGCATAGATATAAAGACGCTCACCTTCATCCTGAACAAGCCAGCCTTTGTCGCGAAATGCGGCAAAGTTGTCGTGAGCCATGTCGTACACTTCCTGGCTGTAAAGGTTTACACCTTCCGGGAGGTCGATTTCGGGCTTGACAATATGCAGAAGGCTGTAGGGGTTACCCTCGGCCTCCTTACGGGCTTCGTTGCTATCGAGCACGTCGTAAGGCCTGGATGCCAGCATTCCGGCTATTTCAACGGGAGGCCTCCAGCCTTTAAAAGCTTTTAAAACTGCCATATTGTATGATTTTTGTCAGACATAAAAAACTAGCCTGATTGCGTGCTATTACAATCAGCAATCATCAAAACAGAATTCTGATCACCAGTTGCGTGCAGGAAAGAATTCATCCTCGAGCTGGTCGTGCGGCCCTGCAGCGCTTTTCTGGAGCGAGGTGATCAACGCTCCGAGCATCTTGGTAAGCTCCATCAGCTGATTGCGCGAATCCTCTTCTTCATCTTGCGAAATAAAACCGTGACGCAAGGCCAGGGTCGAATAAACGAGGCATGCCCTGATGGCGCTTTTGCCTTCTTTAAGGTGGTTGATAAAGGCGACTTTCTCGCGGGCTGATCCCTCTGCAATGTGCAGCGGAACGCGGCGGGCCATTTCGCAGAAACCAGAGGCCAGATTTTTGCCGCTGTCAGGAAAATGCTGAACGACCTTCTGCACCCAAACTCCGTAGTCCAGCGCCTTGTGGTAAACGCGCAGGTCTTCGAAGCGAAAGAAGGTCATCGATTTGTTTGAAGCGTCGGTCATAGTGTTTTGGTTATCGTTGTGGTTCTGAAAGTGAAAATGCAGTATGACAGGGGCTCAGTTCACCTTGAACCTCACATCGTTATGCTCGAAAAATCCAATGATCTGGCGGGCGGCTGCCATGCCTGCATTGTTGTTGGCTTCTTCGGTCTGCGCACCCATCTTTTTTGGCGTGAAGAAAAACCTTCCGGCGTATAGAGCAAGATCAGCAGCACAGTCGGGAGCAATGTCCGAAACATAAGTGAAATCCTTGCGGTCTTCAAACACCTTTTTAAGTCCTTCTTCGTCAATCACTTCCTTCCGTGCTGTGTTGACCAGCATGGCTCCTTTGGGCATGCTGGATAGCAAATTATAACCAATGGATTTTTTTGTTTTTTCGTTGGCCGGGATTTGAAGCGAAACAAACTGGCACCTGCTATAGAGTTCTTCGACCGAGCCGACGGGATTCACGCCCTCGGCCTGCATCTGTGATGCCTCCACAAAGGGATCAAAAGCAAATACTTCCAACAGGAATCCCTTTGCTATGCGTGCCACATGTTTGCCCACATTACCATAGGCATGAATGCCAAGGGTTTTACCCATCAGCTCTGTGCCGGAGGCTCCGCTGAATTGCTTACGGATCTGATAAATCATCATACCAAAAGCCAGCTCGGCCACAGCATTGCTGTTTTGTCCGGGGGTGTTCATAGCAACCACACCATGTGCAGTGCAGGCTTTAAGGTCGATATTGTCGTACCCGGCTCCTGCCCTGACCACAATTTTCAGTTTGGGAGCGGCGGCCACGACTTCAGCATCCACAATATCACTCCGGATGATCAAGGCCTCGGCATCGACCACAGCATCGAGCAGTTGCTGCTTGCTGGTATATTTTTCCAGAAAGGTACATTCGTAACCGGCTTCCTCCACGATGGCCCTGATCTGCGAAGTTGCCGAAGCAGCAAAAGGTTTGTCGGTGGCAACGAGAACTTTATACATGGCTTTGTGTGTTTTGGGTTTATTTGTTCTGACTGGCAAATTCCTGCATCACACCCACAAGGGCTTCTACGCTTTCGTATGGAAGAGCATTGTAAAGCGAAGCCCTGAAGCCTCCCACTGAGCGGTGACCCTTGATGCCAACCATACCCCGTGCAGAGGCGAATTTATTGAATTCCTCCTCCAGATGCTCATAGCCATCATTCATTACAAAGCATACGTTCATGCGCGAACGGTCGGCCGGATTGGGAATGGTGGCTTTAAACAGCGGATTGCCATCAATCTCGCCGTAAAGAAGATCGGCCTTACGTTTGTTAACCTTTTCCATTTCGGCTACGCCTCCCATCATTTTCAGCCATTTGAGCGTCTGCAATGCGGCATAGATGGGCATTACAGGAGGTGTATTGAACATCGATTCCTTGCTGATGTGCGTCTTGTAGTTAAGCATGGTGGGAATCTTGCGATCCACCTTACCCAGAATCTCGTCTTTGATTATGACGAAGGTTACACCCGCAGGCGCCAGATTTTTCTGGGCACCACCATAAATCAGCGCATATTTTGAAATATCGACCGGACGGCTGAAGATGTCGGACGACATATCGGCTACCAAAGGCACGGGCGAAGAAAGATCTTCCAGTATCTCGGTTCCGAAAATAGTGTTGTTAGTGGTGATGTGGAAGTAGTCGGCATCGGCAGGGATGGAATATTCACGGGGGATGTAATTGAAGTTGCTGCCTTCGGAGCTGGCCACAACGTCAACCTCGCCAAACAGCTTAGCTTCCTTGATAGCCTTCGAAGCCCATTCGCCGGTATTCAGGTAGGCTGCCTTTTTGTTGAGCAGGTTGTAGGGAACCATGCAAAACTGCAGGCTGGCTCCTCCACCCAAAAATATCACCGAATAACCCTCCGGGATACTGAGCAGTTCCTTAAAGAGGGCGACGGCTTCGTCAACTACAGCAACAAATTGCTTGCTGCGATGACTTATCTCGAGAAGAGAGAGACCCATCCCTTCGAAATCGCGGATGGCAGCAATGGATTGCTCAATGGTATAGCCCGGCAGTATGGATGGGCCGGCGTAAAAGTTGTGTTTCTTCATGATCGCTGGTTTTGCGTTATACAGGTTTTGTTTCTTGATGCAAAGATATGAATTTAGGCATCTGTTAAATCGTTAACGATGCTTTTCCGTCTAATTTTGCAATCGTTTTAAACAGATCAATCATGATAGTGCTGCAACGGCGGCTTGATGCTTTTGTAAACCTTGGAAAGAAGCTGGAAAATTACCTTGATGCAGCGCAATCCGACAAGCAACTGCCCGGAGGTGAATATGAATTGCTGAGCAAGGCGTTGGAGTCAGCATATCTGACAAATAATTGGTTTACTATTGACAATCAAATTCTTGCATTAAAAGGGATCAGTCATCTGCTTCAGGAGGTGAATCTAAGGGAGTGGGCAAACTTGTATGGCACGGATGTTGCCAGATCTTCCAGTACCATTGCTGTGATTATGGCAGGCAATATTCCAGCAGTAGGGTTTCACGACTTTTTATGCGTACTGGTTTCCGGTCATCGTTTCAAAGGCAAGCTTTCATCGGATGACCGGCATCTGATGCCTGCGTTGGCTAAAATGCTTTGTCTTGAGGAGCCTGACTTTGAACGGTATATCGAGTTCACTGACGGTCATTTAAAGTCATTCGATGCCATCATTGCTACAGGTAGTGACAATAGTGCGCGCTATTTCGATTATTATTTTAGTCGCTATCCGCACATCATACGGAGCAACCGCAACAGCCTGGGCATCATTAGGGGTACTGAAAGCAATGAAGACATCAGACTTTTGGGCAGGGATGTCTTCAGTTATTTTGGACTGGGATGCAGAAGCGTGTCGCATCTGTTGCTGCCCCGCAACTATGACCCTCAAGGGCTATTCGCTGGCTTTGAGGGATTCCGGCACCTCCGCGACCATCACAAATATTTCAACAACTACGAATACCACAAGGCTGTGAGCATCATCAACCGCACCAAACACTACGACAATGGCTTTGTGTTGCTGATGCCCGACGAAAGACTCTCCAGTCCGGTTGGTGTGTTGCACTACAGTTACTACGATGCCATTCATGAAGCTGATTACCTGGTTGAAGTCAACCGCGACAGAATCCAATGTATGGTCTCGGAGAACGGTTGGTATCTGGGTAATTTTTCGTTTGGTGAGGCACAGTTTCCGTCGGTTGACGACTTTGCAGACGGCGTTGACACCATGAAGTTTCTGGCTTGTCTGCATGATGAAATAAAAAAATGAGTTTTGCTGCTTACAATTCAGTGAAAAAGTTTAATTTTGCAGCCCTAAATCAGAAAAGTCAAGACTCCCATGAAAAAAGACATTCATCCGAAAGATTACCGCCTCGTTGTGTTCAAGGATATGTCCAACGATTACAGCTTTCTCACCCGCTCCACCGTGAAGTCGAAGGAGACCATCGTGTGGGAGGATGGTAAGGAATACCCGCTCGTTAAGCTGGAAATTTCGCACACTTCTCACCCATTCTATACTGGTAAGATGAAGCTTGTGGACACTGCCGGCCGCGTGGATAAATTCAAGAACCGCTACAAAAAGCACTACGAAGGCAAAATAAAGTAAGTTTTGCAACTTAATAACGGAAAAGGCTGTCATTGTTCATGTCAGCCTTTTTTGTTGCAAAAGGGTCTGATTGTGCATAAAACACACAATAATTGCTACTTTTGTATTGTTAACTCACTACTAGATTATTTATCCCATGAACTACATCCTGTACGACAGTTCCACGCGAAATCACCTCCTGCCGCTTGTTTTTACCCGTCCGGTTGCCGACATCAGGATTGGAATCCTCACCATCAGAGAGAAGTGGGAGCGTATGTTGGGCGCAAAAACCAGCACGCTCACCGAAAGCTATCTGGCTGTTAAATATCCGCTGGTGGAGGCAGAGGAGAATCTGCTGATCAATGGTTCTATTCTTCCTACTACCGAACTGATTGAGGCCTTGCATAAACTCAAAGTAGGCCAATCGTTGGTTAAGGGCGATGAAACCCTTATTGCCAGCTGCCTGAGCGACGAGTCGTTGCGTTCTTCCGAGGCTTCGGAAGAAGGAATTACAATTGATTATGAGGGTGAGATTACGAAGATTTTTTATGCATGGGATATTTTCAGTAAAAATGGCAGGGCCATTATTGATGATTTCGCTTTGGTAACCAAGGGCAGGAAATCAGCCCCCATTAGCCCTACCAACCGCTGTGTCAATCCAGAAAACATTTTCATCGAAGAAGGCGCAAAGGTAGAGTTTTCCATTCTGAATGCATCCACCGGACCGATATTCATTGGAAAGGATGCCGAAGTGATGGAGGGCGCAAAGGTGCGCGGTCCATTCGCACTTTGCGAACATGCCGTACTCAAGATGGATGCCAAGATCTACGGACCCACCACTATCGGCCCATACAGCAAAGTGGGCGGCGAAGTGAACAACTCCGTCATCTTCGGATACAGCAACAAGGCACACGACGGTTTTCTCGGTCACAGTGTTATTGGCGAATGGTGCAACATCGGCGCCGATACCAACACTTCCAACCTGAAGAACTCATACGAAGAAGTCAAACTCTGGAATTACGCCGAGGATTGCTTTGTTAACACCGGACACCAGTTCTGTGGCACCATCATGGGCGACCATTCCAAGTGTGGCATCAACACCATGTTCAATACCGGCACTGTTGTAGGCGTGAGCACCAATATTTTCGGCTCGGGTTTTCAGCGCAATTTTGTTCCCTCTTTTTCCTGGGGCGGAACACAGGGCTTCATCGACTACGAGCTTAAAAAAGCCTTCAAGACCATCGAAAAGGTTTACGAAAGGCGCGGCAAAGCCTTCGATGAAACTGAGCGTATGATACTCACCGAGATTTTCAACCAGACGTTTAAAAACCGCAGGGCCTGACATTTCTGGCACATCGTTTGATTCAACATACCCCTTCCACCGGAATGAGCATATTTCCGGATGGTATGGTGTATTCTGGCATTTACGCCATTCTAAATCTGTGATGGCATGACATTTTGACAATACAATGGTTAATGAGCAATATACTCAATAATTTTCTGACAGTCTCTGATTTGCTGGAAGGTGATGCGGAGTTCATTCCGTTGCTTTCGGCCGAAGAAGAAATACAGTTTTCCACGGAGCAGGTGCCCGATGAGCTACCGATATTGCCCTTGCGCAATGCCGTTCTTTTTCCAGGTGTGGTGATACCCATCACGGTCGGACGCAATAAGT
Source organism: uncultured Lentimicrobiaceae bacterium (assembly GCA_964459375.1). Taxonomy (GTDB): domain Bacteria; phylum Bacteroidota; class Bacteroidia; order Bacteroidales; family F082; genus JALNZU01. The sequence continues at coordinate 138,617 of CAYWLJ010000007.1, read as the reverse complement.
CGATTAAGCTGATTCGCGAATCTTACCGAAAAGAACGCATCATCGGGGTCATTGCCCAGCGCGACCCCGCCATCGAAGACCCGGTGGCAGCTGACCTCCACGAAGTGGGAACCGTGGCCCATATCATGCGCACACTGCAGATGCCCGACGGTAATACTACGGTCATCATTCAGGGGAAAAAACGATTCAGGCTCCAAAAGATCACACAGGAAGACCCTTATTTCAGGGGCAGGGTCGAGCCATATGGTGACGACGAGGCCCTTCAGACCGACAATAACTTTATTGCACTCATTCAAAGCATTAAGGAGTTGGCAGTGCAGATCATAGAGAAGTCGCCCAACCTGCCACCCGAAGCCTCATTTGCAATAAATAATATTGAAAGTCCGGCCTTTCTGGTTCACTTCGTTTCGAACAACCTGAACATCAGTCAGCAGGAAAAACAGCAGATGCTCGAAATCCGGAGCATCAACGAACGAGCTGTAAAAGTGCTTGAATACCTGAGTAAGGAGCTACAAATGCTCGAAATAAAGAACCAAATCCAGAGCAAGGTAAAGGTGGACATCGACAAGCAGCAGCGCGATTATTTCCTTAACCAACAGCTCAAGACCATACAGGAAGAGCTTGGCGGCGCTCCACATGAAGAAGAAATCGGATCGCTGCGCGAGCGTGCCTCCAAAAAGAAATGGACTGCCGAAGTGCGCAAGGTTTTCGACCGCGAGCTCACCAAGCTGCAGCGCATGAACCCGATGGTGGCCGAGTATGGCATTCAATTTAATTATCTGGAGTATCTGGTCGAGCTGCCGTGGAATGAGTACTCTGTTGACAATTTTGATCTGGTCCATGCTCAGAACATTCTCGATCGCGATCACTATGGACTTGAAAAGGTAAAAGAACGCATCATTGAACACCTTGCGGTTTACAAGCTGAAGAGCGACATGAAATCGCCCATCCTTTGCCTCGTCGGGCCTCCCGGTGTGGGCAAAACTTCCTTGGGCAAGTCGATAGCCGAATCGCTGGGCCGAAAATATATCCGCATGTCGCTTGGTGGCGTACGTGATGAGGCGGAGTTGCGCGGGCACCGCAAAACCTATATCGGAGCCATGCCCGGACGCATCATTCAGAGCCTGCGCAAGGCTGGTACCAGCAATCCTGTTTTTGTGCTCGATGAGATCGATAAGGTTAGCGGCAACAACATCAATGGCGACCCTCAGGCCGCCCTGCTCGAAGTGCTTGATCCCGAGCAGAACAACAAGTTTTACGACAATTTCATTGAAGTAGAATACGACCTCTCGAGGGTTATGTTTATTGCCACCGCCAACAACCTCAGCACCATCCATCCAGCCCTGCGCGACCGTATGGAGGTAATAGAGCTCACAGGTTACCTGCTCGAGGAGAAATACCAGATTGCCAAAAAACATTTGGTGCCCAAGCTTGTTAAAGACCATGGATTAATTGCCTCGCAGGTAAGCTTCAGTAAAAAAATCATCGAAGCCATCATTGAGGACTATACCCGCGAATCGGGGGTTCGTTCTTTGGAAAGACACCTTGCCAAACTGGTGCGTAGCAAGGCCAAGCATGTGGCAATGGGTGAGGCTTACGACAAAAAAGTTACCTCAACCGATCTGGAGAAAGCCCTTGGCATACCCATGTACCACGAAAAGCCCGATAAAGCCCTTATGGTTCCGGGTGTGGTTACCGGACTTGCCTGGACTCCATATGGAGGTGAACTGTTGTTTATCGAAGTCAGTCTGAGCCGCGGCAAAGGAGAACTACGACTCACAGGAAATCTGGGCGATGTGATGAAGGAATCGGCGACCATCGCTCTGGAATACCTCAAAGCGCACGCCGAGTCTTTCGGCATCGATCATGCTGTGTTCGAGAAATGGAATGTGCATATTCATGTTCCGGAAGGAGCAACACCGAAAGACGGTCCTTCGGCTGGCATCACAATGTTTACGGCACTTACCTCAGCTTTATCTCAGAAACTGGTCAAGCCACGCCTAGCCATGACCGGCGAGATAACCCTGCGCGGAAAAGTGCTTCCCGTGGGCAGTATCAAGGAAAAAATTCTGGCTGCCAAGCGCGGCAAGGTGAAAACGATAATACTGTCGTCAGGCAACAAACGCGACATTGCCGACATCAGGCAGGATTATGTCGAAGGGCTTGAATTCAGGTTTGTGGACAATATGACTGAGGTCATTGGTCTGGCACTGCAGGCGGATAAGATTGAAAACGCCATTGTATTCACTTCATGACAAAAAAAATTCTGCTCATCCACGCCCATCCTGTGGATGATGCTTTTGCTGATCTTATTGTTGAGGCTTACTCAGGTGCAGCCATTGCAGCGGGGCATATGCTCAGGACATTGGTGCTGAAGAATCTTCGGTTCGATCTCAACTTCAACAAAGGCTACCGAGGCAATCAGGAACTTGAACCCGATCTGTCGGAAGCCCAGCAACATATTCTGTGGGCTGATCATCTGGTTGTTGTTTTCCCCAATTGGTGGGGCACTTACCCTGCCTTGCTCAAAGGGTTTATCGACAGGGTGTTTCTTCCAGGATTTGCATTCCGTTACGTTAACGGCCATCGCTTTCCCGAAAAAATGCTGAAAGGCAAAACCGCGCGCCTGATCATGACCATGGATAATCCCAAATGGTATTATTTTCTCGTCCTGGGAGCCCCCGGTTATCGCTCTCTTCGAAAAGCAGTGTTGAAATTCTGCGGTATCAGTCCGGTTAAAACTTTTACAATCAGCTCTATACGTTTTGCTGGCAGAAAACAGAAAACCAGATGGCTCGATAAAGCCAGAAAGCTGGGTCTGCAGGGCACCTGAGAATCTTATCCCGATCCGAGGCCCTATTCCTGATGTTGGTGCATCACATCGCTGAATAGAGCCAACTTTAACCTATATATTGCCTAATATTGCCTGTTGATTGCAGAAATCCAAGTGCTATGATAAATGGCATTCTCAAATTATTTCCCACCGGCCTGGCAATATTCATTCTGCTTTCCCTTTCGTGCAGAAGAAGCACCAACACCCCTGACAACATATTCCGCTACAATGAATCTGCGGGATTGAGTACCCTCGACCCCGCCTTTGCCAAGGACCTGCCGCACATCTGGGCATGCAACCAGATTTTCAATACGCTGGTGGAAGCCGACAGCAGGATGGATATCTTACCCGGACTCGCGCATACGTGGAGCATTTCTGCTGATGGATTGACCTACCGATTTGTATTGCGCAATGATGTTCGTTTTCATGCAAGTCCAATTTTTGATGATACGTCCCGAAAACTTAACGCCCATGATGCCGCTTTTAGCCTTCATCGTCTTGCCGACCCCCGGACCGCCTCGCCCGGCGCATGGATACTTGCAAGCGTCAGGCGCATTGATGGTAAGCCGGCTATAGAAGCCTTGAACGACAGCCTGCTGCAGATAACACTGGAAAAACCCTTTCCGCCGTTTCTGGGCATGCTCTCCATGATGTATGCAGCAATTCTGCCACAGAACATAGTTGAAATGACAGGTGAGGCCTTTGGCCGCCACCCGGTTGGCACCGGGCCTTTCAGGTTTGCCTATTGGAAAGACGGTGTTAAGCTGGTGCTCCGGCGCAATGAGGAATATTTTGAGTTCGACAGTGCCGGCATGCAAATTCCTTATCTGGATGGGATTGCCATCAGATTTTTGTCGGATCGGCAAATTGCATTCATGGAATTCATGAAAGGCAATTTTCATTTTATGTCAGGCATCGACGCCCGATACAAAGACGAGTTGCTCACCCGCGATGGCCGTTTGCGCGACAAGGTGTCGGACAGAATTTCCCTTATCAGACAACCGTTTCTGAATACCGAGTACCTTGGCTTTTTTCTGGGAGATACCGGGGTCGCCGGCCAGCTTGCGCGTCCTGAGCTTCGCCAGGCCATCAATCTGGCAATCAACAGGGAAAAGATGCTTCGCTTTTTGCGGAACAATATTGGCCGGCCAGGCCATGGTGGGATGATTCCTTATGGACTTCCCGGTCATCAAACCAATGCCGGTTACAATTATGAGCCGGAAAAAGCCAGGAAGATAATACAGGATGCTGGTCTGCACGGCGCAAGGTTTACGATAAGTACCACTGCCGAATACGCTGACCTGCTAAAGTTTATCCAGGCCGAGTTACAGGCTGCCGGACTTCAGCCTTCCATAGAGGTGCAGCCGGCAGCTACCATCAGAGAACTTCGCGCGAAAGGAAAGCTACAGGCATTCAGAGCTTCCTGGGTAGCCGATTATCCTGATGCCGAGAATTATATGTCATTGTTCTACAGTCCCAACCACACTCCGCAAGGGCCAAACTATACGCATTTTACCAATACGCTTTTTGATGAGCTATACGATTCAGCGCTTCAGGAAAATGATCGGGAACGCAGGGCCAATCTTTACCGGCAAATGGACAGCATTGTTATTAATGGTGCGCCGGTGGTTGTGCTTTTCTACGACGAAGTGGTACGCTTTGTGCATAAAGAGGTCCAGGGAATGCAGGCCAGCCCGTCAAACCTGCTTGATTTGCGGAAGGTTAAGCTGAGCAGAGATAATTAAATTCATAAATGGATCATTTTCCGGGCTGAGGGAGAATTGACCAATCCGCCAGAGTCGGCTCAAGATTTAGGTCGCATCAAGTGTCTAAGTGAGAGTAGTCCAACCCGCTGTAGCGCATTTTTGTGACGATTTTTAGGATGGCAGCAGCATTATCCAACCAGCGCAAGGCCGGTCGTTGCCGGCAACCGTTATGCGTTCTGAGCAAATAATCTATGTCAGGCGAGGCCGGCCCGTAATGCCTAAATTTTCATTAAGCACATCTGCCTGCTGATGTCGTGTATTACGGTACAGAAGCACACGGAAGCCGTAAGCTTTGTCATTCAGACCACCCTTTCAACCAGTGCGAGGGTTTCGATGTGATGGGTCTGGGGGAAAAAGTCGAAAGGGATGAGCTGTTTCACCTCAAATCCATGTCGGCAAAGCATATTCAGGTCGCGCGATAATTTTCCCGGGCTACATGACAGGTAGGCCATGCGGAGCGGTCGGGCCGTAGCAGTTATCCATTTGAGGACATCCGATTCGATGCCTGTGCGAGGGGGGTTGGCATAGAGCAAAAAAGTCTTTCCATCAAATTGTTGTGCTATGCGCCATAGCTCTAATTGGGGCAGGCGCTGTCGGCAGGCACCGGTAAGCACCTCGGCATGAGGGATGTTTAGTGAAGCAAGACGAGCTGCCTCGGGTGAGGCTTCAACACCTATTACCTGTGCGCCAGCCTCCAGCCAGCGCTGCATGGAGCTGCCCGTGCCGCAATATAAATCAACAACAGCCGATCCGACATTAGGCTTCAGAAATGCATAAGCCTCTTCGAGGGCTTGCCCGGACAGCATCGGTATCAACTGACTGAAAGCCGACGGTCCGTAGAAAAGCCCATGGACGTCCTTCGAAACAGCCTTGCCCCACAACAGCTTCCATCCTCCTTTGCCAAAGATCCTCTTCCCGGTTGAAGGGTTCAGATGAAGCCACAGGCCATCGACACCAAGACGTGAGAATTGATCAGTAAGCTCAACTGCGGGCCAGTCCGGCAAATCAAAATGCCTGCTTTTGATGACCATAGTGAACTGTTTACCTGAAAGCACCAGATAGCGCAGACCGAAGTCGAAGAGTGGAAGCGAATCCATTAATGTTTTGATAATCAGATTGACCCCGGGGTGATGCACCGGGCAATCAGGAATATGCAACAGCGAATCGCGGCGCCAGAGTCCCCATTTCCAAAGTTGTCCGTCGAATTGAACACCAAGGGTGGTTCTGGTTCTGTAACCCCATCTGTCAGTACCATTCAGGCTTCTGACAGGTGACATCACTTCGGACCATTGCTGGAGCTTTTCATTCAGAAAGTCAGATTTCTGCTGGAGACTCTGCTCCTGAGTCATCGTTCTGTGCCTGCAGGCGCGGCAATCAGGGTGGCAACCAGTAGGTAAAACGATCATTTCAATGCAATTCGGCTTGTCAAATTTAATGCACTTAATTATTGAATCGCTTTAGATTAAGAGTATTAAGGATAATATTTAGTACCTTTGCAGCCGTTTTTCCATTCATCACTCATGATCAACATCACACTGCCAGACAATAGCATCCGACAATACGAGCAAGGCATTACCGGACTTGATATAGCCCGTAGCATCAGCGATGGGCTTGCCCGCAACGTGCTTTCTGTGAAAGTGAATGGCGAGGTATGGGATGCCACACGAAAAATTTCTGACGATGCCAGCGTTCAGCTGCTTACCTGGGATGATGCCGAAGGCAAAGAAACAATGTGGCATTCATCGGCCCATGTGATGGCCGAAGCCATTGAGCAACTGTATCCTGGCGCAAAGTTTGGTATTGGCCCGGCAATTGAAAATGGTTTTTATTACGACATCGACCTAGGCGAAAAAGTGCTTACCGAGGCTGACCTGGCTGAAATTGAAAAGCGTATGATTCAGCTTGCCCGCGAAAAGCAGCCCATTGTACGTGAAGAAGTTGGCAAAGATGAGGCCCTTCGTTATTTCACTGCAAAAGGCGATGAATACAAGCTGGAGCTGATCAGTGAGTTGCAGGATGGCACCATCACCTTTTACAAGAGTGGTACATTTACTGACCTTTGCCGTGGCCCTCACCTGCCCGACACCTCATTCATCAAGGCAGTTAAACTGACCAGCATTGCCGGAGCATACTGGCGCGGCGATGAGAAGCGCAAGCAGCTGACCCGTGTTTACGGTATCACTTTTCCCAAGTCAAAGGAACTTGAGGAATATCTCCTGCTGCTCGAGGAAGCAAAAAAACGCGATCATCGTAAATTAGGCAAGGAGCTTGAGCTTTTCACTTTCTCCCAGCAAGTGGGTGCCGGGTTGCCACTATGGCTTCCCAAAGGGGCACAATTGCGCGAGCGACTGGAGGCTTATCTCAAAAAGGTTCAAAAAGAAGCAGGATATCAGCCTGTGATCACCCCGCATATTGGCAATGTAAACCTTTACAAAACCTCGGGTCACTTCGAAAAATATGGTGCTGACTCTTTCAGGCCGATCACAACCCCGGTGGAAGGCGAAATGTTTTTTCTCAAACCGATGAACTGTCCGCACCATTGCGAAATTTTTGCACACAAGCCACACTCATACAAAGACCTTCCCGTCCGTTATGCCGAGTTTGGAACCGTTTACCGCTACGAGCAAAGTGGCGAGCTGCACGGGCTGACCAGGGTGCGTGGGTTCACTCAGGACGATGCACATATTTTCTGCACGCCCGATCAGATCAAGGATGAGTTCAAAGGGGTGATAAAGATTATCATGCGTATTTTCAAGGCGCTTGATTTTGAGGATTTTGTGACTCAGATTTCCCTTCGCGATCCCAACAATCCAGGCAAATACATAGGCTCGGAAGAAAACTGGAACAAGGCCGAGCGTGCCATAATTGAGGTTGCACAGGAAGAAGGCCTCAATGCCATAACAGTTGAAGGCGAAGCAGCCTTTTATGGTCCAAAGATGGACTTTATGGTCAAGGATGCGCTGGGCCGCAAGTGGCAGCTGGGCACCATACAAGTGGATTACAACCTTCCGGAGCGTTTCGATCTGCACTATATTGGCTCCGACAACGAGAAGCATCGCCCTGTGATGATTCACCGTGCACCTTTCGGGAGCATGGAGCGGTTTGTTGCCGTACTCATCGAGCATTGCGCCGGGAAGTTTCCGCTATGGCTGGCCCCTGAGCAGGTTATCATCTTGCCAATCAGCGAAAAATATCAAAACTATGCACAAAAGGTGCTCAGTTATCTCCAAAATTCCGATATTCGCGCCCTGATTGACGAGCGCAGCGAAAAAACCGGACGCAAGATCAGGGATGCCGAATTGAGAAAGATTCCTTATATGCTGATCGTGGGCGAAAAGGAAGAGCTCGACGGCACGGTTTCGGTACGCAGACAGGGCGTAGGCGATCTGGGAACTTTTAGCCTGGATGCATTTGCAGCCCGCATTCAGGAAGAAGTGGCAATAGTACATCAGGATAGGATAAGTAAATAAAATATTCACAAACTAAGGAGGACATTACCATAGCACAGTTGAGAAACCCCGGCAGGCCACAAAGAGGAGTTCCGAAAAGAGAAGATCCGCATAAGATCAACGAAAAGATTTCAGCACCCATCGTGAGGGTTGTTGGCGAAGGCATCGACACAAGAATTGTTTCCATCAGGGAGGCTCTAACTATTGCAGAAGAAGCCGGGCTTGATCTTGTGGAGATCTCGCCCACGGCTAATCCTCCTGTATGCAGGGTGCTTGATTACAAGAAATTTCTCTTTGAACTGAAAAAGAAACAAAAGGAAATCAAAGCCAAATCGGCCAAAGTTGTTGTAAAGGAAATCCGGATGGGTCCCAACACCGACGATCACGACTTTGAATTCAAACTCAGGCATGCCAAAAAGTTTCTTGAAGAAGGCGCAAAGGTGCGCGTGGAAGTGTTTTTCAGAGGAAGAAGCATCGTTTATAAAGATCAGGGAGAGATTATCCTGCTGAAGTTTGCCAGTTTGCTCGAAGATAATGGTAAGGTAGAGCAGCTGCCCAAGCTCGAAGGCAAACGCATGATGATGATGATATCGCCAAAAAAATAGATTAACCCGACAAAAAACCTAATAAATCACAGAGTAATGCCAAGGATGAAGTCAAAATCCGGTGCCAAAAAACGTTTCACGTTGACCGGAACAGGCAAAATCAAGAGGAAGCACGCCTACAAAAGCCATATCCTCACCAAGAAGTCGACCAAGCGTAAGCGTAATCTTACCTACTCGACTGTGGTGAGCAAGGCTGATGAGAAAAACATCCGCGAACTTCTTCAAGCTTAATTAAATTAATGTTGAACTTTGCCATAGCTTCTAAGTTCTCCGATGGGAGGCGCTATGGCGAAAAAATGAAGTAAAATGCCAAGATCAGTCAACTCCGTTGCATCAAGGGCCAGAAGAAAGAAAATCCTCAAACTTACAAGAGGACAGTTTGGCCGTCGTAAAAACGTCTGGACAGTTGCGAAGAACTCCTGGGAAAAAGGCCAGCAGTATGCTTACCGCGATCGTCGCAACAAGAAGCGTTCTTTCAGGGCGCTCTGGATCATGCGTATCAACGCTGCATCACGTCAGTTCGGCATGTCGTACAGCGTGTTCATGGGCAAGCTTCACAAGGCCAATATCGAGATTAACCGCAAGGTGCTCGCCGACCTGGCCTTGAATAATCCTGAAGCTTTCAAAGCCATCGCACAGAAGGTAATGTAAATCAGCTGAAAAGTATGTAAAGGGGTTGTTCCTGATCTGAGGGAGCAACCCCTTCTTATTTGCCCGATTTTGCGTCAGCACATTCGCTGCACTTACAAAAAGTAGAAGCAGCCAAGGTGCACACTGACAACAGCATTGGCATAAAAAATAAAACTAAAGTTTAATGCCGTGCTTTTTTAGCCTTCTGTCGAGGGTTTGCCAGGTGATGTTGAGCAGGCGTGCCGCGGCCGTTTTATTGTTGGCTGTTTTTTCAAGTGCCCTCAGTATTGTATCTTTCTCGAGTAGCTCAAGATCAAACGTCTGCTCTGATGCAGCGGGCGCAGCATAATCGATATGAGGCCCATGAAGCGCAAAGTGAATGGGTTCGAGGTAATGACCATCACAGATAATGACAGCCCTTTCGATAATGTTACGCAACTCGCGTATGTTTCCTGGAAACGGATACTGCATGAGCAATTGCAGGGCGGTTTGGCTCAGTCCATAAATGCTCTTGTTCATGGCTCTGGCATACATACTGGTAAAATGGTTAGCAATGAGGCTGATGTCTTCAGCCCGTTCGCGCAATGGCGGCATATGTATGACGAATGCACTCATGCGATGGTAAAGGTCAGCACGGAACTTCTTCTCCCTGACCATCTCCTCGAGAGGCTGGTTGGTGGCTGCAATGACCCGCACATCCACATTGATTTCCTGATGACTACCCACACGTCGTATTTTCTTCTCCTCCAATGCCCTAAGCAGTTTTGATTGCTGTGCGGGAGGAAGATCGCCAATCTCATCCAAAAATAAGGTGCCGCCCGAGGCAACCTCAAACCAGCCCTGACGGTCTTCGCTAGCACCCGTAAACGCTCCCTTTTTATGACCAAAAAACTCGCTTTCGAACAGACTCTCAGTAACTGCTGAGCAGTTGACTGAATGAAACAGGTTGTTTTTTCTGCTGCTCAGTAGATGAATACCCATGGCCACCAGCTCCTTTCCCGTACCACTTTCGCCTGTAATAAGGACAGAGGTGTGGTCAGTCGCGGCAACCTTTCGCATCAGATCGGACACATTGCGTAGTGCAATACTTTCTCCAATCATGGCCGAGCCATTGTTCTGACTGAACTGGCTGCTAAGTTGGTCGATGGTATGTTTTGTCTGGCGCAGCTGATGCGAAACTTCGATAAATCGTTGTGTGCGTTGCAAAGCCTGATCAAGGTCGATAAGACGGAATGGCTTCTGAAAATAATCGATGGCGCCAAGCCTCATGGCTTCAATCACGCTTTGCATATCGCCATGACCCGAAATCATGATTACTTCGATCTGCGGTTGTGCCTCGCGAATAACCCTGAGCAGTTCGAGACCACTCATCATGGGTAATTTGATGTCAACAATGGCTATAAGAAAATGGTATTGTTGAAGCAGGTTTATGGCTGTTGCGGGATCGGCTGCTGTAACTACATTGTAGGAACGCTTACCCAAATATTCGCCTATTTCATCACGCATTCGTGCTTCGTCGTCAACGACAAGGATACGGAGGTTGTGCATGGTTCAGCTATGGCTTTTTGAGTTGTACACAGGCAATCTGATGATCATTCTTGTATATTCGTTTATACTCGTTTCCAATTCGATGCTACCCCTCATTTCGCTGATGATACCATAGCTAATGGACAGTCCCAGACCTGTTCCCTCGTCGGCTTTTTTTGATGTGAAAAAAGGATCAAATACTGAATCAATCATCTCGGCAGGAATCCCGGTACCATTGTCTGTAATGGTGATGATTGCCGTTTCGTGCTGACACTGACAAAGGATGGCGATTTCGGGCTGAAATTCAGGGTTGGCGGTTCTATTCCGCTTTTGTTCTAAGGCAAACTTTGAATTGCTGAAAAGATTCAGAAATACCTGCTGAAGCCTTACCGGATTACCGATAAGCACAACATCGGGCTCACAGTAGAATGCTTTTAGAAGGATATTGTTATTGACGTAAGAGCGTTCAACGAGGTGAATGGTATTGCTTACCACTTCGTACAGGCTGAATGGTTTTCGAAGCTCAAAATCCTGATCACGTGCAAACAGCCGAACATTGTTGATGATCTGCCTGACACGTTCGATATCGGAAAACATCATTTCAATCTTATTTTCGAGGTATTCCTCCGAAATATTGCCGGAATGCAACTCATCAAGAATATTATCGAGGCTCATCGACAAGCCTCCAACCGGCTGATTGATTTCGTGGGCAATACCTGTGGCCAGTTCACCAAGCGACTCCAGTCGCGACTTGTGCATAATCTTCTTTTGTTGCTGCTCGCGCTGCTTCAGCACATCCTGCACGCGAAGCTCAAGGTTGGTATTGAGGTCACGCAGCTCGCTCTCGTAAGTCTTACGCTGGTTTATATCGGCAATAAAGGTGAGCACTGCGGGTTCGTCATCCCACTGTACATAGTTGAATTTTATTTCGGCCCAGCGCCGGTGTCCGGTTGAGCTGATTAGTTCAGCATCAAGATGTTCAATATATCTTTCTCCAGCCTCAGCTTTACTCATCTGATTTGCAACCAGATGTTTGTATTCTTCGGCAACGATATCGGTAAATGGCCGGCCAATGAGCAAATTTGGAAGGTAGCCGGTAAGCTCGAAAAAACGTGGGTTGATAAATGCGATGATACCTCCGGTGGAAAGCACTATTCCATCGTTAGCATTTTCGAAAATGAGTCTGTATTTTTCTACGCTTTGGCGCAGCAATTGCTCGGCCAGCATACGTTCGTTCACTTCCACCTGAAGTTTTTGGGTGCGTTGCTTCACGCGCTCTTCGAGGGTTTTGTTGAGCATGACCAATTCCCTTTCGGTATTCTGGCGCTCGATTGCAGCCCCGATGATATTGCTGGCAGTGAGTAGTGTATTGAGTTCGGACGACGACCAATTGCGCTCGTAGTGGCACTCGTCAAAACTCAAAAATCCGTACCATCGGCCACTGACGAAGATGGGTACAGCCATCACTGATATGATTCCCTGGGGGCCCAGCACTTTTTGTTCGGCTAACGGCATCTCTTTTACCAGGCCAAAGACGGGATCGCCTTTTGACAGAATTCCTGCCCACCGTTCAAACGAGGAATCGGTATGTGGAACCGATTGAAGCTCAGGGATATATAACTCAGAAACAATGCCTTCGGCAGTCCATTCCAGTATCTGCCGGCTGTAAGTTGCGCCGTTTTGTATAAAGTTTTCGAAAATATACACCCTGCTCACATTGGTTGCCTTACCAAGAATACCCAGGGCACCGGGCAGCGGATTGCTCCTAAAACTACTAAGAAGCAGCAGCTCGGCCACCTCGCTCACTGCCTGTAGCACCTGTTCGTTACGTTGGAGGGTTTGTTCAGCCTCGCGGCGCTTCTGCTCCTCCAGTTGCATATTCTTCTCGAGCAGGATATCATAGGCTTGCTCGTCGATAACACGCCTTAGCCTTTCTTCACTGAGCGGCTTAAGCAAATATGACTTCACACCGAGCTCTATAGCGCGCATAAAATAATGCGATTCGCCATACGCTGAAAGCAATATCACTCTGGCCATCGGGTTAACTTCGCGTATTCTGGCGGTCATATCAAGGCCACTCATCACTGGCATTCGTATGTCGGTGATAACCAGATCAGGACGGTGGTTCATGTACATTTTTAGGCCTTCGGCCCCATCGGTGGCCTCCAGAAGGTTTTCTGCCATTCCCCGCAGCTGATGTGTGATAACCGTGCGCAGCACTTTTTCGTCTTCAACGACCAGTATGCAGATAGGATGCATTGGAAGCTATTTTAAGGGAAAGTTTTTTTCTCCTGCCCTGATATGTACATAAAGTGAATTTTCGTCCGGAGGAATTGGACAAGACCAGCGATCACTGTATGCACAATAAGGATTGTAGGCATAGTTGAAGTCTATTATCATCGAATCAGCCTGCGGAATATCAACATCAAGGTATCTTCCACCGCCATAAGTTTCCTCCCCATTGGTGAAGTCTTTGAATGGAATAAACAACTTTCTGTAACCCGGGTTAGACTGCAGATAATCGAGATTCTGAAAAGCAGTGAGCACCAGGGATGTGTCGCGCAGATTAAACGTTACTCTTCCGTATTTTCTATAAAGGGGCAAACGACTTGTTGTTGTTGGCATTCTGAAAGCCTGTCCCGTTGTGTCGGTTTCGAACCGGGCATGAAGCCTGTAAGCCTGATCCGGATAATAGTAGGCCAACCCGCCAAATAAAGGCAGGTGCTCTTTCGATAAAGGCGACTTATCGGGATTGACGAAGTCGTTGTCCTTATTCAGGCGATGAGCAATGATGGTATCAGTATTCCGGCCATCCAGAATTCGTTTTCTGAATTCATGCTGATCAGGGAAGAAAGCAAATGCTGTGTACCAATAACTTATCCATTCTGAGAATACTGTGCGGAATCCGCGGCTGGTCTTGTACCAGGTCTCCGGATCAAAGCTAAGGTCGGTGGCCACAAGGAGACCGATATTTGCATCAGGAAATGCTTTGCGAAACATATTCCACGATCGGCGTGCATGTGCGCCCATGCTGTAAAGGTCGAAAGGCTGATCTTCGGGCAGCCCCCACTCCTCGAACCTCATCCTGAGCGCTACAGCAGTGGCGTAGGTACGGTCGCGGTAAATGCTCGATGGTATGCTGACTGTGTATATGCTGTCGCGGAAATGCATGCGGCGCATGGTCTCGGCAGAGGCGTCGGCCATATTGGTGTGGGGCGATGAATAAGTCCATTGCGTGATTGGGATGCCAGTGATGATCATCCTCTTGTAACCATTTGACCTGTAATATTCTATGGCTTCGCGCAATCCGTTGTCGGGCAGCCAGCCTTCAACTACAAGAATGTCGGAGGCGGGCTTATTCGGTCGGGCGAGAAATGGATAAATCCCTGAAAAAGTAAGCCAGAAAAAGCCTGCAAAAATTGCCAGTATGATTAACCATCCTGCAGCAGTTGGGACGTACAAGGTTTTTCGGACGAAAAATCGAAGTTTCATCAGAGTGGAATATGGGCTACCAAGTTAATTATTTTTGCAGACCCTAAACCAGTAACTTATGAAGTTGCACGATATGCGCAGGCAATACGGTAGTGACAGGCTTGATGAGTTTGATGTTTCGGATGATCCGATATCGCTTTTCAGCAGCTGGTTCAGGCAAGTTGCAGACCTTCAGATCCATGAAGCTAATGCTGTGGTGTTGGCCACTGCTCACGAAAACCGGCCATCAGCACGGGTTGTTCTGCTCAAGGAGTTCGGTGCGAATGGTTTTGTTTTCTACACCAATTACGAAAGCCGGAAAGGACGTGAACTGAAAACCAATCCTTATGCTGCTATGTTGTTTTACTGGCCCGAGCTTGAGCGGCAGGTTCGTGTTGAAGGCATGGTAGAGCGTCTGTCGCGCGAGGTGTCGGAGGCCTATTTCGATAGTCGTCCCGAGGGTAGTAGGTTGAGTGCCATCATCTCGCCCCAAAGCCAGACAATACCCTCGCGAGGCATGCTGGAAACGCTTGCCGGCGAATTCCTGCAATTTGGCAAACACCTGAAGATGCCCGATTTCTGGGGTGGTTATGTTTTGCAACCCGACCGGATTGAGTTCTGGCAGGGACGCGAAAACAGGCTTCACGACAGGCTGGTTTATGTTTTAAGCGAAAAGGACGTGTGGATGCTTTCGCGCCTGGCGCCCTAGGCCTCTTCAGCATCGAAAAGCGCAAAATTAAACCCGGGCTTGTCGGTGCTGTTATCTGGCATGGTCTCTGCCAACTGTTTCATATCCTCCACAAAACGCGAAATATCGTCATCCCCATAACCCTTTTCGCGGGCAGCCTCGGCCAGTGTGCCCCAAACAGGTTCGCCACAGGCAATGCATTTGATGCCATGCTCCATTAGGTAGCGCACCGAAAATGGATAGTCGCGCACCAAATCTTCGATTTCAATATTTGGATGAATCATAAAAAAGTTTCTTGAGATCCAACAAATTTCCTGCCCAACCAAAAAGCATGACAAGGTGATTGGGCTGCCTGATTTTTTTACTTTCGTCGCACAAACAAACTGACAAAGCGGCACATGGAGAATCAGGCACAACTTGCGGCAGTCATGATAGTGTACCTTAGCGTTCTCATTGTCTGGGGAATATGGCAAGGTAGAAAAGTGAAGACCTCAGGTGATTACACCATCGCAGGACGACAGCTACCCGGCTGGGTAGCAGCGCTTTCGGAACGAGCCACTGGCGAAAGTAGCTGGGCCTTGTTGGGTTTACCCGGTGCTGCCTATGCGCTTGGTTTAACTGAGATTTGGACCGCCCTGGGCTGTGTGGGAGGAATTATTACCGCGTGGTGGTTGCTGGCGTGGCGGCTTCGCGATGCAGCCGAACAATCAGGTGCCATAACTTTTTCGGGATTTCTTGCTGAACGCTTTGGAAATTTGGCTCCGTATATCAGGCTGGTTTCTGCTGCTGCAATCGTGTTTTTCTTCTTTTTCTATGTTGGCGCCCAGTTTCTGGGAGGCGGAAAAACGCTGTTCACGATGTTCGGTCTCGAAGCCAGGTGGGGAATGTTGATTACAGCATTAATCATTATACCTTACACCATTTACGGTGGATTCAGAAGTGTTGTATATACTGACGTGATTCAGGCCGTTGTCATGATTTTTGCTTTGGTTGCCGGCCCGATTGTTGGTTTTATCTACCTGTCCGACCACCCGGAGACTTTTGCCAATGGAGTGGTAGTGGCGCTTCGACTTGCCGGGCCCGAACACACCTCGCTAACCGGAGGCTTGAGTGGTTTTTCAGCAGGATTAGTCATTGTGGGTGGATTCAGCTGGTTTTTCGGATACTTGGGCGGCCAACCACAGCTCTCGATGCGTTTTATGGCGATTTCCAACCGCAGACAAGCCCTGAGAGCACGCAATATCGGCATTGCATGGACAGTGGTGGCTTATATCGGCGCTCTGCTGATCGGCTGGATTGGTTTAGCGATTTTTGGTCCTAACACGCTTCACGACCGAGAAATGGTGATGCCGGCCGTAATGCTTAAAATTTTCCCACCTGCCATTGCAGCCCTGCTCATCACCGGTGCTGTGGCAGCCATGATTTCGACCGCCGATTCGCTTTTGGTGCTAAGTGCCACCGAGTTTTCTGAAAATATTCTTAAGCCTGCACTGGCCAGAAAAGGCATTATATTGCGTAAGGGCTTGTTAATTAACAGGCTAACCACGCTGAGTCTCGCAGCGATCGCCCTACTCCTGGCATTCACAATCCAGTCGAAGCTCATCTTTTCGGTGGTAAGCTATGTATGGGCCGGGATTGGCGCCACATTTTCCGTTGTGGTGGTGCTCTCGCTTTTCTGGAAGCGTTTTCACGGCTATGCTGCATTGCTGACAATAGTTGCAGGACTTGCATTTACCATTGTCTGGATCAGTACCGGTATGGACACTATGATTACTGCCCGCCTCACAAACTTCATCTTCACACTATGCGTGGCTATTGCAGCTACGATAGTGATACCCAGCCCAAAAACAGACCTTGCATGATGGCCCGAAGCAAACGAATATTGCTCGACAGTTCGTTCTATCTTCAAACCAATGTGGTGCAACAAGCCCGTGAGCTTCTGGGTTGTCTTTTATATACGAATGACGATGGCGTTGTGACTTCAGGCATTATCACTGAAACGGAGGCTTATGCCGGCATTTCCGACCGGGCCTCTCATGCTTATGGGGGCAGGCTGACCAAACGTACCGAGGTGATGTTTCGTCAGGGGGGCATTGCCTATGTTTATCTTTGTTATGGCATGTATCAGCTTTTCAACGTGGTAACGGCACCGGAAGGCATTCCCAACGCCATCCTCATCAGGGCAATAGCACCTCTCGAAGGGCTTGAAACCATGTTGCTCAGGCAAGGAAGGCAACAAAATGCCAAAGGGCTTGCTGATGGTCCCGGCAAACTGACCATAGCTCTTGGCATCAGCTTAAGCCACAACGGTTTGCCCATCGACGGAAGAACCATTGGCATTGAACGATTTATTCAGCCAGATCCAGCCGAAATCAACGCAGGACCACGAATTGGTGTTGACTACGCTGGCGAAGATGCCCTGCTACCCTATCGTTTTGTACTGAATGAGAAATCCATTAATTGGGAAACAGTAAAGCGCAGCCTTCTACTGAGCTGAGCTTCAATGGTTCAGTAAAAATGTGGTTTAGTTTGGATTATTTCCGGCCAGGATAAATTTTCAGGGCATGTTCGAGGGCATCCATGGCACGGCCAAGGTCAACAGTATTAAGCACATAACTGATGCGCACCTCGTCTTTTCCGCGCCCTGCGGTCGAATAAAAGCCGCTGGCGGGTGCAAGCATGACCGTCTGGTTTTCGAAGGAAAATTCATCGAGCAGCCATTGGCAGAAGTGGTCGCTGTCATTGATCGGGAGCCGCGCCACCACATAGAATGCGCCATTCGGATTGGGACAGAAAGCGCCTTCCATGCTGTTGATGCGTTCGACCACCAGATTGCGGCGCTGGTGATACTCAGAAAGCACCTCCTCAAAGTAACTGTCGGGTGTGTCGATGGCTGCTTCCGCTGCAATCTGGCCAAAGCTCGGCGGACTCAGGCGGGCCTGTGCAAATTTGAGTGCCGTCTGCATCACCTCCTTGTTTTTCGAAATCATCCAACCCACCCTCACACCACAGGCACTGTAACGTTTTGAAACAGAATCAATCAGTATAACGTTGTTTTCGATGCCTTTAAGGTGCATACAGGAGTGGTGCTTGTTACCATCGTAGCAGAATTCACGATAAACTTCGTCGGCAATCAGATAGAGGTCGTATTTGAGCACAAGCTGGCGCAACACTTCGAGCTCATCTTCTGAGTAAAGGTAACCCGTGGGATTATTGGGATTGCAGACCAGGATAGCTTTGGTTCGAGGTGTGATCGACTTTTCGAAATCAGCAATTGGTGGAAGCGCAAAACCAGAGTCGATGTCCGAAGGGATGGGCACCACATGAATACCCGAATTAATGGCAAAGCCATTGTAGTTGGCATAGAACGGCTCGGGGATGATGACTTCATCGCCCGGATCCATGATGGATTGAAAAGCGAACAACAAGGCTTCTGAAGCACCTGCACCGATGATGATCTCATCAGGATTGACAAAGATGTTGTGCTTTTCGTAATAGTTTGCGAGCCTAGCGCGGTAGGATGGAATGCCGGCAGAATGACTGTATTCGACCACCTTGCCACCGAAATTGCGAATTGCGTTGAGCGCCGGTTCAGGGGTATGGATATCAGGTTGTCCGATGTTGAGGTGATACACTCTGAGGCCGCGCTTTTTAGCAGCTTCGGCATAAGGAACCAACTTTCGGATGGGTGATTCGGGCATCCTCCGGCCCTTTTGCGAAATTGTCGGCATGACGGAACGTTTTGGTTTTGGTTTCAGATATAATGTTCATAAACGAAAACCGGCTTTTGAGGGCCGGCTTTCGTCTAGATTCAATCCTTATTTACCCCCGGGATTCTGACCGATGGTGCCAGACTTTTCGGGCAGGTTCTCCGCAGGCTTATCTACCACATTGCCCCTGATGGTGAGCACAACAGCATTGTTGGTACTGGCATTCGAGAGGATGGTTACTGTTTTGGTGAAGTTGCCACGAATGGCTGTGTTGTAGATTACCTTGATCTTCTCCTTTTCGCCCGGGAGGATGGGCTTACGTGGCCAGTCGGGAACGGTGCAACCACACGATGACCTTGGCTGACTGAGGATGAGAGGTTCGTTACCGGTATTGGTGAACTGGAATTCATAGGTTCCGTCGGAGCCTACGAATACGGTTCCGTAATCATGTACCAGTTTGTTAAAGGTTATTTCGGGGCCGTTGGTGGTCGGGGCAGTCGAGGGCTGCTGGGCCATCAGGTTTCCAACTCCAAAGAAGAGCATAAGAATAATTAGTTTTTTCATGGCCTTAATCATTTGAATTAGCACATGCAAAATTAACCAAATTGCATAGCAGGAATCCAATATCATGTTAAAAAGTTAACAAGATAGGGAATCTCTGATGCCTCATTTTTTGGTTAACAACTTTTGTTGTATTATCTGGAAATATTGTAATTTTGCAAACCCAAACGGCGAGATAGCTCAGTTGGTCAGAGCGTCGGATTCATAACCCGGAGGTCGCGAGTTCAATTCTCGCTCTCGCTACAAAGCCCGTCAAATTAATGGCGGGATTTTTTTTACCCTCTTGTTTCCAGATGTTGCTTGTTCAATGCAAGCAGGCGCCGGCAATAATTACCTTTGTTATTCAAAGCACATCATATGGTTTCAAACATTCCGCTGGCTGAGCGCCTGCGACCGGCAGGTCTGGAGGAATACATCGGACAGGAGCACCTTGTAGGCGAAAATGCGATTTTGCGGCAGGCCATGCAAAGCGGACGGTTGCCTAGTATAATCTTGTGGGGACCACCGGGTGTGGGTAAAACCACCCTTGCCTTGCTGATTGCCAGACAGCTCGACAGGCAGTTTTTTACCCTCAGCGCAGTAAGTTCCGGGGTGAAGGAAGTGCGCGATGTAATTGAAAAAGCAAGACTGTTGCATCGGCCCCCCATCCTTTTTATTGACGAAATTCATCGTTTTAGCAAATCCCAACAGGATTCGCTCCTTGGCGCAGTCGAAAAAGGCCATATCACACTGATCGGGGCCACGACCGAAAACCCCAGCTTTGAAGTGATTGCTCCCCTGCTCTCGCGATGTCAGGTTTACGTGCTTAAGCCACTTGAAACCAATCATCTTGAGGCACTTACACGCAGAGCAATCAAGGTTTTGGAACAAGACAAGGGGCTGTTTATCACCTTCGAGGGTATGGATGTCCTGCTGCAAATCAGCGGAGGCGATGCCCGAAAGTTGCTCAACGCCATTGAACTGGCTGTAGAGCTCCAAAATGGCGATAAAACGCAAGGCAAGCAGCTGACCATCAGCAACAGTATGTTAAAAAACATCATCCAGAACAATCTGGCACGCTACGATAAAAAAGGTGAGATGCATTATGACATCATCTCAGCTTTTATCAAATCGATGCGCGGAAGCGACCCGAATGCTGCTGTTTACTATCTGGCGCGCATGGTGGAGGCTGGAGAAGACCCATTGTTTATTGCCCGGCGTATGCTGATCCTTGCTTCGGAGGACATCGGCAATGCCAATCCCAATGCTCTTTTACTGGCCAATGCCTGTTTTGACGCCGTAAATAAGATTGGATGGCCCGAAGGCCGCATCATCCTTGCCCAGACCGCAATTTATCTGGCCTGTTCGCCCAAGAGCAATGCAAGCTATAAGGCCATCGGTGCAGCCCAGGAGCTGGTCAGACGCTATGGCGACCTCAGTGTTCCATTGGCATTGCGCAATGCACCAACAAAACTCATGGACGAGCTCGGCTATGGACAAGGTTATAAATATGCCCACGACTTCGAGGATAATTTTGCAGATCTCGAGATGCTCCCCGACCGCATTGCCGGACAGCAACTCTATAATCCCGGCAACAACGCGCGCGAACAGGAAATGCGGTTGCGACTGCAAAAACTATGGAAGGAAAAATACGGCTACTAAAAAATATTACCAGCTAGCCTTCCGTGAGCTTTCGTTTGTAATCTGATAACAGGTACTTTTCCTTTTCAGGCAGTTCGGGATAACGTAATTCGAGTCCTGAAAGCCTGTTTACCAACACATTGCTCACAGCATACCGCATAAACCACTTGCGGTCGGCCGGAATCACAAACCAGGGAGCCGAAACAGTTGAGGTATAAGTAAGCATATCGCTGTATGCTTCCATGTATGTATCCCAGTGCTCGCGCTCGTCAATGTCGGCAGCCTGAAACTTCCAGTTGCGTGCAGGGTCTTCCAGCCGCTTCAGAAAGCGTCGTCTCTGTTGTTCCTTCGAGATGTTGAGGAAAAACTTGATGATCACCGTACCATTTTCTGTCAGGTGCTTTTCCATATCGTTGATTTGCCGGTATCGTAACTGCCAGAAATCATCATTGATATCGGACAGTTTTATGATATTAGGAATTCGCTGACGCAGAATGAATTGTGGGTGAACACGTGTTACGAGTACTTCTTCATAATAGGAGCGGTTGAAAATACCCACATTGCCCCTTTGGGGAAGGCAACAGTATGTTCGCCAGAGGTAATCGTGTTCCAGCTCATGATCAGTGGGTGCCTTGAAACTGTACACTTGAGTGCCCTGAGGATTCAGACCCGACATTACATGCTTGATGGTGCCATCCTTTCCTGCGGCATCCATAGCCTGAAAAATGATGAGAATGGCATGACGGTTAGCAGCGTACAGCTTGTCCTGAATGGAAACAAGTGATTCAATATTGTTGTCAAGAGCTTTGGCGGCACTTTCCTTGTCAATCATCGCAGAAACCCATTCCGTGTTGAATCGATTTACGTGATGCCGCTGGCCGGGTGAGGCCAGAATATGAATATTTGATGAGAGATCTTCCATGACTTTATGTTTAAAAGCAGCAAGTTAGGCAAAACAATCCATATTTAGTGAACAGCGTTCATTCTCATCGGTTTTAATAAATTTGAAAATCAAACTTGAAATTTTATCCTGATAAATTGAAATTCCATAACGGCAAATGATGACCACCGAACACATTTTGTTAATATCATCCGTTTTGCTCCTAGTAAGTCTGCTGGCAGCCAACAGGGCATTTTGTTATGGCATACCCACCCTTTTGTTGTTTTTGGCAGTGGGAATGTTGGCCGGATCTGAAGGTTTGGGTGGCATCCAATTTGACAACCCGGCACTCGCTCAGTTTACCGGAGTAATCTCCCTCAATTTTATATTGTTCTCCGGCGGACTCGATACACGTTTGAAAGCCATAAAACAGGTCATGTGGCCTGGCATCATGCTGTCCACTATAGGGGTGATCTTAACAGCACTTAGTCTGGGCCTTTTCATTTTCTGGGTCACAGGCTTAAGCCTCGTCGAGAGCCTTCTTCTCTGTTCAATTGTTTCATCAACTGATGCTGCAGCTGTGTTTTCCATTCTGAGATGGCGTAACCTTCGTTTGAGAGGACATTTGCGGCCACTGCTCTAAATTGAAAGCGGGAGCAACGACCCTATGGCTTATGTGCTCACCATAAGCTTTCTTAGCTTGCTCGTCTATAAGGACCAGTCAGCCGGGCTTCAATTATTGCTGTTCGTGCAACAGATGGCCGTTGGTGGCCTGGCCGGATACCTCTCAGGAAGATACAGCCGTGTGCTCATCAATAAATTGCAACTGGGTTTTGATGGTCTCTATCCTGTTCTGACAGTTGCAATCATGCTGCTCGTGTTTTCGCTGACCTCCATCGCAGGAGGAAATGGGTTTCTTGCCCTATATATAACTGCAGTAATGCTGGCCAATACTGAGGTGATACACAAAAATACAATCACCAAGGTTTTCGACGGTCTTGCATGGCTCATGCAGATTGTGTTGTTTCTCACGCTTGGATTACTGGTCTTTCCCAGTCATATCGTCCCGATACTTGGCATAGGAATATTTATTGCTTTGTTTCAGATACTGGTGTCACGACCAATCGGGGTTTTCATGAGCCTGATGCCTTTCAGGATGCCCATCCGCGAAATTGGCTTCATATCGTGGGTTGGGCTGCGTGGCGCCGTCCCCATCGTGTTTGCCACTTATACGCTGATTGCGGGTATCGACAAGTCTGATCTGATCTTTAACATTGTTTTCGCCACTTCTGTTGTATCCGTTTTAATTCAGGGAACATCCATTCCATTTGCTGCAAGGCTGTTCCGGGTTACCGATCATGATGCAGCAAGTGTACCATCAAATCTTGCAGGAATTTTTGTTGACGAAACCAAAACATGCATGCAGGAATATCTGATTCCACCCGGATCGTCTGCCACCAGAAAACAACTTGTTGAACTGCATTTTCTCGAGAATGCCCTTATCGCGATGGTAAAAAGAAACGACATCTATCTGATTCCCGGTGGCTCTACAATTCTCGAAGCAGGAGATAAAGTTGTGGTGATCGCTGCCAATGCAGAGGGTCTTCATAAAGCAAGGTCAGTTCTGATTGAAGAATGATGGTATTCAGACCGATAGCCAGGGGTTGATAAAACATCAGTCCTATTTTATCTTTTTTACGGTTTGCAGTAAGGGGGCTGTTGTTAATGAGTGAAGAATCAGGCCAAAGCAAAACACGTAGAATTGTACTTATCCAGTAACGTATTTCGTACGCAGAAACCTATCTATGTTAATTTAAGAAAATCAGATTAACTACGGCATTTACCGTATTGCTCGCATATTTATTGGTAAGTATTTTTGCCTCAACGATGTAGTTATTCGCAAAACAATAAGAAACATGAAACAAATCCACCTCCTTAAAAAAGCAACGGGCATGCTTGTTCTGATTATTCTGATGGCTCAGTTGCAGGTTTCAGCCCAAACCATCTTAAAGGAATCCACATACGATCCTGCAGGTAAGGCAAACATTGCCAATCTACAGGAAGTGATTATCGACAAAGAAAACAACGAGTTGAGGATGATTTTCCTTACAAAGCAGACCAGTCGGAAATTGAACGGTGAGGTTATGACTTTTGACCTTGACTTTAATTTCAAGAACACAGAAAAATTTGAAGAGGAGCTTGAGCGCATGCGCGCACGTTTCGGCTTTTCGTTGAACCTTTGTCCCGAATCGCGTGAACCATTGCTTGCGCTTGAAGCCAATACTTTCACGGGACAAGCGGTGTTCAAAAGAGGTTTTATTGAACGGTATTTTAACTGGGATGCCGGCTGGTGCGACGATCGATATAAAATTGAAGAGCGTGTGAAGCCTCGGGGCGATGATGGGGAGAAAATCAAGCTGGTTACATGGTGGACGAAAAACGATATTGTCAAGTATCAGGCTCTCCGCACCAATACCAAATACAGTTATAACGGCGACGGCGTAACTCAGGTAACCCATACCCAGAGAAGGTCGGGGCGTGTGCGCGACCTCACTTCGGCAGAAAATGGGGATGCTGTGCTTGTTGGGCTTATCTCCGAAAAGGGACTGGTAAAAGAAAGCCTGGGAAAGAACTACACTGCACAAAAGTTCAGTGCCACCAAAATTGAAAAATTGGCTGAAACACCCATCAATTTTGCTGTACCAGCCATACCGATAAAAAGTCAATTGCTTGAGTCGGGAAACATGGCCCTGGTATTTTATCGCGAAGATGGCAGGTATGAGTACATTGAAGTAAACTATGATACACAGGTAGAACGGCGTTTCGAGGTAGCATCGCCAGTGCAGCAGAAGTGGCTAATCCTCGACATTACCGAACAAGGCGATGCGGTATTTGTGCATGGTCTGGTTTCGACCACAAAAATCCAGAAACAGGTATATGCCGAGGCGAGTGTCGTCCATACGATTCCAATGGCCAACGAAGGCCTGCTGAATGGCAAAACTTCGGGATATATGATGATGAAAGTGAGCGATAAGGGCATCGAATGGATCAGAAACACTCCGGTTGCCGAGTTCAAAGCCAAAGCGGCATCACCAGCAGGCGAAAAGTCCAAGCCCTACGCCGGAGGCCGCATACTCACAACAGCACTTTACATCAGTCCCCAGAATGAAATTCTTGTTACAGGCCAACTCCGCACCTCCAAAGGCGAGTTCAGGGATGTGACTTGCTTCCAGTTCAATGCCTCCGGTGAGCTTGTAAAAAGCTATACCTCCGCACTGCGCGACAAAAATGAGTTCAACAAACTTACGCCCACCGAACACGCATTCATCAGTACGGAAAATAATACCTACTGGACCGTGTTTGAAGTAGCCGGATCGAAGAAGACCGGGACAACAGCAAGGATGCTGTATTATCCAAGAATTGCAACAGTAAAGCCCAACGGCGGAGGTGTCAGCAGCTTCACCGATATCGGAGGCCGCAAGTTTTTCCTCGACGACAAATATCCTGTCAACTGGCTCGAAGGGAACACATATATCTTCATTGGCGCATCGAAAAATGGCAAAAATCTGTGGTTCAACAAGATAAGGTTCGACTAAACTTTCTTGCTGTATCCAAAAAAAAGCGGCTCCTGAACCGGAGCCGCTTTTTTTTATAAGTTGTTAAATCGGATACATAACCTTTATTTTTCAGATCAGGCCTTTATATCTGCCACAAACAAACCCAATATGAGCACGCATCGCTTTCTTTCTATTGTTATTGTAATGCTTATAACTTCTTTCATATCTCCACAACAACTGTTGGCACAAAATGAAAGTCGCGGAGTATCATCCTTGAAAAAGTCCGATTTTTTAAAACTTGCCGATGGAAATGACACCCTCGAGGCACTGCCGCATCTGTTTTTCAGGAAGCGCAAGGAAGCTCAGACAGTTTATATTCTGGCCGGAGCAACTTTCCCGGTTTTCGTACTCGGCAGCGCAGCTTTCGCTGTGGGCACGGGGCTCTCGGGTGGCGATGATCCTGAGGAGAAAATACAGGCAGGCGCGGTTGTTTTCAGTGTGGTTTTTTATGTCCTGATCATCGGTTCAAGCCATCGTCTGATACGCTACAGCAAAAGTCGCCTGAATAATCTTATGCAGACCTATCCAGTGGACGGTAAAATACCTAAGCCACTCAGGAATAAGCTGAGGCCGAATGATTTTAGTTCGAATTAGCGGGCCGAAATTGTGCTAAAAAGGTTATTTACCTATACAAAACTTGCTGAAGATAGAACCTAGCACCTCCTGATTTACGATCTGACCCGTGATGCTCCCGACGTAGAAAATTGCCTGCTTCAGGTCGATGGCTACCAGATCGGTCGAAATTCCTGCATTCAGATTATTTTGCACAAATTGCAGCGATTCAGCTGCTTTGAGCAAAGCATGGTAATGACGGGCATTGCTTACAACCGTATCGGCATTGAGGGTAAAACGCTTCACTGCTTTGAGGAGGCTGTCGGCAATCAAATTGATGTTCTCCTTTCGCTTGGCCGACACAAAAATGGTTTCCAGCTCCACAAAATCCCGGAAGTGATCGGGTGTTTTGCCGATCATATCAATTTTGTTGCCGACCAGAATAAAGTGTTTGCTTTCATCTTCAATCAAGTGCCTGAATTCTTCCAGCATCTCGTCGGCCATGCTCCCCTCGCAGGCCGACATATCGCAGACATAAAGGATGACGGAGGCTTGTCTGATTTTTTCGTAGGTACGCTCAATACCAATACTTTCGACCTGATCGTCGGATTGCCTCAACCCTGCCGTATCGATAAAGCGGAAGTTATATCCACCAATGATAATTGTGTCTTCGATGGCATCGCGGGTTGTGCCGGGTATTTCGCTCACTATGGCCCGCTCTTCGTTGAGTATGGCATTGAGCAAGGTTGATTTACCGGCATTGGGCTTACCGATGATGGCCACCGGAATCCCTTGTTTCATGGCATTGCCTGTTTTGAACGACTCCAGCAACAGCTTGATCTCCTGCTGCATTTCGTTGAGCAACAGCTGAAACTGGGTACGGTCGGCAAATTCCACATCTTCTTCCGAAAAGTCGAGTTCAAGCTCAATCAGCGCCGCAAAGTCCACCAGCTTCTGCCGAAGCAGGCCAATATTCTCCGAAAATCGACCGCGCATCTGCTTGATGGCCAGCTCGTGGGTTGTTTTGCTGTTGCTGGCAATCAGGTCGGCCACCGCCTCGGCTTGTGCCAGATCCAGTTTACGGTTTGCAAACGCACGCATGGTGAATTCGCCTGCCTGGGCCGGACGGGCACCGCGATCTATGAGCAGCTCGAGAATACGATGCTGAATATAAATACTTCCATGACAGCTGATTTCCGCAATATCCTCGCCTGTGTAGGATCTCGGCGCACGAAATGCCGAAAGCAGTACTTCGTCCAAAGTTTCATCACCATCCATGATATGGCCGAAATATTGCTTATGGCTCTGGGGAAAAGAGTTGAAATTTTGACGGGATGCCGGCACAAAGACCGATAATGCCATTGGGATGGCTTCCTTTCCGGATAGCCTTATCACGGCTATCGCACCCATTCCGGGTGGAGTAGATATCGCACATATGGTGTCGCCCGAAATAAGGTTGAAATGCATAAGCTTGATTTTGCACTAAAAATACGACATCAAACGCTTTGAAGTGTAGGACCCATTGAAATGAGTAATTAGTAGTATTTAATTATTGTTGAATATCTGACCATATATTATTTCAAAAAGTAACATGCATCTAAATATCCTGTCGTCATATAAACAACCAACTATCTATTATTCATTGCCTTAGTCATATTCTTGCCGTTCCATTCCTGTAAGACAAGCCGCAAACCCTACGAACCACAACCTGAGTTTCAAGCTTATGTGGCGCATTTCAATCAGATGATGTCCGAATCGTTATCACCTTTACGTATCACACTGGCATTCAAGGTTGAGGATAGCATCCGACAGGACGCTTTCATAACCAACTCTTTACTTGTCTTCGACCCACCGGTCAACGGCGAAGCTAGCTGGTTAGACAATCAAGCACTTATTTTTACACCATTACCCTCCTGGCCAGCCGCAGAACAGTTTGTCAATGTGAGCTTTTTCATGGGCAAACTCAAAGAACTTCCGGCAAACTTTCACATTTTCCGTTATCACTGCGGCTGATCCCTCCGGCAATCTCGGCTGGTGTGCCTCAGGTGATAAGCGATGGCGACAGCCTGTGGATCGAAGGTCACTTCAGTTTTTCACATCCGGTGACCGACCCATTGCCCGAGAATATTGTCGAAATCAATCTGAACGGTCGGAATCTGCCTCTGCGCAAAGCCATGGCATTGGCTGGGAAGCAGATCACTATAAAAGCAAGGCCTTTAAAGCAGGAGAAAATGAACAATAATTTAGAGTTGCATGGGATGCAGGTGCCATGGGTATTCGCCGTAAAGGGCAATTTACACTCGATATCCCCTCGTCCGACAGCTTCAAGGTTGTTCAGTTGCAAGCAATAATGCATCCCGAACAATACATCCGTCTCCGTCTCAGTCAGCCTCCATCGGATGAGCAAAATATTGCCTCCATGATCATGTTGGAGCCTGAAGTCCCGTTCAGTGTTACAAGCACAAAAAATCTTATACAAATTGAACCGCTCGATAAAGTTAGTGGCAATGTCAGGCTGAGGCTTGCCCCCGGCCTGCGCAGCTTGTCGGGTAGCGTGATCGAGACGGTCTTCGACACCCTGCTCACCTTTGGCGAAATGCTGCCTGCGGTCAGGTTGCTGAATTCAAGCACCATCATCAGTGGGGATAACATGATGCTGCCCTTTCAGACCATCGGACTGCGTGCAGTGGATGTTCAGGTGATAAAGGTTTTTGGTAACAACATGCTTCGACATCTGCAGACCAATGACCTGGATGGCAGCTACGACCTCAGGCAGGTGGGCAGGGTTGTAGCCCGCAAACAGCTCATCTTCTCTGCTGCCGACGAAACCTCACTGATGAGTTGGCAAAATCGCGCCATCGATCTGAGCAAGCTCATCATGCAAGACCAGTCGGCGCTGTACAGGGTGTATATCACCTTCCGGAAAAACTACGCTGTCATGCCTTGCGGCATGCAAAGCACCGAATGGCAGTCGCCTCCGAGAAAACTCACCGCAAGCGATCTCAGGCAATGGGGAGCCGACTACTACTACCATCCCGATTACTATTTCCCTGACAACTTTAAATGGGACGAACGCGACAACCCCTGTCACGAAAGCTATTATTATTATGAACGATTCGTCAATAGAAGCCTGTATTACACCCGGCTGGGTATCATTGCCAAAAGGGCGCAGGAACAGAATGATTTCAGGCTATATGTTACTGATCTTCAGGAAGGCAGGCCCGTGAATGATGCCGTTGTTGAGCTTTTTGATTTTCAGCTTCAGCGCATTGTACGTGGCAAAACCGATGTCGAAGGTCATGTAGTACTGAACCAGAACATCATTGATGCTTGAATGGCTGTGGCTTAGCATGGCAACCATACGACATACCTGAAACTCGATGGCAGCCAAATGCAGGCCCTTGGTCGTTTAGATGCAGAAGGCGTCAGACCATCTGCCGGAATGAAAGGATTCATCTTTACCGAGCGAGGGGTTTACCGTCCGGGCGATACCTTCTTTGTGGGTTTCATGCTCGACAACAATTCCTTACCCAAAGATCATCCTGTAGTACTGGAACTTTCGGATGCCCGAAACCGCCCGGCCGGACGCAAGACACAAACTTTTGGACAAAGCCGCCTTATCCGTTTCAACATGCCAACAAATGCTGAAGCGCCTACGGGCATCTGGACCGCTAAAGTCACTGTGGGTAATGCCAGCTTTAGCAGACGAATCAGGGTGAAAACAGTTGTTCCTAACAGATTGAAGATCAACATTATTCCTGAGAATAAACGATTCAGTCATAAGGAAACTAATCCCGAAATTGTTCTGAATGTAAGCTGGCTGCATGGTGATCCGGCGGCAGGCCAGCGGGT
This sequence comes from uncultured Lentimicrobiaceae bacterium, assembly GCA_964459375.1. Classification (GTDB taxonomy): domain Bacteria; phylum Bacteroidota; class Bacteroidia; order Bacteroidales; family F082; genus JALNZU01. The sequence continues at coordinate 108,856 of CAYWLJ010000007.1, read as the reverse complement.
GGTAGCCGAACAAAGCCTGCGTGATGAGCCACTTCAATTTCCCGGATATGAAGGGTTCAGTTTCATTAATAACAGTATTGAAACGTCCAGGGGTGAAAAGACTCAGCTCATTGATGGGCCTACCGATGCAGTCGGAAGAATAGCATTCAGGTTGCAACTGCCCGAAGCCACTGCGTTCAGGGGTCGTCGCGCTGTAGATACAGAAGTGCGTGCTTACGAACCCGGTGGCTCGTTTTCGGTGGCTTCGAACCGCTATCTTTCCGACACCTACAGCCATTACATCGGCATCCAATCACCTCATTAGGAAAAGTGGGGCTATCTTGAATCGAACCGCACCCATCAGTTTGCCATCGTACGACTTAACAATGCAGGTCAGACAGAAGGCAATGTTTCTCTGGCCTATGAGCTACTCAGGCTCGATGACTACTGGTGGTGGTTGGGCGATGACAATTCGCGTGCATCATTTGTGAACACTTCGAATGTCAAAGTAATCGAGAAGGGCACTGCACTGTTGAATGGCGGGCGTGGTATACATGACTGGAGGCCGGGACGTTTCGACTGGGGACGGTATATGCTTGTGCTCAGCGAAAAGGGCGGGCACAGCGCTTCAGTGCGGTTCGGGATTCTGAGGTCTAGCAATAAGTCGGCCGATCGTAAGCCGGCTGGGGCCAGCCAATTGAGAATTAATGCCGACAAAGAGGGCTATATAGTTGGTGAAAAAGCCATTTTGAGCTTTGAAGCCCCCTCGGAAGGAAGAATACTGCTTAGTCTCGAAAACGGCAGCCGGCAGCTATCGTGGCAGTGGGTAAACACGACCAAAGGCATGAATCGGATAGAAGTTCCGTTGCGACCCGAACACAGCCCTAATGTTTACGCCCATCTCAGCCTGTTGCAACCTCTAGGTCAGGTGGACAATGACATGCCATCCAGATTGTTCGGCATAGTGAACCTTAGGGTCGAAAACCCGCAGCGCCAGCTGATTCCTGTTATCGAGGCCCCGACCTCAGCCGAGGCAGAAAAACAGTTTAGCCTGAGCGTGAGCGAACAAAAAGGACGACCCATGAGCTATCTGCTGGCAATCGTTGACGAAGGACTACTCGACCTGACCGGCTTTCGCACTCCCTACCCCTACAACCATTTCAACCAGCGGGAGGCGCTCGGCGTTTCCACATGGGATATGTTCGATCAGGTGCTCGGCGCTTATGGCGGAAAGCTGGAACAAGTGATGGCTGTTGGAGGAGACGAGAATCTGCCAAAACGCGAAAAGGCAAGGCAACAGAGGTTTAAGCCGGTTGTAATTGTAAAGGGTCCGTTTCAGCTGCAGGCCGGCAGTAAAGATGCTCATACTTTTACAATAAGAAACTATTCCGGTTCGGTAAGGGTGATGCTCATCGCAGCCAACGACCACGCCAGCGGATCGGCAACTCAGCGAATGCAGGTACGCAATGACCTGATGGTGTTGGCCGCAGCTCCAAGACTATTGCGCAAGAACGATGAGTTCATTGTTCCAGTCACCATATTTGCAGGAAGAAACAAGGCTTCAGAGATTTAGGTCTACATCAGAGCCGAGAGTAAGCTGCAAGTAGTGGGCTCAGCGCAACAAATCGTCAGAACCACAGGTAAAGGCGAACAAACCCTGAACTTCAGGATCAAAGCCCTAGACTATGGAAGCGGTCGATTGGTGTGCAAAGCACAGAGCGACAGTTTATCTGCAACTCACGAGATTTCTATGAGTATAGAAAATCCGTTCCCAAGGCAATATCAGGTTCAGCAGCTCTGGCTTGAAGCTGGAAAAACGGGTCAGGTTCTGCCTGACTGGCCCGGACAACAATTGCGCAGAGCCTGGATCGAGGTGTGTAATCTTCCTGGCATACAGCTCAGCATGAAGGTCGATCAGCTACTCAGCAATCCTCATGGCTGCGCCGAACAGCTCAGCTCGCAAGCTATGGCTTTGCTTTATTTGCCTTCGCTGGTCAAAATAAGCACCGAAGAGAAGCAGCAATACGATCGTGCCATGGCTTCGGCATTACGTCAGCTCGAAAACCGCATCACCGTTGAAGGACGAATAGGTTACTGGCCTGGAGCAACTTACTATCAAGTATGGACAGAAATTTATGCTGCCCATTTGCTTGTCCTTGCCTCACGGGAAAACCTTTACGCCGGAAGCAAGCACCTGCAACGGGTCATTGCCGCACAGGAGCGGCTGGCCCAACGTTGGGGTGCATGGCAAGCCGGACCACCCGAATACCTCGTTCAGGCATACCGGCTATACATGCTGGCACTCGCCGGTAAACCCATACTCAATGCCATGAACCGACTCCGCGAACTGCCACAGCTCGATGCCCGCTCGGCCAGGATGCTTGGATTGGCTTATGCTGCTGCTGGTCAAAAACAAGCTGCAAAAGATCTAACGCTGGGATTGAGCAAGCGTCCGGAACCTGCCAGCGAGTTCGAAGCCATCAACTTTGGCAGTCCGCTGCGCGACCGAAGCCTTAAGGTGATGACTATGATTGCCATGGACGAGGATGCCTCAGCACTGAACCTGCTCAACCAGCTGGCTGCCGACACCCGGAACACCTATCTGAACACGCAGGAAACGGGCTGGCTGATGCTGGCATGGCAGGAATATGCCCGAAAACATCCCTCTTCAGGTAGCTTAACCTACGAAATTTCAGGGATGAAGGACAATCCATTTAATTTGCAAACCAGTGTCCGGCGTCATCAGTTAAGCACCGAAAGTGGGAAGTTGAGCCTTAAAAACACCGGCCAACAGCCACTGCTGCTCACATTGACCACATCGGCCATTCCGGAGGAAAGCAATGTGCGCCCAAAATCAAAAGGCCTATCGCTTCAGGTGCAATATGCCAGGCCCGACGGCGCGTCTTTGTCAGCCACAGAGATCCGACAGGGCGAAACAGCAGAAATGAAAGTGACAGTGAATAACCTCAGTGGGCGCAGGCTCGAATATATCGCTCTTCAGGTCATGCTTCCGGCTGGCTGGGAAGTACTGAGCAGCAGCAACATGGTTGAGGCTAGCCCTTTGATGCCGAACACAACTGCCAATTTCACCGATGTGTGCGATGACAGGGTTATCAGCTATTTTGCGCTTGATGCCCAACAGCAGCGCTCTTTCGCAGTCAGTATATCTGCCACTTACGCCGGAAGCTTTGTACATCCGGGCGTTCAATGCCACGCCATGTACGAACCCTCGACCGAAGCCATGACAGGGGCCACCCGCATCACCATAAAACGAGCAGAAGAGCGTTGAAAACCAAACTGATGTGGTTGATCACCTTTCGCCGCGGATGGCTCCTTGCAATCACAAGCTTTGGAGTTGCTGTGATAATCGGGCTTGTGCTAACACCCGACCCGGTGGGTCAACTGCCGCTCAGCACCGTGCTGATTGATCGCCATGGGCAACTGATGGGAGCAAGACTGGCATCAGACGCACAATGGCGTTTTGAACCTTCCGACAGCCTGCCTGAAAAGTACCTCAAAGCCCTACTCGCCTTCGAAGACCAGCGTTTTTACTATCATCCGGGCATTGACCTGATTGCATTGGTCAGAGCTACAGTGCAGAACCTCAGGGCGAAAAGGGTTGTCAGCGGAGGCTCTACCATCAGCATGCAACTGGCAAGAATAACGGCCAACTTTAGCAGACGCAGTTTGCACAATAAATTGGCAGAGATATGGCTGGCCTTCAAAATTGAGTTGAAATACAGCAAGAGCAGCATTTTAAAACATTATGCAGCCGTGGCGCCATTCGGGGGAAACATCGCCGGCCTGGAAGCAGCTTTATTGCGCTATTTCGGTCACCCCCCGGAACTGCTCAGCTGGGCCGAGGCTGCCATGCTAGCCGTGCTGCCCATTGCATCAGCTGCTATGTACCCCGGCAAAAATCCTCAGCAGTTGCTGGAAAAACGTAACTCGCTGTTAAAGAAACTTCACCGGCAGAAAAAAATCAGCAATATTAATCTTGAGCTTTCACTGGCAGAGCCATTGCCGGCAGTCAGGTTTGCTTTTCCTGACCTTGCCCCGCATTACCTTGAAAGTCTTCGTTTGTCAGGATGCACGGGAACGATCCGGAGCACGCGTGATTCAAAAATACAGCAAACTGCTCTTCAGATTGCCGAAAATCAACGTCTCAGTGTAGCTCCTGCTTTCATTCACAACCTGGCCATTGTGGTCCGCGATGTGGAAAACGGCAACCTTCTGGCCTACGTCGGGAATGTGTCGCCCTCTACTGGAGCACCAGGTTGCCATAACGATATGGCTTCAAGCATGCGAAGCCCCGGAAGCATCCTCAAGCCTTTTCTATTTGCAGCCGCACTCGACGAAGGACTGATTCAAACCGAAAGCCTGTTGCCCGACATTCCAAGCTGGTGGGGTAGCTATTCGCCCCGCAACTTCGACAACCGCTTCAGCGGTGCAGTTAAGGCCTCCGAAGCGCTGCAGCGTTCGCTCAACGTGCCTATTGCATGGCTGCTAAAAGAATATGGCATCGAAAAATTCCGCCTGACCCTCCGACAGATTGGCTTCGGTGGTTTTGCCAAAAGTGCCGGGCATTATGGCATCTCGCTTATTCTTGGTGGAGCCGAGATCAGCCTGCTGGAACTCACTGATGTTTACGCCAGATTGGCCCGCAAAGCCCTCCATCCCGAGGCGGATTTCCCGCTCAGCCATGAGGCTTGCCGGCTAACTACCGAAATACTGACTGGCCTGAACCGTCTTGAAACTATAGCCACACTCATGCCGGAATCCAGCGACCTGCAGCTGGCCTGGAAAACAGGTACAAGCTATGGTTTTCGCGATGCCTGGGCATTGGGATACAATACAAAATACCTTATCGGTGTTTGGATGGGAAACGCCGATGGCAGCGGAAGACCCGGGCTGACAGGTGCATCCCCGCAGGACCTTTGCTCTTCGACATGGCATTAGCACTGGTAAGAAATCAGGAATTTTTTCCTCACATAAACAATTGGCCACAACAAACCGAGGTCTGCAGCATCTCGGGATACAGCCCCGGACCTGATTGCCCGAAAAAAACGATTGCAGGCACAACAGGTGGTAAACAACTGAAGACCTGCCCATACCACAAACAAATTACAACGGATTTCGGGGGTCGATGGCTGATAAGTCCTGGCTGCAAACCGCCTTTTGAAACCATAAAAAAGTCGTGGTTTGCCCTGCCCCCGCTCATGGCATATTACTATAAGCTTTCGCACAGCGATTACCAACCACTGCCTCCACAATACCCCGGATGTCAGGCTGAAACACGCGCCAGTATGGATTTGGCCTATCCACCACCTGCGGCCTCAATTTTCTTGCCTCGTAGTTTCGAAGGCCAGGCACAACCTGCTATCTTCGTCATCATGCATCAGAACCCGGATACAAAGGTATTCTGGCACCTCAACGACAATTGGCTGGGCACCACCAGCGGTCCTGAACATCGCATGCCCGTGTTTGTTGAAGCAGGTGATTATGTGGTTACTGCGGTAGATGAGAGCGGGCAGAGTATCTCGCGCAAGGTGCGTTTCCTGAACCCTCTGACCCGTCAACGGGTAAACAATGTTATGCCTTGACATAAAAACTATTGCGGTAAAAGAATTTCGCCGTATATTTGCACCCACAAAAAAGGACCTGTAGCTTAATTGGATAGAGCATCTGACTACGGATCAGAAGGTTAGGGGTTCGAGTCCCTTCAGGTTCACTAAAAACCCGCGCATGCGGGTTTTTTGCTTTTCGATACCTTGGGCTCCTGAGCAGGCTGATGCACACCAGCTTCATCAACTTCCTATCGATGGGCACATATCGTCAGTTGAGGTCGATTTGCTATCTTTACCAGATTGTTAAGCAAGCCCATCATTAACCCTGTCCAACACGATGCGAATAGCCTTTATCACCGATGTACACGAGGATGTGGTGAGCCTGAAAAAGGCCCTCAGGCTGATTGAGCGCGAAAAATGCGATCAGGTGGTTTGCCTTGGCGATATACTGGGTTATCCTTACATGCGTGGAAAATATGAGGACACCCGCAACTTTACTGAATGTATTGCCCTGATCCGACAGCACTGCAGTATTGTGGTGGCTGGAAATCACGACATGTTTCACTCGCAGAGGATTCCGCGTTATAGTGCAGGATTCAGGTTTCCGGCCGGCTGGTACGATCTGAGCCCCTCAGAAAAGCAAGAGCTTGCAGGGGATAAGGTGTGGAATTACATCGATGACTATCCCGTAAGTCTGAGCGATAAGGACCTGTCGTGGATGCTCAACCTTCCTGAATTTGCCATCAGGGAGTTCGAAGGTGAAACTGTGCTCATATCTCATTACATCTACCCAAACTTTTCTGGCTATGTGCTGCTCAACAGCAACGAGGGCAACCGGATCAAGACACATTTCCGCTTCCTGCGCGAACAATCCTGCACTCTGAGCATCTTTGGCCACTTGCACATCGAAGGATTGGCATTGCATTATGAGCCTGCTGAAGGGATGCTGGCCAAACTTCTCAATGGATATGATTACTACTCATTCGGAGAAAAAAAGCTGAAAGACAAACTCTGCAGCATCAGCATTCCAGCGCTTTCCGATAACGGACAAGTGAATGGATTTGCCATATTAGATACCAGAAAACGCACCATCAACGCATTGACGCTTAACACCAACCGACGGTTTGTTTTATGAAATATCTGGTTAAAGCAAGTTTTTTCAGGCGTATAGTGGCGCCGGCCGTGCTGTCAATACTGCTCTTCCTGATTGCAGTTTTTGCCTTTGTCATTCCGGCATTCGAACGCAATGCCACCGAGCAGAAAAAACGCATGCTGCTCGAGCTGACCAATACGGCCTGGAGCATCCTTGCCAATTACCAGAAAGAGGTTGGTGCCGGTCTGCTGGATTCTGCTGAAGCACAAACAAAAGCCATGGCCGAGGTGGAAGCCCTGCGCTATGGCCCAGACAAGAAAGATTATTTCTGGATCATCGACCAGAAGCCTGTGATGGTGATGCATCCCTATGTGCACGAGCTGATGGGTAAGTCGCTGCAAGATTATACCGATCCCGACGGTACCAGACCATTCATCGAAGCCACCAGGATTGCCGGTGAATCGGGAGAAGGATTCATTAGATATAAATGGCAACTGAAGGACGACAGTACACGTATTGTTGCCAAGCTCAGTTTCGTCAAATCGTTTCCCGACTGGGGTTGGATTATTGGAACGGGCGTATATCTGGATGATGTGGAGCACGAGATTGCTTTGTTAACGAATAAGCTATTGCTGATCCTGCTGGGAATTACTCTATTCATAGCATTAATAATCAGCTTTATTACACTCCAGAGCCTGCGCATCGAAAATCAACGGCATGTAGCCGAAAGGCAGCTTCACGAATCAAAGGAGAAGTACCGCTCATTGGTTGAGTCATCGACAGAGGGGATACTCCTGTTGCTCGAAGGCAGAATTGCCTACTCAAATTATTTTGTTCAGAACCTGTTGCATTATTCCTCACATGAACTAGAGAGCCTTGCAATCGGCGACCTCATTTCTGGCGGCAGCACCTTTGATTTTGAACACAATGATCAGGAGACGCGACAGGAACTGACGCTTAAACGCAAGGATGGCAGCGCAGTGGAGGTAGTGCTTACCTTGTAGCCGATTCACTTTGCTGACAAAGTTGGGCAGCTGTTGACCCTGCGTGATGTACAAGAAAACCGTGCGGTGAAGCAGGAGCTGAAAGATTATCGGGTGAGGTTCGAAAACATTGCCAATCACAGCAATGCCTGAATTTTCAGGTTCAAGCTGCGCGAAAGGAAAATCACCTATTTAAATCCCGGAATAGCTACATTGCTGGGCTATCGAAGCAAAGAATCGCTGAAGGACGTTCCGTTGACAACCATCTTCGGGAACAGGCAAACCCTGCGCGAGCTTTTGATAGAGGTTGGCAGCGATGGCGTCGTTCTCAAAAAACCTGTTGCGCTAAGAATGCACAACAGCGAGGTAACCAACCTTACATTAAGTCTTTTTCTGCAACGCACCGAGGACGGCAATGCTGAGTATTGCGACGGACTGCTTGAAAAACCTCTGCATTCGATTGCCTCGGAAGGATTGGAAGGCCTGACAACAATTGTTCAGCATTTCGCATTACTCGATAACGCACCAGCACGGCAGTTTGCTGATGATGCAACTATTTGTCATGCTGAGGCAACCATCGGGCAAGTATTAGAAACGATGAGGCAGGAACATTCGACCCATGCGTTGATTGGCATGAACAATGTTTTGCTGGGTATCGTTACACACAAGGATATCATCAATCGAATGCCTGAGACCGGCCAGCCGATGGGGCTTCCGGCCTCCACCATCATGACCTCGCCGGTGCGGAAAGCACCGGACCATATCAGTATTCCGGAGGCAAGGGGCATCATGCTCACTGAGGGCATATCGCACCTTGTGCTCACCAATCATGACCATCAGGTAGTAGGAGTATTGCATAAGGACAGGATGGCCGCAACGGCAATTAATCCCAATGCACTATTCAAAAAGGCGGCGGAAGCCTGCAATGATGCTGCGAGTCTCGGCCGGCTCCGTCAGAGCCTTTCGCTGCTGATCCAACCGCTAGCCGGAGGCAGAGGCGACGTCCAAACTATTTGCAGCATCATCACTGCCGCTAACGATGCCATCACAACACGCATTGTTTCCATAGCAGAAAATGAACTCGGACCTGCTCCCTGCCGCTGGGCATTTGTAATGTTTGGCAGTGCCGGACGTGAAGAGCTTCTTTTCAGTTCGGATCAGGACAATGGCATTGTATATCAGGATGTTGAACCTATATATTCTGAATCTGCCAAGGAATATTTCCTCCAACTTGGCAAAAAAATCTGCGATCGTCTTGCATTGAGCGGACTGCCTTATTGTCCGGGGGGATACATGGCCTCCAACCCACAGTGGTGTAAATCTTTCAGCCAATGGAAACAATATTTCACGCATTGGATAGCCGAACCCGAACCTGATAAGATCCTCAATTTGTCTGTATTCTTTGATCTGAGGCACGGATATGGGGATAAAAACATCTTTAACGAACTGGAACAACATATTTTTGAAAGCTTCGAAGGCAAAAGCACGTTCTTCTATCTTCTGGCCCAGTCGGTCGCCAACCTCAGGCCGCATAACCCTGCCCCGGGCAATATCATCAATACCGGACTGACAACCAGCGATCAGATGGACTTGAAAAACTGGACAGCTATCGTGGTGATGTTTGCCCGCATCTATGCCTTGCGAAAGGATATCAGGTTTAAAGGAACCATAAAAAGAATAAAGGCATTGCAGCATGAAAACGTGTTAAGCCGGCAAACTGCTGAAGAAATTCTGCTCCACTTTAATTACCTTATGCAAGTGCGCATCATGAGGCAGATGGAGGACCTCATGCATGGCCAGCAAGCCTCCAACACGATTATTCCGCGCAAAATGAACGAGATTGACCAGCTTATCCTGAAAAGGTATTTTCCCAGATGGGAAGTTATCAGGATAAACTGAGCGCCGAATTTATGAGCGCATTCAAAGGATAGGCCTCAACCAGCTGCACTGATCTTTCGCAGCATGTCGGGCAGGATGAGCTCCAGCTCCTTGCCCTGAAGACGGATGATGCCCTCATTACGAAAGTCGCCAAGCACACGCACAGCATTTTCTCCGGTTATTCCGGCCAGCTCACCTAGATCGTTGCGTGTGAGGGTAAGCCTGAATTTATAGGCATCGAACACCCCCGACAGATACAGCAGACTTTCGGCCATGCGTGCCCTCAGCTGTTTCTGATTGAGCGATACGAGCTTTGCCATGATGCTCCGGACACTCTGCCCAAACTGCTCATTCAGGCGCAGCTGGAACGATTTGTCCGACTGATAAAGGTGTTTGAGAAACACAATATCTACCATGCAGCACCTCACATCGGTGAGCGCCCTGACATGATAAGGGAATTGCGATGTTCCAAATACGGACATCAAACCCAGATAATTTCCCGGTACGATGAGTCCAAGCATGATGTTGCGACCATTAAGCCCTTCGATGTAAATTTTGGCATGACCCTCAAGCAGTATGATGGCATTCCTGATGTCTTCGTTCTGCGATACAATCGCTTCATGCTTCCGGAAGTTGACATGCTGAGGGATGTAATCATCGGAGCAGCCCAACTCCTTCGCCGTGAAATAGATATCACAACGCCCTTTGCAAGCCTGACAGTTCTCCCGATGATGAAAAATGCGCATTTGCAGGCAAAGCTAAATCATTTTTATTGTTTCGCAACAATGTTTTGTATCATTGTTAATTTCGTAACAATGTAATTTTAAATTATTTAGCTTTGACTGCCAAAATAAAGCTAAAGGCAAGGATCATTCAAATATTCATTGAGCACTAAACTATAAAGGAGAAATTGCTATGCATCATGGACCTGCTGTTAAGCTGGAGGCCGACAAGGCGGCTGCTCGAAAAGCCCGGCTGGGGGTAATTTTATTTATTGTATATGCGGTTATATACGCTGGTTTTGTGGCCATCGGACTCACAAATCCTGACCTGCTTGCCAAACATATCGTTGGAAAGCAGAATCTGGCAATTGTCTATGGCTTTGGTCTGATTATTATGGCTATGGTCATGGGCTTCATCTACAACCTCATCTGCACACGCTACGAAAACACTGCAAATAAAAGAGTGGAGGACAAGTCATGATTTACGATGTATCAGTTTATGCTGTAGTGATATTCATCTTTTTCGTTGCTGCGGTATTGGGGCTTTCCTTCTATTTTGCACGCAAAACCAAATCGGCATCCAGCTATTATGCTGCCGGAGGCACAATTCACTGGGGTGTAAATGGCATTGCATTTGCCGGCGACTATCTTTCAGCCGCCTCATTTCTGGGCATTTGCGGAATGATCGCCTTTTCTGGCTACGATGGATTTTTGTATTCCATAGGATACCTTGCCGGTTGGGTGGCAGCCCTTTTTCTGGTAGCCGAACCACTCAAGCGTCTCGGAAAATACACATTTACCGATGCACTTGATGCACGTTTCAATGCCAAATCGATCAAGCTCACTGCTTCATTCAGCACTTTAATTATTTCGGTGTTCTATCTTATACCCCAGATGGTAGGAGCAGGCGACCTGGTTGTGCCATTGCTTGGACTACCGCATTGGGTTGGTGTTCTTATTGTAGGATCGATTGTAATTTTCATCGTAGCCACAGCGGGCATGACCTCAACAACCTATGTTCAGTTTATCAAGGGTGCATTGCTGATCCTAGTTTCAACATTGCTCACAATTTATATTCTTAATCATGGACTAACGTTAAAACCAGGTGGGAACACCCCTGAGCTGATGCGCGTGACAGCGCAGATTGAGGATGGAAAAATTGTAGGTGTTGATGATGCGCAATGGAGGTTCGACGGGGCGTTTGAAGCTGGAGGCAAAACCTTTGCGCGTCTTGAGTCGGAAGGTGTTCAGCGCTGGTTTCTTCTCGATACGGAAAATAATCTTGTAGAAACACTATCGCTCACCATTGCACCCGATGGAACTAAGCTTTATAATGGCGCTCCCCGCGAAGAGCAAAAGTTTTATCAGGTAGGAAATGTGACAAAGATTGTAAAGGATGGTGAGGAAGTAGAAGAGACCGGCCCTCTGGGACCGTTTGAATTTTTTGCGGCCTTTGATGATGCAGAAATCACAAGATACGCCAAAGTTGAGATCATGGATGCCCAAACCACCGTGTGGTATCCCAAACCGACCCATGGACGCGACATGATCAATCCGGGACTTTTGCTTAAGGTTTCGAGCAAGCATGGAGCCAATTTCTGGACCAAACTCAATTTTGTGTCGCTCATGCTGGCATTGTTCTTAGGCACTTCGGCATTGCCCCATATCCTAATTCGCTACTATACCGTGCCCAGCCAGCGCGATGCCCGAAAATCGACCATCGTAGCCATTGCAGCAATCGGCTTCTTCTATATTCTTACGATGTATATGGGGCTGGGTGCTGCAATCAATGGCGTACTTGATGTGGAAAGCTCGAATATGGCAGGACCACTTCTGGCAAAGTACTTTGGTGTTGGATTGTTTTCGATCATCTCGGCCATTGCCTTTGCTACTGTACTTGGTACTGTTGCCGGGCTCATTGTGGCATCATCGGGCGCCATAGCACACGATTTTCTCGATAACTATCTGGGCATGAAAATGAACGATCGCAAAAAGGTTATGGCGGGTAAGCTCTCAGCTTTTGGTGTCGGTGTCTTTGCTATTGTTCTAGGCATCTTATTCAAGGGGATGAATGTGTCGTTTCTTGTCGGTCTTGCTTTCTCTGTAGCTGCTTCGGCAAACTTCCCTGCCATTGTTTTCCTTCTCTTCTGGGAAAAAACCACAGCTAAGGGGATATCCGCCTCCATATTAACCGGTATCTTCTCGTCAGTGATTTTGATTCTCCTCTCACCTTCCATGTTCGAACGCTATGGCCTGTCTGCTGCATCGGCACCCTTTCCCATGGATAATCCCGGTATCGTTTCCATCCCACTGGCAGTGATAGTGCTGGTAGTGGTTTCGCTACTTACACAAAAGGATAATGCTGAGAAGGTTGAAAATTATCATCATGCGTAAAACGCTGAACATAAATATAAAACCATTTATCACTGCCGCATTTTTACTCCTTGCACTGAGCGCAAGTTCTCAGCAGGATGCGAAGGATCAAGCATTTGGAATCAAGTTTAATGGTTTTGTCAAGACCGATTACTTTTTCGACAGCCGTGAAACTTACAACATCCGTGAGGGTCATTTTCTGCTTTATCCCAGAGAACCTTTACCCGATGCACAGGGCACCGACCTGAATGCCAAAAGCTCTTTCAATTTTTTGTCGATCCAATCGCGGCTAGGCGGTCGCATCAGCGGTCCTGATGCCTTTGGCGCCAAAACAAGTGGACTGCTCGAGGCTGACTTTTTCAGCAACGAAAACGCCAATTTCTATAATCAGAACGGCTTCAGGCTCCGCCATGCCTACGTAAAACTCAATTGGAGCAAAACCGAAATGCTGGCCGGCCAGACCTGGCATCCGCTGTTTTCGGCTGATTGTTATCCTGGCGTAATTTCTTTTAACACAGGGGCACCATTTCAGCCATTTTCGCGTAGTCCGCAATTCAGGCTTACCCAACAGATGGGCAAACTAAGTGTGGCAATGGCAGTTTCGTCGCAGCTCGATATTACGAGTCCACTCGGATCACAGTCGCTGCGCTACGCCGGATTGCCCAATACAAGCCTTATGCTGCAGTACAAGTCTATGAATAAGGAAACTGGAAAAATCTGGCTGGCCGGAGCAGTGGCTGACTTCAAAAGGCTTCAACCCCTGCTTGCAACAACAAAAGCCGGACTGAGTTACGCAACAGACGAAAAAGTCGACGGCCTGTCGTTCAGCGCATATGGAAAACTTGAAAACCCAAAATTCATTGCCAAAGTGCATGTAATTTACGGGCAAAACCTATACGACATGGTGATGCTGGGTGGATATGCTGTGCATGAGGTTGTTGATCTGGCACGAAATACTGTGAGTTATACCACGCTGAATAACCTGAGCACCTGGGCCGAGATCAGCACCAATGTACCCAGATGGCAGTTAGGTTTCTTTGGAGGGTTTGCCAGAAATCTGGGCTCAGACAAAAAAATTCTCATTTACTCAAACAAGGTTGATGGTACCGCATCCACAGTGCGTGGCTCGACGATCCATTCCGTCTATCGATTATCGCCAAGGGCAGTGCTAAAAAGCGGTAAGCTGCAATTTGCAACCGAAATGGAGCTCACCTCGGCAGCTTATGCAATCAAGGACAGCAATGGAATCATCAGCAGAGATGATTTTGGGAAGATTACTGATTACGAATACGTTAGCAATCTGCGCTGGCTTTTCGCCGTAATTTATGCTTTCTGAAATAATGCACCGTTAACCGCAGCAAGGCAAACGTAGCCTGATCTTACTTATCTCTTTAATGCGAGTACAATATTAAATAATTATGGTTTGGCAATATACTTTTTTGGTTATTCGATCTGCTGGCATGATTACTTGTAGCAAAGTGTATGAACAAAACTAAGGATTACCTTCCTGCTGGTAGTGTGATTCGTAATTTTAGGGACTGGAAGCCAGCGTTTCAGCCATATTTTTACCTGAAAACGAGCACATAAGGATAACTTAGGGCAATTTACCCTATTGCGAGCTCAACAGACAACCAAGTTGTAAAACAATCGTATTGATTCCTCCGTTGGGTTCTTTGATCCCGGCATTACTGAGGTGTCTCCAGCCAAGGCGCATATCCAGCAGAAGCCTGTCATCAAGTTTTATTATCAGGCCACAATATGCATGATTATCGAACAAAAACCCAGCTACTTGCCGCTGAGGCGAATCCGAAATGTGAAATGGACCAGACAAAAGCATCAAGTAGCTACCCAGCGACTCATTTCTGAAATAAAACAATTGTCGGAGGCCAATTGCAGCGCCAAACTCGCCTGCCATTTTCCAGGGAGGCCCGGAGGGTTCACCAAAACGTACCCGACCAGCCTGCAACTCTCCTAAAACATCCATTAGCGCATTATTCCAATGCTTGACCGTATAGCTATAACTGAGATGAAGCATGAGCACATCATATTGGTATGGAGTGATTTGAGGAACCAGACCGAACCACTGACCTCCAGCTCCAAGATACAGCCCGATAGATTCTGGCTTGTTTTTTACCTGCGCGTGAACTGTTACGGTTGTCCAGAGGTTCATGCAGGTAAAAAGCAAAGTCGTGAAAAGCCTGCCGAAACTATGTACTTTAGACCTGCAAGCAAACATAAATATAGATATTTGATTCAAAAGTAACTACTTCATGCGTAACCTCCTGTATCGTTTAGTATACATTGATAAAGCCATCAAAGAATTTTATCCTTATCCAGAATATTCTTTAAATAGTCAAGTGGTGGTATTTCCAAAGAAATGCTGGAAGAGGAAAAAGCAAGGGATTGGGATACCGATTTAACGTTATCAAAATTCGGCTATGCTTTTCATTCCAAAGTTTGAGAAATTGCGGTTGGAACAATTTATTTACACATCAATTTGATTTACAGTGCTTTGAGAATAATTAAATTGAGCCTGATATAATTTTTTATACATCCTAAAAACCAATACCCGTTGATTATCTGCATGTTAATTGACCTAACACATAGAAAGATTAACTATTCATAAATATTTTCTGTTAATTAATAAATATACATAGATATTTCCTATATTTGTGCGTTAAACTAAATAACAAGAGAAATGGAACACAGCAACGGTAACGGAAAGTGTCCTGTAACTGGTCACGGGGGTCGTGGTCATATTCGACATGGTCAACGCTCGAATACGGATTGGTGGCCTAACAGATTAAAGCTCAGCATGCTCCGGCAGCATTCCGAATTATCAAACCCTATGAGCAAGCGATTCAGTTACGCTAAGGCATTTGCTAAGCTGGATTATGAAGGTCTTAAGAATGACCTACGTGAAATCATGACGCAATCTCAGGATTGGTGGCCGGCCGATTTTGGTCATTACGGCCCCTTCTTCATTCGGATGACATGGCATGCTGCCGGCACCTATCGTATGGGTGATGGACGTGGAGGTGCCAACGGAGGTTATCAGCGCTTTGCTCCGCTCAACAGCTGGCCCGACAATGCCAACCTCGACAAGGCCCGTCGCTTACTTTGGCCGGTGAAGAAAAAATATGGTAACCAGATTTCATGGGCAGACCTTTTAGTACTGGCTGGTAACGTAGCTCTGGAATCGATGGGCTTTAAGACTTTTGGTTTTGGTGCCGGCCGCGAAGATGCCTGGGAAGCTGATGAAAGCATTTATTGGGGTGCAGAAACCGAATGGTTGGCCGACAAGACGCGCTATAGTGGCGATCGTAAGCTTGAAAATCCGCTTGCCGCCGTGCAGATGGGACTCATTTATGTTAATCCCGAGGGTCCGGGTGGTAATCCCGACCCCGTGCTGGCTGCACATGACATCCGTGCAACTTTTGCTCGAATGGGCATGAACGATGAAGAGACTGTAGCGTTGATTGCTGGTGGTCATAGCTTTGGCAAATCGCACGGAGCTGGAAACCCAGCCATGGTTGGTCCTGAACCAGAAGCCGCTGAAATGGAGGCAATGGGGCTGGGCTGGCACAGCAAGCACGGAAGCGGAAAAGGAGCCGATACCATTACCGGAGGGCCTGAACTTGCTTGGACGCGCACTCCGGCGCATTGGAGCCACGACTTTTTCAAGCACCTATTCGAATATGAATACGAGCTCACAAAGAGTCCGGCCGGAGCTTACCAGTGGGTGGCAAAGAACGCAGAAGCCA
Organism: uncultured Lentimicrobiaceae bacterium; assembly: GCA_964459375.1. Lineage (GTDB taxonomy): Bacteria > Bacteroidota > Bacteroidia > Bacteroidales > F082 > JALNZU01. The sequence continues at coordinate 92,497 of CAYWLJ010000007.1, read as the reverse complement.
CGATTCCAGATGCACATCGCCCCGGATTAATGCACAAACCAGCCATGCTGACAACCGATCTTTCACTGCGCTTCGATCCAGCATACGAAAAGATATCCAGGCGCTTTTATGAAAATCCAGATGCGTTTGCCGATGCGTTTGCCCGTGCTTGGTTCAAGCTTACCCATCGCGATATGGGACCAAAATCGCGCTACATCGGCCCTGAAGTGCCTTCGGAAGACCTTGTCTGGCAAGATCCGCTGCCACAGCGAACTTTTAATTTAATTGACAGCAGCGATATTGAAACATTGAAAAATCAGATCCTGCAATCAGGACTGAGCGTGCCGGAGCTTGTTCGCACTGCATGGGCCTCAGCCAGCACTTTTCGCGGTTCAGATTTCCGCGGTGGTGCCAATGGAGCACGCCTTCGTCTTGAACCTCAGATCAAATGGGAAGTCAACAAACCTGTCCAATTGAAAAGAGTACTCGGAATACTAGAAAACATTCGCCATTCGTTTAATCATAGTCAAAAAAATGGCAAAGCAGTTTCGATGGCGGATATGATTGTGCTCGGTGGTTGTGTTGCCATCGAGAAAGCTGCCCGGGATGCAGGCCACACGGTAACTGTGCCTTTTAAACCCGGCAGAGTGGATGCCACTCAGGAACAGACTGATATTGATTCGTCGAACTACCTCGAGCCCATGGCCGATGGTTTTCGCAACTATGTAAAGCAGCCTGCCCCCTGCCCTGTTGAACACCTGCTTGTGGATAAGGCACAACTACTGACACTCACCGTGCCTGAGATGACTGTACTGCTTGGAGGGTTGCGCGTTCTAAATGCCAACTGGGACGGATCGGATTATGGTGTTTTCACCAGTCATCCTGGCCAGCTCACCAACGACTTCTTTGTAAACTTGCTCGATATGCGTTGCGAATGGACGCCTGCTGACTCAGCAAAGGAAACATTTGTCGGACGCGACCGTGAAACAGGCATTGCTGCGTGGCGCGCAAGCCGCGTTGACCTCGTCTTTGGAGCCAACTCCGAGCTAAGGGCCATTGCCGAAACCTACGCATGCGATGATGCAAAACAAAAGTTTGTTCATGATTTTGTGGCCGCCTGGGACAAGGTAATGAACCTTGATCGTTTTTAACCTTCGATAGAACTAGTTCTACTACTTCACTAACCCTATAGCCGCTCCTGTTTGGGGGGGCTTTCCTTTTTAAACGCTGCGATCTTCTCTAAATACGATCAGCATTTAATGATAAAATCTTGTTAGTGATCTGAAAACCCAAACACACTTCTTGTTCTTTCTTGCAAACGGCAGGAAATCAGAAATCCAGCAAGATCAAATAATAATCAGATAGGCAGCCTCGTGTGTGTACCGTATTATGAAAAATACATCCGGAAGTAGCCAAGTACCCACTACAAAATCAACTGGTTGTGCTCCTGATCAAGGCTGTACAAAAAAATTGTTGTTTTCTCTTCATCATGATTTTCTTTTAGTTAAATTTGATACGATTATTAACCCTCTGATAAATAATGTGATGAAAAGTCTTTTTCTTTCGTTCTGCACCCGGTGGCAGCAACTTTACGTCTTTCTATTCTTCATTGCCATTTCCTCTTTTATCAGAGCTCAAGGCGCATGGACAATTGAACAGACCTACACGATACCTGGTAAGGCCTCTGGTCTTGCCTGGGATGGCACTTATCTGTACTATGGTATCTATGGCAGTGGTGGATCGAATATTTACCGATTTGACCCTGGCACAAGTCAGGCTACTCAGCTGTTCAGTGTGGCCGGGGTGAGCAATTCTTATGGGATGACTTACGATGGAAACAGTCTCTGGATCATTGACCGGGGTACGACAGGAAACTCCTATGCCCTGAACATCAGCATGACAGGAGCAATCCTGGGTCAATTCACTTTGCCTCAGCAGTATATGTCGGGTATTGCGTGGGATAACGGCAGTTTTTGGGTAGCCAGCTACTATCCCGATCCGGGATGGATTTATAAAGTTAACCCTCAGGGCACGGTGATCCAGCAGTTTGTGCCACCGATGACACAGACCTGGGATCTGGCCCGCGATGGGTCAGAGCTGTGGGTAGTGGACTACAACGCGAATATGATTTTCAAGACAGATCTGAGCGGCAATGTATTGGCCAGCTATCCATCCATCACCCAACGACCAGCAGGCATTGTGCACACTGGCACGCATTTATGGTATGTGGCCGGGCCACTGAGTGCCAACAGTACACTTTATAAGGTGAATCCGGGTGGCACAGGAACCCCTCAGGCCATTGTGATGCCAACTACTGTTCAGTTTGGCGATGCCCTTATCGGACAATCATACACCAAGAATATAGATGTGACGAATAGTGGAACCGGAACACTGAACTTTTCGTTTCAACAACCACCACCGGCCACCAATCTTAGCCTTCCCACCGGTAATTTCAGCCTTAGTTCTGGACAGTCAGCAAGTTATATATCAATTTGGACTCCTACTGAAACAGGCCCTTTGAACACCACAGCCTCAATTATTAGCAACGACCCCATCAATCCTACCATCACAATTCAATTCACCGGTCAGGCATATACAGCTGCACCTTCGATAACAGTCAATCCTGCAAGTGTAGATTTCGGAACAATAATGGCTATGGCTAGCAAACTTCAGCGCATCTCCGTTGCCAATCTGGGGCAGGCCACACTGACAATAAACAACTTCCTCAATACGAGTCCGTGGTTTTACTTCCGATTCCCATCCGATTTTCCGATCAATGTGGAACCCGGGCAGAGCATCATTTTCGAAGCATGGTTTTTCCCACATTTTGCCGGCGATTTCCAATCCATGCTTTCGCTCTACTCCAATGCACCCGGCCAAAGTCCCCTGCTTATTCCCCTTTCGGGGCAAGCCATTCCAAAAGTGCATACGCTTGGTTCGATAGTTTGGGACATTAATCTCCCACCTGCTACCGACAACAGCCCAAAGGCCATTCAATGGATTCAGGACATCACCGGCGACAATCGGCCCGAAATCGTGGTTGCTAGCGAGGACAATTATATCCGTTGCTTCAACGGCAATGCTTCGGGAACAAGTCAGGTGTTGTGGGAGCAAAACATTTATGCCGGCTCAATCTATCAGCAGCAAGCCATCACCCTCGGAGGTGATATCGATGGTGACGGGATAGCCGACCTTGTCGTTGGTACCGCCTGGGGCGATCGTTCGCTGGCTGCCATCAACAGCAGGACAGGTACAATTATCTGGAAATTCCAGACCAACCAATATGGACTTGGAGGATGGGTTTATCAGGTGGATGCACGCAAAGACTATAACGGTGATGGATTCCCTGATGTGCTTGCTTCGAGTGGTAACGACCAGAATGGCACTGGCCCCAAACGGGTGTTTTGTCTGAACGGCATTAATGGTCAGATGATCTGGAATTATGCATTTACAGGCCCGGTGATTTCGGTGATCAGCATCCCTGACGTAACAGGCGACGGCCAGCCTGATGTGTTTGCGGGGGGCAGCAATAATGGACAAAGCCAGGGTCGTGTTGCACTCATCAATGGTGCAACAGGATTTTTGACCTGGGATTTCCTCACCACCGGCACTTCGGTGTGGGGCCTTGCCCAGCTCGACGACCTGAACAGCGATGGCAAACCTGAGCTTGCAGCAGGCACGTTCAACGGCGTGATATATATCTTCAATGCTGCCAATGGTGCAATCATTGCACAAACCAGTGTAGGAAATAACATCATTACCAGGCTTGCCCGCATGGAGGATGTGAATGGCGACGGGAAAGCCGATCTTACCCTTGGCTACAGCGGATCGCTGGCAATGGTGCTAAACGGCACAAACCTACAGCAAATCTGGACATACCAGCTACAGGATAAACCATGGAATGTTGCACCCATTCCTGATGTTTCGGGTGATGGAATTAATGATCTGGTGGTAGGACTGCTTTACCAGAACAACCATGTTTATGTGTTTGACGGTACGAACGGAAGCACTTTATTTACAACGCCCTATCCTCAAGCTATTGATGCAATTGCTTGTATACCCGACCTCACTTTCGACAATTCATGGGAGTTTGTGGCAGGTGGCCGCAATGGCAAAGTGACCGTTTATGCCGGAGGCCCTGTCGAACTCACCGGAATCAATCAACCCATGCAGTCATTCACCAACCTGAAGGCCTTTCCAAATCCTTTCAGAGATCAGACCAGTATCGAATACCTGCCAGCGAATGCTGGTAAGGTTACTTTCATTGTTTTCGATCTGAACGGGAAAGTAGTGTGGAAGGATACATACGAAACGGACGGTGAACAACCTATCAGGTTACATTGGGATGGCCTTGACAACAGGAATACAAGACTTAAACCATCGGTCTATATTCTGGAGGCTTCTGAAGGTTCGAATCGCAAACGCCTCAAACTATTCATAGCAGAATAGAAAGATTACGGCACGCAGGGTTGAAATTATTAAACTGTGGAATATTGTAGAAAGTTGTTCGCATGATATTTTTTACTTTCGCAGCCCTTAACAAATCGATCAACATTCATGCAAACCATCATTGGTACCAACAAAGTGCTTTTTCCAAGATTTGGGACACTAAATTGTATCCTTAGCTTTCCTTCAGAACATGTGCAATCGCGACGGATTGATATATGGCTACCAGACAACTATAGCCCCAGAAACGAGTATGCTGTGCTCTATATGCACGATGGTCAGAACCTGTTCAATCCTGCGGTCGGCTTTCACGGGATGATCTGGGCTGTCGATCAGGCTTTGCAACCCCTTATCGACAAAAATAATGCCCGGCCAACCATAGTCGTAGGCATATGGAATACTCCCCAACGGTATCAGGAATATCTACCCTCACCTGCATTCAACCTACTGCCCTTAGAGCTTCGCGAAATGCTCTATGCCGAGCATGGAAATCCATCGCTTCAGCCCCTGAGCGATCATTATCTCAAGTTTATCGTTAATGAGCTTAAGCCATTCATCGACAGTTATTATCCAACACGCTCTGACTTTAAGAACACATTTATTATGGGCTCGAGCATGGGCGGGCTCATCTCGTCCTACGCCCTGAGCAAATACCCGGAAGTTTTCGGCGGAGCCGGCTGCCTCAGCACCCACTGGCCATTAAGTCTGCACGTCAATGACACTGCCTTCTCGGCGCCTTATATCCAATGGTTGGTTCAGCAACTTCCCGGCGCTGGTGGAGGCCACAGACTCTACTTCGATTATGGCACCGAAACCATCGATGCCTTTTATGAGAATCATCAGCTGGCAATGGACGAACAGCTACAGAAAACAGGCTGGTCTCAAGGCGAAAACTGGTTGACTTATAAAGACGAGGGCGCACCTCATTCCGAAACGGCATGGAGAGAGCGTGTGCATATTCCACTTGAGTTTTTGCTGAAATAAAGACCGCATTCTTTCTGACCTTATGCCCTACAGATCCCCAACAACAAGTAAGAGCACATCCGCTCTTCATTGTTGTGTCACTACATTTTATTTTTAATATCTGTTATTCAATATTTTAAGATATCAAAATCTTAACAGCATCTGTGATTTCATTATATGTCTAAACAGCGCCAATCACTTTTGATAAGGGAATTGATGCACATTTGATTCAAAGCGTGATAAGCTATGTTTACCTTTCGGCATGCCAAGCAGTCGATAGCCCTGATTGATGAGTTTCTTGATAAAACTGACCAGGGCATCCTCAAATTCAAGGAAGGGGTTTCCTACTAACTGTCCGGTAATCAGCAAAGATTTGCTGACAACCTACAAACCCTTTCAGCCATTGAAACAGAAGCAGACCTTTTATGGCGAAAGATTGAGAATATTCTTTACACTCAGTCATTGATGCCTCAACTTCGGGGCGATATCATGCGGCTTATCGAGGAGTAGGATAATATTCTTGATCTGGCAAAGCGAAACTTGTTTCAGTTTGATGTTGAGACGCCTAATATTCCAGGTGAACTGCACAATGACCTTAATCAACTGACAAACTTATCGGTGCTGGCATGCGAATCGCTGATGCCCGGAGTCAGGGCCTTTTTCAGAGAACGAGAAAATGTCAAGGAAAAGCTTCACAGAGTATATCTTTATAAAAAAGAGGCGGATAAGCATGCCGATATGATTAAACGAAAGGTGTTTCAGGAAATGTCGCACCCAAAGTTGAGCGAAAAATTTCATCTCCGCTATTTTACCCTTCATATTGAAACACTTTCTAATGCGGCAGAGCGCGGCGCATAATTATTGTCGATTATGGCATTAAAGCGAACTGTCTGAAAACTGGACTATGCTGTTTTATACCTTGCAGTTGGTTTATACTTTGGTTGGACCCTCAGTGGCAACGATGCAGCCAACGTTTTCGGGTCGGCAGTAGGCAGTCGTATGATGCGATTCAGGGACGCTGCGATTGTAGGCAGTATTTTCGTTGTGCTTGGGGCTGTTTTTCAAGGTCGGGAAGGTGCCGAAACCCTCAGCGTTCTAAAGAAAGTTGACAGCATGGCAGGTGCATTTATTGTTAGCCTTTCAGCGGCTCTTGTTGTTCATTATATGAATCTGCGCGGTCTTCCTGTTTCTACCAGTCAGGCCATTGTAGGCGGAATTATTGGATGGGTTCTATTTAATCACAAACAACCAGATTACGATGCACTTACCAAGATTGTAATATCATGGGTAAGCGGGCCTATCCTGGGGATGATCTTTGCAGCCCTTCTCAATCGCCTTTTGAAGAAAATACTTTTGAGTTCCCGCATTCATGCCGTGCAGCTCGATACATAGATACGGTTTGGTTAGGTACTCTTAGGAGCATTTGGCGCCTATAGCCTTGGTGCCAATAATATTGCAAATGTTATGGGAGTATTTCTGCCAATGGCGCCTGACGTTCTGCTCAATTTCGGACTCTTTAGCCTGGATGGAGTTCAGCTACAGTTTTTATCCGGTGGATTGGCTATTGCAACAGGAATTTATACCGTCAGCAGGAAAGTAATGCAGACTGTTGGCAACGGACTTCTTGCCCTCTCGGCCGAGGCAGCAATGGTTGTCGTTCTGTCGCAAGCCATTGTCATGTTTCTTTTTTCATCCTCAACAATTGCCAGTTTTCTTCAATCCTTAGGCCTTCCTTCCATACCGCTCGTTCCTGTATCGCGCACCCAACTCGTGGTCGGAAGCATTCTCGGCATTGGTATGGTGAAAGGCAGCCGCGAAATTAACCCCCGCATACTGGATGGCATCGAAGCCGGTTGGCTCCTGACACCAATTATTTCGGGGGTAGCAACCTATTTATTGCTTTTCATAGCCATGAACGTCTTCAACCTTAGTGTGATGTCATCAATCTCAGCCACATCAACAATCAATGAAGCCGGCAACATAGAAACAACCACAAATATTGACCTGATTGTACCTGGGGTAATTGTCATTTCCGGTATAGCCTTCTCCCTACTAATTCTTGCCTTTTACAAAACAAGGCAAAAACAGCTGAAAGCTGAAAATGAGCTGCTTCAACAACAAATCATCAATCTGGAGGCACAAAAAACAATCGACGGATCAACACATGCGTCAGATGCAGGAAAGCAACAATTTGCTCAGTGAACGCATCGAAGCCCTGAACCGCGAATTCGGGGTGATGGCCATGGCGCTGACCGAACAAAAACTGTTTCTTGATGAAATGGCAACGAAGCTCGAGGAACTTAAAGACCAGATCACTGACGAAAATCAGCTACTGAAAGTACAGCACATACGGGCATTGGTGCAGCAAAAAATGAGTTTCACAAAAGAAAAAAAGGTCTTCTATTTTAATGCCGGACATACGAACAGGGCATTCTTTGAAGCCCTTGATAAGAAGTACCCTGGCCTGAACCCACAGGAAAAAAGACTTGCCTTGCTCATAAGGATAGGCTTGTCGAACAAAGAACTCTTAACAATGCTCAATATCACGCCGAAAAGTGTTGAAGTAGTGCGCTATCGGCTTAAAAAGCGACTGGGACTTGACAAAGATTTTAATCTAAACCAATTTATCGAAAACCTAAACTGAATTTATTGATTATGAACAGACTAATTATGCTTATGACAATAAGCTTGCTGTTGCTGGCCGGCCAGCTTCAATCGCAAACCATGACTATTACAGGAAAAGTAAGCTCAAATTTGGTAGGCGACCCTGTGCCTGAGGTCACCGTAAGGTTGAAAGGCGCACTCACTGTTGTAAAAACTGCAACCGATGGGAGTTACACTATTTCGGTTGAGCAGAATTCATGTAAAACACTCGTATTCAGCTACCCTGATTTCGACTAGATTGAGCTGCCGGTTAATGAAGGCGGCGCGATGAATGTCATTATGGTCCGCAACGTTCGTTTTAACCTATACGGTGTATGGGTGAACCGAAATCCGCTTTTTGTTGAAGAGCGAAATGGCATTTTGGTTTTCGAAAGTCACGGAAAAGATTATCGATTCTGGTTCGATATCCGTGTTCAGGCTGATGGCGCTGTTTTCTCAAAAAAAGTAATGAATCCTATAGGCAATGGCACGAGCATTCGTCGTGCACGTTTTGCTGCCAATGTAGAATTTGCCAGACACTGGTATGGCGAGATCGACCTCGATTTCTCGAACTCGGAACTTGAGCTCAAAGACGCCTACCTTCAGTACACATTTAACAATGGACTTGAGTTAAAGGCAGGTAATTTTAAGGAAGGATTCTCCATGGAGTCAACAACCACTTCGCGCTATCTCACATTTAGTGAGCGTCCTATGGCAGTTTCCACATTTGCCCCGTCGCGACACATCGGCTTTGCAGCAACCTATGGCATTGGGCCGTTTCTGGGTATTAGAGGCGCTCATTTCTAAAGCGTTGGAGACGTCGAAGAACGAATGTTTTCGGAAAACAACAACAAAGATGCCGGTATTGATGAAGGCATTTCCTATGCCGGAAAGCTGGTCATCATGCCTGTGTACAAAAACCCCTATCAGGGTTTACATTTTGGAGTGGCGGCCTCATATCGCACTCCCAAAACTGACGCCGAAGTTCCCGGCACTATGCGTTATTCCACACGAAGCAATACTTCTATAAACAGAAAAAAATACATCGACACCGACCTTATTGGCAACGTTGACCAAAGTTTTCTGCGTGGTTTGGAGCTCGCAGCATACCGGCGAAACCTCCGCGTTCAAGGTGAATACATTATAAATGATGTGAAACGTAAAAACAACCTGCCAACAGAAAAATTTGACGGATGGTATGCCATGGGAAGCGCACTGCTGTTTGGTGGCAAATACAATTACAATACAGCCGAAGGTGAATTCACACAGGTAGCACGCGGCAAGAAATGGGGAGATGTTGAATTGGCCTTCCGGTACGATTATCTCAGTCTGAACAGCCGTGGCGAGGGCACGTTGCTCGGCGGCTCAGGTGAGGCATATACGGCAGGAATTAACCTTTATCCGAATAACAATGTGAAAATCATGCTCAACTACGCATGGTTAAATCGCGACAGATATGCCAACGGAAAAGCTAAGCTCTTTGTCGGACACAATGCCAATGGCAACCTCACCCGCGACCTTAAACTTGTAACCAATGCAAAGGGAAAAGCCGGCGAAGACTTTCATATGGTCTCTCTCAGGCTTGAAGTTGACTTTTAATAAATCTCGACAAACAATTATAAAATGAAAAAAATATTTTTAATAACCCTGATGGCACTGCTGTTGTTCGTGTCATCGTGTGTCAAGGACGAGCTTTATAATCGCGCACCCGTAATCAAAAAATTGACCATCACGCCCCAGATACCGGCACCGGGACAGGCTGCCACAGTGTCTGCCGTGATTTTCGACGCCGATGGTCAGGTCAATACCAGACTATTTTACAAGGTGGGGACTGGCGCCCTGACCTCCATCGAACTTACTGCCAGTGGCGACACCCTCTACAACGGAACAATCTCCGGGCAGGCCGACGGTGCAACAGTTTCGTATTTCCTCGAAGCCATTGGCAAATCAGGTAAGAAGGCTTTTGCTCCCTCGGGCGCACCCTCCACCATGGCTGCCTATACCATAGGAGCACCGCTGGTGTTGATGAATGAAATTTATTCCCGCGGAACAGCAGACAACCCCGACTGGATCGAAATTCACAATGCATCGGACGCACCTGCCGACATCAGCGGATTCAAAATTTACGACAATGGCGGACAAACTGGTGGCAGACCAAAAAAATCCATCCCTTCCGGCACTGCAATACCCGCCCGCGGATTCTTTGTGATTGCCACCGAGGGTACAGGCGACCCGAGTGATTTCGGCCTTTCCAGCGCAGGCGAAACGGTATGGCTCGAAAATGCTCAGGGCAATATTGTGGATCAGGTGGCTTTTCCCGCTATGGATGCGAGCCAGAGTTATGGACGCACTACCAACGGAGGGCCAAACTGGCAGCTCCTCAACACCATAACCAGAGGTGCACCGAACAGCACAAATACTCCGCTTGCAGATCTGGTGGTGAACGAAATTTTCTCTCAGGGCGTTGCTACAAGCCCCGACTGGATTGAGATTTACAATAAATCAGCGTTCGAAGCCGACCTTCAGGGATGGAAAATCTATTATAATGGCGGACAAGGCGGCACAAAACCAAAAATGACTTTCCCGTCCGGCGCCAAAGTACCCGCCAAGGGATTTTATGTGATTGTTGTGGACGATGGCTCTGCCGCCGGTTTTGGACTTTCTAGCAATGGCTTACAGGTTTGGTTCGAAAAGCCAAATGGCACTCTGGCAGATCAGGTTACATTTCCTGCATTAACAAACACACAATCCTTTGGCCGATTTCCTGACGGAACCGACAATTGGCAGTTGCTCAATACTGTAACCAGAGGAACTGCCAACAGCAATGCAACCCCAGTACTGATCAAAATTGTCATGAATGAGATTTTTTCCAGAGGAACTGTAAGTGAGCCCGACTGGATAGAAATATTCAATGACGGAGATGCCCCGGTGGACTTGAGTGGATATCTGATTTATGACAATGGTGGCGAGGCGGGCACAAAACCCAAAAAAGCTATCCCTTCAGGAACAAATATTGCTTCCAAGGGATTCTTTGTCATTGCAACAGAGGGAAGTGGCGATCCAAGCGACTTTGGACTATCCAGCAATGGGGAAAAAGTATGGCTAGCCAAACCAGACCTCAGCATTGCCGATTCAGTAACTTTCCCTGCGCTCACAGAAACTCAGTCATTAGGGCGATTTCCCGATGGTACAGCCAACTGGGCTGTACTCAACACTGTAACCAGAGGAGCTGCCAATAGCAACTCCTTACCCCCGGCTCGCATTGTGATGAATGAAATATATTCAAGAGGAACCGCCACTGATCCCGACTGGATTGAACTGTTCAACGATTCTCCCATGGCTGTGAACCTGACAGGCTGGAAAATATACGACAACGGAGGACAGTCAGGAACCCGACCAAAGAAATTGATCCCGGCAGAAACCATTATTCCCGCATACGGATTCTTTGTAATCGCCACCGAAGGTTCGGGCGACCCGAGCGATTATAGGCTGTCGAGTGCCGGCGAAACTGTCTGGCTCGAAAAGCCCGATGGCACTTTGGCAGACCAGGTGGCGTTTCCCCCGATGGAAACAACGCAATCTTACGGCCGTAAACCCGATGGTTCGGAAAACTGGCAGTTACTGAATACCATCACAAGAGGATCAAGCAACAATAATGCTAAATAAAAATTATAATTGTAATAAGAATCATGAGCAAAGAAGAACTTAAAATTGGTGTTGAATCAAAACCACGTTTCGAATTTAGAACTTTTGGTCAGAATTTTGACCAGCAGTGGAAAAGAATGTCCAGGCTTTCTGTCCCTGTGCCGGAAGACGTTCGGGAGCGCCATTCGGACGAAATCTATATCATCTCGCGCACCAATGATGTCAATAACACGAAAATCCGCAATGGCAAGATGGACATCAAGACCTTTGTTCAGTCAGTGGAAGGTCTGGAGCAATGGAATCCTTTGATGAAAGGCAGTTTTCCGATGAAAACAGAGATGTTTGTTGAAGAGGTGTTTCCGGCCTTCCAGGTAGAAATGCCCGGCTTTGATAAAGAACAATACAGCCTTGAAGAATTTCTTAGACTTATCTGTATCCATCCCGACCTTGCCGTTGTGCGTGTGACCAAACTTCGTTATGTCTATATGATAAATGATACGATCTGTGAGTATGCCGTGGTGCTCATCAATGGGGCCAGACTGGTTACCATGAGCAGCGAATCAACCGAAATTGCCGACATCCTCAAAACAGTGGCAGAAACAGGACTCAGAGGACTGGAAAACATCAACTACCTCCAGGCTATTATAAGAGTTATCGGGATGATTAACAAACCATTTGCAAACGAAATCATTTAAAACATGGCACAGGAAATTGAACGCAAGTTTCTGGTAAATGGCGATTTCAAGTCGATGGCCACCAAAGCCACACGCATCACCCAGGGCTACCTTTCTTCGGTACCGGAGCGCACGGTGCGTGTACGTATCAAAGGCGACAAAGGCTTCATTACCATCAAAGGCATTGGCAATCAGTCAGGTGCAAGCCGATATGAATGGGAAAAGGAAATACCTGTTCACGAAGTTGAGGAACTGCTCAGCATTTGCGAGCCGGGCGTTATCGACAAAGTCCGTCATCTGGTGCCTGCAGGCCCCCACACTTTCGAGGTGGACGAGTTTTTCGGCGAAAACCAGGGACTGGTGGTGGCCGAAGTGGAACTCACCGATGAGTCTGAGGCTTTCGATAAACCAGGCTGGCTTGGCGAGGAGGTAACCGGTGATCCTAAATACTTCAACTCTATGCTGATGAAGCATCCTTTCACAAAGTGGTGAAAATGCCTTACAAATCGGCAAATAACACCTGACGCACAACAATTGTGGTTTTGCCTGCACTGTTTTGCAGGCAAAACCGCTTAATTTGCTTCCACACCACCCATCAATAACTCCTCGCCCATGCAGAACTCTTACGACCCACTGGATATGCAGCAATACAGGGTAGAAAAGCTGCCAAAACGCCAGAAATCGGCGATCGAAAAAAATGGCTGGCTCATGCTAGTTTGCCTTTAGCTATTGCTGCATTCATCATCCTTGGTTTTCTGATCGACTTGCCATTCCTCGACCACATCGATGCCAGTCAGATCACAGCCAAGTCAGCAAAGAAAGTTTTTGAAAGCATTGGTATCGAAGCATTTATTCGCAACAATCACCTTTTGTTTGGTTTGTTTATGGCAGCCATCATCCTGTGGGTTACCGAAGCCATTCCGAATTATCTTACATCGCTGGTGCTCATCGTATCGTTGGTACTCACTGGAGTGTTGCCTGAAAAAGAGGCATATGCGCAGCTTAGGCACCCGGTAACGCGGCTCAACATCATGTCGTTTGTGCTGGCCAGTATGCTGGTAGCCACAGGTGTAGCCAAACGTCTGGCCTTATGGTTCATCCTGCGATTTAGAAAAAACGCCTCCACCATCTTTATCAGCTTCATCATCATCAACCTCATATTATCAGCCTTTATATAAGCTACTACAGCAAAAGCTGCAATTCTGTTTCCCATATTCATGGTCATTGCAGCAATCTATGGCGCTCATGGTGGTGCCGGAAAAAATAACTTTGGGCGCAGCATCGTGCTACAAAACCTCTTATATATCAATCTCGGTGCCGGGGCTTTCGTTACCGGATCGGGAGCCAATCTGCTTGCTGTGGCGCTCATAGGTGGAGCCACAGGCACCACAGTCTTTTTCTCCGACTGGCTTATGGCTATGCTGCCGGTAATGGTAATCCTGATGCTACTCGGGTACATTCTGGCAATGCGGGTTTTTTTCCGCTTAAACCTGAAGAACGTCTGCCTCAGATTGAAGGAGGCATGGTAAGACTCAGGCAGGAATACGAAAAGTTGGGCAAAATGAGCATCAACGAAATCAAATCCATCATTATCTTCCTGTCCATTCTGGTATTCTGGTCCACCGATAAACTTCACGGCATCAGCGCCACAGCAGTAGCTTTTGTGGGTGCTATTGTTGCATTGTTCCCGGGCATAGGGGTAGTGAAATGGAATGAAGTAGATATACCGTGGCACCTCATGTTATTTTCTGCTGGTGCTTACGCCTTGGGGGCAGGCTTCGATGCCACCGACCTACCCTCCCTGATGGTCAACGCCTTTTTTAATCGCCTTGGAATTGGCAACGAAACACCATTCTGGCTTATTTACATTCTTTTAACCGGAGTACTATCTTTCAGCGCCCTGCTTTTCCAGAGCAAAACCATGCGCACCATGATTTTTGTACCTATTGCCATTGGCATAGCCAACCGGTTTGGTTTCGAAGTGCTGAGCCTGGCTCTGCCTGTGGCTTTCATGATTGAACACGTTTATGTGCTGCCTTTCAACAGCAAGCCTGCAGCACTACTATATGAAACCGACATGTATAGTTACAACGACGCCTTTCGCTTCGGCTTCTCCATGACGATCGTTTCATGGATACTCATTGTAATTGCCGGACAAACCTGGTTTAAGTTATTGGGAATCATCCCTCATGGAGTATTCTTCTGATTTGTCAGGGGTAAAACATAAGTAATGATAGAACAAAAACTGAAAAAGCACAACGACTTCTCTTTTGAGATAAAGTTCAGCTATATGGCGAGGCGAAAACAACCAGTAAGCGAATTTGCGGTTAACATATGGTTCTTCATTCCCAACAGCTTGGATATTAATCACTATACTTACGACAAAAAAGACTTCTACCGAGATCTGAAGTCGAACATTCGCCTCATTACACCAGTGTTTCTGCTCAAGGATATTGCAACGGGCGACAATCACCATTGAAAAGCCTTGAAAATGCAATGCGTTCTTTGGCCTCAGAGCCAACGCGCAGCCACGCAGCTGCCTACGAACACCATATCAAAATGTTCTTTCGATCATAAAGAGTTCCTTGCGCGATGAATGTCAACATATTAGCGATAACATAGGTTCAGAACAAAACCACTATCTCATCAGTAACCTGATCGAGAACACCATGCTGATTATCAATTCGTACCGACAGCTTGCCCACATCATCAACGTTCCCACTATTACGCCCGCGATATGGCAAACTACTTTGCCTTCGGAGATGAGTTTTTAAGCAACATTATCGAATTCCACTGTTTCAGATTAATCAGAAACAATGAAACTGTGCGCGAAAACTTGAAAATGCGCAAATCCCTGCTCGCCATTATTGACTCCGAATTGCAATACCGCAAAAGCAAAGGCTGGCCTGTTCCTAGAAAAAACAGTCCTGACAAAAACAGACAGCTTATTCACCGATTAACACTACTGAAGAAATACGCCGAAGACGTTCTTTTTCTTTCAGCACATAAAAAAAGTGATGGTGTTCTGAAGGAACAGCTGATTTACAGTCTTGCTGCAGGTGTCTCGATGATTTTCGCCACAGCAATAGCCTTTTCTTTTCAGGCCAGATATGACAACCTTACTATGCCATTTTTTGTAGCGCTTGTAGTGAGTTACATGCTTAAGACAGAATCAAGGATCTGGGCCGTTTCTATTTTGCCCACAAGCTCAGCCGAAGCGATTTCGACCAGAAAACCAGAATCTCACTAAAACAAAGAAACATTGGCTGGAGCAAGGAGGCCATGGATTTTGTTGAAGAAGAGCGCACACCACCAGAAGTGAGAAAAATGCGCCAGAGGTCGCCTATCCTTGAAGCTGACAACCGCAACAACAACGAAAAAATCATACTTTATCGAAAGCTGATACGCCTCGAACGGGCAAGCCTTAATCACCTGAGCGATTTTAACCTTCGCGGTATCAACGACTTTGTACGCTTCAACGTATTCAACCTTACCATGAAACATGGATAATCCAGCTGTTCCGCTCTTTTTGCGCGATGAAAAAAACTATTATGAGATGGTCTCCGGTGAGAAGATATGCTACCTGAACCTCATCATGCAATTGCGCTATGATAACGAGACAAGGTATAAACGCTACCGTATATCAATGAATCGCAGTGGAATACGCGAAATTGAAAGCTTTCCCGAACTATGAGCAATAAGGCATTTACAATGCGACGTCTGTTTGCTGTAATAACGCTGACCCATTTGCTGATGACACCAAATTCAGTAATGTCGCAGCTCATACCAAGGCCAATCGTCCGTTTACCTGTTCAGCTCAGGGAAAGTTCCAGACTCGTGTCAATTCAGCCCGATATCATCTGGTCTCACAACGACGCCGGAAACACCAACCAACTATTCAGGGTTGATACCCTTGGAAACATCTTGCGAACAATCAATGTCGAAAATGTAAAAAACATTGATTGGGAAGATTTAACGCGTGATTCGCAAGGCAATTTTTTCATCAACGATGCCGGAAACAACGACAACATCCGTCAAAATCTGGCAATCCATTTTCTGCCCAATCCTGAGCTGAACCCATCTGTCAACCAGCCAGCCCAAAACATTCACTTTTATCTACCCGACCAAACGGCCTTTCCGCCGGCTGTCAACAACCGCAATTTCGATATTGAGGCCCTGGTCTGGCGCAACGACAGCATTCTGCTCTTCAGCAAAAACAGGAGCAACCCTACAAGTGGCTATTGTAAGCTAAACGCCCTTAAAGCTGCAGCCGGTCAGCAGGCCGCAGTGCTCAAAGATTCGGTATTTATTGGGTTGACTGCCAACGACAGAGTTACATCAGTAACCCTTCATCCGAACGGTCAGATGCTTGTTTTGCTAACAAGGGCCGAACTTACCGTATTCGACCAATTTCAAGGAAATATGTTTTTTCGTGGCCGGAAAACTTTTTTGCCATTTCATACACTTCCGGGTCAGGTCGAAGGGATTTCCTTCATGGATAACCAAACTCTGCTGATGAGCGAGGAAGGGAATAGTGCTCAGGGAGGTTTGCTTTACGAAACCAGCTTGTCTTCATTTTTGTCGGTTGGAATGATAAAAGAACCTGCACTGTCGTGCAAAATTGCTGATCGAAGGCTGATCATTGAAACTCCAGCTGAATACGGAACGCAAATCATAATTTTTGATTAACTGGGAAGGCCGGTTGAAAGCCTGATTTACACACACCATTCAGCATTGCCTCAGTTGAGGCCCGGAGTTTACAACGCTGTCCTTGTCAACAAGCAGCAACAAAACAGTTGCCTTATTTTCGTCTCAAACACCCATTAGTGAAAGCTCACTATTCTTGGTAAACAACCCTGAATGCGATGATCAATTAAGGAATAAACAACACCAAATTTACAGTATTGCTCAGGGAATAGGGTAATTTTGCTCTGGATTTCGTATCTTTACAAGATTGAAATAGCCACTTATATTATCTTAATTATCAACTGCTTATGAAACAGATCTACATCAGCACTTTCGGATTTTTTATTCTACTGATGCTCAGCCTGATGCCATACAAAAGCGTAGTTTCCCAAACAGTCATCACGCGATGGAACTTCAACGGCCCTGCTGCCGATCAGATTCCGGGTGGGGCTGAAAATCCGTCAACTGAAATCGGAACAGGAATTGCTACGCTACCGGGGGAGACTACCGCCACGTTTGCATCAGGTGTTGCTTCGGGTGGATCTTCGAATCCGGTGACCACCAGTCCGCCAAATTTTGGCTGGAACACCACAACATATCCGTCGCAGGGAGCAAATCCCAAAACGGCCGGAGCTCAGTTCAGGGTCAGCACTTCAGGATACGACAATATACAATTTGTTTTCGACCAGCGTCTGAGCAATACAGCAGCCAACACCTGGGTGGTGCAATTTACGGCTGACATTACCGCCCCAAGCCCGGTTTGGGTTGATGCACAAACATTTACTACTGAACCCCAAGCCACGGGAACTGGTGATGTCTGGTACAACCAACGCACTGTTAACCTCTCTGGAGTTACCGTGCTGAACAACAATCCCAACGCTGCTTTCCGCATTGTTTCGGCCTTCGATCCCACCACCGGCGAATACCGGGCTGCCCGATCAACCAGCAGATATAGCACAACAGGCACAAGTCGTTTAGACATGGTTGCAGTACTTGGTACAGCAGCCACATCGCTCATCGAGCATAACCTTCGCAATGCCAGAATCTGGTTCGATGGCCAAAAAATTCAGGTACAGACCGAAATATTCATGAATGGCTCTGTTGAAGTGTATAACCTCATTGGAAGCCTCATTCATACTCAACAGATATACGGAAACCGTTCGGCTATTTCCGCTTATCTGAGCCCAGGTGTGATTATGGTCAAGCTGAGCGATCAATCAGGTATGCAAATTACCAGAAAGGTTATCGTTAGATAGTTCATTAAGAATTATATAATCCAATGCTATCTCAATGGGATAGCATTATTTTTCTGAAAAATTTCTAAAAATCGCATTATGAAAAATCTTCTAAGTTCAATGAAACTGATTGTTGCAATTATTGCCTTTGGTTTTCTGAAACTTTCGGCTCAGCCACTACTGGTCGAAAACTTCGAATATGCAAACGGGACAGCTTTATCTTCAACAGGCTGGACAGCTCACAGCGGGGCAGGAACAAACCCTATACTTGTTGGCGAAGGTCTGTCATTTGCAGGCTATTCGGGCAGCAACATAGGTGGTGCGGCCTATGTGAGCAATAACGGTGAGGACGTTCACAAAACATTCCAACCGGTAACGTCCGATGAAATTTATGTTGCATTTATGCTAAAAACTGAAGCGGCAAATGCAGCAGGGTATTTTCTTCACTTAGGGCAGCAAGTGATCGGAACTACCTACATAACCAGGGTTTATGTAAACGCCACCGGCGATGGCATTGGCCTCTCTGGCGGAACTGCACCGACAGTTTATGCGCCAATAACCCCCAACGTGACACATCTGGTTGTGCTCAAACACAATCTGAGCACAAAACTATCCAGCCTGTATGTGTTCACTACCATGCCAACTACCGAACCTTTGCAAGCTGCGTCGAGCTTCACCGAAACTTTGAGCTACTCTGGGGTTGGCAGCATTGCACTGAGACAATACAATGCTGCTCAGCGCGCTGTAGTCGATGGCATCAGGGTTGCAACCTCATGGAATACTGCCATCGGAACCGGAGGCAATCCAAACGTTCCTGCACTCACAGCGAATCCATCACTATTGAACGGGTTTGCTTACAATGTTGGTGGAGGCCCCAGTGCAGTTCAGACCTATACTGTTTCAGGGTCAAATCTGGAGGGAATAGGCCAGATCAACCTGCTTGCACCTGCCGACTACGAAATTTCTACTAACGGAACTAACTTTTCAGGTTGGCTCAATCTTCCTTTTGCAGCAGGTGTTATCACCGGGCAACCAGTCACGATTCACGTACGTCTGAAAGCAGGCCTTCCTATTGGAACCTACAACAATCAACAAATAAACCATTCCGGTGGAGGAGCTGCAGCGGCAAGCGTGACCCTTAACGGCGAGGTAGGCTCAGGCTTAACACCTCAAATCGCTGCTGAAATAGTCCCTCAATACATTCAGGGACTAAATGGAACCAATGCTACACGCGTGCCCTACGCATTTTGGCTTAATTTATCCAACCTCACCCCCAACACAACATATCGCTATATCCATCAGGTAGTTACAACGGCCGATGGACCAACGGTGAATGGTGCAGGAAACCCCATCTTCGTCACCGAAACAGGCAGCTTTATCCGTACCAGCAGTCCTAATCTCGCTACCGATGGCGCCTATGGCAGCTTCACCACCAATGCACAGGGCAGCTATTCGGGATGGTTTATCGTCGAACCTTCCGGAAACGCCCGATTCACTCCTGGTAATGAAGTCTTTTTCCGTATCCGTCTCAACGATGGCAACAACGGAACTGTTGCAGTCACTTTTCTGACAACCACCAATTTTGCCAAAGTAATCAACTTTGGCACCGAGGCCGCAGCCACACAGGGAACGGCCGTTAGGGCTTTGTCTCCCTCTGCATCCAAAAATTTTGTTCTGCTCTACGACAATCCTGCAGGCGATGGACGCCCTGTGTATGGCACAAGCATCGAAAGCACCGGTGTTGATTTTCTGGCTGTTACTATCTGGGCACAATACTATCGCGATCATGTAGCCGGTGTGGATGGTGCCTGGGGCGGTATCCTCCCCAACATGCTGGCCAATGGCATCCGCCGCATCGAAGAACGCTCCAAAATCGGCGGTGCATTGGTGCAAAGCTTCACCTCTTCCACAGGTAGCTGGAGCGGAGTGAACACCATCAACCCCAATGGCGGCCTCGATAATGTGCTCGTCATCAATCTCAATACCACCAACACCCCGGTACTTACAGTGAACCCTACCACGCTCTCGGGCTTCTCATACATTCAGGGCCAGGGTCCCAGCACAACTCAATCGTACACCATTACAGGTCAATTTCTCGAAGGCAGCGGAAACATCAGCGTTTCAGCACCTTCGGCCTACGAAATTTCAACCAATGGAACCACATTTAGCCAGAGCATCAACCTGCCATTTGCCGGAGGTGCGATCACTGGTCAACCTGTAACCATACAGGTCAGACTGAAAGCAGGTCTGGCCATCGGAGCTTACAATGGGCAAATTATCTCGCATAATGGAGGAGGAGCAGCCGAAAAAACAGTCACATTGAATGGAGATGTTACCTCTGGCGTTAACCCGGCTATTGAAGCTTCGATTGCACCAAAATTCATCCAGGGCGCAAGTCCTACCAACAATACCCGCTTACCATTTGCATGGTGGGTTCGCATCATCAACCTCACTCCCGGAGCCACCTATCGATACATCCATCAGGCAGTCATCTCTACAGATTTACCCAATGCCGGCGGTGCAGGAAATCCGATCTTTGTCAGCCAGTCGGGAATATTCAGCCGCAGCACCAGCCCAAGCCTGAGCACAGAAGGCGGTTATGGCACCTTTACCGCAAATATTCAGGGTGCATACGAAGGCTGGTTCATTTTTGAACCAACAGGAAATTCTCGCTTTACCATTGGTAATGATATCTATTTGCGTATTCGCCTCAACGATGGAAACAACGGTACTATTGCAGTTCAATTCCTCACGGTTTCTGACGCCACCCGAATAATTGATTTTGGCGACAACCTGCTTGCCAATGAAGGTTCGTCCATTCGGGCCATATCGACTGACCCTGCCAAGTCAATTGTAAGCCTTTTCGATAATGTGAATGGTGGCGGCCGCCCTGTAACCATCACGCACGTGGAGGCATCAGGCATCGATTTTGCAGGTATTACCAGTTATGTTCCTTATTACCGGGATCATGTTTCAGGCAACAATGGATCATGGGGCACAATAATCCCAAACCTCAATGCGCAGGGAATCAGACTCATCAAAGTCCAGAATCCCTTTACCGGCTACCTAAAAGAGTATGCAAGTGCCACAGGGCTATGGGGAAGCGTGGATACCCGCAACCCTGACAACGGATTACTGACTACGCTCGTGTTGAATCTTACGACCATTGGATTGCAGGAATATTCTGGCAACTCCCTGAAGATTTTTGCCGACAATCACAGGATACTCCTACTCGATGAAACACTTAACGAAGGCTTACTTTCTGTTTTCAATACAATGGGACAGCGCGTTATATCATTGGATATCAGAAACAATGGAAGAGATATCAGTCACAATCTGCCAGCAGGCACCTATATTGTACAGCTTCTGAATTCAATTGCAAGGGGCCATGCAGTAATAATTGTCAGATAGTTTTTCTGTCTTTCTGTTTAACCATTGCTGCCTGAAACCGGATCCAATTAAATCATCTGGATTCAGGCAGCAAGATTCTAACCTCCACAATATGCCAAAAAAATATAATTTTTCGTTTAACCTTGACAATCACGACTTTTTGTATCTACCTTTGCCGCGGATTAATTCATTTATTATTGTTTCAAGAAGTATTGTTTTCCTAAGTTTCCACGAATCGAACCAAGTTCCCGGCACTTTGACGACTTTGCTTATTGAGACTTAACCATTTTATTTTCTATTTTTTATGAACATTTTTGTTGCAAAGCTCAACTTTAAAACCACAAGTGAGCAATTGACCGCTCTTTTTGAGCAATTTGGCACAGTTTCGTCAGCTAAAGTGATTTTCGACAAACTGACCAACCGTTCCAAAGGCTATGGTTTCGTCGAAATGCCTGACGATAACGAAGCTTTTAATGCCATCAACGAACTCAACGAATCCGAAGTGGATGGCAATACCATCGTGGTTAAAAAAGCCAGACCTCGTGAAGAAGGTGAAAACACCGGAGGCGGCAGCCGTTTTCCCCGTCGTGAAGGCGGATTCCGCCGCGAAGGCGGTCGCGAAGGCGGCGGCTATGGCAACCGCGGAAATAACGAAGGCGGATACCGCAGCCGCTATTAATTCGGATTGATCAAACAATCAGGAAGGCGGCACTTGCCGCCTTCTTGTTTTATTACCAGTCCTGAGCTCTTCAATTTGCAATTTTTGTAAATTTGCACGCTTATTTAATCATGGTCTCGTAGCTCAGCTGGATAGAGCAGCAGCCTTCTAAGCTGCGGGTCGTGGGTTCGAATCCCGCCGGGATCACAAGAATACCGCCTTATTTTTGGCGGCTTTCTTTTTTTACCAAAACTCAAACGAAATAAACAAAACCAATTCTGAGTCATTTTGCATTATCTATTTGGTTTTGAGAGAAAAATACCCCTACTTTGACATCTCTATCAAGTGTAAAATGGAAGTAGTTGTTAAACAGGTGAATTCGAAAAAGGAGCTCAAGCAGTTCATATTCCTGCCCGGTGAACTGTATCGAAGCTACCCCAATTGGGTGCCTCCTTTATACAGAGACGAGTACCGGTTCTTTAATCCGGTCCATAACAAGGCATTCGAAACCAACGATACCTTACTGGCTTTGGCATGGATGGGCAACAAGGTTGTGGGGCGCATCATGGGTATTATCAATCATCAGTATAACAGCCGAAAGAATGAACCGCATGCCCGATTTTGCTTTTTGGATTGTCCCGACGAGGAAAACATCTGCCATGCACTCATAAGATTTGTCGAACAATGGGCAATCAGGAAAGGGATGACTCACCTTGTTGGCCCAATCGGATTCTCCGACAAAGACCCTCAGGGCATTATGGTTGAGGGCTTTGAAGAAAAACCTGTGATTGCAACGAACCTCAACCAGCCCTATATTCCCCGCTTAATTAGTAATCAGGGTTTCGAAAAGCTATACGATCTTGTTTCTTACCTCATTCCTTTACCGGAGCAGTTGCCTGATAGTTATCTGAGAGTCGTTGAACGTCTTCAGAGGTTTCAAAATTTCAGGCTTGTTGAGTTCAAGAATAAGAAACAACTGAAACCATGGATAAAGCCTGTTTTCCAATTAATTAACAGGGCATATGGAAATATTTATGGATTCGATCCACTTTCGGACTATGAGATGCATGAGCTGGCGGTAAGGTTTCTTCCTGTTCTTGATGCAAAATTTGTAAAGATTATTGTGGATCAGCAGGAAAATCTCCTCGCCTTTGTAATTAGCATGCCCGAGCTAAGCGAAGGAATAAGGAAGGCCCGCGGTCGCCTTTTCCCATTTGGTTGGTGGCATATCATTCGTGAAGGGCACAATACCAAATTACTAACCATGCTTCTTGGCGCAGTGCATCCCAATAACCGCAACCACGGCTTCACAATATTACTATCAAAAAGCTTAATAGAAACCGCGAGAACAAAAGGCATCACACATTTGGACAGCCACCTGATTCTTGAATACAACAAACCCATGCGCTCCGAATACGAACGCCTTGATGGCAGGATGCACAAACGTTTCAGGATATATATCAAACAGCTCAACGCTGGATCATCAGCACTCTCGCCATCCTGAGCTCACGTCCATCCAGCGCTCTCAGAAGATATACACCATTGGCAAGATTTGGCAGAAATATCTCTTCACCACTCGAGAGCGTTTCGATGGTTATAATGGGCTTACCAAATACATCTGATACCAAAATTCCTTGCAGCTTATGGCTGTTGGCACTAAAAACCCTGACTGACCTGCTGGCCGGATTATGCTCGACCCGAAGGTTGTTATTGCGATGATCAGTAATCACAGAAGTGTTTACAGTGCCCTCAATACCAATGTTAGTCAGGTATAATGGATTACCATAAAAGCTATAGGTTTCAAAATCCCCTTTGACATTATGCAGACCTTCCCAGTTGCTGAGCGGCAGGCTGATGCAATGAGCTCCCCAGCCAGAGCCGCTCCAATAGCTGGCTACCGAAGGAACGAAGCCCTGAACCATGGGATGGGTAGCAAAATTGCCACTCCCGTTCTCAGCATTTGCAAACATACGTGTCCAGCTGGTTCCGCAGTACCCTGAAACATAAATAAATAAGGAATCTGATACCTGTGTCAGACGCTTGGCATGGGCATGCCTGAAATTAAGGCTGAGTTGACTCATCCCACGCAAATCCAGCAGAGGGCTTATCAATCGGTCACGCCGCCCGATGGCATAATAGGTCAGAAAATCAAGCCGGGCAGCCTTCGAGGCATCAGAAAGTCCACCAACAGGAAAGAGCTCCCAGGTTTTCTGGTAGTCCGGACTCTCAACACGCCAATCAACAGCACTAAATGATTCTGTGTCAAAGCGCTGGATATAAGGCGGTTGCGCTCCTTCTGCCCTGACAACGTCAAACATTGTTGCCGAAGAAGAGCCGTTCAGGTATGTGGCAAGCAGTGTAACACTGTAATTACCCGGTTCATTGAAAACAACGCTGGGATGCTGCGAGGTATTGCCCGTGCCTTCAACAAAGGAAACAGTATTTGGGTTAAACTCCCAATGCCACTGACGTGGCACATGCAGACTCTGATCTGTGAATGCCACAACCTCTCCTGAACACACAAGACTTTTATCGCGGGCAAAATTAACTTCAGGAAGCAAGGTGGAGCTTACCTCAATGTATTGGTTTCTAGTGAGGGTATTTATGCCAAACTGGTTTGATACAGTGAGTGTAACCTGGTAAACACCTGGATTATGATAAATAATATTTTTTGGATTCTGCTCAGTGGAATACTCAGGAATACCTCCTTCAAATATCCAAGTCCAGTTTTGTGGACCGCCAACAATTAGGTCGGTGAAGTCGATCGTTTCGCCAGTTGGGATGAGCTGGAGGCTGGCCGAAAAATCAGGCTGAGGATTGAAAGGAATTCGCAGGAAAGCCCACCAAGTGCTCCATCTGTCACTACCGACAGGGAGCTCGGCAAACTCCTGAAGTACCCAAAAGTCAACCCCATTCAAAGGGTCGAGCATCGTAGCCGAGTAATCGCCCCATCGGTTGCGCCCTCCACCGAAAGTCTTGAAATAAGGCGCAAGACTGGTCTTGTATTGATAAAGAGAGCGGATTATATTTGGAGGATCGAAATGCGCTTTGAACGAATAAGCTGCACTGGCATATTGGTTTAAACTGAAGTTATTATGACCAATCATCATGTCCTCGAACTGGTTGATGGCAACTGTAGGAAAGGCATAGTGCATCACTCCTGTCGGATCATCGATTCTTCCCCTTTGCAGGATCTGCCCTTCTTTGCTCAGGTTCCACCATTGTACAGCGATTCGCTGAGGATTGCCTGCCGGAAGAAAAACATGATGCACAGCCCATAACTTGCCATTGCGCAATACCACGTTCTGCCTACGGTGATCAACAGCATTAATTAATGCCGTACTGCCAAGCTGTGGTAAAAAATCGCCATTGTTACCCACATATCCTGCCCAGGGATTGGGTGTGCCAATGTTGCCAAGGGTTTGAAACTGCGGACTTGAAGTTTGGCCGAAAACCCTGAAAAGGGTAATGTAGCCCACTCCCTGAACATCACCATTGGCCGAAGAAATAAGATAAACATCTTCTTCATCCTGATCGAATGTAATAGCCGGCACCAAAGTAAACCCATTGTTTGTTGCAAAACGACTGAAACCTGGCTGAGGCTGGCCGGCATACATGGCTTGTTTGTCGAAAACATAAACAGTGCTGTAAAATCATTTCCGAACATATTTCTCGAGACTACTATCCACCGGCTATTAAAGCCCATGCTCTGATAATCGAACCAAACGATATTCTGGTGATCTGCGAGGTAGGATTATAAGTACCAACTGCCATTTGGATCGCTGGTTGCCGAAACGCCCAGGTAAATCCGGGAATTGCCAGGACTGCTACTGGCACTTGTTACAAAAATCCAGCAGTTTTCAGCATGATCATATAATATTTTTGGGTCGAAAATGCCTGATCCTGGGAGGCTTTGCCAGAAGGTTTCCAGAAATACAGTTCCCAAATCTATCCCAAGCCTGCTTTGAATCCTGACCTGAGTGTTGAGCGTTAACATCAGGTGATTTGGCCCGGGAGCGCCATTCACATCGGGAGGAATTGAATTACCGGTATCGTAAAGTCCCAGAAAACCAGTATCGGGAAGCGGAGAAACTTCTCGTAACATGCTTGGTATCATACTGCCTTGGTTTTCTATGTACAGTACCGACTACATGCTCACTTCGAATAAGGGTCTTGGCCGCTCAGGGTTAGGCTTCTTGATGGGCATACTATTCACTGCGTCAGGATTGGAGGCTTCCCAACGCAGCATATCGTCGAAATCTGAAACGGAAAACGCCTCGGCCGAACCACGGATTACTGGGCGTAATTCCTGACCCTGAATAGTTAATGATATGAAAGACAGTGCAAGAAGACAAACAAAAAGTTTAATCTCACGCATTGCAAAAATGAGTTTAACAGGTGGTCTGAGCAAAATTTCATACTACTAACACAAATAAAAAATGACCTCAGATCATTTCATAATTCGTTTCAGCTATGTTGGCGATTGGCTTGATATGTTCAGCAAACCATTGCGGCGACTAAACTTGTCTAAAAAACATGGAACAAGTCAGCTCATTTAAAAAAACCTACTTTTGCCAATTGATTCGAAAAAAACAACTATGGCAAAATATCTGAACACCATCATTACAGGAACAGGCAGCTACATTCCAACAATTATTGTGAGCAATGCAGATTTTACCTCACAAATATTTTTCGAAAAGGACAACAGTCCCATCGACAGTAGCGGTGAGGAAATTACACGAAAATTCAGGGATATCACCGGCATTTACCAACGACGTTATGTGGAGAAAAACCAAAGCAATGCCGACATTGCCACCATTGCCGCCCAACGCGCCATCGAATCAGCAGGAATTGACCCTGAGACCATCGATCAGATTATCGTTGCACACAATTTTGGCAATGTGACCAGCGAAAGTATCCAGACCGATATCGTTCCCAGCATTGCATCCAGGGTAAAGCACCAACTGGGCATAAAAAGCGAAACTTGTATTCCTTACGATATCATATTTGGTTGTCCGGGCTGGGTGCAGGGCGTGCTGCAGGCCCATGCCTACTTTAAAGCCGGCATGGCAAAGCGATGCCTGGTGATAGGTAGCGAAACACTTTCGAGAGTAGTGGATCGTTACGACCGCGATACTATGATTTTCAGCGATGGAGCCGGAGCTACCGTAGTTGAAACTGTCGAAGAAGATCATCCACGTGGACTGCTTACTCATGCTGTGGTTTCGCACACTTCCGAAGAGGTTGACTACCTTTATCTTGGAAAGTCCAATTCCCCTGAAAGCGATCCAAACATTCGCTACATCAAAATGCTTGGAAGAAAGATTTATGAGTACTCCCTCAATAATGTACCGCGTGCTATGAAAGTTGCATTGGATGCATCGGGCATTGACATCACGGAAGTGAAAAAAATACTGATACATCAGGCCAACGAAAAAATGGATGAAGCCATCGTGCAGCGCTTTTTTCGGTTGTTTGGCATAAGAACCAATGTGAACGAGATGATGCCAATGAACATACAGGAACTGGGAAACAGCTCAGTTGCCACAGTTCCCACCCTTTATGACATGATACTGCGTGGAGAACTCAAGAACCACACCATCAATGAAAATGACATCATAATATTTGCCTCTGTAGGTGCCGGGATGAACATCAATGCATTTGTTTATCGTCAATAACAGTTTTTTTGAAATCATCTGCAATAAAGCCAGCCCAATTGCATTTGATTGTAAATCATGTCCAATTGATGGAAAATAGAATTGTTCTGGTTCTTGGCGCCAGCACCAATCCTGAACGTTATTCATTCAGGGCAATCAATAAACTGCTCGACCATGGTTATAAGGTTGAAGGTATCGGAAACCGTGCAGGCGTTGTTCGCACTGTAGAGTTCATTCGTTCGGAAGAACTTTCCCAACCGGTTCACACAGTTACACTTTATCTGGGGCCTGCAAACCAAAAGCCTTATTATGACTTCATCCTATCTTTGAAACCTGAAAGGATTATTTTTAATCCGGGTACGGAAAATGAAGAATTCATCACGATGGCCCGGTCGCATGGCATCCATTGTGTGAAAAACTGTACCCTCGTAATGATTGATACCGGTATCTTTTAGTCTATGATTCAATTGATTATTTGTACCTTTGTAGGGTTGATGACCGCTCGTACCTTGTGGGTAAACATGTCCAATCTGAAAAATTCGATTACACTGAGGGCCAGACTGATTAGTCTGCTCTCTTTGCTTGCTCCCGTGCTAACTCTGCAAGCCCAGCCAACATGCCAGATCACCACGCCTAATCAGTTTCCGGTTTGCCACAAATCGATTATCTCGCTCAGTGGCCCGGCAGGAAACAATTACGAATATCTGTGGATGCCAGGCGGTCAAACAACGCGCACCATCACCTATGAAGCAACTGAATCCATCACACATACACTTACCGTAACAGATACCGGAACAGGTGAAAGTTGCACCAGCATGCCATTTCAGGCTGAGGTGCGCCCGAAGCTCGAAATGGCAATTACACAAACTCAGTGCACATGCAGCAACGGTGACAACGATAACGGCCAGACTGCCATCGTTCTGGCACAAGCTACTGGTGGAACACCTCCGATCGTTTACAATTGGCAGGTCAGTCCCATACAAATAGCACCCGACAATCCCCAGATGGCCATTGGCCTGAAAGCACGGCAATGGTATAAGGTAAAGACCACAGATGCTGCAGGCTGTATTCAAACCGATAGCATTTTAACACGGGCTTTTTCAAATCCGAAAATTGACATCATCACCAGCGGGGATACTGCATATATTCAAAATCCATTTATCGATTTCGCTTTTAGAAACCGCTCCTCTGACACTGTTCAGGTCACTTCATTTTTCTGGCTTTTTGACGAAAATGGACCGCGAGTTACAATGCCTGAGCCACGACACCTTTATTCAACTGAAGGAGATTACACCGTCCGGCTCACCGTAGTCAATACCCAGGGCTGCGATACAACATACACTCATCAGATTAAGATAATGCCCGTCAGACTCAGTGTCCCCAACGTCATAACACCTAATGGCGATAACCTGAATGACGTGCTGATTATTACTGAAGCCCCTCCTTCGAATGAAGGTGGCGACAGGTTTAAGTCAGTATTGACCGGAGGTGGCTTCAAGCCACTTAACACTTATTACATAAAAACCCGACTAGTGATCTTCAACAGACAAGGAAAGATTGTTTACGAGTCAACAAACTACAATAATGATTGGGGCGGTGAAGGTCTGAAAGACGGGGTATACTTTTATGTGCTTCAATGCGAAGGCTTCAAGAGCAATGAAGTATATCGCGGTTCCATTACCATCATCGGATCAAACAACTAAACTACTCATCCAACTATGAATAAAATACAAAAGTTCTTTGCCCCTCTGGTTGTCTTCACGCTCCTGATCGGCATGGCATCATGCGGACAGCGCGGTGGAAATTTACCTTCCGACCTGATTCGCAATCCAAAATCGGCCGAAGGGGATCAGCAACTCTCCATGCCTGAAATAACCTTTGCAAAATCCGAACACGATTTCGGCAGGCTCATTCAAGGCGAACAGGTTGTTTATGTTTTCAGATTCACCAATACTGGCAGTTCCGACCTGCTTATCAGCAAAGTAAGCGCGTCGTGCGGGTGTACAGCCAGTAAATTTACACGCGATCCGGTTAAACCCGGAAAGGAAGGCAAGATTGAAGTCACCTTCGATTCAAACGGACAACGAGGCATACAAAATAAAACAATAACGGTTCTTACCAATGGCCGACCGCAAACTACGGTTTTGCGCATCAAGGCACAAGTTGTGACCCCGGATGTACTATAATCATTAACATTAAATTTTTAATATGAACATTATCAGCATTTTACTCCTCGCCCCCCCGGCCGAAGGACAGTCAGGCGGCGGACTTCTTTCTTTCTTGCCGCTCATCCTCATCATGGTCGTTTTTTATTTCTTTTTCATCAGGCCACAGCTGAAAAAAGCCAAGGAACAAAAGCAGTTCCGCGAAGCACTCAAAAAAGGTGACAAGGTGATCACCATTGGCGGAGTCCACGGCAGGGTAACTGGCGTGCAGGATCAAACCATACGACTGGAGATTGCCAGCAATGTAGAAATTGAAATTGAAAAAAGCGCTGTTGTGTCCGACCCCTCGCAGGTTGGAACTGCAGCAAAGTAGTTTCTGAAGAAAAATGAACGCAACGGCCTACACATTTGCCGTTGCGTTTTGTTTTTATACCAACTTTGCACCAAACCGACAAATGCAATGGTCCGACTACAGCCCAGAGAAGAAATCAAAAAAAGGAAGCGCGTCATCGTTTATCTTATTTTTTTAGTTTTTTCAAGTCTTCTGTGGCTGCTTATAAAGCTCAACAGTGTATATACGGTTAAATTACCTTTAACCTTAAGTTTTTTCGATCCTCCCAAGGGTATATGGCTTGAAGACGAATACCGCGAACAAAAGCTCGATATTGAGCTGCAATCCAGAGGGTTTGTCCTGCTTCGTGTTGCATTTTTATACAAGAAAGTACCCGTAATCAATACTTCATTGCAATCATTATCCCCCAGAAAAATAAACCAGAATGAATACTATATCACTGCCCAATCGTTAAAGAGTTTTTTGGCAGGTCGATTTGGACTCAGCAGCGAGGAGATCATCATTGGGGATAATGAACTAAGGTTCCGGGCAAATCCTCTCACTTCGAAAAAAACCATTGTAATCCCAGATTTGGAAATCACCTTTGACCAGCGCTATGGGCCATACAAACCTGCACAAATTGAACCTGACAGCATTGAAGTTTTTGCCATCAGGCAGGTACTTGACACGTTGAAGTTTATTCCCACTGAGAGAACCATCTACAAAAATGTTAGTGAAAGCTTTTCCGACAGCCTGAAGCTGGTCTTCAACCACCCCAGCATGAGTGCTTTGAAACAAAAAGTGATCTACTTCCAGAATGTTGAGCAATTCACTGAGACAACCATTATTGCGGATATTGAACCTTTAGAAGGTACATCATTAAAAATTTTTCCCAACAGGACTACCCTGTTTATTAATGTTGCAGTAAAGGACTTTGGCAAACTGAATGCAGCAGAATTTCAAGTAGAGGTTGATACTGCTGGCCTTGCACAGCGCAAGCCACAGCTATTACTTAAAGTAACAAAGATGCCCACTGAGATCCAACTCGTCAGGATTGACCCGGATAAGGTGGAGTATCTTATTCCGGCAATCAGATGAAAGTAGGCATAACAGGTGGGATTGGAAGTGGCAAATCCACTATATGCAAAGTGTTTGAAGCCTATGGAATCCCTATTTTCTATGCTGATCATGAGGCTCGTGAACTGTATCGACTTCCCGAAATCATCAGCTGGTTAAAAAAATCCATCTCTCCTGAAGTGATTGACGAAAATAACAATGTTAACAAAAAAGTACTCTCTTCATTGATATTTAACGATCTAAATAAATTACGACTGCTTGAGGATTTTATTCATCCTCAAGTGAGTGCAAAATTCGATGAGTGGTATCAAAAGCAAAACAGTGCTCCCTACGTGCTGTATGAAGCAGCAATTCTCTTTGAAACCGGGCGCTACACTAGTCTGGATAAAACGATACTTGTTACTGCTCCTGAAAAAACCAGGTTGCAAAGGATTGTCCACCGCGACAAGCTGGACGAAACAGAGATCAGGAATCGGATGTCGAGACAGTGGGACGACAACCGCAAATCCGCATTGGCCGATTTTGTTCTCGAAAACATAGAGTGGCCCGAAACCCTTGCCAGTATTGAAAAGATTCATCAGACTCTACTGAGTTACGTGTATAAATCCCCAATTCCAAACAATGGAAACTGACTCTACTGCTTCAGAAGCTGATTAAGCCAAAGGAAAATCTAAATACTTGCCAATTAACATCTTATTAACTATTCTGAAAGCAGGAATCACCAATCTTCGCAGCAGTAACAATGAACCTTTCTGAGATAAATTTTCCAAATTTTGGAATATTTAATTTTAATTTTGAAATTTTTCGATGTAAATATCTGTTTTACAATTATTTGTATCGATAAAAAACGGGCATAATTTTTGTGCTAATTGTTTTAGCGCCATGACCAATAAAAATCTAAACAGGCTAAACGCCCGCATCAGTCTAATAGCAGTATTCTTACTGCTGCTGATTCTTATTCTCAGTAAACAATCCGTTTACAGTCAATTATTTAACGATCACAACCATTTACAATCGCCAGTTGAAATGAGAAGAGCTCCAGGAATGGACGCTAAAAGTATTACCAATTTCAATAACTGGGAACAGACCCAACAGGCGCTGGATGGGCGTACATTGCAGTTTTTTCCGGATTCAATTCTGGTGTACTCTGTTCAAAACAATCCCAGAAAATATAACTATCTGTTTTCCAACAATGGTGAACTGCTCACAACGCTGGTTCGCATCAGGCAAGGCGCTCTCTGGATAAACGAATCCATCGAAAATCGCACCTATGATGCATTGGGCAATATGTCCACACAGCAATGGCAGGCATGGACCGGCAATGACTGGGTAAATAGTTCGCGGAGCCTTTACACTTATGATGATAACCGGAAGATATTAACCCATACAGAACAGACCTGGAACTCAGCAGCAGGCAATTGGACGAATTTCAGAAGGACAACCAACACCTGGACCGCTTCAGGTTTTCACCTTACTATGCTTCAGGAAATATTCTCCGACAACAGTTGGACAAATCAGGTTTTCGAGCTGTATGTCTGGCAAAACAGCAATCTGGTGCAAGCCGAAAGACAGCATTGGACAAATGGCAATTGGACGAATGCATATCAATACCAATACTCATACAACCCCGAAGGCAACCTTGTCAGTATGACCATGAAGCAGTGGGCAGGCAACCAATGGTCAGATTTTTACCGGGAGGTATTTTCGTACAACACCTCCAACCAACTCATCATCTATGTGAGTCAGATTTTTTCGAACAACTGGCAAAACAGCGAACAATACTTTTACTCACACGATCCATTAGGTTTTCTTGAATCCGCACAACGTCAGGTCTGGCAAAGCGGCACCTGGCAGAACAGTCTCCGCCGGACATTCACCAACAACAATTTCGGATCATCACAGCTTGCAGTGCATGAGATATGGCAGCAAAACGGTTGGGTGAACCAACACATGTTTACCAAAGGATTTGATGAAAGTGGCAATACCACCATTTCAAATGCTTTTGTATGGTCGGGCGGATGGCAGCAGAATCAGGACAACCAAATCGAAATTGATTACGATTACGGATTGAAAACACTGAGATTTCAAGGGTACAAAGCTGAGGCAGGCTACATTAGCATGTTGGTAAGCACAGAAGAAAACAAAGATTTCAGTAGGCTGCAGGTTTACCCGAATCCATCAGATGGCAAGTTCTTTATTTTTAACGAATTATTAGCATCTGGCCCAGTTTATTTGCACATTTTTGCGATTGATGGAAAAGAAGTTTTCAGCAGCAAATATGCATTTGGTTCAACCATTTTTGTCGACATAGGAAATAAAAAATTGAATTCTGGTACTTATCTGCTCAGGTTAATTTCTTCGAAAAACACATTTCATCACCATATCACTTTGAAATAATATCAATAACAATAACCCCGAGACCATGAAAAACAATTTACGCAAAGCATTCTTTTCCCTGATTCTTCCGGGATTGCTCCTGTTGGGCACTGGCCTTCTGGCACAGCCATTTGTAACAGTAGAGCAACCCAATCTCAGCGGAATCACCTGGGATATCGGGTCGACACGCTTGATTTCGTGGAACACAAATTTTACCCAACCGGTAAAAATTGATCTTGTTGACTATTCGACCCTGGTTCCAACTGTAACACCAATTGTGGCTTCCACGCCTAATTCAACCTATGCATGGTTTATCGATCCAATGCTATTTAATCCGGGAACTCAATATAGGGTTCGGGTAACTAGCACCATTAATCCTGCATTCACCGATGAAAGCGATAACGATCTTACGTTGGTAACTGCTCTCCCGGGTACCTCCATCACCATCGAGCAACCTTCGTTGCCCGGCATCAAAATTGTTAAGGGCACCGATTACCTCATCAGCTGGAATCCGGTGGGTGTATTCAGCAATGTCAAGATCGAGCTAATCGACGTACTGAATACTACCGTAACGACCATTGCAGCTTCAGTGGGGAACTCCACCTATGTTTGGAATGTGAGCAATCTGCTTCCAGCCCATAATCAATATAAGATCCGCGTTTCCAGCGTAGCCGTCCCCTCAATGTTCGATGAAAGTGATAACCTTTTTGAAATTCTTGACTATCCGCAGGGCACGATGAAAGTGCTTCAGCCTGATGTGGCAGGCATCAAGTGGGTCAGGGGATCACAATACCTTATTTCTTGGATTGATGATATTCCGGATCCTGTTGAAATTGACCTGATCCGTTCCACGAATTTCTGGATTGCCGTTGACAATACAAGCGGCAGTGCGTTCAATACCGGCGACAATACCATTTGCAATCTCAATCCCTGGACCCTCACTAAAGTGAATGCAGTTGGTGGATTTGCCATCAGCAACAAAGCTAATCCGGCAGCTGCAGGTATTGTCGGAATGAATAATCCGGCATATCGTATTGTTGCATACTCTGATCCAGGTAATGACGCGAATTATGTTTATGCTGACCGTACTTTTGGACCTTATAATACTCCAGATGGTTTCATGTTCTCATTCGACTGGGGATTTAATCTTGGCAGTGGTAATGCCACCACTGGCGAAAAAGGTTTCATTGTTTATAGCGGTGGTATTGGCGGCACAGCTCTTTTCACAGTAGTGAACGATAAAAATAACACCAGTATTGAAATCAACGGCAGTCCGATGTTCTCGAATGCTGGTCTGAATGCGATGACCATTAACTTCGACTATAATGCCATTGCTTCTACCGTAAGAGTTTACGGAACAGGTCGCGATGGAGTTGAGACCTTCGACCAGACATTTCCGGTAACAGGAATGCCAAATGCAATCCGTTTCTTTAACCGCGGACAGCAAAACGATGGTTTAAGTGTTGATAATCATGCCCTTTATTTCGACAATTTCTATGTCCGTACAAAGCGTTTAACAGTTGCCACCAATGTAGGGGGTTCAACCTGGACCTGGACTGTTCCAACCTGTCTTGGACATGGTAACGGCAATCGTATAGAGGTACTTGGAAACGGCCGCACACTTGCTGATGCAAGCGATAATGGATTCCAGATTTCTACAACACATGGCGGAACTTATATTACGGTATTACAACCCAATGAACCCGGAATCACCTGGGTGCGTGGCAACGCCTACCTGATTAGCTGGATTGACGATGTTGTTGAACCTGTGCGTATCAGGCTTGTCAATGCCTCAAACGTAATCGTAGCAACACTAGCAAACAGCGTTGTTGGTTCCACATGGGTTTGGAACATACCTCCGGGACAAGCCCTGGGTCAATACCGAATTCGCATTGACGCGGCAGGAATTGTTGACAACAGCGACAACTTATTTACAATCGCCGATGTACTACCCGGTGGAACCATTGAAGTGCAACAGCCTAATATTGCTGGTCTCAAATGGATTCGTGGCAACAGCTACCTGATTTCATGGTATCCTGATGGAATCTTCCCTCCATTCAACGTTGAATTGTGGAAAGGCGGCATTTTCCACGCCACCCTTGCAACCGGCGTACTCGGATCAACATGGGTTTGGGATATTCCGGCATTGACCTACCCGCTTGGAACTGACTATCGTATTCGTGTAACTGGCAATGCAGGTGCAGTAAGCGACATCAGCAACAACAATTTTGAACTTGCCGATACCCCCGAAGGCACTATTGAAGTCCTTCAGCCAAACGGTAGTGAGACCTTATTCAGAGGTGTTGGTTTCTGGATTGCATGGATAGATGATGTTCCTGAAAACATGAATGTTGACCTTATGGAATATAACAATCTTAATGTACTTCAGAATACCTATCCTATCTTCACGAATGTATCGGGTTCAGCTTATCCCTGGACTGTGCCATTGATCGCACCTACCGGCAACTATTTCAAAATAAAAGTATCTAGCGTTGTGAACCCTGCCATTTTCGATGAAAGTAATGGCTACTTCACCATCACTGACCTTCCGCTGACCTTCAGTATTCAGCCAAACCCTGCCAGAGAATTTGCAACCATTACATTGAATGAAGCCTTTAGCGGAACTGTTCAGGTTCAGATTACTGACAGGATGAATATGCCAATTCTCAACAGCACCTTCAACCTCAATGATTCACATGAGCTCAGGATTGCTCTGGAAGGACTCAAAAGCGGTGTTTACTTCGTTTCAATTACAGCCAACGAGCGTCGAATGAGTCAAAAGCTTATCATTCAGAAGTAATTCTCAGATAATATTTTGCAGGATGCCGGGAATTCCCCGGCATCTTTTTTTATATTGAACTATAAGCTATTCAGTTTGAATTTTGGATTTACAAGAAAACTTTATGCCTGATGCATTTCATTTTGAAAAGAGTTTGTATATTTGCACTCCCTTTTAAAAAATGGTAAACATCTTCCAAACACCGATAAAACAATGAGCAAAAACGCCTTAATGCAGTTTGTGGAGGATCAGGTTAGCGTTAAAAGCTTCCCGGCATTTGATCCAGGCGACACCATCACCGTTACATATAAAATCGTTGAGGGCAGCAAAGAACGTCTTCAGAAATTTCAGGGCGTTGTGCTTCAGAAAGCAGGGTCGGGTCCTACCGCCACTTTCACAATTCGAAAAATTTCGAATAACATAGGTGTTGAGCGCGTGTTTCCGGTTTCTTCTCCAATGATCGAGGAAATTGAGGTAAACAAAAAAGGACGTGTTCGACGTGCGCGCATCTTCTACCTCCGTGGTCTACGTGGCAAGAAAGCAAGAATCAAGGAAGCCCGTCAATAGGCTTTAAAATATAATCATAACTATTAAAAGGTCGCCTGCGGGGTGACCTTTTTTTTTGCCTACAAGTTATTTTGCCTGATCAGCTCGTAGCAAGCCATACCAGCTGCCACGCTAACATTAAGCGATGCAATGCTCCCCGACATGGGAATCCTTACCGAAATTGCGGCACGATCGAGCAGTTGCCTGCTTATTCCCGTGTCCTCGGCACCCAGAATCAATGCAACAGGGCCTTTAAGGTCAGCATCCCAGAGCAACTTGTCAGCCTTTTCAGTAACAGCAATTAGCTTCAGACCTGATTGTTTGAGATAATCGGCTGTGTGCTGAAGGTTGTCTTCACGACACACATTCATTCGCGTCAGGGCACCGGCCGATGTTTTTATAGCATCGGCATTAACATGCGCAGCCCCACGGGATGGTATGATAAGTGCGTGAGCGCACGAGGCTTCGGCTGTGCGTGCAATCGCACCCAGATTTCGTACATCAGTAATGTGATCAAGAATAATTACGAAGGGGTCGATACCAGCTTCGAAAAACATGGGCAGAAGCGACTCAATCTTTTGATAGCTTACAGAGGCAGTAAATGCCACAACGCCCTGATGGTTTTGTTTTGTAAGTCGATTGAGCTTTTCTTCGGGAACATATTGGACAGGGATTCCCCCTTGCTTTGCAAGCGAAAGCAGTTGGTGTAACTGAGCAGACTTGCCCCCACGCAGGATAAAAAGCTTATCCAGTTCCAGCCCACTTTCAAGCGCCTCAATTACAGGTCGCATACCATAAATCAACTGACCACCTTGACTCGACATATCGCATATTTCATACAAAGATAATTTGACACTTTTAGCAGCAGCCATAAAACTGGCGTTTTGCATAACTTTGTCCAAGTAAACTGAAATTGATGGCCATTCTTCTGGCATTTGCACTTTTTTTGTGTGAGATTTCAGCCACAGCTCAAACCTCAACTCCGGCTACCACCTTGTCAGACCCGGCCATTGTAAAACGCTACTTTGAACAGGCACTCGTCTATCCGAAAGATGCATTAAACAAAGGAATTAAAGGCAGGATAACAGTCACACTTGAGGTTATGCCTGATGGCAAGACACAAAACTACTCTGTTGAAAGAGGCATTGAGCCTATGATGAATGCCGAGGCCATTCGGCTTGCCAGACACATATTATGGAAACCGGCCATGTTTGCCGGACAACCTCAAAAAACTGTCGAACGCCTCACGATTGAATTTAACCCTAAATCATATCACCGGAATAAACGTGCTGAACAGCATTTGCCTGTGACGAATTTTGCGGATACACTTGCGCAACCAGCGCCTATTTATAGTTTACGACAATTGGCTGTTTCGCCCCAGCCATTGCTTTCAGAAGGATTCAAGACAATGAACTCCTATCTTGTTCATTTGATAAAATATCCTGAAATGGCTATCAGGCATAGTATTTCTGGCACAGTGGTACTCGATTTTGTTATCGAAACCAATGGACTGGCTTCAAATATCAGGATCAGAGAAAGCGTAGGCGGAGGTTGCGATCAGGAAGCAATCCGAATACTGGAGCAAATGCTTTGGATTCCAGGCAGGAAGGATGAACAGGCCGTGCGCACTTATGCCGATATTGAAATCGCTTTCCGGCTGAGTGAGCACCAACAAAGATCTATCCCAAACCAAAGAAGTACAGGACTTTAAAACAAATTACTCATTATGAAAACAGCAACATTAGCCACAGTACTACTCATTACATTTATTGGACTGAAGGCACAGGAAGTACCTGTAAAGCACTGGAAACGATCAGGGAAAGCAGGTCTTAATATTTCGCAAAGTCATGTATCCAACTGGGCCTCCGGCGGGCAGAGTAACCTGAACAGCCTTGCACTATTCAGGTATGAAGCCAATTATGCAAGGGAGTCGGCAAAGTTTGATAATAATATTGATATCAATCTTGGCTACGCGCTAATCG
This sequence comes from uncultured Lentimicrobiaceae bacterium, assembly GCA_964459375.1. Lineage (GTDB taxonomy): Bacteria > Bacteroidota > Bacteroidia > Bacteroidales > F082 > JALNZU01. The sequence continues at coordinate 53,265 of CAYWLJ010000007.1, read as the reverse complement.
GAAAACTTAAACCGGTAAAAACAGATGACAAAATTGAACTGAATTCTGCGTATGGGCGGAAGGCCACTGATAAGCTGTTCTACAGCACAGCTTTTTCCTTCAAATCTCAGATCATGGATGGCTTTAATTACGCAAAGGACAGTACACACCCCATTTCAACCCTTTTTGCGCCAGCTTATATTACTCTTGGAATTGGTGGTGACTGGCTGCCTTGTGAATTTTTTTCAGCAACCTGGCTGCCGCTTACAGGACGTTTGACCATCGTTGCAGACGATTCACTTTCTTCAGTAGGAGCATTTGGTGTTGAGGCAGGTAAAAAAATGCGCACTGAGTTGGGTTCAAAGGCTACCTTGAGGTTCAAGAAAGAAATCTTTCAGAATGTTACACTTACTTCGAAACTGGAGCTCTTTTCCGACTATCTGAAGAATCCTCAGAACATTGACATCGATTTTCAAAACCTGTTGATCCTGAAAGTCAATAGTTGGATGAATGCAAACATCTCGGCACACCTTATCTATGATGATGATATTCGCATTACGGATAAAAACGGAAAGCGCGGGCCACGAACCCAATTCAAGGAAGTGCTGAGCATAGGTCTGGGATACGCTTTCTGAAATGAGGCGTATTGGAATACTTTCGGATACCCACGGCTTTCTCCACCCGAGAGTTTTTGACTTTTTCGCTGATTGTGACGAGATCTGGCATGCTGGTGATGTTGGATCTATGGATGTTGTTCAACAGCTTGAAAGTTACAAAGCTTTACGTGCAGTTTGGGGCAATATTGACGATCACCGCATCAGGATGCATCTTTCGGATAAGCAGATTTTTTCTTTGGAAGGCATTAAGGTTGTAATGATGCACATAGCAGGTAAGCCCGGAAATTACAGCCGTGAAGCAGCAAAAATCATTGCTGCTGAAAAACCAGATCTACTGGTTGCCGGACATAGCCATATTCTGCAAGTAAAATATGACGATTCGAAACAATTGCTTTTTATCAATCCCGGAGCTGCCGGAATCCATGGGTATCATCAGAAATTAACCATGCTCCGGCTTTTACTAGAGTCGTCGGGCATGCGCGACCTTGAAGTTTTTGAAATCGACAGGAAAATCTTCTCAACGAATACGATCGGCTGATCGGATCACACGAATATCTCGTCCGATACCCCTTTGCGCCAGGTAGTTAAAAACGAGGCTAATCAATGGCAGAAATACTCCGAAAGTATACTGTGGTGACGTATTGACTTTGAAGCCGATTGCATCAGCATAGTAAAAGAAAATCAAGGCAATAAATACAAGAAGCAACATCATATGCAATCGTGTCAGCTTAAGTTGGCGGGCAAGATTTCTGAAGGAAAAAATGATGATGACAGGTACAACAATGAGTAACAAGGAGAAAACCAGCGGTATTAAAGAAAATGATGATTGGAAAAGTGGCTCATTTACAGGCACATGGTCAACAACACCATGAATATAAAATGTTAAGGTATGCAGTTCGCCGTAATACCAGGCTATTGGAAAAAAAAACATGTTAGCTATTGAAACTCCTGAGAGCAGAAGATAAACGGACTGAATGCGCTGAATCATAGGTTCTAATTTGTGACAAAAATAATAAATGCGACCCGCTGGCTGAAAATCAACCTGAAAAAAGCCCTGCTGAAAAAGCATCAATTTGTAAGAAAAGCGTTTGTCATTCTGAAAATAAAGCGTTACCTTTGCAGTGAATTCTTCAAAAGATCATTCCTGATCGTCGTTTATAGCTTGCACAAAGCTTAAAAAACCAAAGATTCGTCCATTTTCATTTGACGTTTAAATTATTCCCTTATGTATGATATTGTCGAGCTTAACAATAAGCTTGTTGGCGAATTGAGAGAAATTGCCAGGTCACTGAATGTCCCCAAATTTGAAAAGCTTCTTAAACAAGAACTTATTTATCAGATACTTGACCAGCAAGCGCTACAACCTGCTACTAAATCGGTTAAAGAACCGGGCGACACAAAGCAAAAGAACAGACGCTCCAGAATCAAGCCTGATGCAGCAAACACCGAGTCTTCAGGTCCAAAGCCATCTCTTGTACCATCAGAAAAAATGTTGAAGGAGAAGGAAATAAATGAGAATACTGCAAGTACGGCCAAGGATACCCCTCCGAATAAAGCTGAGGTTAATGAGGCCATTCCTAAACCAGAGAATGTAATAAATGTAGATGTTGCCTCAACAGAATCGCCCGAAGATACGCTTAAACGTGAAAAACGTCCCCGCAAGGTTTTCAATACGAGCGAACTTGTTGCTGGCAAGTCAGAAAAACAGGCCCTTGCATCGAGCACTTCAGTCAATTTGGAGCCACAAAATGAGCTGCCTCAGAGTGCATCACAGTTTACTCAGCCGGGTGAACCAAAACAAGCCGAAGTAAGACAAAACGAGCGTAAACCATTCGAAAACAAGCATCAGGAAAACAGGCAACAGAACTGGAAGCCTCGGCAGCGCGTAGACTCTGCGCCACGCGAATCTGAGCCCATGCCTCGCGAACAAAAAATCACGCCTACGGATTTTCATAAAGCTAATGATAACCAATCACATAACACACAAGACCTCCCACAGGTTAAACCTCAGGCTCAGGCTCAGCCAAAGCAAGAGTTTAAGTTTGAATTTGATGGTATTGTACCAACCGAAGGGGTTTTGGAATTAATGGCCGAGGGCTATGGTTTTCTTCGTTCCTCCGACTTTAATTACCTGAATTCGCCGGATGATGTGTACGTTTCTCAATCGCAGATAAAACTTTTCGGACTCAAGACCGGGGATACTGTTCGAGGTATGATCCGTCCTCCCCGCGAAGGTGAAAAATTCTTTCCACTTGTAAAAGTTGATACCATCAACGGCAGGCTTCCTAATGATATTCGCGACCGCATTCCATTCGATTACCTCACACCCCTCTTTCCTAACGAAAAATATCGTCTGACCGGACATCAGGGGGCCACCTTATCGACGCGCGTTATGGATTTATTTGCCCCCATAGGAAAAGGACAGCGCGGTTTGATTGTGGCTCAGCCAAAGACAGGAAAGACCGTGTTGCTCAAGGAAGTGGCCAATGCCATTGCAAAAAACCATCCTGAAGCCTACTTGATTATACTGCTCATTGACGAACGCCCGGAAGAAGTTACCGACATGGCCCGCAGCGTGAACGCTGAAGTAATTTCGTCCACTTTTGATGAACCTGCAGAAAAACACGTGAAGATTGCCTCAATTGTGCTCGAAAAAGCCAAGCGTTTGGTTGAATGTGGTCATGATGTTGTTATTCTGCTTGATTCAATTACGCGTTTGGCCCGTGCTTACAATACCGTTTCACCAGCATCCGGAAAGGTTCTTTCGGGTGGTGTTGAAGCCAACGCCCTGCAAAAACCCAAACGCTTCTTCGGTGCTGCCCGCAAGATTGAAAACGGCGGATCGCTTACCATTATCGCTACTGCTTTGATTGACACAGGCTCTAAAATGGATGAAGTGATTTTTGAGGAATTCAAAGGCACAGGAAATATGGAGCTGCAGCTCGACCGGCGTCTGGCCAACAAACGCATCTGGCCAGCCATCGACATTGTTGCCTCCAGCACACGCCGCGAAGATTTGCTGCTCGACAAGGAAACCATGCAAAGGGTATGGATTCTGCGTAATCATCTTTCGGATATGACCCCCATCGAAGCCATGGAGTTTTTGAGGGATAAGATGCGTTTCACGCAGACCAACGAGGAGTTCCTCATTTCGATGAACAGCTAAATGCCTCAGATAACTTATAATGAACCGCTCAAAAGGCGGTTTTTTTATTTTTCCAGCTCTGCAAGCAGATTATTGGTATCCAGACCATTGAAGCTGCCCGAACTCATCAGACCAATGACACATCCAGGCTTGTAGCAGATTGCTAGCCAACCAATCAGGGATGGAGCATCAGAGAGCAATGTGGCATCCGGCGCTCCAAAAGCATCACGAATATAACCAGGACTAACAAGCTCGAGTCGCTTAAGTGCAACGGCATGAGGATCATAAAATATAGCTACTTCATCCGCCAGATCGAGGCTATGCCTGTAATTGAACATAAAATCCGCCGAAAGGCTGCTGTAAGTATGCAGCTCGAAACAAATGATCAGGTGCTGTTCAGGATATTGCAACCGGAGTGCCTCAATACTTGCCTTAAGCTTTGATGGTGCATGGGCAAAATCGCGGTAGATGGTAAGGTTCTCGCTTTTGTGCACACATTCCAGCCTACGGGCAGCCCCCTTGAAAGATGTCATTGAATCGTAAAATCTGCGCTCGCCAAGGCCCATAAGAAGACTTACCTCGCGTGCTGCCATAAGGTTGGAAAGGTTATGAAGGCCAATTAGTTGCAACGGCCAGGAATTTCCTTCAGCATCAAGCACATGCAAACGTTCTTCTTTGACTGACCATTGCGGTAGCGTGTAGGATACTTTACGGCACTTCGCCACCTCAGCAAGTTTACAAACCTCCTCATCAAGGCTGTTGTAGATTAGCAAGCCGTCCTCAGGGATGCGAAGGATGAACTCCCTGAACTGCTCTAGATAGTTCTCGAATGTTGGAAACACGTTCACATGATCCCAACCAATCCCACTAAGCACAGCGATGTGCGGATGATAATGCCAGAACTTGGGCACTCTGTCGATAGCAGAGCTCAGGTACTCATCACCTTCCAAAACCATCCATTGAGCGCTGTCGGAAATTCGGACCATCACATCGAAGCCTGGTATCATCGCACCAACCATAAAATCAGTTTCAACATCTGCCTGACGTAAAGCATGAAGAATCATTGAAGTGATTGTTGTTTTGCCGTGACTGCCAGCAACCACAACTCGACGTTTGTTGACCGAGCTCAGGTAAAGAAACTCGGGAAATGAATAAATCATGAGCCCCAGATGCTGTGCCTTCAGTAGCTCGGGATTATCGGCTCGGGCATGCATTCCAAGGATGACAGCATCAAGATTTTCGTGTATTTTTTCAGGAAACCAGCCAATACCGGCCGGAAGTAAACCAGCATTGGTAAGCCTGGACGCAGCCGGTTCAAAAATCTCATCATCCGAGCCTGTTACCTCGCATCCTCTTGCCTGCAATGCAATGGCAAGGTTGTGCATTGCACTACCGCCAATGGCAATGAAATGAACCTTCATTCCCTTTTTTCAGCAAAGGTAATTAATGCTTTGACCATAGAAACATAACAAATACAAGTGTATTTGTGTCTTTTCGATTGCTTGTCTTTAACTAATTTTGCTGAAAACCCAAATACATGCTAGAAGAAATTCCGGACCTTAACAAAAAGCTTGGCAATCTTAATTCAACAGATATCCTATCGATTGCTTCATCTGAATTTGGCAGCCAGATAGCTTTTGCCACAAGCCTGGGACTCGAAGATCAGGTTATCACGCACATGATAGCCAGCTTAGGGCTGCCAATCAGAATATTTACCCTCGACACAGGAAGGTTATTTCCGGAAACCTATGACCTGATAGACCGCACATGCTCAAAATATAAAATCAAGATAGAAATATGCTTTCCGGATTACCGACAGGTAGAGGATATGGTCAACACCAAAGGAATCAACCTGTTTTATGAAAGCATCGAGAACCGGAAAATGTGCTGTAGCGTAAGAAAAAGCCAGCCCTTGGCAAGGGTTTTAAAAGGTTGCAGGGCTTGGATAACCGGACTACGCCGACAGCAGTCGGTGACTCGCCACAACATGCAAGTCGCAGAGTGGGACGAATTGCATGGTCTGATCAAAATCAATCCATTGATTGAATGGACCGAAAATGAGGTTAGGGAATATATTGCTCAGCACAAAATCCCCTACAACAGTCTGCACGACAAAGGTTTTCCCAGTATTGGCTGTCAGCCTTGCACACGTGCTGTCGCTCCTGATGAGGACATTAGGGCCGGTCGCTGGTGGTGGGAACAACCTGAACAAAAAGAGTGCGGCTTGCACAAAGCCAGGTGAAAGTTTATCGTTCTCTTTTTTTACTTTTGTTATATTCGAAAAACCACTCTCAAACCAAGGATGAATAATAATGCCATGCATTCTGAAATACCTGCCGGATTGACGAAAAGTGAAATACTCAATGACTACCGGATTGGGTGGGAAAGTCGTTATGCAAGTATAATCGGGCGTAAGGAAGTGCTTACCGGAAAGGCCAAATTCGGTATTTTCGGCGATGGAAAAGAACTGCCACAGCTTGCCATGGCTAAAACTTTTCATGCAGGCGACTGGCGATCGGGTTATTATCGCGATCAAACCTTCATGCTTGCTGCGGGTATGACCACACTTGAAGAGCTTTTTGCCCAGCTTTATGGCGATACTGACCTGAATGCCAATCCCTCGAATGGTGGCAGACTGATGAACAACCACTTTGCTACACGCAATATTGATGCTGAAGGAAACTGGAAAAACCTGACGCAACAAAAAAATTCTGCGGCTGACACCTCTCCCACCGCAAGTCAGATGCTTCGGTTGCTTGGGCTGGCTCATGCCTCAAAGCTTTTCAGGCAAAACGCTGATCTTCATCAATTTGACCAATTCTCTATTCATGGCAACGAGGTTGCTTTTGGAACCATTGGCGACGCCTCCTCAGCCGAAGGACACTTTTGGGAAACGATAAACGCAGCAGGCGTACTGCAGGTTCCAATGGCCGTTTCGGTTTGGGATGATGGCTGGGGAATATCAGTATCCAATGAACTTCAAATCACCAAATCGAACATCTCTGAGGTAATGTCAGGCTTCAGGCGTGATGAATCCGGGAAAGGCTATCTGATATATCGTCTCAATGCCTGGGACTATGCAGGTTTGGTTGAGGCATACATTGAAGGAATTTCGATTTGTCGGAAAGAGCATGTGCCGGTGCTCTTTCATGTGATGGGATGCACTCAGCCACAGGGGCATTCAACCTCCGGCTCGCACGAACGGTATAAAACACCCGAGCAACTGGAAGACGAACGCAGGCGTGATGGCCTGATCAATTTCGGGCAATGGATTGTAGAGCATGGTATTGCCTCAGAAGCCGAGATTCAGGGCATCGAAAAAGAAGCTGAAAGCCGTGTTAAGGAAGCAAGAAAAAGTGCATGGAACAATTATCAGAGGCCAATGCTTCAGAAACGGGACGAATTTCTGAAAATGGTTGATATCACCACATGCAATTGCGCTAAAACCAGCAAGATCGAAAACATCAAAACTGAGCTTTCGAAGGTAGGCGAACCGATCAGAAAAGACATCATCTCATTGGCAAGAAAAATTCTACGACTTATCTGCAATTCTTGTAGTAATCCTCATAACTCTCTCAAGGTTAATGTAACAAAATGGTTGGAAGCTGAATTGGCCGAAGGTTCGGTGCATTACAGCTCACATCTTTATTCCGTAAGCGCTCAATCTGCTCTTAGGGTAGAAAGTATAGCCCCCAAATACGCTGATAACGCACCGTATGTGCCTGGAAGAGAAATCATTCGTGACAATTTTGATGCCCTGTTCGATAGAATTCCCGTATTGGTTGCATTTGGCGAAGATGTTGGCAAGATTGGCGGTGTGAATCAAACCTACGAGGGGCTTCAGGCAAAGTATGGTGAGCACCGGATTTTTGACACCGGGATTCGGGAGGCCACCATTCTGGGACAAGGTATTGGAATGGCTATGCGAGGCCTCAGGCCCATTGCCGAAATACAATATTTTGATTATCTGCTGTATGCACTTCAGGCCATGAGTGATGATCTGGCCACCCTTCGGTACCGCACCCGTGGTGGTCAAAAAGCCCCCTTGATTGTTAGCACCCGGGGGCATCGGCTCGAGGGCATCTGGCATGCAGGTTCACCGTTGAGCATGGTAATCAATTCGATACGAGGCGTTTACGTTGCAGTTCCCAGAAACATGACCCAGGCAGCGGGGTTTTACAATACCTTTTTAGCCAGCGATGATCCTGCTCTGATTATTGAGCCGCTCAATGGTTACCGGCTCAGGGAACGTCGTCCGTTGAATCTGGGACAATACAGGGTTCCGGTAGGAAAACCAGAGGTACTCAAAAAAGGAAGCGACATCACCATTGTAACCTATGGCTCGTGCGTAAGAATAGCCGAAGATGCAATAAAACAGCTCAGCGACTTTGGTATAGATGTGGAGCTCATTGACGTGCAAACACTATTGCCATTTGATATCGATCACCTCATCGCGGAATCAATAAAGAAAACCAACAAAGTGTTGTTCTTCGATGAAGATGTGCCCGGTGGCGCTACAAGTTTTATGATGCAGCAAGTGCTTGAGGTGCAAGGTGCTTACACTCATCTGGATGCACCTCCGACCACACTTACAGCCCGTGAACACCGGGCAGCATACAGTACGGATGGGGACTATTTTTCGAACCCCAATGCGGAAGATGTGTTCGAGTATGTATATAATTTGATGCACGAATACACCCCAGTCCGTTTTCCGAAGATTTTCTGAAAACTACATACCATTTTCAAATTCAATAAATTTGGGTGCACCTAAATACAGGTATGCGGATCATCATCATCCTGTTGCTTTTCATTTCATTGCTGAGGTGCGATACCAATCCATCAGCTAATCATGGGCTTTGGCCTGAAGAAGTTGACCTATTTCAGGCTGAAATCAGTATCAATAAACCAAAAGAAGCCTCCATGATTAAGACGGAGCGCGTTGCTGTGGTTTTGCCCGATCAAGTGGCCAGGGCGAAACCGACGCCAGGTCTGCAAAATATGTCCGCTACACTCAAAAATTCACAAATTGATGAGCTGTCGCAGCCGGTGCGTACCAGCCTACCCTCTTCAGTATCTGAAGAATTGCAACCCACGACAATTTTTCTCGACTTTGAAAATGATATTTTCAGTGGCAAGGATTATTACTACACCAATGGTGTTACGGTGGGGTTCTCGGCTCCCTGGTTGTCCTTTTTGAAAAAGACAGGGCTTTTTCCCAGCCTGGGGGCTGAAGCGCAGGAACAGTTTAGCATCAGTCTCACACAGAAAATGTTCACTGGATTGAACCCTGAGGCGGAGGCACCAATTTTTGGGGATCATCCTTTTTCAGGCTTGTTGTATGCTGAGTTTTCGGGCACAAGTTCGCTAGCAGAAAAGCGCCTGATCATGAGGAGTGGAATCACTCTTGGGGTTACCGGACCAGCATCATTGGCCAGTTTTATGCAGAAGCTTATGCACGAGCTTGAACCCAGCGGATGGGATTTTCAAACGGGCAACAGCCTGTTGATTAACTACAGCATATCGATTGAAAATGAGGTTGTTAGGAATAAAACCTTTCATTTAGGCTCTGGCGTTGCAATAAAAGCAGGTAATCTTGAAACACTGTCCTCTGCTTTTCTGAGGCTTACGTTTGATCTTTTACCGGAGGTAACGACTGGTTATGATCTGCAGGTTTTTGCAACAGCCCAGGGAAGTTTTGCTTTGCATAAGGCCAGCCTTCGCGGAGGACTCTGGGGTGCCTGCAGTCCTTATCTGATATCATTCGAAGAACTGAGGAAAACCGTTGGCGGACTTGGCGCAGGCCTGATGTTTCAGGCAGGACGGAGTGCTATAGGGTTAAAGATGGTATCTTTGACGCCTGAATTTGTTCAGGGCCGTCCCCAGAGCTGGGGCAGCATTCAGGTGAACTACAACTTATAATATATTTGATCAAAGGACAAGAATTTTAAACCATGTCTCAAAATAAGTCGGATAACATTAACGCGAAGATCAAGTTTCCGGTTACTTACATTCTGAAAATTGTTTTTGATACCCAGATATTGCCAATGATTCAGAAAGAAGAAATGGAGCGCCTGTTTTTGAGGGTCAAAATTCCATTTACATTTCTGAACAGCCGGCCCAGCAATCAGGGCAATTATATCAGCTACAGTGTTCAGGTTACCTTCACCGACTACGATCAGATGAGTCTGCTATACGATGACCTTCGCAGTTTACCAGGAATAAAATTTGCCGTTTAGAAATGGATAAGCTTCAAATGCTCTGGCTATTATTCATTGGAGGTGCAATTGGTACAAGTTCGCGCTTTGGTGTGTATCTCATTGCCGACAAATGGTTTAGCCGTTCCTTTCCGGCAGGAACCCTCATTGTTAACCTTTTCGGCTCATTTCTTATCGGACTATTGTGGGGTTATATGGAGAAGATGAGTGCCCCTCCTGCCCTGCGCACCTTCCTTCTGGTTGGAATTCTCGGGAGTTTCACTACATTTTCCACATTTGCCTTTGATAGCCTAAATCTGCTGCATCAATACGGCTATGGAATGCCGATGCTCAAGCTCTTAGAAAATAATGTCGGAGAAATTTTGCTTTGCATGTTCGGTCTGCATCTCACCGGCACTACATTTTAGCAATGCACGATATTGAACCTCATTTCAACTGGCGCCACTTATATATAGCTGCACAGGATCCTTCATCGCCATTTTTCAGGCGCAGATACAGTGAATTCTACTTCACCAATAAAATCTACAACTACCTGATTCACCCGCAGTGGGACGAATTTGGTTCGGAAACCCTTTACCTGAAAATACTGTATTGCAGCTATCAGAAAAATTTCTGTGTTATTGAGCTGATCGGTGAATGGAATGATGTGTTGTACAATGATGTTATGTACTTGTACCGAAACGTGATTGAAGTGCTTATAGCTCAGGACATCAAACACTTTATCCTGATTGGTGAAAACATACTCAATTTTCATTCAGATGGTGATGACTATTATCAGGAATGGTTTGACAATGTGGAAGATGGATGGATTGTCTGTTTAAATTTCCGCGACCATGTGGTGCACGAGTTTGTGCGAGCCCGACTGGATTATTTTATGGCATTTGGAGGTAAGTTCGATCATTTTAATTGGAGAGGAATGCATCCTATTCATCTGTTTGAAGCCGTTAATAAATTGATTATAAAGCGTTTAAACCCATGAGCAATGAAAGCAGTGACGATCAATGTATTCGGGAGAGTTCAGGGTGTTGGCTTCAGATATTATACTGAACGCGAGGCCCGGCGGCTCGGCATCAGTGGATATGTGCAAAACAGGCCTGATGGCAGTGTTTACATCGAAGCTGAAGGAGAGGAAAATGATATGGAAGCATTCATCGAATGGTGCAGGTCGGGGCCTCCCTATGCGAGGGTGCGCAAGATTGAGATAAGCGAATTGCCCCCACTCGGTAGAATTGGATTCACCATTCGATAATCAGGCTGGATTGGACGAAGCAACACCGCAAAGATGATAAAGCACCCTTGCACCAACATTGCCATCCCACTGATCATCACCGCCTGGTGCCACCTCACAGAGGTCGAAGCCAACAACACTTTTACCAGCTTTTACAATGGCATTCAGCAAATACATCAATTCCTCATATTGCAATCCACCCGGAACCGGTGTTCCCGTATGGGGGCAGAGTTTAGGGTCGAGGCCATCAATATCGACTGACACATATACCTTTTCGGGCAAATCGGTGATGATTTCGTCAACGATGTTCTTCCAGGATTCACCTTCAAACATCCTCCTACGCACATCGCGGTCGAAAAAAACCCTAATTCTGTCGGGCTGCTGGCTAATCCTTTGCACTTCTTCTTCACAATAATCGCGTATGCCGACCGAAACAAGCTTTGTGATGCTTTCGTACTGCAGTGCATTATAAAAGATTGAGGCGTGTGAGTACCTGAAGCCTTCGTAGGCTTCACGGAGATCGAGGTGGGCATCAATGTGCAGCACTCCATAATTTGCTTTATCCGCGAGGTAATGGTGAAATCCCAATGGAATGCTGTGGTCGCCGCCAATCACCCCCACTATTTTCCCTCTTTGCTTCCACCACTCAACGCGATTGGCAAGCCAGGTACGTACGTCTTCGTTGGCGCGACGGATGCGGTCGTACATCTCACGGTACTTGTGCTTATCCTGAACGTCAATGCCTTCCTCCAGCGCCTCAATAATTGATCTGGCATCCTTACGCAACCCGGCGTGCAGTACTTTGAAATGCTTTGGAAATTCGTCCATCCAGATGCCCTTTTTCCACAATTCAGGAAAATCATGGTGGTAAAGGTCAACTTGCATGGAAGCCTCCTTGATGACATTGGGGCCGGCAAAGGTTCCTGCTCCATAACTGACTGTCAGCTCCCAATTGACCGGGATGATAACAATAGATGCGTCTTCCTCGGTGAAAGGCAATCCATATATTCCGGCATCATGAGATGCAGGTGCGTTGGGATCGAAAGATGGTAAAATCATTATTTTAAAGTTGTATGCATTGCAAAAGTCCAAAAAAAACCAGCTCTTTAGTTATTTTTGCTCAAATTCCAGTTACACATTTGGACTTATTCAGCTCATTTTACGCCATCGAGTTTTGTAGTCTGGCGAGTGGCAGCAGCGGCATTTGCTACTACATTGCGCATCACGATGGCGCACTGCTTATTGATGCCGGTTTGAGCCTGAGGCGCATTGAGAAATCGCTTATGGATATTGGACGCAGCCTCCGCGAAGTAAGCGGACTATTGCTTACGCACAATCATACCGATCACACATCGGGTTTGGAATCTATGTCGGCAAAATACTCCTTTAATATATTTGCCAGCCGTCAAGTCATTTCGGCAGTATTGGACTCAGCTGAAAATCCTGTTTCTCTTGAGCGCTTATTTGTTGAGATTTCGCCAAACCGAAGTTTTGTAGCTGCCGGCTTCAGGATTTTTCCATTCGAAGTTGAGCACGATGCACCCGGCACAGTTGGCTACTATTTAACCAACAATTGCAGCAGTCTTACCCTGGCTACAGATCTGGGTAATATTGGACATCATGCCGCTTCGATGATATCCAGGGCAGAAGTGCTCATCCTCGAATCTAATTATGATGGTCAGATGCTCAAAACCGGGCCTTATCCTTCCTATCTCAAGCAAAGAATCAGCAGCAGATCAGGTCACCTTGGCAACCATCAGGCAGCAACTTTTGTTGCACAACACTGCCACACAAATCTCAAGCACCTAATTCTGGCGCATCTAAGCAAGGAGAACAACAAACCGGAAAAGGTCATCAACACTTTCGAACAGTCTTTTCTGGAACACGGCTTCAACCTCAATCAACTCAAAACTTTTGTATGTCTTGATCGTACCAAGTGCTCAGGACTTTACAGGTTCTGAAAAACAGACCGATGCTCAATTGGTCACTTATCAGGACATTGAAAATGAAAACTCTGAAAACGGATAATTTACTCAGCCCTTTTGACTGATGAGTAAAAGGGTTTCGTAATCGATGATTTCGAGAGAGTCGTTAGTGAGTTCAATCAACCCGTCGGTTTTGAATTTAGTCAGAATGCGGGCAATACTTTCGACCGACATGCCACTGAGCTCTGCAAAATCGCGGCGCGAAAGCTGCAGTGGAAACTTACGCGACCTATAGATACGGTTGGCCAAACAGATAAGGACATCCGCCAGCCTGCCGAAGGTCTGTTTTTTGGTCAGGCAGAAGAAGCGGCCGCTGGTAATGATTATCTGCTCGGCCAGGGTGCTGATCATTTTGTTGGCAAAGGCTCCGTTGTTTTTTATGACCTCACGAAGCGCGTTGATTTCGATGAGACTCACGTCACTATCAATATAAGACTGAACAGAATGATGAAATACAGAAGTGCCTTCGTGAAGACTGGAAAGGCCCACGATGTTTATTGGGGCAAAAATTTGCAGAATCAGATTTTCGCTGCTCGACTCCAGAAAGCTTTTCAACAAGCCTTTATTTAGAATGATGATGTGTGAGGCAAATGTTCCCTGTTTGCAAATCATCTCACCCTTTGCATACTGTACTTTAACCGTCTTGCTTTCCAGAAAACTTAATTCCTCTTCGGTGAGTTGATTCATACACTCAAGCGTATTGCTACCGATTGAGCAGCTATTTCGCAATATATCTGGATGATTTGTCATAATGCTTTTAATGTTCCTTTTTCCCTATCTGCAAATATAATTTTATTCTGTCAATAAATCACTTGACGCAAATCAAATGAAATGCCGTTGAGCATGTCAGTTTGGATTGAGCTAGACATGGTCAATATGTTAAATTAATCTTAAAATGAAGGTTAGTTTTGCTTGTGAAAAAAGTAACAGAAACCTGATATGAAATTACTACCCGAAAAACTGATCTCCTTTTTAGTGGTTTTTGTATTACCAGTGCTTGTGATATATTTCACGATTCACTTTGGATTGAAGCGCAATGACCCGCCAAAACTTGAAATTGCTCTAAGCTCGCAACAACAGCCCAAAGTTGATCATGCTGAGTTTGCCATTCTGCAGCAGGAATTTACAGACCCGCGAAAGGTGACTGAAGCATGTCTGACATGCCACAACAAGCGTGATGATGAACTCATGATCAGTACGCATTGGCTTTGGGAGCGTGAAGTTGAGCTGCCTGGAAAGGGTTTGGTGAAGATCGGCAAGAAACACATCAACAACAATTTCTGCACCAGTCCTATTGGTAACAATGGATCATGCATGCGGTGCCATATCGGTTATGGATGGGAAGATGAGACATTTGATTTCAACAACCCACTTAACATCGACTGCCTTGTATGTCATGATAAAACCGACACCTACTTCAAACAGAAGGGGATGGCCGGATGGCCCGCCACAGCTGCCACAGCAAATGCCGAATACAAGGTGCCTGATTATAACAATGTGGCGCAGAATGTAGGTCATCCAGATCGAAACAACTGCGGTATCTGCCATTTTTACGGAGGCGGTGGCAACAACGTAAAGCATGGCGACCTGGAAGAAGCTTTGAACAACACAACACGTAAAGTTGACGTACACATGGGTGTTGATGGTCCCGACATGACCTGTGTGGATTGCCATAAAACCGAGCGTCACAACATCAAGGGCCGTTCGTATTCAGTGTCGGCAAGCAACGAGAACAGGATTAGTTGCGATAACTGCCATACCACCAAACCTCACAATGATAAAATCCTTGACTTCCATTACAATAAAGTAGCCTGCCAGACCTGCCACATCCCGATATATGCAAAAGTAAACGGGACAGTAATGTATTGGGATTGGAGCAAAGCCGGTATGAAAGATGAGCATGGCAACGGTTTCAAGGAATACGATGCCGATCACAACTACAGCTATTTATCCATCAAAGGACGTTTTGTGTACGATGATAATGTGAAGCCTGACTACCTCTGGTTTAACGGTCTGGCCAATCACAACATCATGGATGACAGCATCACCGAAGTGCCCGTTCAGATCAATACACTTTATGGCGACTATCGCGATCCCAATGCCAAAATATGGCCGGTTAAGATTCATCGCGGAAAACAAGCCTATGACCCTGTAACCGGTAAGCTCTTGTCGGTCAAAGTGTTTGCCCACAATAAAGGGGAGGGTGCTTTTTGGGAAGACCTCGACTGGCACGAGGCCATCAAGCAGGGAATGGAGATCAATCATCGGGAATGGAGCGGTCAATACGAATTTATCGATACCGAAGTTTACTGGCCACTCAACCATATGGTGAGCGTAAAGGAAGAAACCCTTAGCTGCACCGATTGTCATACCCGTTCGGAAAAAGGCCGTCTTGCAAAACTCAACGACTTCTATATGCTCGGCAGGGATTATTCGAAGGCGATCGATTATTCAGGTTTTGCTATAATTATCATTGCATTGATGGGCGTGATTATTCACTCGATCAAACGCATTTTCTGATCAAATAAAATGAATCAAGCCATGGAATACAAGAAACAATACCTCTATCTGAAATTTGAGCGTTTCTGGCACTGGGCACAAATGTTGCTGGTGGTGCTGCTTACCATTACAGGATTTGAAATACACGGAAATTTTACGTTGCTGGGATTCGAGAACTCAGTGCGCATCCATAATGCTGCCGCCTGGTCGTTTATGGGACTAGCCGTGGTGTCCATTTTCTGGATGATAGCGACCAATCAATATGTCAATTTCATCCCGACAACGAAAAAACTGAAAGAACAGGTACGTTACTATACTTCGGGCATCTTCAAAGGCAAGCCCCATCCAACACATAAGGAGCTATACAACAAACTTAACCCTTTGCAACGCCTTACATATGCCGGTTTGTTGTTTCTGATCTTTCCTGTTCAGATTCTCACAGGTTTGGCATATATGTACTTCCGGTATCCTGAAAACCCAGTTGATGCTGATGGCCTTTACATTGCAGTGCTGCTTCACACATTAGGGGCATTTCTGGTGGTAGCTTTTGTGATTGTGCATGTATATATGACTACAACCGGCAACACTATCACATCAAACCTCAAGGCCATGATCTCCGGGTATGAAAAAGAAAACATCGTTCATGCTGAATCGTCCGAAACTGCTGGAGCTACTGAAGAAAATACGATTAAACAATAATATTATAAATCATATTTAAAATGAAAGCTTTAAGACTAATTGGTTTATTTGTTGCGGTGGCTTTTGTAAGTCTGGCCTGTTCCAAACAGGACAGCTTTAAATCGGCCGATGAGATGGTGGCCAAGGCATCAAAAGTTGTGAACCTGATGACCCCTCAACAGCTTCACGACATGATGGAAGCTGGCGAAGAAACCTACATCCTTATCGATGTTCGTCAGGAAAAAGAGCACTACTATGGCTATATCCCGGGTTCGGTGGTGGTACCCCGTGGCAGCCTGGAATTTAATATAGCCGACTCTGAATTCTGGGAAAATGAAGGTATGTATTTGCCCGAGAAAACAGACAAAATCATCGTGTATTGTAAAAAAGGACAGCGCGGGATTCTGGCCGCCGAAACCCTGGGCAAGCTCGGATACACCAATGTGTTTGCCATTGATGGCGGTTGGAAAAACTGGGAACTCACCTATCCCGACCTCATTGAGAAAGACCTCGACAAGCTGGGTGGCCACAGCAGTGCACCTGCCTCTTCGGGTGGATGTTAATTTAAATCAGGAAAGATTTTTCAAACAATAGTTTTAACTTAAACACTTACCCAAAATGAAAAATTTTGCTTTTTATCTTATCGGATTGTTTCTGATTCCGGCATTTGTACTAACCGGCTGTAAAAAAGAGGCCGAAGAACAGAACAAATACGAGATTCTGGTTGATTACCTGAAAACCAATGCTGCATTCGACCTTCCCGCCATGCATTCGACAGGCTGGGCCGTGAGCGCAACTGCATTGAACAATGCCCTTGCCGAATATTATATTATCGACCTTCGTCCGGCAGCCGACTTTGCACAGGGCCGTATTCAAGGAGCTGTGAACTCAACAATGGCCAATTTGCTTAACGAAGCCAAGAATGCCGGATCAAAAAAGATTATTCTTGTATGCTTTTCCGGACAGCAGGCAGCATTTGCTGTTCCTGCACTCCGATTGAGCGGATACCCCAACACCTTCTTCCTGAAATGGGGCATGAGCGCATGGACTTCACAACGCGATGTATGGACTGCTAAAATCGGCAACATTGCCATCCAGCCCAGCGTTCACGCCAACTGGTCAACACCTCCCGCATTCACAGCAAATAAAGACTGGGGCAAAACTCCTATAGTTACCAGCAATTCTGATGATGGCGCTAACATAATGAAGGAGCGTATTGCAGCTGTTCTGGCTGAAGGCCCGAAATTCGTTCAGCCTGCCGATGTACTTGCCAACCCACAAAACTATTTTGTGAACAACTATTGGACCGAGGCCAACGTTGCAGCCAATGGCAACGGACACATTAAAGGCGCTTACAGGATTAACCCAATGACGCTGACTGCCAATGAATTCAAATTCCTGAATCCGGATCAGAAAATCGTTTCATATTGCTGGACTGGCCAAACTTCGGCAGCTGTTACTTTCTACCTGCGCATGCTTGGCTTTGATGCATACAGCTTGCAATGGGGAAGCAATGCACTGATCAATTCTCAGCTCACTTCGAACAAGTGGCCCGAAGGACAGCAGAACTTCCCGCTTGTTCCTTAATTCACTTATTGAATGAATAACCGGAGGATACTTCCAAAGTATCTTCCGGGTTCATATAAAAACCATATAATTTCTAAAATGAAAGCAACTAATTTCTTCTGCCTGATTCTTTTTGTTTCCTTGATGAGTCCGATTCTCACTTATTCTCAGGGATGTGCTCCCGCCAAGTCGGATGATGGTGTCAGCCTTTTTGGCTTTCTCCAGCCGCAGTACGAAATAAAATTCGATAAGGATGGCCCCAGGCATTCCTTTACGTTCAATCGTGCACGTATTGGCGTTACAGGCAATATTCCTTACGATATTTCATATTATGCCGTTGTTGAAACCAGTCCATTCAAAGCCAATGGAAGCGCCTTTCTGCTCGATGGTTTCGTCGCTTACAACCGCTGGTCGTTTGCCCGCATTGCGCTCGGCAAGTTCAAATCGCCCTTTACGCTTGAAATGGCCACCCCCTGCCATGAACTGAACACCATTTACCGTTCGGCAGCCGTTCAGAATCTGGTAAGCCCCGACCGCGACTATGGCATCATGGTGCTTGGTGATATGTTTGATAAAAAACTTGCCTACTCCGTTGCTTTTACCAACGGCAATGGAATGGGCGCTTTCGACAGCAACAATGGAAAAACCCTTCACAGCCGGGTAGTTATCTCACCGATGAGCTTCATTAAATTAGGTGGAGGTGTTCAATACGGCACTCATAAATCGGTAGTACCCGATGCCGAAGATGAAGACAGCCGCTTCAGATGGTCGGCCGACTTACAGATCAAGCATAAAGCTTTGGATATCATGAGCGAATATGTTCATGGCGTGGATAAAGGATCCTATGTTGTTGGTGGTGGTTGTGGCGGAACACCGACCGTTGTTCAGGGCGACCAGAAGCGCCGCGGATACTACGTGCATGCTCAGTACAAAACAAACTTCAACCTGCAGCCGCTTATCCGCTACGAAAACTGGAACACCGACCTGACAACAAAAAACCGCAACGAAAACACCATCGTCATTGGCGCAAACTACTGGCTCAACGACTGGACCCGTATTCAGGCCAACTACCTCTACAAATCGGAGGAACGCATTGAAGTTAAAAATGACGAATTTCTGATTCAGGTTCAAGTATTCTTCTAAAACACACAAATAATGAAAAAGCAAATCTTCAAACTTATCGTTCTGTTCGTTTTTGCACCAGTTTTTCTTGTAGCACAGCCATTAATCAACGTGGCTGATCTGGTTAAAATTCAGAAAAACCCTGATCTGGTTATCATAAGCGCCGGAACCGATGCCGAATATGCAAAGGCCCACATCACCAATGCTGTTCATGTGGCTTATACTAGTTTTGATCAGGCAGGCGACATTAAAGGATTGCTCGTAGCAGATGCTGAAATCGCCAAAATTCTTAGTGAAAAGGGCGTTTCGGAGAAAAACACCATCGTTGTTTACGACGAATTCGACGGACGGTATGCAGGACGCATCTATTTACTACTCAAGTATATGGGTGCCAAAAATGTAAGCGTTCTCGATGGCGGTCTGGAGGCTTGGAAGAAAGACCGTAAACCCATCACCCGCAACCCCACTGTTGTGAAGAAAACCACATTTAATGCAAGCCCGAATAAAGCCTGGATGGCCACTATGGCAGAGGCAGAAGCTGCCGCAGGAAAGGCCAACGTTATGCTTATTGATACCCGGTCAGCCGAAGAATTCAACGGAACCAAAGACAGCAAAGGTCACATTAAGGGAGCCATCAACATCGAGTACAAACAATTGCTAAATGCCGATGGAACCATGAAGCCAGCTGCAGAGTTGGAAAAACTGTATTCAGCAAAAGGGGTAACAAAAGACAAGGAAGTTATTCTATACTGCAGTACTGGTGTTCGCACCGGACTCCATTTCATTGCACTTATTGAAATACTTGGCTATACAAAAGTTAAGGTTTACGATGGTGGTTACAACGAATTCGTTGCCAAGAATCCTTCAGGTATCGTAAAATAGCCGACAGCACCACCTCTTATTTCACTGAAATATGTTGTCGAACCAAAGCTGGCGCTCCGCCGGCTTTTGGTTTTTATGGGAGATCCAAACCCGTCATCAAGCAGGTTTTGCAGTAAATTCGCAAGTGCTGTTATGGTATTATGAAAAAGAAAACTAACAAACCCTTTCTTCAGGTCCCCAAAGTTACGGGTGGTAAAAAGACATTTTCAGCTTTTCTGGCGGAAAATCTTGTTTACCCTGAAGAAGCCCTTCGGCATCGTATTGAAGGCAATGTGCACATAGCCTATGAGGTGGACGACAATGGTGTTGTTACGAGCGCCAGAGTGCTGAAAGGACTGGGTTTCGGACTTGACGAAGAGGCCTTGAGGTTGATCAGGCTGTTGCGATTCGAAAAAGTGAAAAACCGAGGTGTCCGGTTGCGTTCATCCGGTAAAACCAGCATTCCTTTCAGGCTGCCTTCAACCATGGTTTATACTGTGGTTCAATCGAGTGTGCAGCCATCAGAAACAATAGTCACGAAAGGCAAAGGTTCAACTGCAAGCGACAGTCAGGGCAGAATCACTTACACGATCAATTTCTGATTTTACCTTTTTTTTGCAACCTTTTAGCATCTTGAGTGTAATTACCTTTAGTATAAGGCAAAACAATGCTCAAAAGAGTCGTAACGATATGCATAATCCTGATTTACGGATTGGTTCTAAACGCACAGACCGAAAATCAGATTATTGGTTTCAAGCTTGACTGGGGCGCCAAAAAAACCAGCTTCAGCTTCGACCTGATTAATAACCTGGTCATTGTTCCCGTGATGTTGAACGACAGTATCAAACTCAGCTTCATATTGGATACCGGTGTCCGGACTACACTTTTAACGAATAATGAATCCGGAGCACTGGAACTTAAGTATAATCGTCAGGTGGTGGTTGGCGGTTTAGGTATTGTACGCGAAATCAAAGCATTTGTTGTACCGGATGTCAAGCTTCAATTGCCCGGGATTACCGGACATGGTCAAACCCTTATTGCTTTGGGCGAAGACTACCTAAAGCTTCAGAATCATCTTGGCAAGGAAGTGCATGGCATTCTCGGCTATGATTTTTTCAATCATTTCGTCGTTCGCATCAATTATGACGCCAGACGCATCACCGTTTACGAACATGGATCATACAAGCCGAGAAAAAACAGCACCGTAATTGATCTTGTGATTATCGGAGGCAAGCCATTTACGCAAGCCAGTCTCACCCAGACCAATGGGGATGTTGTGAACGGCAAGTTTCTGATCGACACAGGTGCCAGTCACAGTTTGCTGCTCGAAACCGATCGCAATACAAATGTTTACCTGCCTGTTCCCAATATACCAACTGTAGTAGGCTTTGGCCTCGGAGGCGAGGTCAGGGGAAATCTGGCAAGAATAGAACGATTCGATCTGGGTAATTACGGAATCAGAAAGGTCATCGCCTCTTACGGAAAAGGGTTATATATGTCATCGTCCGATTCGGTCATCGGAAGAATAGGCTCCATTGGCGGTGAGCTGATCAGCAGGTTTACAGCAACATTCGACTACCGGAATCACCGGTTGTACCTTAGCACGAACAACTCGTTCCGCAAACCCTTTGACTATAATATGAGCAGCATTGACCTTGTTGCCGGTGGCAAAGATTTCAAGACATTCACGGTTGTCAACGTTAATCTTTATTCAGCAGCCTGGAATGCTGGCGTCAGGCCTGGAGATGTGGTGCTGGCGGTGAACGACAGGGGGGCAGGTGAGCTTGATCTGGAACAAATCAATGCCATTTTCAGGAGCAGTCCGGGTGCGATGATGCAACTCCTGATTCGTCGAGATAAGCAGATATTTCCTGTTAAGTTCAGGCTTAAGCGCCTGATTTGAGAGGATTACCTGCTACCGATTACCCTCATTTCTGTTCTCCTGTTTGCCGCCCTTCCTTCTTCGGTTGAATTGGACGAAACCGGGCGCGAGGCCCCAAAGCCGATGGTGCTCATACGTTCAGCACTGATCCCCTGCCCAACCAACCATTTTTTGACGGCCTCGGCCCTTTGCAGCGACAGGCGCTGGTTGAATGCAACCGAACCTGAATTATCGGTATGCCCCTCGATTTCAACCGTAAGCCATGGATTCTGAAGCAAAAACGCATGGAGATTACGGAGTGTTGGAAAAGAGGTTTCTAGCAATACAGCGCTGTTAAACTCAAAAAAGATGTTTTTCAGTAGAAGCGATTGTTTACTGGAAATTGGCTCAAGCTGCACATCAAGCTCAAGCTGATTTATCAGAGTGTCGTTCGGAAAAAGATAATTTCGCGTAAAAAACAAGTAGCCCTCCTTGCCGGCAAATACCGAAAAATCTGTATGATGAGGCAACGAAAACAGCGCCTGACCATCCTGATCCCGACTACGTCCTTCGAACAACAAGCCCCAGTCAGAAAGACTGTTTACCTTGATTTGTGCCTGAAGCGGGCTGCTGCTCAATGCATCACTGACCTTTATCCTGACAGTGCGTACGGGCTGTGGTCTGAGCCCGACAGGCAGAATAAAAGTATAAACATCATAGCCACCCAGTCCTTCGCTGTGTCGTGAAGCCATCCATGCATGTTGACCTCTGGCATCGGTAATGATGTTCATTTCGTCTGAGGCAGTGTTGATGGGAAAGCCAAGATTTTTGGGCTGAGTCCAACGGTCAGCTACATCAAGCCGGGTCATGAACAAGTCGTAACCACCCATGCCCGGATGTCCATCAGAGCTGAAATACAAGGTAGAGCCATCGGGATGAAAGAATGGAGACATCTCGTTACCGGCGGTGTTGATTAGTGGACCAAGATTTTCGGGCCGCGACCATTGGCCTTCAGGGAGTAATACTGAGCGATACAAATCCGATCCACCAAAGCCACCCGGTCTGTTGCTCGCAAAAATGAGGACCTGGCCATCAGCTGATATGGCTGGCTGAGAATCCCATGCTTCACTATTAATTGCCGGTCCGGCATTGTATGGCAAAGTCCACTTACCTTCCTTAAAATAAGAAACATAGATGTCACAGCTTCCAAAACCACCTTGCCGGCCGCAACCCGCAAACCAGAGTGCATTGCCATCGGGCGATAGCGCCGAAGCCCCCATGTTGAACTCTTCCGATTGCCAGGGAACAAAGGTGGAAGGGTTTGACCAACCGTTTACGGTGCGGTTTACCACTAAAAAGGTTTCGGCAGCGGGTCCGTTTTCCATTAGCCTAGTGCTTTTTTTTCGCGTGAAAAGCAACAGGCTTCCGTCGAGAAGTATCGAGTTGGGAAACTCATCGGCAGCTGAGTTGAGTGGCGGACCGGGATTTTCAATCTTTACGAAACGAGGGTTGGATACCAGATCAAATCGGAAACGAGAGAGGTGCTCGCGGCTTAGCAAAAGATTACGTTCGCTTTCACGAAACCCTGGTGATTGGACGGCCTTTCCAAAAGCTGAAGTCGCCAGTGTGTACTGACCTTTGTTGAGGTAGATTTCGCCTACTATGGCCCAGGCACGGGCAAAACGATTGCTATCAATCTTCAGTGCATTTTTAAAAGCATTGAGAGCCAGCAAGGTATCTTTTGTTTCGAGACCCGACTCGCCAAGCAGCATCCATGCATGGCCATTTCCGGGCTGTCGGAGAAGATATTGTTTGAACAGTGTGATCGCACTTTCAAATTCGTGCTTGTCGAAATGGTTTTCGGCTTTGTTGAGCAAACGGACATCGCGATTGCCGAATCTTTGAGCAATAGCCATGTGACTAAGCGCGAATAATGCCAGAAGAAATAACAGCGAGATCCTTAAGGAATTCGCATGTATTTGTGACTCTGAAGGCTTATGCGCCAGCGAGGGTTTTTCATCACATAATCGGTGAGCCATGGCATTATTGATTCCGAGACGCTCCATTCAGGCTGTAAATATAGCAAACAAGCCTGGTGAACCTGTGCTGCGTTTCGCTCGGCCCACTCAAGGTCGGCCTGATGCTGGATAACCACTTTCAACTCGTGTGCTTTGCTGTATATCTCAGGACGGGGAGGAAAATACTTTTTTGGAGACAGGCATATCCAATCCCAATCGCCGGTGAGCGGGTGAGCGCCCGAAGTTTCGACCATGGTCCTGATGCCCAGCAATTTCAACTCTTTAGTAAAATAATCGAGGGGGTAAAGCGACGGCTCGCCACCGGTCACCACCACTGTCCGGGCAGGATAGGCAGCTGCACGGGCTGCAATCTCTATGGCACTGTCAGGAGGAAAAACCTCAGCATTCCAGGAGGCTTTGGTATCGCACCAGCTGCAGCCTACATCGCAACCACCAATACGGATAAAATATGCAGCCTGACCCATGTTGTGGCCCTCGCCCTGAATGGTGTAAAACTCTTCCATCAACGGAAGCTTCCGGCCATCATCCAACAGCTTATTCATCTGTGCGTTCGTACTTAGGGTATCGGACATAGTGTTTGGTAGTCTCTGGTTTGAATACGTAAAAAAGCTGACTGTCCCTTGGTGTCATCTGTGGGCACTACAAGCGTCCTGCTGCTCCGACATGGCATGACCACCCGGCTGAGCGTACGTTTGTGGTCCTGATTTTCAAGGTGAAGCCAGAACGGTTGCTTTTGCTTACTGAATAATTTCAGCGCTATTCCATTGTCAGTGCGATGCAGCTGAACCACCCTATCACATTCGCGATCTGGCTTGCTTTCAACAGAGCTGATCTCCGGCAGTACATCTGGAATATTCAAGGCAAAGGCACGGGCACCCGCAGTTTTAGTTTTTTCCGAAGTGATGGTGAGCTGAGTGGGACTGCTGAACACCACACCTTCAATCTGATTGGTAATCAATCCTTTGAAATTTATCCTAAGGCTGATTACTGAAAAAAAATCTTCCCCATCGAAGCCTTGCAGAATCCAGGCAAACGGCTTCCAAGTATTTTTGGTATAGCCTACCAGCGCAAGGCTGTTGGTCTGGGCGCAATAATCAGCTCCGGTGATCAGTCCGCGGCTGTCGAAACTGCCTGATGGTATCGCTTCGTAGCTTCCTGGTATCTTGGGTAGTTTATAGAGCCAAGTTTTTTCGTCTTTCCAATTTTTTGAAAAGAGATAGAGTGCGTCAGCAGTGGCTATCATGGCTTCACAATCGTAGTTATGTGCCAGGTATTTAAGGTCTGAAGGCTGATTAGGGTAGGAGAAACGGATTGTATCGGCCACCACTTCTGCATCGCCCTCCTCCGGGATTGAAGACAAGCTGACTCTATAAATCTTAAATATTCGTCGCTGGCCCGAGTTGTTGCCAAAGTCGCCCACATACAAATATTGTTCATCGCGGGTAAGCTCTTCCCAGTCAATATTCGATGCATTGGTCAGTCGGATGCGCTGAATTACACGTCCATCGTCGGGCGATAAAGCATATAGTACCGGCAAATGGTGGCTGTCGTTGTGGGTAAACAGTTTTCCGCCAATTAGCGCCAATCCGGAAGTCTCCCTCACTTCATGGGGCAGACTATAGCGCACCGCAGGCTTAAAACTTAGTTTGGGATAGCCACAGTTCTTCGCAGGGTTTATGGCTGGTTTGTCTGACGAATATATCCAATAGGGCAATTCGGTTTTCGTTTGTGCAATGAGCCCGGGAACCCAGCATAAAACGGTGAAGACAACAGCCAGAGCACTGGCTGATCGGCTGATCATTGGGGGTAAATGGTTTTACGGTATGCCTCCAGCGTATTGCTCAGCAGCGACACAATGGTCATAGGGCCTACGCCACCAGGAACCGGGGTGATGTGCGAAGCCACTCTGCTGACAGGTTCAAAATCGACATCGCCTTTGATGACGTAGCCTTTTTCGGACGAAGGGTCATCGATCCGGTGGATGCCTACATCAATCACAACAGCGCCGGGCTTGACCATTTCGGCCTTGACAAATCCCGGGACGCCAATAGCGGCAATCAGGATATCTGCCTGACGGGTATGTTTGGCCAGATTACTTGTCTGGCTATGGCACAGGGTAACAGTGGCATTGCCTTTCGGGCTTTTACGCGAGAGCAGAACGCTCACCGGTGTGCCCACGATGTTCGACCGGCCAAGGACAACCACATGTTTTCCAGAAGTTTCGATGCCGCTGCGGTGAATCAGTTCAACTATGCCATAGGGCGTGGCCGGGAGGTAGGCTGGTAAACCTGCCATCATACGGCCGGTATTGACCGGATGAAAACCATCCACATCCTTGCGGGGAGCTATGTGCTCAATAATACGATCGGCATTGAGCTGAGCCGGTAGAGGCAACTGGACGATAAAACCATCAACTTCACCGTCCTTGTTTAGGAAACTGATGATATCGATCAGTTCCTTTTCAGTGGTTTTCTCAGGAAGTCGATAGGTTGAGCTGGTGATGCCCACCTGACGACATGCTTTTTCCTTTGAAGCCACATATGTTTCGCTGGCAGGGTCGCTGCCAACCAGCACGGCTGCAAGATGTGGTGCTCTGTCGCCGGCATCGATGATGGCAGCGGTTTGTGAGGCAATTTCTTTTTTGATCTGATCGGCTATGGCTTTGCCGTCGATTAGTTTTTCCTGCATTGTGCTGATATTTAGCGGTTTCGCATCTGCTGCATCATCTGCATCATTTTGCGGCCACCACCACTTGTAAGGTTGCGCATCATTTTCGACACCTCATCAAATTGCTTGATAAGGCGGTTCACTTCGGCAATATCTGTACCACTTCCACGGGCGATGCGTTTTCTGCGGTTGCCATTCAGCACCTTGGGATTCTCGCGTTCTTCGGGTGTCATGGAATAAATGATGGCTTCAATGCTTTTGAAGGCGTCGTCTTCTATCTCAGTATCCTTGAGGGCCTTACCCATTCCGGGAATCATGGCAGCCAGATCCTTGACGTTGCCCATCTTTTTAACTTGCTGTATCTGCTTGAGGAAGTCGTTAAAGTTGAACTCATTGCGTGCCAGCTTCTTGCGCAGGCGTTCGGCTTCTTCGGCATCATACTGCTCCTGGGCACGCTCCACAAGGGTAACAATGTCGCCCATGCCGAGGATACGATCGGCCATACGTTTTGGATAAAACACATCAAGTGCATCCATCTTTTCGCCAACACCGACAAACTTGATGGGCTTGTTTACCACAGTTCTTATGGTGAGTGCGGCACCCCCACGGGTATCACCATCCAACTTGGTTAGCACCACGCCATCATAATTCAACCTGTCGTGAAATGCTTTGGCCGTGTTCACTGCATCCTGGCCCGTCATGGCATCTACCACAAACAAAGTCTCGTGTGGGTTGACCGCGGCTTTTACGGCTGCTATTTCGTTCATCATCTGCTCGTCGATGGCCAGACGACCAGCCGTGTCGATGATCACAACATTGAAGTTCTTAACTTTAGCATGTTGAATGGCCCGTTTTGCGATGCTGACAGGATCCTTGCTCTGTTCATCCGCAAAAACTTCCACCTCGGTCTGTTCGCCCAGCACTTTGAGCTGGTTGATGGCAGCCGGCCGGTAAACGTCGCCCGCTACCAGCAAGGTCTGTTTGCCCTTTTTGCGTTTGATGTGGTTGGCCAGCTTGGCTGAAAAGGTAGTTTTGCCCGAACCCTGAAGGCCGGCTATCAGAATAATCGTCGGGTTGGCCTTGAGGTTAAGGTCGGCATGCTCACCTCCCATCAGCTCCACCAGCTCGTCGTGCACTATTTTTACCATCAGCTGCCCGGGCGAAACTGCTGTGAGTATCTTCTGGCCAAGGGCCTTTTCCTTGACATTATTGGTAAAATCCTTGGCAATTTTAAAACTGACGTCGGCATCGAGCAATGCTTTTCTGACTTCCTTTAAAGTTTCGGCAACATTGATCTCGGAGATGCGGCCCTGTCCTTTCAGCAGCTTAAATGAGCGTTCAAGTTTTTCACTAAGACCTTCAAACATGGTGGTTTCTGATTTTGAGCGGCAAAATTACAAAAAAAGCCCGAAGCTTCCGGGCAAAACAGTCTTCTGGCCATTGATCACATAATATTGATTAACAAGCTTTAAGATAAAAAGGCATGGCATGGATAATTTTGCCGGAAAAGCCTGCACTATCTTTGCACGGGGTTTTAACGAAGGTTCATGACCGAGGAACAAATCAGCATCTTATTTCTGGCAATTGTTGCAGGCGGGGCGCTTTGGTTCAGGCAATGGTACCGGTCGCAACCGCGGACTTACAAGGTATCGGAGCAGATCAGCGGGGGCCGCATGCTTGCGGTTACAGAACTGAATCCACGCTGGGAAACCGCAGCCATCGAGCTGAAAATCAATAGCCGCGAACCATTGGGCAAGCTTGAAGCTTTTGTTGAATTTATCCCTGTGCGTGGCGAATCGTCGAGGCTGAGCATCACCGAGCTGGGGATTGACGATGTGGTTGTCAGTTGCAGTGCTGACTTAAAACAATATTCCATTACTTTCGAAAAGCGTGATCTGATGCGTGGAATTAGACACAACAATATCAAACCCTACCGCTTCAGGTTTGTTGCAGGCGATGGGGAAAGCTTTCTCATCAAATCGCATGTCTTCGGATTCTCGTCAAAGTACATGCTTTTCAGGCCCGACACCGGACGATACAACTAACAATCAGAGCGTATGCGAATGAACGAACTGTCGACAACCAATAAAATTCTGATTGGATTTGCAGTGGTGCTGGGATTTTACATCCTCAAGGAACTGTCGTTCATCTTTGCTCCGCTGATGCTGGCATTTATCCTGACCCTGCTTTTTATGCCCCTGATGCGCCGCCTGCTTCGCAGAGGCATCCACCGCCTGCTGGCCCTGAGCATTGTAACCTCGGTAATCGTGATCTTGGGACTCAGTTTTGCTTTTGTTATCAAACTATCAGGAAGGCAAATCATCAACAATCAAGAAACAGTTTTTCAGAAGTTCGACAGCAGGCTTGGCCATGCAGTGGCTCCTTATGCCGGAATGCTGGGCATAGAACTCGAAAACGGCAAACCTGTTACCCGAACCATACTGGAAAGCAAACAGGTCAATGAACTGATCTTTGGTAATGTTGCCCAAACCCTTGGATCGGTGCAACGAACGCTTACCTTTCTCTTACTCACACTGTTTTTTCTAATATTGCTGCTCACCGGCTCGGTCAACCTCGAAAAGCTGATGGGGCAAACCCTCTTTAGCACCAAGACCAGATCGGTAAAGACTTATATCGCAATTGAGCAGAGCGTAGTCAAATTTTTGGAAGTCAAAGCCTTTGTTAGTCTTATTACCGGCATCGCCTTTGGACTGATCAGTTGGGGCATGGGCATCAGTTTTCCGCTTTTCTGGGGAATACTGGCTTTTGCGCTGAATTTTGTCCAGATGGTTGGTTCTGTTGTGGTTACAGTTTTGGCAACACTTTTTGCCTTTGTTGAGCTTGACACTTCCACATCCGTGGTTATCGTGGCGGCCCTTTACACGGCAATCCAATTGCTTTTTGGTTCGGTTCTCGAACCTATCCTTATGGGTAAGTCCTTCAGGATTAACATACTAGCAGTACTTTTTATGCTCATGTTCTGGGGCTATATGTGGGGCGTATCAGGCATCATTTTGTCGATTCCGATTACCGTCATCATTAAAACCCTCCTTGAACAGTTCAGAAGCACCAGAGGAATATCGAAGCTACTGTCCTGAAATCTGTAGCAATCAGGTTACTGCTGCAGGCGTTGGGCTATAATTCAGGTAAGTCTTTGAAGAAACAATTTCCGAAAGCCTGTTGGCTGTAGTCGCGATTTCGGAATGGGTGTTGTAAAGCGGAGTAAACCCAAACCTGATGATGTCGGGTTGTCGAAAATCGGGGATGATGGGTACTGATCCGTCTGTTGGACTGATGAGTGCCTGACAAATGCGGTAACCCTCCACGTGGCGCAATGCGATATGCGATCCGCGTTGTTCGGGATTGATGGGCGAGGCCAGTTTAAAACCAAGTGGCTGAAGTATAGCATTATAAGCCTCAAGAAATAGAGCCGAAAGGCTCAGACTTTTTGCTCTAAGCGCGTCCTGCCCAGCCTCCAGCAAAAGATCGAGGCCGGGCTCGATGGCAGCAAGCGATAAGATTGGCGGCGTACCGGCTGCAAATTTCCAAATATCAGGTCGCAGTTGGTATTGCTGCCCGAAGGAAAAAGGAGCCGTATGGCCAAACCATGCCCAGATGGGATTTTCCAATTGCGGCTGAAGATCGTTGCTAACATAGAGAAATGCCGGAGAACCCGGGCCGCCATTCAAATATTTGTAGGTGCAGCCAACGGCAAGCTCCACACCGTTGGCTCGCAGATCAACAGGCACTGATCCTATGGCATGACTCAAATCCCAAATCACCATAGCGCCTGCCTTTCGTGCTATGGCATTCACCCGGGCCACATCATACATATAGGCACTTTTGAAGGCCACATGGCTCAGACATACAAGGGCAGTATCCTCATCTATTAACTGTTCAAGCATTTGTATATCAGCACTTATCCCATCCTCTGATGGTAAAATCAGCAGTTCATGACCCTCGCCCATGCCCTTGGAAAGACCCTGAAGCACATAAAAATCGGAGGGAAAATTAAGCTCGTCGCTGATGATTTTCTTCCGGCCTTTTCGTGCTTTCAGCACTCCATAAGCCAATTTAAAAAGATTGACAGAAGTGCTGTCGTCCACAAAAATCTCGCCCTGCCCTGCACCTGCCAGTTGCTCAAGTTTGCAGGCAATGCGTTGAGGAAGACCAATCCATTCCTCATTCCACGAGCGGACCAGGCGGTTGCCCCACTCATGGTGGATGACAGTATTCAATCGTTCAGCCGTTGATAATGGAAGCCGACCCAAGGAGTTGCCATCCAGATAAATAAGGTTTAAGTTCCTCACAAATTTCCCGGCCATTGGGGCCAAAGGGTCGGCAGTATCAAGGGCATGAGCAGTTTTAGAAAGGTTGGCGGCTGATTTCATGGCGCTTTGAGGATTTTCTGGATTTCAGGCAGCATCATATCAACCCACATGTGGTACATGACACCCGAAGGATGGAGCTTGTCGGAAGCCAGGAGCGAGAAGTCGAGTGCCGCCTGACGCGAAATGGGGGTAATGTCGAAGAAGAGCAGGTTTCTTGCATTGGCTTCCTGACGGATGATTGCGTTAAACTCGTCAATTTCGCGGGCAATGCGTGCCCTGTCGCAACCGGCGGCAAATAGGGTAACCCCCCAGTCGGGAATGGAAACCAGGAAAACACGTCCAAAATTCCCTCCTGTAAAAGAAATGGCCTGATCAATGAGCTGAATCAGCTCGATGCGAAACTGAAATGCCGACCTGCCCAGGTACTGGTTGTTGACGCCGATGAGCAAAGAAACCAGGTTGAAGGTGTCAGTGATTTGCTGGCGGTTGATTTCGGCCATCAGCTCATCGGTGGTCCAACCTGTGCGTGCAACAATGCGTGGCTTCTCAATGGCAATGCCGGCCTGATTGAGCAAAGCTGCTCACTGCACAGGCCAGCGATCGGATTCGGGCACGCCCTCACCGATGGTATAGCTGTCGCCGAGAGCTAAATATTTGATCTTCAATACCGTGACAGGAATTATCATGTCATTCGGATGGGTCATGGGCAGTTGTGATTTGGAGCAGGCCACAGGCATTGCGAGTATAAATATCAAAAATACACAGAGGTTAATTCGCTTCATATCCAAAGTTTGAGGATAAACACGAAAATCAGGACAAAGGTTCTGAAAAGTTGCAATTGCAATGGGGCAAAGTTGACAATATGTTTACAAAATAGCAATCCTGTGCAACAGTTAAACTAGATCGAAATAACCTTTTTTATCTAATTTTGGCGGGCATTGAACAAATGTTGTTCTTTTAACAAAGTCCAGAGGAATTGCTTTTCGTTAAACCCTTTCAATTTAAGAAACTTAAAACCGTATCTATATGAGGTTCAAAATTTTATGCTTAGTTATCTGCTTATTTTCAGGCTACTCGATCTCTGTTTTTTCACAGAGCAATCCAACGGCACAATCGTTGCCATTTGCACAGGACTTTTCTTCTTTCACCGGATTTACATCAGTTTATCCTGACGGCATTCAAGGCTGGAATATCAGTGGATCCACTTCTACAGCGTTTCCGACGGCAGCTCCTAGTGGAAATCAGAACTTATCAATGGGAACTAACAGTTCTACTTCTTCCGGTGTTTTTGATATGATAGGAAAGATAGGGGTTCTTAGCACTGGTACTTCACTTCGAAGCATAGCGCTGGCCATCAACACAACAGGATTAACCAATATTTCAGTTTCATTTCTGGCTGCCACGCAGCGTCAGGTAGCTACCGAGCGTATTGGAGCGATCGGACTTCAATACAGGATCGGAACCTCCGGTGTTTTTACTAATGTAGCAGATTCTGAATATCAGAATCCTGGCGGAACTAATAATACAAGCGGCACAGGCAGCCTCAGCCCTCAAACCATAAATGTTACGCTTCCTTCGGCCTGCAACAATGAGTCGGTTGTTCAATTGCGATGGGTTTACCGCGAAATCAGCGGTTCAGGCGGGCGTCCGAGTTTCTCGATTGATGATATCAGTATAACTGGGACATCAGCCAGTTCACCCTCCATTTCAGTATCACCCACATCACTCACAGGGTTTTCCTATATTGCCGGCAGCGGCCCATCGGCCGAGCAAAGCTTCACTGTAAGCGGCTCAAACCTGACTACAGCTATCAACCTCACTCCCCCAGCCAATTATGAAATTTCGACAGGAACAGGGATAGGCTTTGTTGCCACCAACCCGATCGTGTTAAATCATACCGCTGGCACAGTGGCTTCAACTACCGTTTATGTTCGTCTCAAAGCAGGCCTCTCCGTTAACAATTACAACGGCGAAAATATTTCAGTTACATCCACCGGTGCTGATCCGAAAACCATCACATGCAGTGGCAGCGTTACAGCCCCTCCATCGCCCACAATAACCATTAATCCGACACAGCTTCTGGGTTTCCAGTATTTTCAGGGAAGCGGACCATCGGATATGCAGTCCATATTGGTATCAGGAACTGATCTCACCGGTGACCTGACCATTACACCACCGGCTGGCTACGAAATTTCTTCAACCCCAGCGCCCTTTACTGCTGAAAATCCATTGGTTATGACGCCTGCAGGAGGTTCAGTAGCAGGAACCCTCTGGATCAGAATGAAAGCAGGCCTCAACAAGGGAATTTATGCACAAAACTTCGTTGCCGCCAGCCCTGGAGCTACCCCTGTTGACGTTAATGTATCAGGAGCAGTTCTTCCTGAAGCCTTCACGACATGGGATTTTAACGTAGCATTCACGGCCGCCAGTCCCGAAACAACCACAGGCACAGGAACAGCCAGTGTGGTTGGGAGCATGACCGCACCAGGCAGCGCCACCGGAACCACTACCGGATGTTCTCAGACCACCGGAAATGCCTGGGCCATTGGAACTGCCAATCCGGGTAGTACCAACGAATCGAGTGGCGTTCAATTTATGGTGCCGACCACTAGCCGCGAAAACATCTGGATGGCCTATGATCACAGGCTTTCGAACACAGCCACACGCACTGCCCGTATCCAGTACACCCTCAATGGCACCGTATGGGTAAATCTTGATATGACCCCTGCCAACTACCTGAGCCAGTGCGCCAACCGTGGCGGCATCGATTTAGGCCGTATCGATGCATCAAACCCTGTGGGAAGCAATGTCGCCGACAGTTGGGGGCGACGCATCATTAACTTTTTCGCAATCAGTGGCGCCAACAATAACCCCAATTTCGGGGTTCGTATCCTTGCGGCACACTATGCCGAAACCGGTCAGTTCCGGCAGGCCAATGCTGTAGGTTCGGCAGCTACAGCAGGAACATGGAGGTTCGATAATGTTGCCTTTGGCGGAGACCAGATTGCCGGTGGCGTTGCGGTCAAACTTGCCGTGACTTCGGTGAATGGCGGCAGTAGTCCGACCATCAATGCTCCATTCACGGTTACCGTTCAGGCTCAGGATATCAGCAATATTGCTACACCAGTAACCAGCAATACGCAGGTTTCCATCGCCAAAGCAACTGGAACCGGAACATTGGGAGGCACGCTCACCGGAACCATCCTGGCCGGTGAGAACAGTGTAACATTTACCGACATTACCTACAACACTGCCGAAGCCGGTGTAAGTATCACAGCGACAGCTACTTCCGGCATGAGTCTGTCCGCAGGCACATCGGGAACCTTTACTGTGCTTGCGCCAGCTTCGCAGCTGGCCCTCGTTGGCGTTCCTGCCAACGGACAGGCCAACACTAATCTGACCAGCTTTACTGTTGAGGCACGCAGACCTGACAATACAGTGGATGGAAGCTATTCGGGCAATATCACCATCACCAAAGGCTCCGGGCCTGGAACCATTTCGGGAACCCTTACGAAAGCTGCCGCGAATGGCATCGCCACTTTCAACGACATACAATTCAATCAGCCGGGCACCTATACTCTTGAGGCCTCGGCGACCGGTCTGACAAGTGCTGTTTCAGGCAATATTCTCATCACCGGTACGCCCACGCTGACCGAGGTGCTGCTGCCTCAATACATTCAGGGCATCAATGGCACCAATAACGACCGCATTATGTATGCCTACAGGGTTACGCTGAGCAATTTATTGCCGAACGCAACCTACCGCTTTATCAATCAGGTGGTTGATGGCTCAGATGGCCCAACCGCGGGTGGAGCAGGAAACGTCATATTTGTCAACAACAATGGCACTTTCACACGCACTTCCTCTCCTTCGCTTGCCACTGCTGGTGCTTACGGTGAATTTACAACTGATGTCAGCGGAAGCTTCACCGGATGGTTTGTCAACGAACCTACAGGAAATGTGAGGTTTACGCCGGGAAATAACGTCCAGATGCGTATCCGCCTGAACAATGGTGCCGGAGGAACAGCAGCAGTCACTTATCTAACAAGCACAAATACTGTTAAGGTGCTCAACTTTGGCACCACCAGCGGTTCAGCTACCCAGGGCACAGCCCAAAGGGCCGAGTCGAACTTCGCTCCGGGTAACTTTGCATTCCTCTATGATAACACAGCCGGAACAGGACGTCCGCTTTACGGAACTCCTATAGAAATCACCGGCATCGACTATTCGGCTACCACATGGGCAGCCTTTTTCCGCAATTATGTTATGGGCGACGATGGTGCTTTTGCAGCCATTATCCCCAACCAGAACAGCAATGGTGTCCGACTCATCCAGCAGCGTGACAAGACCAATGGCAATGTGCTGAACAGCTTCAGCTCGAACAACGGTCAGTGGGGAAGCTTCAACACTGTTAATCCGGCCGGTGGAACTGCAAACGTCATTGTCATAGACCTCAAGCAGGGACCATCTATCACCGTAACACCCAGCAGCCTCACGGGCTTCAGCTACACTGCCGGACAAGGCCCTTCAACCACTCAGTCGTTTGTCGTAAGTGGTTCGAATTTGCTGGGGCCACTTGGAATTGATGCTCCGCCATCTTACGAAATGTCGCTCAGCGACGCCCCCAATTTCGATCCATATCCACAAATCTTTCTAAATCCAGTAGGCACAAGCGTTAACCCGGTTACAATATATGTCCGCCTCAAAGCCGGTTTACCAGCCGGATTATATAACGAAAATGTCCTGATGGGTTCGCCCAGTGCTGAACCGCGTGCAGTTTCGCTGCAAGGCGTCGTTAACCCCGGTATTATCGAGCCGCAAAATCACGCCACGGCATTTAACGCGAGTGTCCTCAGCAGCAGCCAGATACAAGTAACCTGGCTTGATGCTGTTCCCGCCGCCTCAGGATACCTGATCAAGGGCAGCACCACCGGTTTTGCCGACATTCAGGCACCCATCGATGGCGTTGCTGAAGCCAACAGTAGCCTGGTGCGCAATGTAGCCGCAGGATTGCAGACATTCACTTTCGAGGGACTTTCACCACTCACCACCTACTACTTCAAGATATTCCCTTACAACGGCAGCGGCAACTCGATCAATTATAAGATTGACGGCAGCATTCCACAGGCATCAGCCTCCACCCCTGCCGGCCCTGTGATGGTCGAGATCGTGCTTCCTCAATATATTCAGGGCGTCAGCGGAACCAACAGTACAAGGCTTACTTATGCCTTCCGAGTTGCCTTCAACAATCTCAACCCCAGTTCCACTTATCGTTTTATCAACCAGGCAGTTAATAATGCAGATGCTGCAACTTCCGCTGGTGCAGGTAATCCAATTTTTGTGATGCCCAATGGTGATTTTATCCGCACCACCTCTCCAAGCTTTACGGTGGCAGGTCAATATGGTGAATTTACCACAGACGCTTCGGGCAACTATGCCGGTTGGTTTATGCTTGAACCGACAGGGAACGCACGCTTTACTCCCGGTCAGGAGATTGCCATGCGTATCCGACTCAACAACGGTGCCGGCGGAACCACGGCAATGCATTATTTTACTTCCAGTAATATCACTGTCATCAACTTCGGTACCGATGCCATTGTTGCTCAGGGTACCGCGCTCAGGGCCAACAGCACCTTTGCATCCAAAAACTTTGTCTTCCTTTATGGCCAGAGCCGAAATGGCCGGCCGGTAGCAGGCACACACGTCGAAGTTTCCGGGATTGATTTTTCCGGAAACACCTCTTTTCCATCGTTCTACCGTAACGATGTGGCCGGAACCAGTGGTGCCTTCGGAACGATTATTCCCAACCTGCTTCCTGGTGGTGTGGGCCTTATTCAGGAACGCAGCCTCACAACAGGTCAGGTGGTGAACAGCTTCACTTCGACCACTGGAGTATGGGGCAGTGCCAATACCGTAAATCCGACAGGAGGACTGAGCAGTCCACTCGTACTCAACCTCGACTTCACCCCATCTATTGCTCTTGTACCAGGGACATTATCGGGCTTCAGTTATGTGGAAGGACAGGGACCCTCGGCCCAGCAGAGCTTCACTTTATCGGGCAACAACCTGAGTGCAGCACTTCAGCTGAATGCACCGGCAGCATACGAGCTGTCGCTCACAGGCGGCACAGGATTCAATGGCCA
This sequence comes from uncultured Lentimicrobiaceae bacterium, assembly GCA_964459375.1. Classification (GTDB taxonomy): domain Bacteria; phylum Bacteroidota; class Bacteroidia; order Bacteroidales; family F082; genus JALNZU01. The sequence goes on along the minus strand of CAYWLJ010000007.1, from coordinate 16,329 downwards.
GGCAAGCCTCAGCTTTAATCATGTGAATGGAACTGTGTCTAATACCACTGTTTTTGTAAGGCTCAAACAAGGGCTGGCAGCAGGCACTTACAATCAGCAGGTGAATGCCTCCTCCACCGGAGCCGACGTTAAAACAGTAATTCTGCAAGGATCAGTCGTTCCTCCGGCAGCCGAACCACCTGCTCATGCCAATAGCTTTGTGGTTGCGGTTAATTCGCAAACACAGCTCACTGCTAGTTGGATGGATGCCGTACCCAATGCCCAGGCATACCTGATCAAAGGTTCAGCAATCGGCTTTGATGCAATAAGTGCCCCAGTTGACGGACAACCCGAAGCGGATGGTCAGCTAGTGAAAAATGTCCCTGCAGGCCAGCAGCAAGCTGTCTTTTCCGGGCTTAACCCTGAAACAACTTACTACTTCAAGCTCTATCCATACAATGGTAGCGGAGCCACCATCAATTTCAAAACGGATGGGAGCGTTCCGCAGGCCAGTCGTGCCACACTTGGCGCACCCACAATGACTGCCCTTGTGCTGCCACAGTACATGCAAGGTTTGAGTGGCACCAACAACAACCGCTTGCCCTATGCTTTCCGGCTCAGGCTTCAAAATCTCAAACCCAACAGCACCTACCGCTACACCAATCAGGCAGTGAACAGCGCCGATGGCCCCACGATTGCAGGAGCCGGCAATCCGATTTATGTGAATGGCAACAACTTCTTCCGTACAGCATCGCCCGGATTCTCTGTTGCAGGGCAATTTGGCGAATTCACTACCGATGATAATGGCAGTTACAGCGGCTGGTTCATGCTCGAACCTACCGGCAATGCCCGTTTTGCAGCCGGTGCCAATGTGATGATGCGCCTGAGGCTTAATGATGGAGAGGGAGGCACAGCAGCTTTTACCCATTTCACTACCACTGATGTGAGGGTAATCAATTTCGGGACAGCAGCTGATCCAGCTCAGGGAACCGGCATCAGAGCTACCTCCGGAGCTTCACCGCGCAATTTTGCATTCCTTTATGATAATACTTCCGGTACAGGCAGACCTCTTTATGGCACCAGCATCGAGACTACAGGCATTGACTACAGCGCAACTACTTATCCGGTGTTCTACCGCGATCTGGTGTCAGGAGTGAATGGTGCCTGGGGAGGTATCGTTCCGAACGTAAATCCTCAGGGCATCAGGCGAATCGAAGAACGCAGTCTGGTAACCGGTCAGGTTGTGAACAGCTTCAACAGCACCGACGGTTTCTGGGGCAACATCAATACAGCCAATCCTTCCGGCGGTTTAAATAACATCATCGTGCTTGACCTTGCCGGAGGTGTCGGACAGGAAAAGCTGGCAGGTCAGCTGAAGTATTTCAACGCTGATGAAACCATTATCCCCTCGCCCAATGCCAATGGAGTATTCTATGTGCAGTTATTCGAAAATGGTATCGCGGTACGTCCACGCCAGCTGGTGAGCCATAATCTCGAGCTGAATCTGCCCTCCTATTTTGAGTTTGGAAACCTCGAGGCCGGAAAGACCTACACCCTCAGGGCATGGGAACAGACCCCCTCATCACTGCTCGGCAATACCTGGACATTCAACAACTGGGGTGGTGCCAGTGCTGTGGACGCTGTACTTATCAGCTACATTGGCACAGGCAATCCTCTTGTTGAGCAGTTCCCCTGGATTGTGCCAATGGCAGGCCAGCCCGTTACACCTTTCGGCAACTATTTGGCCGATGTAAACAATACCACTGATGTTACCGGCAGCGATGCCCTCACCCTTGCCTACAGGATGGTGGGCGCCCCGGACACTTCGCCTTTTCCCGGCGGGAAGCCAAACTTCTTATTGTCGGCCGCCAAAGTGGCCAACCATGCCGCAAAAACCTTCCCGGCCGCACCTAACGTATTGTTCAGCAGCACGGGCAGCTATCAGGCCGGAAGCATGGCCTCATCGGTTTACTACGAAGCTACCCTGCCGGCACTCACCTCCGGAACCAACATCTACAACATCTATTTCACAGCAGTTGGCGACTTAAACGCTTCTTATTTTGATAACAATGCTGCCCTCAAAAGCCAGAACCTAATTCATCGTCAGACCACCATGCTGCCCGAGATCAGTTTAACACTCGGTGAAAGAGTAAGCCTCAAGGCATTCAGCATCGCATTGGAAATAGGCAAAGGCCTTTCGGTCAGCACTGTATCAGGAACCGAAATCTGGAACTATGATGCAGAAACAGGAATCCTGCGTGCGGTGGCCCTGTATAATCCCATATACAGACTTAATGCCGGGGATGATCTTCTGAAAATAAATATTGACGGGGGCATGGTTTCGAAAATTAGACTGCTGGAGAGCGAGCTGATCAACGACCAGCTTGAGGTATTGAAAAACACAGCGCTCACACTCACTGCCCCTGACGCATTTGAAGCAAAATCAATGCAGGCTGTTATCTGGCCAAACCCATCTTCAGGCAATGCAACACTCGAAATCAGCCTGCCCGAACAGGGTAAACTCAGCCTGGCCATCACCGATCAGCTTGGCAGGCTGGTATTGAGCAGGGAGCATCAGGTGAACGGAGGCATAACCCACATCAGCCTCAGTGAGGAATTCTTTGCTGCACCGGGCTTGTATCAGGTGAAGCTCCTGCTCGAAGGCACACAACTGCATACAACAAGTACACGCCTGATTATCAGATAAACTTGATCGAAATGAAAAAAGGCCGTCTTCATGGGCGGCTTTTTTTATGTCATGGATGAACGCGATTTTGGGTCGATGTGTTAATTGTACGTATGTTTTACTAGCAAATTTTCGAGTCGTAGTCCGACACCTGCGGTATGAATCGATAAATCTGTGAATCTTCGAATCATTGAAAAGTCAATTTGATAGCTTGGTTTAACTCCTCGTTTTTGGTTGCATCGACTTGAGGTGGCGGACGAGGGGCTGCGTATATTTTTTACCGCAAATCAGATGAAATCATCCGCTGATTGGGTCAATTTAATGGATTATTTCTAATTCATTGTAAAACATATAGTTAAAAAATTACAGCCGTAAACCTTCTATTATAATTATCTTCAAAACAATACAGGCATTCAGTTTTCGTGCACATCCAACCAGTCAAAGGGCCATTTTTTTTTCAAACATCGGATTGTTAAAAAAAAGGATTAATAACATTTGCGTGATAATTTTGTATTATTGCTTCGTTTTAGTTCTGTTGTCAGGCAGTCCTTATCGGCTGTAAATAGTTAGAACCGAAATTCAAAAACTACTCATATCCAGCTTATTGAATTGCGAACCAAATGAATCTGTATGACACAAGGCTACAACCAATCAAAACAGATGCCCCCATAAAGGCCCTTTCATCGCCCTTTTTCGCAAACTTAGGGGTGATCTCTCCATCGTATCTATGTCAAACAAAAAACGAGAACAAGCATAGTATTCACTTAACAACCTACAAAAATGAGTAAGTTCTATTTACTACTCCTGATGATGGCGGTTTCGGCCAGTCTGAAGGGGCAACAAGCAGCGGCGATTGCCGAATTTGCACCTGAGGCAAATTATGCTGTAAAGCCTGCAGGTGATGTTCAACATGCCACTGTTGGCTTGCAGGAGCTTATAGCCCTGCCTAAGCCGAACACCTTTCCGGCTGTTTCATCGCATAGCACGAGGACCGTGTATATTGCACAAGATTTTGAAGCGCCTTTTACAGGCACACCGGCAGCTCCTCCCGGATGGATACAAAGCCGGTTTGTGATGCTTGGAACTGGTACCCCCGGAACCAATGGTGTTGATGGTGAGAAAGACTGGCAACAGAACTTCAACACCGGTGCATCTACATGGACCTTTAACGGTTATTCTGCTACTCGCCCTGCTGCTGCTGTTTCCGGAACAGGGGTCGTTTTTCTGGAGGACGGGTACTTTGGCTCCACAACAAGATGGTTTGGTTCACGCCGTTTAGAATCACCTTCGATAAACCTCAGCACATCAACAACGCCGTATGTAAGGTTCTGGCTATGGTACCTTGCCGGATCCAGCAACCTCAATTTAAGGGTTATGGCATCCGCCGATGGTGGCACTACATGGAATTCCATTATGGTAATTCCACCAAATGCCACTACTGCCACAACTACTTCGAGTGCTACGCCCTGGCAAAGGATAAACGTACTGATTCCAGCAGCTTACAGAACAGCCAATGCCAAATTTGGAATTGAGGCCACCAATACCTGGGGCACAAACGACATCTGGATTGATGATTTCAGTGTTGAAGAATTTACGCCAACCACCATCACTTCAGCTGCAGGAGGCAACTGGAGTGCAGCCGCAACATGGGTAGGAGGTGTTGTACCTTCGGCCGACGATCATGTGGTTATTGCTGCTGGCCATTCCGTCAATGCTAACGTGAATATCGCACGCACCCAGAACCTCACCATCAATGGCACACTGGCTTATGCCACCACTTCAACGACGCAGCTTATTCATGCTTATGGCGATGTTACTGTAAATGCAGGCGGAACATTAAATGCCTTCAGCGGTACTACCGGTAAGAGGGTGTATTTCGGTGGCAATTTCATCAACAACGGGACTGCCAACTTCAGTGTAGGAGCAGGAAATATCGTATGGGTAGGTGGAGCACCCGCAAGCCTTAGCGGAAGTGGTACATTTAATAATGGTCGGGCAAGTAACTCCTGGCATATCAACTCAGGGGGTGTTACCTACAATATGCCAATATCTGTTACTGGTCTTGTTGGATTGTACAATGGTGTTGTAAATCCAAACGGCAACCTGACAGCGGGCGTATCTTCAGTGTTAACCACTCAAACCATTGAAAGAAGCTCCAGAGGAAGCTTATCAGCCCAACCTATCTGGGGCGCAAGTGTCAACCGCTCAGCCAGTTATATCACAACAAATATCCATCCGGCCTCGAAACAGCTCTTTACATCCGGGCACGAAATCAGGCAGGATGCCGGTGTGGGCTATGTTGAAGGAACGTTCACCATGAACACACACGACAATATGCAGCTCGGTTACCCTGTGGTTCTTGGTACTGCCGCTTTAGGCACACTCACCCTCACCCGTGGTATTCTAGTAACTACGGATGCCAATCTGCTGACATTAAGCACTTTCGTAGCAGGCCCTACAGGTACCGCACAGACGATTGCAACTGCCCCGGCCACACATATAACCAACCATGGTTCTTACATCGCCGGGCCTTTGAGGATTAATTTTCCGACAGCGAATTTCACAACCAGGAACTTCTCGCTTGGGGTTGGCACAGGCTTTGCCGACACGGCCAGAAATGAAAATAATCTGAAGACAATCAGCTTTGGCTCTTCCACAAACTGGACTGGCTCAACAGTAAAAGTGAGCCTGACAGGAGCACTCAGTGGCACCGCCAATGCTCCGCTAACACAGGTTATTACGCCAAGAGGATGGTTTGTTGACCTTCTCGGAGGCCCCGATCTTCCGGCCAATACTACTGTAACCATCAGAGGCCGAAACAACACTGGTGGCAATAGCGACGGACTGATCGGCGATCAGGCTGAGCTCAGGGTAGCTCAGGCTCCGGCAATAAGCGGCCCATGGACTCAACGATCCAATGCTTCAGGTACAGGATTGATTCTCGACAACACAGAGTATTCCAGAACAACTGCCGTTGCTGCTCCCGGTCCCATTGCCCCCATTGGTACCCAGGGTGCTTATTTTGGCTTTGCCACCACCATGACAGCTGCCAACCCATCTGGTGTAACTGCTGTTGCTGACGGTCAGGATAAGATCGATATCAGTTTCACTCCTAATGCAGCTAACAACCCGGTAGTCATTGTATTCAATACTACAGGCACCTTTACCGATCCTACCGGGGCACCTCCACTTGTTGGCCAACCATTTGCAGGCGGAACTCTGATCTATAACGGTCTGAGTTCTCCATTCAGCCATACCGGACTTACAGCCGCCACAACATACTACTATAAGTTATTCTCATACAATGCCCCATTGTATTCATCCGGGGTAACGGCCAATGCTACCACTGCATGTCCTGTATTAAGTACTTTCCCTGTAACCGAAAGTTTTGAATCCACCACATTTCCGCCTGTTTGCTGGACTGGTGCACAAATCAGCGGTACAGGTCTGTGGGAAGGCACAGCAAGCGGCTCAAACCCAACAACCAGCCCGCAGCAAGGCACCCGCATGGCTCAGTTCAGGTCGTACAACTTTTCTTCAGGTACTTCAGCCATCCTGGTATCGCCAGCCATCAACTTCCCGAATGCTAACTACAGGGTTAACTTTTGGATGAATAGGGACAATGGTTACCTCACCAATGCCGACCGTGTTGTTGTGCATTACAACACCACCCCCAGCCTAACTGGCGCAACAGAGCTTGGAACAGTCCACCGGAGCATCAATCTTGCACCAGTAGTTCCCGCAGGGGGCTGGTATAATTACATCTTTAACATCCCTGCCGAATCATCCGGAACAGGTTATATCATCTTCCAGGGCATCAGTGCTTTTGGCAATAACATCTTCCTCGATAATGCCAAGATTGAGCAGATTCCCCCACCGTGTATTGTACCAGGCGCTCAGCCTACAGCGCTTAACCTCACCGCCACATCAGTTTCGGTGAATGGCACGTTCACGGCTTCGCCCTCTGCCAATGGCTATCTGGTTGTGCGTCATACCTCTGCTACTCTGGGCGGCATTCCGGTAAACAATACCATTTACGCACCCGGTGAAGCGCTTGGCGATGGCACAGTTGTTTACAGCGGCCCGCTGACTGAGTTTTCAAGTGCGAGTCTCAACAGCAGTACACAATACTACTTCTTTGTGTTTGCATACAACCTCTCAGAATCATGTACCGGACCTGTTTACAGGACAACATCACCGCTGACAGGCAATATTACTACTGGTCCTGCTGCTCCGGCAACGCTGACTGCAACCCCAACAAGCGGTTCATCGATTGCATTTACAGCTACCCCAAATGCGCTGAACCACAACATTATTGTTGCCTGGAATAACAGCAACACGTTTGGAACTCCCACAGGTACGCTGACTCCCGGTGCACAGATTACAGGCGGGGGCACAGTGCATTACATAGGTGCAGCATCCGGTTTGTACCCTCATACAGGACTCACACCTGCAACACAATACTTTTATCGTGCATGGTCGGTTGTTGCCGGACCGGTTTACTCCTCTACCTCAGTGAATGCAAATGCTACCACACTGTTCGGTACGCCTTTTACACAAAACTTTGATGCCTCAGCTATCGGACCCACCTTACCAGCCGGATGGTCAAGTTACACAGCCCAGACAGGCACAGATGCCAGGCCCTGGACAATAAGCAATAATACCACTATCAGTAATGTAACAGCACCGAATTTTGTCGGGGTGTTTTACCATGCATCTTTTGCTAAAAATTCCTGGATGGTAACTCCCGGTATCCAGCTCACAGCAGGCCAGCCTTATCTTGTCCGCTTTTATGTAAAGGCACCAGGCTGGGCAGGAGTACCAGAAAAGATGAAGGTAACCGTTGCCGGCACAAATACCCTTGCAGGCATTAGTGCAGGTACAGTTATCTGGGATAACCCGAACATGCTGATTGCCACTTATCAGGAGCAGGTGATCAACTTCACACCCACAACATCAGGCCCGCATTATTTCGGATGGCATGCCTATTCGGTAGCGGACGTTGATTACATTGCTGTGGACAATATCAGAATCGAAGAACAGCCTGCATTCCAGTTTATGCCCGAAGAAGCTAACTTCAGGGATATCTTTACAGGCATGCAGTCGGCACCAACACAGTTTACCCTTAAAAACAACCGTATTACGCCTATTACCGTAAGTGGGGTAAATATTATTGGTGCTGATAATAATCAATTCATGAAGCAGGATGGCAACACGTATCCGCTCACTATACCGGCCAACGGTACTGCTACAGTAAATGTAATGTTCAAGCCCACATCACCCGGACAGAAAAATGCCCAGTTGCAGGTTGTTGAAAACAACGGAACATGGACCGCAGCGCTTACAGGTCGCGGCTATGTGCACAGTCCGCAAAACCTGGCGGCTACCCCTGTTGCACCCACCCATGTTCAGCTCAATTGGGATGCGCCCATTTTCCCGGCCAACGAAATCAGGTATGATGATAATACTGCTGAATCATGGTTCTGGGTTGCCAATCCCTCTGCAACTACGCATATGTTTAGCACCAGGATCACCATACCTCAAAATGGTCAACTCACGCACATCTCATTGTTGACAAAAGTAAATGCCGGACCGGCCGTTGGTTGGGAGAATATCATGCTCTGTCCTGAGGCTTCAGGCAATCCAAACCTTGGATCGCCAATCCAAACTTTTAACAATGTACCTGTTACATCCACCACAGGACAATGGATCATTTTGCCTCTGAACAGTCCGTTGAACGTAACTGCCGGTCAAAACTACTATATCGTTACACAGTGGCCTGCAGCAAGTGAAGTTGGGCCTTTCGTTGGAACAGACAACGGTTTCAGCTTTGGTCGTAGCCGCTGGACCAACAACGAAGGCACCGCATGGAACAACGTAAGCAACAACTTCATGATGCGAGCATACATGAACCTTGATGCAGAAGGCGAACTTGTGCTAAAGCCAGGTGACGAAAATCCGGCCATGATGCACTTGCCTGTGGTAATGCTGACAGAAAAAGCAAAATCTGAAAAACCGGAGACAATCGTAGAGGTTGGTATCGAAGCTCCATCGATCCTGGTAACGGGTGAAGCTGCTGAGGGTAAGAACCCCACCGGTTATGTTGTATATCGCGGAACCGCTACCGGCAATTACGATGCACAATTCAATACCACAGGCACAAGTTATCTTGACGAAACAACAGCCGGAGCAAGTACCTATTACTATGCCGTGGCTGCTGTTTATCCACAGGGTCAAAGTCTTAGTCCTGAAGTTAGTGTTAATACACTTTGCACCACCTTACCGATTCCTTATGTACAGAATTTTAACACCTCAGCTTTCCCGATTTGCTGGACACAAACCTACAGTGGCGCTTTAACCTCAAACAGATGGACAGTAGCCAATGCCAGCAATGCAGGCGGTACACCCTATGAGATGCGAGCCTCGTTCCAGTCGGGTATTGGGATATCCAGACTTATCAGCCCGGCCCTGAACACGCAGGGTGAGTCGCAACTTACACTCAGGTTCAGGTCAAGGATTGATGATTATGGCGTTGGCGCCACTTTCAAGATTCAAACCAGCTCGGATGGAATAACATGGACAGATGAGCAGTGGTCATTTGCTACCCAGAGCAATACGACTTACCCACCTGAAATAATCACTACAACCCTGCTAAACAACATTGGCTCAACCACTTATGTTGCCTGGGTCATTGATGGCAATCACTTCCAATTTGACTATTGGGATATTGATGAAGTGCTGATTGCAGCAGGAATGAGTGTTACTGCCGATCCGCAACATCTGAGCTGCTTTGGTTCGAATGACGGAGCAATAAACCTGAATGTATTGGGTGGCTTGCCCCCTTACACTTACCTCTGGTTAGGTCCTGATGGTTTCACTTCAACCAATCAGAACATCAGCGGCCTGGCTGCCGGCGTTTACAACTACACAGTTTTTGATGCCAACAATGTTCAGGTATCCAATTCGGTTACCCTCACACAGCCTGCTGCAGTGCCTGTGCCAACCACAGCCAACATCACCGTGATCTATAATGCCATGCTGCACACCATAACTGCAACACCGGCACCCGGAACCGATCTTGTATGGTACGATGCACCCACGGGCGGCAATGTCACAACGGCGCCATCAGCCACCAATGCCGGTATTTACACGGCCTGGGCTGTAAGTAAGAACACCACCACAGGATGCGAAAGCAACCGTGTACAAGCTACGCTTACCATTAATAAAAAGCAACTCACTGCAACGGCCGACAACAAAACCGTCTGCCAGAATCAGCCACTGCCCGAGCTCACATTCAGTTATAGTGGCTTTGTAACTGGCGAAGGCCCCGAAAACCTCGATGCGCCTGTGGTCATCTCAACAACTGCACAGGCAGGGGGAGCCGCCGGAACCTATCCAATCACCGTATCAGGCGGAGCCAGCAACAATTACAGCTTTACCTATGTGAACGCCACACTCACCATGATCAGTTCGCCATTGATCAATGCCGGTGGCAATGGAGCGGTGTGCACCTCCGAATCCTTCCCGATTGTAGCAGCCACTGCTTCCAACTACGCCACAGTGCTCTGGACAACTAGCGGCAACGGTACCTTCAGCAATACGGGTATTGTCAATCCGGTTTATACTCCTGGTTCTCAGGATATTGCCAATGGAAGTGTAACATTAACCATTACCGGTGACCCCGGAAGCCAATGCTCGATGAGCAGCAGCATGACCCTTACACTGCAGAACGACCTGCCGGTGAGTGTGACCATCAATCAGGTAACCCCTGAAATCTGCATCGGCTCGCCGGCTACATTCCAGGCCACACCGGTCAATGGTGGTCTGGCTCCAGCTTACCTATGGAAAGTGAATGGCGTGAATGCCGGCACCAACAGTGCCAGCTTCACCTATGTGCCCGCAAATGGTGATATCGTCACTGTTGTGCTCACTTCGAGCATTGGTTGCGCATTGAACAACCCGGCCACTTCCAACCCGATTGTTGTTAATGTTACTGGTAACCTAATTGCCGGTGTCAGCATCACTTCCAGTGCAACTACGGTATGCACCGGCACTCCGGTTACATTCACTGCTTCACCCGTTAATGGTGGTCAAAGCCCAAGCTATCAGTGGAAAGTGAATGGTAACAACGCCGGCACGAACAGCGCCGTATTTACCTATGCACCAGCCCATGGCGACGTGGTGACCGTGGTCATGACATCGAACCACCTCTGCGCCGTGCAGCCCATTGCCACGTCGAATGCCATTACTATGGTTGTCAATCCTCCACTACTGGAAGTTGCAGCCAACCCGACCCGTGGCGGAACCGTGAGCGGTGGCGGAAACTATGCCTTCGGTACCATGGTACCTGTTGTGGCAACACCAACCCCGGGTTGGGAGTTTGTCAACTGGAAAAACAAGAACGGCGTGGTTGTTTCCACAACACCGACCTTCAGCTTCACCATCACCGAGTGCTACGAACTGCTTACAGCCACCTTCAGCTCAACAGCCAAGATTGCAGGACAGATCAAGTTCTTCAATACCAATGAAAATGTTGTGCCCTCGCCCAACAGCCGAAGTGTATTCTATGTGCAGTTGTTCGAAGGTGGACAGCCGGTTAGCGATAGGCAACTGGTAAGCTACAACTTCGAAAACAACCTCGATTCACACTTCGAATTTATTGGTGCCGAGTCGGCCAAGACCTACACCCTGCGCGTTTGGGAACAGGCTAACCAAAACTTCCTGAATACCTCATGGATGTGGAATAACTGGGGTGGCCTCAGCTCGATCGATGCGCTCATCCTCGGATTCATGGGTGCCGAAAACAGCATCCTCACCACCTTACCCTGGATTGCTCCTGTGGCTGTACCAAATTACACCGCTCTGTTCAGCAAAGTGGCCGACCTCAACAATTCAGGCGATCTGACCGGTCTGGACGGCCTCCTGCTGCAATATCGCATTGTGAACGATCCGGCCTATCATCCGCTGCCCGGTGGCAAACATGATTTCCAGATTGCCACCGTGCGTCTGAACAACCATGCAGCCAAGTCCTACCCTCAAGCGCCCACTACCGTATTTACACCTTTCGGGGTTTATCAGGGTGGTTCAATAGCGTCCAGCGTGTACTACGAGGGCGTGCTTACAGGTCTGGAGGATGGACTCAATGTTTACAACATCTACCTCGTGGGCACCGGCGACCTCAACGCTTCACATATTCCTTCAGGCAACAGCAAGACCAGCGCCAGCCTTGCCTACGAAGGGGTGATCAATGCTTCGGTGGGCAGCGAGATTGCTGTTCCGGTTATTGCTGATCGCGACCTAACTCTGGGTGCTGCAGGCCTCGGACTGAAGTACAACAAGCAACTTATTGAGGTGTTCAGCGCCGAAGGCTTCCCGGTACTCTACATCGACGGCAAGGCAGGTGAGATTAGAATGAGCAAGGTAGATGTTAATGGTTTCAGCATCAGTCAGGGTGAGGTATTAGCCACCCTCAGAGTGAAACTGTTGGCTGACATTCATGCCGGAACGCCACTGTTCGAGTTGCTTCCAATGACGGAGTTTGTAAGTCCGAATCTGAATATCGAACCGGTTACCCTCAAAACTGCTTTCATCGAAACCGGTTCGGGCAGTGGAGACCTCAGCGCAAGCCTGCTGCATTCCATCTTCCCCAACCCGTCCAACAACACCGCTACCCTGCAATATACCCTGCCGGTGGACAGCAAGGTTAAGGTGGTAGTTTACAACAGTCTGGGTCAGGAAGTCAGCACACTGCTCGATGCCAGCCAACCCGCCGGCACTCAGCAGCTGACCATCAACAGATCTGATCTGCAAGGTTCAGGCTCCTACTTCTACCGCATCATTGCCGAAGGTGCTCAGCGCACGTACACGGTTCGCGGCACCTTTGTCATGACCAGATAACCTTAACAGGTAAACAACAGAAAACCCGGCAGAAAAAACCCTGCCGGGTTTTTTTGGCTGTCCCTGATTAGGCTAACGTTGCCATAAATTATTACCTTAACCACAAACCAGACCGAAATTTATCCGCATGAAAAAGTTCCTGGCGCATATTTTTGCATCGCTGCTGCTATATCTGATAGTTTCAACAACCTATAGTCAGGTGATTGATGATGAACCCCTGGTTATCACCGGAAGATATCATGGACTATCGAGGCCGTTGCGCGACCTGCCCCAGCTTACCGAAGAAGAGTTTAATGCCCTGGTAGAAAAAGGTAAGAACAGGCTTCGCTCACAAAGTTGGGAACCCAAGCAGCGTTTGTATCCTTATGCCGAAACTGCCCTGCCAACAGATGGTGATCCTATACGGCAATTCGAAATGGGGACCGTTCAGAACAGACCTGTTTTTCTGAATTTTGATGGGCAAACTTCGCCATATAAACCTTCAGACGTAAATGGGGACGTCAATGAAACGCATTATTTTCAAACCATCAACACCGTTTACGCCATTTATAATAAGGCAGGTTCTATTGTTGCAGGCCCGACCAACCTCAATCTTTTATTTGAAGGCGTCACCGGCTCGCAATACAATGACGGCGACCCGATCATACTGTGGGACGAAGCAGCCCAGCGCTGGCTGGTTGCAGAATTTTCTATAGCTGGTACAAACGACTACATTCTAGTAGCAGTATCCACTACATCTGATCCCACCGGCACCTGGCATCGTTATTCTTTTGATGTGGACGATATGCCCGACTACCCTAAGCTGGGAGTATGGCGCGACGGATACTATATGGGCACAAACACTGCGACTGCAGGCCGGAAAGATATCTATGTGCTGGAAAGAAGTAAAATGCTCACAGGAGCCACCGCGCAGATGGTAGGTTTCAAGAACAGCCTCCGACCCAACAGTGGCTTCCACTGCGTTCCACCCCTGGATAATGATGGACCCCTTGCACCGGAAGGCTCGCCAGGAGTGTTTATCACCATCAATGATGATGCATGGGGAGGCAGCGATCAAATCTGGATTTACGAGCTTAATGTGAACTGGACTACTCCCGCTTCATCCACATTTACGCGCACTTTGCAAATCAATGTACCTGCTTTTGACAGCAATTTCGGAAGCTCGTGGGACAATATTGCCCAAAAAGGTACGACACAGAAACTTGATGCTGTGAATCAAATCCTTATGCACAGACCTCAGTACCGGAACTTTGGTACGTATCAGACCATTGTTGCCTGCCATACTGTGGATGTGAGTGGCACCGATCAGGCGGGCATACGTTGGTACGAACTGCGACGCACTGGCACCGGACCCTGGTCCATTCGTCAGACAGGCACTTATGCCCCCGACAACCATTCGCGTTGGATGGGAAGTATAGCCATGACGCCTTCCGGAAAAATTGGGCTTTTCTACTCTATTTCCTCAGGCACTTTGAATCCTGGCCTTCGCTTTACCGGCCAATCATCGGCGGCATACGCAGCCGGCAAAGGCATCATGGATGTGGTGGAGGTAGTGATCCTCGAAGGCACCCTGTCGCAAACCGGCTCAAACCGCTGGGGCGATTATTTTATGTTGGCCATCGACCCCACGGACAACGAAACATTCTGGGCAACAGGCCAATACGTTGGCATAGGAAGTGCTGCAAAAACGAGAGTTGCAACCTTCAAAATTGGCAATGCCCCAATTGTGGCAACACTAGCAGCCACCAACGTCACCATCAATTCAGCCAGCCTCAACGGAACCGTGAACCCCAATACCCTCAGCACCACCTATTATTTTGAATGGGGCACCAGCATTTCCTATGGCAACACCACCACCGTGACCAGTGCAGGCTCGGGCAGCACTGTCCAGAACGTGAGCGCAAACCTTACGGGATTAACATCAGGACAAACGTACCATTATCGGTTTGTGGCTACCAATCCCGACGGAACTTCGTATGGCAATAACCAGACCTTTACACCTGGAGGCGTTATGCTTACTACCACCCCTGTGAGTGGAATCGGCCTCAACAGTGCCCAATCGGGTGGTAACATCAGTTCGGATGGAGGCTCAGCAGTAACAGCCCGTGGGGTCTGTTGGGGAACTTCGCCAAATCCGACACTTGCCGAAGGACTGTTTACCTTAAATGGAACAGGAACAGGAACTTTTACCAGCCCGATCACAAACCTTAGTCCAAGCACCACATATTACGTGCGAGCTTATGCAACAAATGCCTTTGGCACCTTTTATGGCAACCAGGAAACCTTTACCACCTTGTGTGGGGTATTTACGCCTCCCATTACCGAAAACTTTGTAACCACAGCTATGCCAACTTGCTGGAGCACAGTGAGTTTAAACAGTACCAATCAGGTATGGCAAATTGGAACCATTACTGGTTATTCACCCAATCCAGCCCTTACAGGGAATTATGCCTATTTAAACAGCGACGCCTATGGCTCAGGTAATTCACAAAATACCGACTTCAGGACTCCAATCCTTAATTTAAGTGCTTTCAGCAGCATTACGCTGGGTTTCAAACATTATTACAGGCACTATACCGGAAGCTCAGTAAAAGTATCGTACTCGGTTAACGGTGGATCCACATGGACTGATATTCAGACATGGAGTGCTTCTTCGGCCAACCCTGCCACTTTCAGCCAGAGTATTCCTGCCGTTGCCGGACAAAGCAACGTCATGTTTCGCTGGAACTTTACCGGAACCTGGGGATACTATTGGGCAGTGGATGAAATTCAGATTACTGGTACAGCAAACAATGAAGTTACAAATTTCACTGCTACCGCAGCCAGCCAGACACAAATCAACCTGAGCTGGCAGGGAGCCAATGTGCTTTTAGCATGGTCGCCCACCGCTTCGTTTGGCACACCAGCCAACGGCACTGCTTACAGCGCAGGGCAAACCCTTCCGGGAGACGGAACAGTGCTGTACTCGGGCGCGAATACTTCGTTCAGTCATACCAGCCTCAGTCCGGCTACTACCTACTACTACAAAGCATTCCTGATTACCTCCGGAAACAATTATTCGAGCGGCGTTACGGCCAATGCCACCACCCAATCGCCGGCAGCATACGCCAATGTTTTGCTCAGGCCTCAACAACTTGATATCTCGTCCACCACGTCTCAGGGGGCTGTTCTCATGCAGGTTGGTTATTACACCTCTAATGATGCAAAATACCGCCTTTTCAATGGCACAGCACAATACAATGTCTGGAACGGAAGCACTTTTGTAACAAGCAGCACCTATGCCGACAATCCATCCATTCCGGGTACACCCTCCACTGAGTCAACTTGGTGGATTTTGTATCAGAGGGGCAACAACAATGCTACTGCAGCCAGCTACCGCGACAGGCTTTCGCCATACAGCGCCAACTATCAGACAACAGTACTACCAACGTCCACGGCAATTTCTATTCCCGTGAACATCGCCGGGACCATCCCTTTCAACGCCAGCTATCCATTAAATGTGAAATACGTGATTTTGGGTTATGATGACCCAACTGGGGGCAACCTCATTGCCGCCACTTCCTCTGATCTCAATACAGGAGCATTTACGCTTGTGGTGGAACAAGGCACTATTATCCAAAGACTTGAGGTTCGCAGCATCCTAAATCAGCTCATGGAAAGTCAGACCGGCACATGGCCAGGTGGCAATCCACCGGCAATCTTCAACCTTTCGGGCGGCGGTAGCTATTGTCAGGGCATCAGTCCTACGGGAGTGAGCGCCACCCTCA
>CAYWLJ010000006.1:0-184427 GCA_964459375.1 uncultured Lentimicrobiaceae bacterium | reverse complement strand
AAACGTCGTTGCAGGTTCTTTTTGCATCGTCGCAGTTATTTTTCGTGTCGTCGCAGGTTTGCAAAGTGCCGTGGGGCGCATTTTTTGCGTCGTTGGAGGTTTGCAAAGTGCTATTGGGAGCACTTGATGCGTCGTCGTAGGTTTGAGAAGTGCTGTTGAGAGCACTTGAATCGTCGTCGCGGGTTTGAGAAGTGCTGTTGGAAGCCCTTGAATCGTAGTCGCGGGTTTGTAAAGTGCCGTTGGGAGCATTATTTGCGTCGTCGGAGGTTCAGAATTCGCTGAAACGCAGTAAAACAGTTCTGGTGGCAGTGTAGAAAGCCATAAAGCGTTGCCTTTCCAGACGGATCGAGTCATTTTCGAGGGTCGTTTACCCTATCCGGTCATTCAGAATTCAGGGATTTTTGCACCCATTTTTACAAAAACCAGACACAGTGTTTAAACGACAGTGTTGGGTCAGCCTATTTCAATCGCACCTGCATCAGCACATCGGTGGTAGTCATGTACAGGTACTTATGCCCGGCATCGAAAGCACAGTTGGCGGTGGCTCTGACGATTTTTACCAGAGCAAGTTGTCTTCCGTCCGGACTGATGACATGAACCCCTCCCGGGCCTGTGGTAAAAATATGGCCACAGGGGTGAATCTTCAGACCGTCGGGCAATCCTTTGTTGTTTTGAGCGGATAAGGCAAAATCGAAGAGGATTTTCCCGTTTTCGAGCGATCCGTCTGCTGCAATGTCGTAGCGGTACAGGACGGGCCTGACCGGGTCGGACTGATTGATATAGAGTGTTTTGTTATCGGGCGACAAGGCAATCCCGTTGGGCATTGATAAACTGTCCACCATCCAGGTTACATCCTGGTTCCTGCTCACCCTAAACACGCCATTGAAGCCCATTGCTCCGGTCCAGCCTTCCGGCAGACCATAGGGAGGATCCGCAAAATAGATATTACCTGCACCGTCCATGGCAAGGTCGTTCGGACTATTGAATGGCCTGCCCGCATACGCATCGGCTATGGTTACAAACTTTGGTTTGGGGTCTTTCAGGCCAGCATCCATGCGTGTAATGCGTCTGTCGCCATGCTGACAGATCAACAGATGGTTCTCCATATCAAGCATCAAACCGTTTGGTCCCCTGCCGGAGTCTTTATTTTCCTCTCCCGTATGTCCAGCCGGTTCTATGTAAACGCTCAGGCCCTCCGCCTCGTTCCAACGGTATATCTTATTGGCAGGCACGTCCGAAAAAATCAGCGACTGCAATGCATCAATCTACAAAGGTCCTTCGCTCCAATAAAAGCCCTGAGCCAATGTTTCGATGGGATCATCAGGGTCGAGCAAGGCAAAAGCAAGGGAATCATAGATTTCAATGCGTGGTTCTTCCGTTTCAGATGCAGGGGCGCCTTCTTTCGCAGCTCCGGTCTGCTGAACACTATTGCAGGAAATGACTGGCAGAAAAGCCAATGCAAGAAAATTGATCAGTCGTTTTATTATCATAGGTGAATTTAATTCGTGCGATAAGTTTTCAAAGCAACACAAGATGGTCTGTGCTCCGATCTGAGGCCAGGCCATGCAAAATTACGGCATTGATTACCAGGAGTATGCGGTGGGAGCCTCGCCACCGGGACCGGGAAAAATTTTGTCCAGTTTTTTGAGCACTTCCTCTTCCAGCCGTATGCTTGCTGCCCTTATTGCGCTTTCGAGTTGTTCCAGGGTGCGTGGCCCGACGATAGGCGCTGTCACCACCGGCTGATGAAGCAACCATGCCAGCGCCACTTCGGCGGGTGGATGTCCTATTTCGTGGCAAAGCGCCTCGTACTGTTCCACCTGGTTGCGCTTACGGGCCAGCAGGTCCACCTGGCTCTTGTCGAGTCGCCTCGAACCCTTGCTCTTTTCGATAATGCCGCCCAGCAATCCGCCGGCCAGCGGACTCCACGGAATGAAGCCCAATCCATAATGCCGGCATGCCGGAATCACCTCCAGCTCTACCATCCGGTTGTCGAGGTTGTAAACACTCTGCTCGCTCACCAACCCCAGCATACCACGTCGGCGGGCCTCCTGACATGCGGTGGCAATGTCCCAGCCAGCAAAATTGCTCGAGCCTGCTTAGATCACCTTACCCTGCTTTATGAGGGTGTCGAAACTCTGCCATATTTCAACCCACGGACATTCGCGGTCGATGTGATGCATCTGGTAAAGGTCGATCCGGTCGGTTTGCATGCGTTTCAGGCTGCCCTCGCAGTGCTTTCGGATTTTGTAGGCACTCAGGCTTCGCCCGTCGCTGTTCACTTCAGGCAGATTAGCCTTGCGATCAACGGGGTTGTAAACCTTTGTTGCCAGCACAATGGCATCGCGCCTCCCTCCTCCCTGCGCAAGCCATCGTCCGATGATTTCTTCGGTATGGCCGTGTTCCACCGACCAGCCGTAAACATCGGCCGTATCAAAAAAATTGATGCCCGACTCCAGGGCGCAATCCATAATCCTGAAACTCTCTTCTTCGCTGGTGTGCCAGCCAAAGTTCATGGTGCCAAGGCAGATGTTGCTGACAAGCACCCCGTGCTTACCTAATCTTTTGTGTTTTACTGACATTTGTCCCTCTCCTTATTTATTGTTAAACCTTTTGTCAATGACAAAATTCAGCCTAAATGTATTATCATTTATTGTGTGAGGCGATAAAACGCTTTAGATAAACACCTCCATTGGCTAAATATGTTTATCGGGCAGATGCACCTCAACAGTCCGGACCAGCTGATGACAACAATGAACAAACAGGTTCATCCGCAACGATTTGAGCAAGCTTGTGCTTCGCATTGCGGTTTTTGCATTCAGAAGCCGTCCGTGAATATACTCACAGGGATTAGCTTCGCTGATCCCAAAAAGGGGGGCTTAAGCCCAATGCAAACTATCTGCTTCGCACTGCGGTTTTTGCATTCAGGCAGCCGCTCGTGCAAGCACGGCGGCTGCCTGAATGCAAAAACACTCCCGCCTTTCGGCGGGAGTGTTTGCTTTGGGTTTGCGGAGGAAGAGGGATTCGAACCCCCGGTTCCCGCGAGGGAACAACGGTTTTCAAGACCGCCGCAATCGACCACTCTGCCATTCCTCCGCAGCAAAGTTAAAAACATTTTTTAAGCCAACCACTGCGATTGGCAAACATATGCCAAAAACACAGCCCACCATGCCATTGTCTGTGCCAACACCCTTTTTACACCATAAAACATTATATTTGTATCAAAGACAGTAGTCAGTGTCCTGTTCGTTCTACAAAAGTAAATTCAGGCGCCCGGCAGGTATTTCTTCAATCCCCGCAGGTCATTGATTCGAACAACAACGAACAGGGACCGGACGAAACCTCAGCTACAAATGATTGAAACACATTAAACAATGCGTACCCGAGTCACCCATATCACGACAGTTTTACTCGCTATCTTACTAATATTTAGCTGTTATAAGAACAGCAAAGCACAGCATCATGAAAAAAGCCTGAGGGCTTTCCTCTCCTATGCCACTTTCAATGTGCCGGATGCCGACCCGTTTATCGAGGTTTATCTGGCCATCGATGGCAACAGCGTGGTGTTTGTTCCGGATGGCAACCAGCATTTTCAGGCAGCCATCGACATCACCATCAGCTTTGCCCGCAACGACAGCATCCGAAGCTTCGCCAAATACACCCTTAACAGCCCGAAGATCAACGACCTTAGCCGCACCGCTATCGGCATCATCGATCAGCAGCGCTTCTTGCTGCCAGCCGGTAATTACACCATGATGATCGAAATGTCGGATCCCAACAACAGTCAGGTGCCTCCTTTCAGCACATCGGAGCAAGTCAGCCTCGAATTCGATAACACAAAGGTTCAGTTTTCGGCCATTCAGCTCGTCGAACGTTTCGAAACAGCCCTGACCCAGACCGAGCTGACCAAAAACGGGTACGACCTCATTCCAATGGTTTACGCTTTTTATCCGGCCTCGAGCAGCAAACTCAATTTCTACACCGAAATCTACAACACCAGTAAGGTGTTTGGCTCCGAAGGCAAATTCCTCGTCAATGGTTACATCGAGTCGAACGAGAACCTCAGCCGCATGAGTGATTTTGTTTTTCGTAAACGCATGGATGCCCGGACGGCAAATGTGATCCTGCACAGCATGAACATCGCCCAGCTGCCATCAGGCAATTACAACCTGGTGCTTGAGGTGCGTGACCAGAATAATAAAGTGGTGACGAATAACAAGGTATTTTTCCAGCGTTCGAACCCTGGAGTCGAATTTCGGATTGGCGACCTTTCATCTGTGGTGGTAGGCAATACATTTGCCAGTCGCATCGTGCATGCTGACAGCCTGCGCGATTTTCTCCGCTGCATTGCTCCGATTGCCTCGGAAGCCGAGCGCGACTATGCCTACAACCTCGCCAAGACCACTGATGTTCCCACCATGCAGCGCTTTTTTTATAACTTCTGGCAGAAACGCAACTACGACGATCCTGCATCGGAGTGGCAGAAGTATTACCAGCAGGTGCGCAAGGTGAACGCTGCCTACTCAACACAGGTTAAAAAAGGGTATAATACCGACCGCGGCAGAGTTTATCTGAAATACGGCCCGCCTGATCAACTGGTAGAAAATTACAGCGAGCCTGGAGCATATCCTTACGAAATATGGCATTATTACAACCTCGGGCGCCAGCGAAACAAACGATTCGTATTCGCAACCAAGGATATGGTTACCAACGACTTTGCCCTGATTCACAGCGATGCCATCGGCGAGCTGTCGAACTATCGCTGGCAGCTCGACATCTACAAGCGGACATGGGATCCGCACAGCATCGATGCCACCAGTCCGGAAGATATCTTCGGCAACAGGGCTTACGACTTCTACAAGACCCCCAGATAAAAACAGACCTTAAACAGCAAGGTGCAATTCGGATTTTGCGACATTGGCACTTATCAGCCTTATAAAAAAATCTGACCGTTAACATACTATTTTATTAACGACTGGTTGTCGATAATAAACCGCATTTAGGAGCCCAAAAACCATTACACCTCCTTGCATTGATGTAATTTTGTGCTAAATTACAAGGGGATGCTCAGCAATCGTCAGCTGTTTCAGCTACATATGGGTCTGCCTTCGGTGGTGGACGATCCGGTGGAGATTGTATCGGCTTCAGGCATCTACCTTTTCGACGATCACGGCAACAGGCACATTGATCTGGTTTCGGGTGTTTCAGTGAGCAATGTGGGTCATCGTCACCCGCATGTGGTTCACGCCATTCAACAGCAGCTCGGGCAATATATGCACGTGATGGTGTATGGCAAATTTGTGCATGCACCACAAGTGAAACTGGCTGAAATGCTGGCATCCAACCTGCCAGAATCACTGGACAGCGTCTATTTTGTCAATTCGGGTTCCGAAGCCATCGAAGGGGCACTCAAGCTGGCAAAAAGAGCCACAGGCCGGGCCGAGGTAGTTCACTTCCGCAACGCCTATCACGGAGCTACGGCCGGGGCGCTCAGCATGCTGGGCCACGAGACCATGAAAAACGCCTTCAGGCCACTGGTTCCCGGCGGCAGAATGTTATACTTCAACAACTTTGCCCAGATCAGTAAGATAAGCCGTGCCACAGCAGCCGTGCTTGTTGAACCCATACAGGCCGAAGCCGGAATCATACTGCCCTTGCCTGGTTACCTCGAAGCCCTGCGGCAACGCTGCGACGCCACCGGAACCCTGCTGATATTCGATGAGATACAGATGGGCTTCGGACGAACCGGCAAGCTTTTTGCCTTCGAGCACTATAATATCGTGCCTGATATCCTTTGCTTAGCCAAAGCCATGGGAGGCGGCATGCCCATAGGAGCATTCGTTGCATCGCGTCAGCTAATGCAGGTGCTCACACACCTGCCTGAGCTGGGTCATATCACCACCTTTGGCGGACATCCGGTGTCGTGTGCTGCAGCCAAAGCGGCCCTGGAAGTCATCCTGAACGGGCAACTCCATACCCGTGCCGAGGTTAAAGGACTTCGGTTTGAAACACGTCTTGCCGGGCACCCATCTGTACACAGCATTCGCCGTAAAGGACTGATGCTCGGTATTCAACTGAAACCCGGTTTTGCGATCGATGGCCTCATGAAAGCTTTTAAAAAACATCATCTTGTAGTCGATCAATTCCTTTTTAATCCCGGGAGTTTCCGAATCGCCCCTCCCCTTACCATCACTGAAAACGAGATAGACGAAGCACTTGCCTTGATCGAAGCCTCACTAAACGACTGTAAATCATGAAACCGATTCCCTTCCTGCTCCTGTTCGCCGCCTTAAATGCCCTGTCGCTGAGTGCACAGGACCGCATCACAGGCCGCAATTTTGCCACACGATCCGAGGTCATAGCCCGCAACGGCATCGCTGCCACCAGTCATCCCCTGGCCACGCAGGTGGCCTTGCAGATACTTCGGCAGGGAGGTTCAGCTGCCGATGCTGCCATCGCTGCAAATGCGGTGCTTGGGTTGGCGGAGCCCACGGGATGCGGCATCGGTGGCGACCTTTTTGCCATTGTATGGGACGAGGAAAGCAAGAAACTCTATGGCCTGAATGCCTCGGGAAGATCGCCGGCAAAGCTGACATACGACTATTTTCGAAAAAACAAGATCAAGACCATTCCATCACATGGGGCTTTGTCGGTATCGGTTCCTGGTTGTGTGGATGGATGGAACGAGCTGCATAAGCGCTTCGGCAAACTTCCGCATGCCAGCCTGCTCGAACCCGCCATCCGGTATGCCGAGGAAGGCTTCCCGCTCACCGAGGTGATAGCCTACTACTGGAAAAGCAATGCAGAAAGTCTCAGGCAGTATCCAGGTTTTTCGAGGGTCTTTCTGCCCGATGGCAATGCCCCTGAAAAAGGCGAGATTTTCCGCAATCCATGGCTAGCCAACACCTACAAGATTTTGTCGCGCGAAGGATTCCGTTCTTTCTACGATGGCGAAATTGCCAAAACCATCGAGCGCTATATGTTGGATAACGAAGGTTTCCTGACAGCTGCCGACCTCGCAGCACACAAATCAGAATGGGTGGAGCCGGTTTCGGCCAACTACAGAGGATACGATGTGTGGCAGCTTCCCCCCAATGGGCAAGGCATTGCTGTGCTTCAGATGCTCAACATTTTGGAGCTTTACGACATTAAAAGCATGGGCTTTGGCAGCCGCGATTATATCCACTCCTTTGTAGAGGCCAAAAAGTTAGCTTTCGAAGACCGGGCACGCTATTATGCTGATCCGGCATTTGTGAATGTTCCTGTTCAGCGCCTCATATCGAAGGATTATGCCCGCGAGCGTGCCCGGCTCATCGATCCCAACCGGGCCGGAAAGAGCTATCCTGCAGGCGTGCTCGAAACCGACAACACCATTTATCTTACCGTGGCTGACCAATGGGGAAATATGGTATCTCTCATTCAAAGCAACTACCGGGGCATGGGCAGCGGCATGACGCCCACCGGTCTGGGCTTTGTGCTGCAAAACAGGGGCGAATCGTTCAGCCTCGAGGCAGGCCATCCCAATGTGTATGCGCCGGGAAAACGGCCATTCCACACCATCATTCCGGGTTTTGTGACCAAAGATGGCAAGCCCTGGCTGAGCTTTGGCCTGATGGGCGGCGCTATGCAGCCACAAGGGCATATGCAAGTGCTGGTGAATATGATCGACTTCGGGATGAACCTACAGGAGGCCGGCGATGCCATGCGTATCAGTCACGAGGGCAGTGCCGAACCTACGGGAGGCAATATGACCGATGGCGGATGGGTAAACCTTGAATCAGGTTTTAACTACGAAACCATCCGCGAACTGATGAAGATGGGCCACCGGGTGAAGTTCGACATGGGCGGCTACGGCGGGTACCAGGCTATCATGCGCGACCCGAAAACCGGCGTCTATTATGGTGCATCCGAATCGAGAAAGGACGGGCAGGCAGCGGGGTATTAGGGAGATTCAAGATTCAAAATTCAAGATTTAAGATTTAAGATTCAAGATTCATTGATTCAATGATTTGAGGATTCAATCCCTCAGGTGCGGTATCGGGATTGGCAAAGCACTAAGTCTGATTTTCAGGTTTTTTGTTTCTTCTTTTTGGCTGCGGGGAAGAGCACGTTGTTGAGGATGAGCCTGTAGCCGGGCGAGTTGGGATACATATCGAGGTCGGTGGGTGGATCGCCAACGAGGTGCTGATAGTCTTCGGGGTCGTGTCCGCCATAGAAAGTCCAGAAGCCATTGCCAAAGGTTCCATGAATATAACGGTCCTCGCCAAAACCTTTGTTGTCGGCCAGGACAATAACTTCCGACTTCACAAAATCTTTGTTAAAAGCGGTGGTTTGCCCCATGAAACCCCGGATCACACGCTCGTGATTCTGGGTGAGCATGGTTGGCACGGGATCCCATTTGGCTGAGAAGTCGAAAAGCACAAAGAGGTCGTTGTTCTGATTGATGCTCCTCGATCGGTAATTGGTGACGTCAATGTTGCTGATTTCGTATTCTGCATGATTGGTAACAAGGGTGAAATCGGTAAAGGCAAAGCACTTATGATAGCTAATCATTTCGGGATGCCCGGGACCAATGGGATCGCCATCAAACATATGGTCGCAGATATCCAGCCCTTCGGCCGAGATGGCCACATCAAAGCTGTCGGTAGCCGAGCACATGGCAAACATATAGCCGCCACCGGCCACAAACTCACGAATCTTGTTCACCACTGCCAGCTTAAGCTGCGACACCTTCTGGAAACCATGTCGTGCAGCCGTGGCTTCCTGCATACGGACATCTTCCTGATACCAGGGAAAATGACGGTAGCGCGACCAGAACTTGCCATACTGTCCGGTGAAGTCCTCGTGATGCAGGTGCAGCCAGTCGTAGGTGGGCAATACGCCGGTGAGCGCATCGTCATCGTAGATGATATCGTAGGGTATCTCGGCATAAGTGAGCACCAGGGTAACGGCATCATCCCAGGGTAGCTTGTTTTTTGGCGAATACACCGCAATGCGGGGGGCTTTTTGCAGCTTCATTTCGTCCATATTGTTGCCCATATCGGCAATCTCGGCCAGGATTGCATCGGCCTGGGCATTGGCAATCACCTGAAAACTGACGTTGCGCAGCCGGCATTCCTTTTCGATGTTGGGATGGTGTGGCATCAGGTATGAGCCGCCGCGATAGTTGAGCAACCAGCTGATTTCCACATCCTGAGCCAGCACCCAATACGCCACTCCATAGGCCTTGAGGTGATTTTGCTGGCTGTTGTCCATGGGAATAAGGATCTGCGCTGCACGAAGTCCGGCCGGTGCAGTCAACAGCAGTAATAAGGAGATAAGGAGTAAGTTTCGCATGGAGGCAAAAATAATGAGTTAAAAATTGTAAGTGTCAAGGCTGAGGAAGCAAAAATAAAGCGCTGGTGCCTAAAACTCCGAGGTGAGATGGAACCGGATGTCGGGATATTTTTCCATAGCCGTCTGGAGGGCATAGGGCGAGTCGGCCAGAAACACATCCCTACCTTCCTTGTCAATGGCCAGAAACGAAGCCTTGCGTGCTTTGAAATCCTCGAGCATGGCCTTGTTGTGGCTGGTGATCCAGGCAGTTTTGTGCAAGGTGATGTGTTCGTAGCGGCAGCTGGCTCCGTACTCGTGCAACAGCCTGTATTGGATGACTTCGAACTGCAGGGCGCCCACAGTGCCGATGATTTTGCGACCTGTGGCCCTGCCGGTGAATAATTGCGCCACACCCTCGTCAGTGAGTTGTTCCAATCCTTTGGCCAATTGCTTCGACTTCATGGGGTCGGCATTTTCCACATAACGGAAAAGCTCGGGCGAGAAGCTGGGAATGCCTTTGTAGTGCAGGATTTCGCCCTCGGTGAGGGTGTCGCCGATCTTGAAATTGCCCGCATCGTACAGCCCGACAATATCGCCGGGAAACATCTCATCCACCACCGATTTTTTTTGTGCCATGAATGCCGTGGGATTGGCAGACTTCAGTTTGCGGTCGAGGCGCACATGGTGATAGGGTTTATTGCGCTCGAAACGGCCCGACACCACCCGCACAAAGGCGATGCGGTCGCGGTGGTTGGGGTCCATATTGGCGTGAATCTTAAACACAAAACCCGTGAAAGCTTCCTCCGCCGGATCGACATGGCGTTCTTCGGCATCGCGGCCGATGGGCGTGGGGGCGATCCGGATGAAGCAGTCGAGCAGCTCGCGTACCCCGAAGTTGTTGAGGGCACTGCCAAAAAACACCGGGCATATCTTTCCGCTCAGGTATTCGTCCACCTCAAATTCAGGATACACGCCTCCGACCAGGTCCAGATCGTCGCGCAGCTGCTTCGTGGCATCGCCTATGTATTGCACCAGAAAAGGATTGCTCAGGTCGTCGAAGGCTATGCCCTGCTCGACACGCTGTTTGTTGGCTTCGAACAAATAGAGACTGCGGTCGAAGATGTTGTACACACCCCTGAACGTTGGTCCAATGCCGATGGGCCAGCACAGCGGGGTAACCCTCAGGTGCAGCTTTCGCTCAATTTCGTCCAGCAAGTCGAAGGGGTCAAGGCCGGGCCTGTCGAGTTTGTTGATAAAGATCATGATGGGTGTATGGCGCATGCGACACACCTTGACCAGCTTTTCGGTCTGAGGTTCCACCCCTTTGGCAGCGTCAATCACCACCACCACACTGTCCACCGCGGTGAGCGTGCGGAAAGTGTCCTCGGCAAAGTCCTGATGGCCGGGCGTATCCAGGATATTGATCTTTACATCCTTGTATTCGAAGCCCATCACGGAGGTGGCCACCGAGATGCCGCGCTGGCGTTCGATCTCCATCCAGTCGGAAGTGGCTGTTTTAGTAATTTTGTTCGACTTCACAGCCCCGGCCACCTGTATAGCACCACCAAACAGAAGCAGTTTTTCGGTGAGCGTGGTCTTGCCCGCGTCGGGGTGACTGATGATGGCAAAAGTGCGCCGGCGTTTAATCTCCTCAATAAATCTCATCCGGAATTTTTTTTTGCAAAGGTAAGGAAGATGCCGGTGCTGCCAAATCGGGCTGCAGAATGGTGCATGCAGGAGCATGGTGTCATGCATGAGACATGGTTGACTTGATTGTCCTTAATCAAAAAAGCAGCGTAAGAGAAACTTAAAGACAATGCGCCAGTCTAACTTCGGACGGATAAGGACTGGTTTGAATTTTACCATGCCGACAGCTAAAAACACCGAGGCTGGTAGCTCAGGAAACGATCCCCTCCCTTGCCCTACTTTCGCTTTTCAAGGGCTGGGACGCCACGTTCCATCCATGCAGGCATGGGGGCATCCTTTAGGTAGTGGTCGAAGAACTGTTGCAGCCTGAGGGTGAAGTCTTCGGTATCGGCGCGGCGCATCAGATTGTGCGGGCCATTGTTGTAGTTGAGCATCCAGGCGGGCTTGCCCAGGCGCCGCAGTGCCGTGAACAGCTCGATGCCCTGGGTCCATGGCACGGCTCCGTCGTTGTCGTTCGACATGATGAGCAAGGGTGTAATGACGCGGTCAGCATAGAAAATCGGTGAGTTCTCAATGTAGAGTGGTAAGTTCTCCCACAGACTGGCGCCAATGCGGCTCTGGCCTTCTTCGTACTGAAACTGACGCACCACGCCCGACTCCCACCTGATGCCACCATATGCGCTGGTCATATTGCTCACCGGTGCTCCGGCCATGGCGGCCCTGAAGAGGTTGGTCTGTGTAACTAACCATGCCGTCTGGTATCCACCCCAGCTCTGGCCCTGTATGCCCATCCGTTGCGGGTTGATAGAAGGGAAACGTTCGAGCAGCGACTGGGTTCCGCTAACGATCGCGTCGTAAGCACTTTTACCAGGCAAGCCGTCGCGGTAACGGATATCGGGTGTAAATACAAAATAACCCCTAGAGGTATATTCAGGGATGTTGACGGTGGAACGCGACGGACGGGGCATGAGGTAACTATGCAGGTTGTCGCTGTGTTTCTCGTAAAAATACACAATCATTGGATAGCGCTCCTGCGGGTCGTAATTGGCAGGAAAATAGAGCAGGCCCTCCAGCTGGTCGCCATTGAACGAACGCCAGCCCACCAGCTCCACAGTGCCCCGGCAATACTCGTCCTTCCATGGGTTGGCATTGGTGAGGGTAACGGCCGGCCGCATCAGGTCTGAGTTTAACCGAAGCTCAGGGTATTGCTGATAATTCTCCGAAGTGAATACATAAGTTTCGGCATTTTTTGCCTTCATAAACCGGCTGAAATGCAATGGCTCAGGCTCATTGAACGTTAACCTGAGACTTCTCAGGTTGAGCTGGCCAAGTGCCATCTGTTTGTTCGATTTATGGTAAACTGAAACCGGAAGTAGTTCCGGCAGCGTAGGTTCCTCGCGTTCTGTGATGATTGCTCTGACAATGGTATTATCCGGTGCATCGAAAGTGGCGGGAGTTTTTTTTCCGCTCAGGTCGAGCAGCCAAAGCTTTCCGGCACTGTTGACAAGAGCGGTGGTATTGTCGCGCCATCCGGCAAAGCCAGCCGAGGACGACGGACGAGGTATGTCGTTCTGGTCGTCGTAAAAGATGTCTTCATTACGGGTTAATCTGGTTTTCTGCATACGCTTCAACTCCAAGCCATACCAGGCGCTGTCGGCCTGGTGGTAATACAACAGATGGCTCCCGTCGGGCGAAAGGCTTAAAAATCCATTGTGCTTCAGGAGTAGCAGTCGTTTCTCGCCCGTCAGCCGGTTCACGAGCCAGACGTCAACATAACGTGTTTGTTCCCAACTCGACAGCATTTCGTAGGGCGAGGCATCGGTGGCCGTGAGGACAGGAATATGGTGTTTCAATTTGGGGCTCATATCGAGCTGAGGATCAGCGCCCAGCGGTATCATCTGATTTTTGGCCGGATAAAAGACAGCCAGCCACGAACGCTTCTGATTACGCTCAAGGTTTTTGAGTTGCTGGCTCTGAAGTTGACCGTCTTTCCAATGCCAGATATCGAGGCTCACTTTTTCTTCGGCCGTTAGTGTATCCTTTGCAAGGGGTGCAGGTTTGCGTCTAAGGCCGAAGTAGATGGCTGTTCCGTCGTCGGTAAACCGGGGAGCGTAATCGGGGCTAAGGGTCAGACCTTCGGGAATGGACTTATGGCTACTGTCGGCCAGCATTTGCGCGCGACCGCGTTTCGCGTCAAAATACCACAAGCTGTAAATCTTTCGGCTGCTGGTGTCGGGCGTATGCAGATAAGCCCATTGCATTCCCGCTGGATCGCCGGCAATGTTGCTTACCCAACCTGCATGGGCAGCGATGCGTTCAGGCGCTTTTGCAGATTCGGAGTAAAGCCATACAAAGCTGCTGTCACCGCGCTGATTCTGAGTAACATAGTTCAGTACCCCATCGGCACTGTAAGCATAATCACTTACATCAAAAAAGTATCGGGTTTCAAGTGATTGCGCATCAAAAACCCCCATGGTATATACTTTTCCTGCCTGCTTGAGACGTGCAGGTTTTTTTCCTGCCTTTCTGGTGGTATCCGGTTTGGCCGTGTCGGCTTTGGGGCCATAATTCTCCTCGAACATCCAGGCTAACAGTCTGCCCGACTTCGAAGGCACCTTAAACGATCGTAGTCCTGCAAAAGTGATGGTGCTATCAGTTCGAATTAGCTTGATTGCCAGCGAGTCGCGTGTGAGTTTGTCCTTTTTCACCCCGTCGAGGGTTTGCTTGCGAATCAGATCCCGATAGGGTTTTACTTTTGCCACTACACCGTCGGTGCTGCCAAAAAATGCCGCATCGTAGCCCCGGTGTATGGTGTCGTATCTTTGATTACGGGTATTGAAAACAATCAGCTTGCCATCGCCTTTCTGGGGGTTCCATTCCCAGCTGATGAGGCTGCCATCATCTTTGATTTTTACTGCCGAAACATCGTGCCAGCGGTCGTAATCCTGAAAGGTAAAACTCTTGCACGATTGACCCAGAGCTGCATAGCCAGCCAGACTAAGAATCATGAGGAGAAAGAAGGATTTCATTGTTTTCATTGCAAACGTTTGAGGAAAGGGGTTATCGCAAATGTAAGAAAACATACAGCTTTGTGAGTCATTGGCCAGTTGCTGGTTTTGGGTAAAAAGGATTCGTTCGCCGCATTGCATTTCTTTTGCCTGATAAGCCGGAACTGCTTACTTTTGTGAACCATACAGCGCAAAAGCCAACACAGCATTATGACCTACATTGCGTTTAACAAGCAGCAACTGATCAATCTTGAATTTGCCCTCAGCCGCGAATTATTGCGATCCAACCGTTCAGGGTCCTATTCTGCCACCACCATCACAGGCTGCAACACCCGTAAATACCATGGATTGCTTGTGGTTCCGCAGCCCCAGCTCGATCACAACAACCACCTCCTGCTCTCGGCCATCGACGAAACGGTGATACAGCATCAGGAGGCTTTCAATTTTGGCCTGCGAATGTATCCCAATGGTGTGCATGAACCCAAAGGGCACAAGTACCTTCGTGAGTTCATTGCCGAGCCTATTCCGCGGGTCATCTACCGTGTAGGAGGCGTGATGCTCAGCAAGGAGATGCTTTTTGCCCATAACGAATCACGGTTGCTCATCCGCTACACCCTGCTCGAGGCCCATTCGCCCACCGCACTGAGGCTCAAGCCATTTCTGGCTTTCCGCAATATCCATCAGCTTACAAGGGCGAACCTCGACGCCAACACTTCGGCGCAGTATTGCAACAATGGCGCTTCATGGCAGTTGTATCATGGCTATTCCAGACTTTTCATGCAGATATC
Organism: uncultured Lentimicrobiaceae bacterium; assembly: GCA_964459375.1. GTDB lineage: Bacteria > Bacteroidota > Bacteroidia > Bacteroidales > F082 > JALNZU01. Next base: position 169,669 of record CAYWLJ010000006.1, on the reverse strand, counting down.
GGCCGAAAACGAATATATTCACGTTCCCGACTGGTATTATAATGTTGAATATGTGAAGGATGCTGAGCTTGGATTACCCCACAACGAAGACCTTTTCTCGCCTGGATTTTTCGAACTGCCTATCCGCAAAGGTGAATCCATCATCGTGTCGGCCGGGCTTGAACCCATGCAGCCTGCCGAGATGAAACGCAGGTTTACCAACGAGCTCAAAAAACGTACGCCACGTGACAGCTACGAAAACTGCCTTCGGAATGCTTCGGAGCAGTTTATTGTGAAGGCCGAAGGTAAATCAACCCTGTTGGCTGGTTTTCCGTGGTTTGGCAGCTGGGGTCGTGATACCTTCATTGCGCTACCTGGTTTAACCCTGCCCCGTGAGGACCTGAAAACATTCGGGGAAGTGATAGACAGTATGGTTGAAAGCATGAAAGGACCCTTTTTCCCGAACATCAACCGGCACAACCAGCCCGAATTTGAAGCTGCCGACACCCCGCTTTGGTTTTTCTGGGCGTTGCAGCAATACACCACACACACCGGACAGCTTAAGCAGACATGGAAGAAATATGGGCCGATGATGAAAATTATTCTGGAGGCATACAAACATGGCACTGATTTCCAGATTAGGATGGACGACAATGGCCTGATCACCGCCGGTAGTCCGGCCATGGCCCTGAGCTGGATGGATGTGTACAGCGGCGGAAAGCCTGTAACACCACGGCCAGGCTATGCCGTTGAAATCAACGGACTGTGGTACAATGCACTGCGTTTTGCCCTGGAACTGGCTGAAGCCGCCGGCGACAAGTCGTTCATCGATAGCTGGCATGCAATTGCATCGGGAATACCTTCTGCATTTATTGAATTATTCTGGGATCGTGGACGCTACCAGCTGGCCGACCACGTCTGGGAGGGGCAACGCGACTGGACGGTAAGGCCAAACATGGTCATTGCTGTTTCTTTACCCTATTGCCCTGTTGAGGAAGAGATTAAAAACGCTGTGCTGCGAAAAGCCAGAGGCGAACTGCTTACACCGCGTGGTTTGCGCACCCTGAGTCCGGAGCATCCCAACTACAAAGGAACGCTCAACGGCAAGCAGTCAGACCGCGATCAGGCGTATCACAACGGAACGGCTTTCCCATGGCTCTCGCTGCATTTTGTCAATGGCTGGCTTAGTCTGCATGGACAAGCAGGCTTAAGACTAGCAGAAGAAATCTATAATCAGTTTGAACAGGTGATGTTCGAAGCTGGACTGGGTAGTATCTCTGAGGTTTACGATGGCGATCCTCCACACGAGGCCCGTGCCGGCATTTCACAGGCCTGGAGCGTTGCCGCACTGATACAGATCAAAGAACTCATTGATACTTACAAACTTCAAAACAGGAAACCATGAAAGTGCTGATGTTTGGATGGGAGTTTCCACCTCATATCACAGGCGGTCTGGGTACAGCCTGTTTCGGGCTTACCAAAGGCCTTGCAAAACATGATGTTGAAATTCTTTTTGTGGTACCTAAAGCTTATGGCGACGAAAGTGAGGAGGCCGTCAGGCTGCTTAACGCCAGCGAAGTGACCATCGACATCGACAAGGAGGAAACGCGTGAGTATTGGGAAAGGGTTCAATATATGGAGGTGGGCTCAAACATTATACCTTACGTAGGCCCTGAGCAATTTACGGTCATCACCGAAGAGCAGCGTAAGGTCAATGAGACATTCCGCAGCCCTGTATTTTCGCAGAAATATGAGTTTTCGGGCAAATACGGCACCAACCTGATGGAGGAGGTTGCCCGTTATGCACTTGTTGGCTCGGCTATAGCCACCAAACATGATTTCGACATCATCCACGCCCACGATTGGCTCACCTATGCCGCTGGTGTTGCCGCCAAGGAAACCACCGGAAAACCGCTGGTTGTGCACATGCACGCAACAGAATTTGACCGCACCGGCGAAAACGTGAATCCCGAAGTGTATGCCCTCGAAAGGCGCGGCATGGAAGCCGCAGATATGGTCATCACGGTGAGCAATTTGACCAGGAAAATAGTTGTGGAACGCTATGGCATCGACCCAAGAAAGGTAATCACTGTGCACAATGCCGTTGGGCCGGTTGACAAGTCGGGCCTTGAACTGCCTGAAAAACAGGTCAAAGAAAAAGTGGTGACTTTCCTTGGAAGGATCACCTTTCAGAAAGGTCCAGAATATTTCGTAGAGGCAGCCTATAAAATACTCCAACGCGACAACAAAGTGCGCTTTGTGATGGCCGGTACCGGCGACCTGCTTAATAAGATGGTTCAGCGTGTGGCTCAGTTGCGCATCGGGCACAAGTTTCACTTTACCGGATTCCTAAAGGGCGATGATGTGGACCGCCTGTTTGCAATGACCGACGTTTTTGTAATGCCTTCGATATCAGAGCCTTTTGGAATAGTGCCCCTCGAGGCCATGCGAAGTAATGTTCCCGTGGTGATCTCGAAACAGTCTGGGGTTGCCGAAGTGCTCCGACATGCCTTAAAGGTTGATTTTTGGGATGTGGACGGCATGGCCGATGCCATTTACGGACTTTGTCATTACAATGCCCTCTCCGAAACCTTTATTAAGGAAGGCAAAGAGGAGGTGGACAATCTGAAATGGAGCAATGCCGCAAAACTTGTCAAAGAGGTTTACGAGACAGTATTGAAAAGACTGGAAACCAAAGGACAACAAACAATCCAGCCATAAACGAAACCAAACAAACATTATGAAATCAGTTTGTTTCTACTTTCAGGTACACCAGCCATTCCGGCTGAGAACCTACAGGTTTTTCGACATCGGGAAGAACCATTATTACTATGATGAGTATTTCAACAGGATGATCATGCGTCGTATAGCCGAAAAGTGCTATCTCCCGATGAACAGCATCTTGCTCGACCATATTCAATCGCTTGGCAGCAAGTTCAGGGTAAGTTTTTCAATTTCGGGGCTGGCCATTGAGCAGATGGAGCTTTATGCCCCTGAAGTGCTCGACAGTTTTCGCAAACTTGCAGCTACCGGGCAGGTGGAATTTCTGGCCGAGACCTATGCCCACTCCCTAAGCTCGCTGCGCAGCAAGGAAGAATTCAGGGAACAGGTGGCCATGCACACCCGCAAGATTCAGGAGACCTTCGGACATACTCCCACTGCTTTTCGGAATACTGAGCTGATCTACAGTGACCAGATTGGAGCTGACGTGGCCGAGATGGGCTACAGGGTGATGCTGACCGAAGGCGCAAAACATGTTCTCGGCTGGAAGAGTCCGAACTTCATGTACGCCAATGCTGTCAATCCTAAGCTGAAAGTGCTCCTGCGCAATTTCCGGCTTAGCGATGACATTGCTTTCCGCTTTGGCATGCAAAACTGGGCCGACTGGCCACTAACGGCAGAAAAGTTTGCCGGATGGCTCAACAACCTTAACGACAAGGAAGAAGTAGTCAACATTTTCATGGACTATGAAACATTTGGCGAACACCAGTGGGCGGCTACGGGCATCTTCGACTTTATGAAAAAAATGCCTGAGGCACTCCTTGCCGGTGGGAAATATCAGTTTGCCACGCCAACGGAACTGGCCGAAAGGCTACAGCCTGTATCGGCCATCCATGTGCCCTACCCGATTTCGTGGGCCGACGAGGAGCGCGATATCACAGCATGGCTGGGCAACAATATGCAGGACGAGGCCTTTGCCCGTCTTTACGAGCTTACGTCCAGGGTTCGCACCAGCAACGACCCGGTGCTGTTCCGCGACTGGCAATACTTGCAGGCGTCGGATCATCTCTATTATATGTGCACCAAATGGTTCTCGGATGGGGTGGTTCACAAGTACTTCAACCACTACCCTTCGCCCTACGAAGCCTACATCAATTATATGAATGTTCTGGCTGACTTTGCAATCAGGGTAAATGAGGCTGCGCCCGAAACGTCATCGCCCAAAGAAGAACTTCGTCAGACCGGGGAGGCCTTGCTTAATCTGGGTGCAAGCCTTGGTAAGTCAGTCCTGACGCAGGTGAAAAAGGCCACACGTCAGCTTGAGAACACCGTGAGTCGCAAAGAACAGGAAATCAGACCAGCCCTCGAAGACCTCCTGAGGATGTCGGACGCCAAAGTCAAAAAGCTGGTAAAGGAGCTCGAAGCTGACGACTTGCTGGCAGCGCTCAACGAAGCTGGTGATGAACTGGTTAACAAGGTGTTGCCCAATATGTCGAAAAAAGCCCGTGAAACCTTTGAAAAAGCACGGGACGAAGCAGGCAGGATCAGCAAGGCACGCGCCCGTGAGGCGAGAAAAAAGGTTGAAGAAAAAATGAAGGAGTTTCTAGGCTAAGCACGACGATGGTTTTCAGCCTTCAACACCCACTTCATCTGTCTTAGAAAAACACAATTCACTCCATGAAAAAACCCGAATACCTCTTCGAGGTCAGCTGGGAAGTGTGCAATATGGTCGGTGGCATCTACACGGTGCTGTCGAGCAAGGCCCGCATGACCCGCCAGATGTTTGGCGATTATTACATCACCATCGGACCAGACGTCTGGAAACGTACCAAGAAAAATCCGCTTTTCACCGAAGATACAGCCCTGTTTGCCGAATGGCGCAAGAAGTCGGCTGCCGAAGGACTAAAGTTTCGTGTTGGGCGATGGAACATACCCAGTCGTCCTGTAGCCATCTTGATTGACTTCACCACATTTTTCGGCAGCAAGAATGATATCCTCGCCAAGCTATGGGAGACCTACCAGCTTGATTCGCTGCATGGTCAGTGGGACTATGTTGAGCCGGCCATGTTTGGATATGCTGCAGGCAAGGTGATCGAAAGCTTTTACCTCAATTTCATGCCCGGTAACGATAAGGCTGTTGCACATTTTCATGAGTGGATGACGGGAACAGGGGTGCTTTATCTGAAGCAACACCTTCCGCAAGTGGCCACAACATTTACCACCCATGCCACTTTTCTGGGCCGCTGCATTTCGTCGAATGGTCTGGCGCTTTACAGCCAGTTAGCTGAATATCAGCCGGCAGCCACGGCAACACGTTTTGGCGTAACCGCCCAGCAATCGCTGGAAAGTCTGGCTGCCCGCCACGCTGACGCATTTACAACGGTAAGTGAAATCACAGCTCGCGAGTGCGAACAGTTTCATGGCCGCAAACCCGATGTCATTACCATAAACGGTTTCGACGACAAGATTGCTGGCGAACCTTCCAAATTGATCCTCCGACGCAAGCAAAGCCGCAAAAAGATTTTGAAGGTTGCATCGCTGCTTGCCGGGACCGAACTTCCCGACGATACGCTGCTGGTGCTCAATAGCGGCCGGTATGAATTCAAAAACAAAGGGATTGACCTGTTTATCAGGGCCATCAACAGCCTTCAGCAACACGGAGGTCTGAGCAGACCTGTGGTTGGCATCATAGCGGTTCCAGCAAACAACAGCGGACCGGTGCATGAGTTACGCGATTGTATCGAAAATCCGGGTTGCACCGGACTCGAAGGCAACCAGTTTGTCACCCATTTCATACCCGATCAGCTGCACGACCCGGTGCTGCAAACCGTTCAGCAGCTCAATATGCAGCAGCACAACGCCAATCGGGTGCATCTCATCTTCGTTCCGGTTTACCTCGATGGAAACGATAAAATATTTAACCTTAGCTATTACGACTTTCTTGCAGGCATGGACCTTACGGTATTTCCATCGTATTACGAACCTTGGGGATACACACCGCTCGAAAGCATCAGTTTTGGTGTTCCCACCATAACAACCAGCCTTGCGGGCTTTGGCCTCTGGGTGCGTGCATCGGGCATGGACGGAAGAGCGGTGCATGTGATTGAACGTAAAGAAGACAATGCCATAGATGTTTACGAACAGATTGCAGCACTCATCCGTCGTATGGCCGAAAAGCAAAGCCCGGGAACAGAAGTACCGAGTGCCGAAGCCATGGCCATTTCCGGTCATCTGCTGTGGAACGAACTATTGGCCAATTACGAAATGGCCTGGAGCACAGCCCTCAGCAAGCTTGATAAACGTTCAGCCGTATTTGAATCAAGACAATATCTGGAAACATTAAGACCTTTTACATTGGAAAAACAAGATCAGCCCACCTGGAAAAAAGTACTGATACAACCTGTTTATACACGAGAGCTCCAAAAGCTGCAGGAGATTGCCCAAAACCTATGGTGGTCGTGGAATTATGAAGCCTCAGCACTGTTCGAGTCGATTAATCCCCAGAAATGGGAAGACTTCGATCACAATCCCATACCAATGATGGAGAGCCTCAGTGCCAGGCAGATGGATGCCCTTGAAAACAATCCAGAATTTATCGAAAGGCTCAACAAGGTATATACCCAGTTCAGAGCCTATATGGAACAAGCCCACACCAGAACCGAACCCATTGCTTACTTCAGCATGGAATACGGTTTGCATAAGAGCCTGAAAATATATTCTGGCGGGCTGGGGGTGCTTGCCGGCGACTACCTGAAAGAAGCCAGCGATTCGGGTGTCAACATCACCGGTATCGGGCTGCTCTATCGTTATGGCTATTTCCAGCAGGAAATCGCCCCGGTAGGTGATCAGGTGGCCCAGTACATCCCACAAAAGTTTACTCATCTGCCCCTGGAACCTGTTCGCGATGAAAACGGCAACTGGATCATGGTAAGCATTGCCCTGCCAGGACGAAACGTTGTGGCCAAAGCCTGGAAGGTACCGGTTGGAAGGGTATCGCTTTACCTGCTCGATACCGACATCGAAGAAAACAATGCCGACGACCGGTCTATCACCCATCAATTGTACGGAGGCGACAGCGAGATGCGTTTCAAACAGGAGATGGTGCTGGGCATCGGTGGCATCAGGCTGCTGCGCAAAATAGGCATCGAACCCCTTGTTTTTCACAGCAACGAAGGCCATTCGGCCTTTATCGGACTGGAACGCCTGCGCATGATCATAAAAGACCATCAGGTGAGTTTCGAAGTGGCAAAAGAAATTGTACGTGCTTCTACCCTCTTTACAACACACACTCCTGTTCCTGCAGGTCACGACGCCTTCGACGAAGACCTGCTGCGAACCTATATGAGCCATTACCCCGAACGCCTCAGCATCAGTTGGGACGATTTTGTCAATCTCGGCAAATTCAGGCCCAACGAAGCCGGACAGAAATTTTCGATGAGTGTACTGGCCACCAACCTCAGTCAGGAAGTAAACGGTGTAAGCCAGATCCACGGCCGCGTTTCGCGCGAGATGTTTCAGGAGTTATATCCCGGACATTTTGCCAATGAACTCCATATTGGTCATGTTACCAACGGCGTACACTATTTCACCTGGACTGACGCTACTTTTCAGAAACTCTACCGAAATAATTTCCCGGTGGATTTCGAGAAGCATCAGCACGATCCCGAAATGTGGAAGAACATCAACAGTGTTCCGGCCGAAGAAATCTGGCAGATCAGACAGCAGCTTAAAAGTGAGCTTGTTACTTATATCAAGTTCAGACTAAAAAAAGAGCTGACCCGAAGGCAGGAAAGTCCGAAGCTCATCATCAAAGTGCTGGAGACCATCAACGAAAAAGCACTGATTATCGGTTTTGCACGAAGGTTTGCTACTTACAAACGTGCACAATTGCTTTTTCACAATCTTGAGCGTCTTGCTTCAATCGTCAACCGGTCCGACCGTCCGGTGATCTTCGTTTACGCCGGAAAAGCTCATCCACGCGACGGAGCTGGTCAGGATCTCATCAAGCGTATTGTTGAAGTGGCACGCAAGCCCGAGTTTATCGGAAAAGTGCTGTTTATTGAAAACTACGACATGGAGCTGGGCAAAAAACTCACCAGCAGCTGCGACATCTGGCTCAACACTCCGACGCGTCCGATGGAGGCCTCAGGCACAAGTGGCGAAAAAGCCGTAATGAATGGCGTGCTCAACTTTTCTGTACTCGACGGATGGTGGGCCGAAGGCTATAAGCCGAATGCAGGATGGGCCATACAGGAAAGCCGGACCTACGAGAACCAGCAGTTTCAGGATGAACTGGATGCCGAAACCATCTATAACCTGCTGGAAACCGAAATCGTGCCTGCCTATTTTGACCTCAACAGCAATGGGGTGCCTGAAAAATGGGTAAGGTACATCCAAAACAACCTGGCCATGATAGCACCTCACTACACCATGAAGCGCATGCTCAACGACTATTATGACAAGTTCTACAATAAGCTGATTGCCCGCGCCACTGCAATGAACGAAAACGGCTTTGAACTGGCATCCTCACTGGCCTCATGGAAAAAGAAGCTGAGCGAGGCCTGGAACAATATCGAAATCAGCTCGATCAAAATCCCCGATCCCACTGTACGGCCGCTCAACTTCGGCGAAAACTTCGTGGCCGAGGTTACACTAAAAACCCCCGGCCTGCAACCGGGTGAAGTGGGCATAGAGCTGCTCTTTGGCCGCAAACTGCACGATAAGATTGAAGAGATCATCTTCATTGAGAAAATGAATCTGGTGGCAGAAGGCGACGACTGGGTGCAGTATCATATCAACGTACCCATCTACAGGGCAGGCGTTTATGATTATACCTTCCGTATCTTTCCCAATCATCCCGCCCTGCCCCACCGTCAGGATTTCCCATTCGTCAAGTGGATCTGACCGAATGAATAATCTAAAAAGCCACAGTGTTTGCCCCTGAGAACTTTGTATCTTTTACTTTTGTTTACCAAAAAATGAATTTTATGAAAAGTATCTCTTTCATACTAGCCTTTCTGGCAATACTCCCGGCAAAGGCTATAACCAGGGACACCCTCCATACGCAATCGGGTGAGCTAAGCATACACTTTGTCGGGCATGCCTCACTTTACCTTATATTACAGAACAAGGTGATTCACATTGATCCCTGGAGCAGGGTGGCCAATTACGACACCCTTCCCAAGGCTGATCTCATCCTGCTGACCCACCAGCACCGCGACCACCTGGACACCATTGCCCTGAACGCAATCACCAGAACGGATACTTATATGATTATCGCACCGGTTTGCCTCGATCATTTAAAACCGAAGGTTGCTTACGAAACAATAACCAATGATCAATCAACAAAATGGGAAAATATTGGCATTGAAGCTGTTGCAGCATACAATATACTGCATAAGCGTCCCAATGGTGTTCCGTATCACCCTAAGGAAGAAGGCAATGGATACATTCTGAGCATTGGCGGTAAGCGCATTTATGTGGCAGGCGATACCGAAAACATACCCGAAATGGAGCAACTTGGCATCATTGACATTGCATTTCTGCCTGTTAATCTGCCCTTTACCATGAGTCCGGAAATGCTGGCCGACGCTGTGCAGAAAATCAGACCTGCTGTGGTTTATCCCTACCACTATGGCCAAACTGACCTTAACGAGGTTCAGAGGCAGATTAGTGCAGTTTCTGATGCAGAAGTAAGAATACGATAACTCATTACCAAACGCTTACCTATCTGTAATTGGATAATTGGCACAAGTTTAACAATCCTTTAACATTCTTTTTAAAAATACCCAGATGTAGTGATGCGTCAAAAAGCGTCATTTATCCTAAATGACCTATTTTTGTAACAGTTTAGCAGATTGAGATGAATCAGGTTACCAGTTTACGCATGATAAAGCTGATCATGGCCCTGGCCATGTTCTGGCTTTTCATTGGCGATCTGGTTATCCTTCACCAGAGCCGTATTTTTGGTCACGATTTTTTTGACCAGCACCACCATCCTTTCAACAAGCCCGGCAAGTCGGACGATGGCAAGACCTTTCAGAAGTATCACAAGTCAGTCGATAAAAGCGACGATGGATATGCCGTTGCGCTGTTGACTTCGCTAATTGGCATTGGTGACTTTTCGTCCTCATGGCTTTTTGTGGTCTATCCTGATCTCAGTTTGCAGCCCCTTAACCTGCTTTTCCTCACGGGAGCAGGTTTGCGTGCCCCCCCGACGCTTAGCTGATTCCCCTTAATTTTTTCATTGACATGAATTCCTCGGCGCTAATATAGTGCCTGATGGGGATGTTGTAGAATTTTTACAAGTAATTTATATTCAATTTATTAGCGAAATGAGAAGACTTTTATTCGCTTTGGTGAGCATTTTTACGGTCACCACCCTTGCTGCCAATCCCTTAAACGATACCGTAACCATGGGAGCAGGCTATGCCAATGATGTATTCTACAGTATGCAGACAGGGGTTGTTAAATCTGAGCCCCGCAACAACTGGGATATCGCATTTTATACCACGCGATGGTCGGCAGGCATTCTGCTCAACGAAGGCGCTGGAGCAGAACTTTATACCTATCCGCTGGGAGATACTTCGGCCTGGAATAGCGTCGACGTTTCCGGCATGGGTAACTGGACCAAAATGTACAACTCGGACACATTATGGGAAAACGGTGCCTTTAATCGTAATACGCTCGGGCATCCCGATTATGGCTGGGGAGTGTACAATATGATCAGCCACGATGTGGTGGGCGATTCTATTTTTGTCATTAAACTCACCAACGGCAGTTTGAAAAAGCTCTGGATTCAACGCAAGCGTTCAATACAGAACACGTGGCACTTCAAATTTGCGAATATCGATGGCACAGGCGAAACCTCAGCAAGTGTTGACGCCACACCATTTCAGACCAACAGGCTTTTTATTTATTACTCCCTCGTTAACAATGCCATGGTTGACCGTGAGCCTGCCCTGAATAGCTGGGATCTGCAATGGAGCCGCTATATTGCCACCGTTTACGACAATACCGGAGTCCCTTCGCCCTACATGGTAGTGGGTGTTACGAGCAATCTGGGTGTGAGCGTGGCGAAGCACCACCCGGTTGCCCCTGATTATGAAGATTGGACATCAAAACCATTTATTGAGAGGAGAACTCCCATCGGACACGACTGGAAAAATTTCAATATGAATCTGTTTCAATGGCAGTTAACCGATTCACTAGCTTATTTTATCAAAGACCGGAATGGCAATATCCACAAGCTGCGTTTTACTCATTTCAGCGGAACAGGCACAGGCCGCACGGGCCTTACCAAAAAAGTACTCTCACTAGTGGGCCTGCCGGAGCAGAGCGAGGCAAACGTCTTCAGACTTTATCCCAATCCGGCCGGTGATTATTTCAGTATCACGATGCAGCAAGGCGAAATGAGTTCAATGAGAATTTATGATTCTGGTGGCAGGCTGGTTCTTTCCCGCCAATCAAATCAATCAGCTACTCCTTCGATCATTGATCTCAAAGACTGGAAACCAGGGCTATATGTGGTTGAAGTGACTGGCAGCCAAGGTACAGGCAGACAAAAGCTTATCATTAACCGTTAAACTTAGATGCCGATCAGGTCTAAGTATTTTTTTGTGATGTTTGCATTGCTGGCCGGACTTCATCCGATGTCCGGCCAGCAAGCGCAGCTCAGCTTGCGCGATGCCCGTTCGCGCGAGGCAGTACCCTTTGCTCACATTTCATTCAGGTCGTTTGACCAGCAGCAGACGCTTGGAGCAGTTGCCGATATCGATGGAAAGGCTTCGCTGGCCATACGCAAAGCCGGCATTATTCAGGTGTCGGCCCTGGGATACAATTTGTTAACCGATACGATCAATCCGGGACAAAAGAAACAGCTCAGCCTGCAACCACAGGTATTTAATATGGACGAAGTTGTCGTAACAGGTCAGTACACACCACAACCAGTGGACAAATCTATTTTTCGTGTTAAGGTTATCGGAGCCAGACAAATCGAGCAGCGGGCATCGAACAACCTGAGCGAGCTGATGACAGGCGAGCTCAATATTCGCGGAATGGTTGATGGCGTACTCGGATCACGAATCACGCTACAAGGTCTTGGAGGTGAGCACATTAAGTTTCTTATTGACGGTGTACCAGTCATTGGCCGCATGAATGGGAATATTGATCTAAGCCAGCTAAACCTCTACAATGTCAAGCAGATTGAGATCATCGAAGGCCCGATGTCAGTCATTTACGGCAGCAATGCCCTTGCCGGTGTGATCAACATTCTGACAAGGGACCAGGCCGTTGCACGTCTGAGCAACAAGGCTGAGGCCTATTACGAGTCGGTTGGTGTTTACAATTTTAATGCGAACAGCACCATTGCACGCAAGCGATGGACACTATCCGCAGCAGGAGCACGCAATTTCTTTGATGGCTATAGTGCAGTAGATACTACAAGGTCGAAGCGCTGGAAACCCAAAAGGCAATATAATGGCGATGTTTCGGCCGGTTATTCGCATCATAGAACAAAGGCAAGGCTCAACGTATCATATTTCAATGAGCTGTTGCGCGACAAAGGTAATCTGCTCAAACCCTATTTCGAAACGGCTTTCGACAGCGATTTCACGACCAACAGGCTGACTACCCGATTCGACCTCAGCCAGAAGGTGCTGAGCAACAGGTATCTGAATGTGCTGGCTTCCTACGCATATTATGACCGGCGCAAAAACACCTGGTTCAAAGATCTTACCACACTCGAAAAGGTACTTACCAGCAACACCTTCGATCAGGACACCTCGCGCTTTGATCAGTGGGTTCTGAGAAGCGAGTTCAGCAAAAGCGATCAGGGAAGTCCATTAAACTACCAGTTAGGCATCGACCTCAATGTTGAAAAGGGTTACGGCAGGCGAATACTCGACAGAAAACAGGAGATTGGCGACTATGCCGCCTTCCTGAGCCTCAAGCTTCAACCTACATCGAGGCTGATGTTGCAGCCGGGTGCACGGTACAGCCACAATACCCGTTACCAGGCCCCATTGGTCTATTCGCTCAATATAAAATACGATCTGCGCGAAAGCCTGAGTCTGCGTGCCTCGGCAGCCAAAGGGTTCAGGGCACCTTCGCTAAAGGAGCTCTATCTGGAGTTTGTTGATGTTAACCATAACATCAGAGGCAACGAAAACCTTAAAGCTGAGAGTTCGCAGAACTATAACCTTGCCCTGCGCTATCATCACGAAAAACCTTCGTACGACTATGGCTTCGAAGCCGCCCTGTTTCGCAATGCCATTACAAACAGTATAACACTGGCCGCTCTGAATACAGCTGACCAGCTTTACACTTATGTCAACCTCGACAAAATGATCAGTCAAGGCTACCAGCTTCAATTCAACAACAGGATCTACCCCTGGCTTGAACTGAAATTTGGTTTGGGTCAGACTGGCCGGCAACAGATTCAAAACAGCAGACCCGGGGTGGCTATGATCTACAGCACCGATGTGTTTGCTCAGGCAGGTTATACCTGGCGAAAAATCAATACCCGATTTGGAGCCTACTACAAATACAATGGTGATTATCCGGAAGTGTTTGTTGCACAGGACGGCACCATCTTCCGGACCATTATGAAAGCTTACCACACGCTTGACCTCAATGCCTCCCGTGAATTTTTTGACCGCCGTTTGCAACTGCAGATCGGAGCCAAAAACCTTTTCAACAACACCAATATTGAAGTGTCGGGCAACAGTGGTGGCGGTGGTATCCATAGTGGTGGCGGAGGCGGAAGTTCGCCGGTTGGATGGGGTCGCACGTGGTTCGTCAGGTTGAATGTTAATTTTGATAAGTTCTGATATGCGCAATGATTTAAAAAATATCCTTCTGCTCAGTGGACTGATGGTTGCGCTCACCAGCTGCTTCAAGGAAGACGAACGCATCACACCACACGACCGTGGCGAAAAGATCACAGCCACCATCGAAATGACGCAGAACTATAAATTTCAGGTCTATTACAGTCTTCATACCCAAAGCGTGGTTTCCACCAATCAGCGCACTGATTTTGATATCCTTTTCGAATCGCATCCCAATGGCATACTGATCAGGCCAAATACGGCCAATTTTGCCATGGTTGCCCGGACTGGTAAATATCAGCTCTCGGAGGTCAATAGTGCTTCAGGGCTGACTATGCAGTTTGACCCCTCGAGCGGCAACCCCGACAGCACCGTGCTCCGCAACTGGTTTTCAATCAGTGGTGTTGATACCACCTATTCCCGCGAAGTTTACGTGTTCGACCGTGGCATCAATGTGGAAGGTAATCCGATCGGCCGCATCAAGATTACCTTCGATAGCCTGGTGGGCGGAACCTACTATTTCACCTATGCCAACCTCAATGGCAGCGGACTTTGGCAAGGCATGGTGCAAAAACAATCCGGACGAAACTTTGCCTACTATTCGCTCAGCCAGCATAAACAGGTTTATCCCGAGCCTGCCAAAGAATCCTACGACCTGCTTTTTACACAGTACACCACCATGCTGTTTACCAATACCGGGGAGCAATATCCATATCTTGTAACCGGCGTATTGCTCAATCAACATCAGACTGAAGCTGCAGCCATCATAGAGCCTGCCTTTGATAATATCGATTTTCAGAGAGCAATGACGGCCAACTACCTGAGAAAAATGGATGTTATTGGCTTTGACTGGAAGAAGGTGATTGGCGATGTTTCGAGCGGCAATGTTACTTATGAGCCCCTGCCTGAGAAAGTCTATTTTGTGCGCGACAACCGGGGTTTTTATTACAAGCTCCGCTTCATTGGCTTTTACAACAACCAGGGCGAGAAGGGCTATCCCACCTTTGAATTCCAAAAGCTCTGAGGCTTAAGTTTCGTTCGTCTTTAGTTTTTTCTTACGTGTTTAGCATGCTTGAATTTGGCATACAAATCTTCCTACTTTTGTAAAAAATTGCATTATGCTGCTGAGTATAGTTTGGGATGTCAGCCCTGCCATGTTTCATTTTCCCGACTGGCTGCCCTTGCTGGGCGGACGGGAAGTACGCTGGTATGGCATGTTGTTTGCCGCATCCTTTGTGGTGGGCTACTACATTATGCAACGCATGTTCAGGCGCGAGGGCATCAAACAGGAAGTGTTGGATGAATTGAGCACCTGGATGCTGATAGCGACGGTGGTGGGCGCCCGGCTTGGACATTGCTTTTTTTACGAACCGGCTTACTATCTGGCCAATCCCATCGAAATTCTGAAAGTATGGGAAGGCGGACTGGCCAGTCACGGGGCTGCCATTGCCATCATTATTGCACTGTATTTTTTCGGTCGTAAGCACAAAAAACCGGTCATCTGGGTACTGGATCGTATAGTTGTGGTGGTCGCCCTCGCCGGATTTTTCATTCGCATGGGCAACCTATTCAATTCCGAGATTTTCGGCCACATCACGCAGATGCCCTGGGGGTTTGAGTTTGTGCGTGCTTCCGAACCTGAATTGCGTACCGATCCCCGCCATCCTACCCAAATTTATGAAGGTTTCATATACCTTGGCAGCTTCTTCTTTCTGCTCTACAGCTACTTCCGTTCAGGTGTTGGTGAAAAGCGGCCGGGCTTTCTTTTTGGTTGGTTTCTTATCCTCATTTTCGGCACTCGCGTTTTCGTCGAGTTTCTGAAAGAACCTCAGGTGGCTTTTGAGCAAACTATGGCACTCAATATGGGTCAGTGGCTGAGCATTCCCTTTGCGGCCGCAGGAATATTGCTGCTTGTTATGCCTGAAAAATTCGGGATCCGCAGAATAAAGTGAGAATTCAGACATTTCATGACTATCTTTGTTAGTCAACAACCAAAAAAATGAAAAGTCTGATTTTTGTTATTCTGATTGCAATGGGTTTGATTTCCCGTGCTCAGCAGCCCGTTCAAGCTTTCGAAGTGACCCGTAAAACCGATAGCCTTGATGCCCGGGGTTTTTCGCTGCTCATTGAAGGCACGACCAAAAAGAATATTGAAAAAGCCTGGAAGGCCTATTTACAGCGCGAGTCAGGAAGAGCAGTCAAAGGTTCGGAAAAGCCTTCTTATCAGATATTTAGTAATGAATATGTTGCTACAAACTATTTCATTCCTTCCATAACCAATAGCCCGATCACCATAATTGCCAACATTTATGATTCGAGAGAAGGCGTCAGGCTGACCGTATTTTTCAAAGCTGATGGCAAGTCATTTAACGCTGAAACAAATCCTGAGTTACTTGGGGCCGGTCAATCCTTTGTAGAGCGCTTCGGACATGAGCAAGCCATAAAATTGCAAGGTAGGGCCGTAAAAAGCGAGCAGCACAAACTTCGCAGCCTGCGGCAGGAGCTTTCGAAGCTACGACGCCAGCAACAATCGCTCGAAAAGGGCATCTCGCGTACGCAGTCCGACCGACTGCGCACCGAAAAAGAGTTGCTTCTACATAGAGCAGCGCAGGACACTGCAGTAAAGCAGATCGCCCGAACACAATTCACCCTGAACAATCTCAGTCCCGCTTCTGCAGACTATCAAGGCATTAGAGCGAGGCTCAAGGAACACGAAAAGGCATTACGTAAAGCCTCAACTGACGTAAAGAAAGCTCAGAAAAATATTGTGAAGGCCGACCAGCAGGTCAGGCGCAGCGAAAGAAAAATTGCCGACCTTAGGCTGAAGCAGACCGAAATGGAAAAGCGCACCAAGCTTCAGGAGGAAAAGTTGAGTCAGGAAACCAGCCGTCTGCAAGAAATGAAGAAAAAATAGCTTAGCGGCCGTGTTTGCGGTTGAGAAGCTCCTGTTGCATTAACACAGCCGGATAAGGGATTACCTTGTTTCCGCCTGTAGCAATTCCCACATGCATATCGTCGTCAGCCATTTCGGTGAGCCACTGTATGAGTTCACGCAGTGGCATGGGCTCAGGTTTGTATGACGACCACTCGTCGATGGCCGATGCCAGAGCAAGGTCCCGGGAAGCATACATAGGCAGGATACTTGTTCCGTCCTCATCTTCAACAAGAGCGAACATGCCGTCGTCGGCCTGCAAAAGCCAGACCTCAGCCTGACTGATGCACTGTTCAAAGAAACTTTCAATGTACTGCTGATTCATATTACTTCTATTGGGTTGTTATTATCCTGTTTCATCAAGTTCAATCCATCGCATGGTTTTTTCATCGAGCTCCGTATCAATCTGAGCGATACGTGCAGCAAGGCGATGCAGCTCTTCAAAAGGGCGGTTACCCTGATTCAGAGCATCCATGCAACGGGTTTTTTCGGTTTCAAGTTGAGAAATTTCTGATTCGAGCTGTTCGTATTCGCGTTGCTCACGAAAGCTACGCTTTATTGGTTTTACCTGCCTCTCGGGCTTTGTTTCAGCTTGCTTTTGCGGCTTATCCTTTTTGTCGGTTTCGGTAGTGGCAATCATTTCGCGGTACTCGCTGTATGTGCCCACGAAGCCCCTCACCCTGCCCTGCCCTTCGAATACAAAAAGCTGATCGACCACCTGATCCATAAAATAGCGATCGTGCGTGACCATGATCAGGCAGCCGTTAAACTGTCTGATAAACTCTTCTAATGCCTGAAGCGTAACCAGATCAAGATCGTTTGTTGGCTCATCAAGGATCAGAAAGTTGGGATTGCGCATGAGCACGGTGAGCAGGTGCAGACGGCGTTTTTCGCCCCCGCTCAGGCTGGATACCAGTTGGTTCTGCTTGCGGGGTGGAAACAGAAAGCGGGTAAGCATCTGCTGTGCACTGAGGGTACTGCCATTGCCCAATTCGATAATGTCTGCAATCTCTTTTACGACATCAATAATGCGTTTGGTGTCATCAAACTCCAGACCGTCCTGTGTATAATAACCGAATACCATGGTGTCGCCGGCAAGAACACGTCCCCCATCGGGTTGCAATATGCCGGTGATGATATTCAGAAAAGTGGTTTTTCCGGCACCGTTCGGACCGACAATACCAATACGCTCACCCTTGGTGAACATATAATCGAAGTGATCAAGAATAATCAAATCTCCAAATCGCTTCGACACATTGCGCATTTCCAGGATTTTACTACCCATGCGCTGCATATTGATGTCGAGTTTGATTCCCTGTTGCCGGCGCACCGAAGCCACTTTGTCCTTCAGCTCGTAGTAGGCTGCTATGCGGCTTTTCGACTTGGTAGTGCGGGCCTGTGGCATGCGTCGCATCCACTCCGTTTCCTGCCTGAGCAGCTGACCGGCTTTTTCGGCCTCAATGCGCATTACTTCTTCGCGTTGTGCACTCTTTTCGAGATAGTAAGAGAAGTTGCCTTTATGCACATAGAGTTTCTGATCGAAAAGCTCGTAGATGTAAGTGCAAACACGGTCGAGAAAGTACCTGTCGTGTGTAACCATCAGAAAGGTAATGTTCACCTGGCTGAGGTATTTTTCGAGCCATTCTATGGTTTCAATATCAAGGTGATTGGTAGGCTCATCCAACAGCAGCAGGTCGGGCTTGTCGATGATCACCATGGCCAGCGAAAGCCGTTTAAGTTGTCCGCCTGACAGTGAGCCTATGGTGCGCGAAGTGTCGCTCAATCCAAAGCGCGTAAGCAGTTCGCCAAGTCGCCGCTCATAGTCCCACGCCCCAACAGTATCCATCTGCACACTTAACTCATGGAGTCGTTCGTTGTATGACTCAAGATCGGAGGTTGATGCCCCCTCTTTCAGGTGTGCCTCATAGGCATGTTTGATCATGCTCACCGGATTGTCAGGGCCAAAAGCCAGATCAGCAATAGTTAATCCTGAATCGAATGAAGGATACTGCTCCAGATATCCAACCCGAATGCCATCAGAAAACGCTATGCTGCCATTGTCGGGCTCTTCCTTGCCGGCCAGCATGCGCATGAGGGTAGTTTTTCCGGCTCCATTCATCGCAACAATGGCCGCCTTGTCACCACGACTTAACCCAAAGCTAAGGTCTGTGAACAAGGGTTCATCGCCAAAGCCTTTGCTAAGCTGGTGAACAGATAACAGATTCATGAACAGTTATTATCAGCAGGTGCAAACTTAATCATTTCCGAATAAGGCTCATCGGGCCCTGTTGTCTTGACCTCAATCAAAGCCATGACTCAAAGCGCATTTGACAAGGAAATAAATTGATTCGTAGTTGCCATTGCCTCTGTTGAGAGTGTAACTTCGTACAATAATTGATTTTCCATGAAAAAGCACAGCGTTTTGTAGTTATTTTTTTTCCTTACAGTTTATTCGCTTAATGGTCATATCCAAAGAGAAATCCTTTAGTTTGTCGATAGCACTGAGCTGCTGATACAGCAAGGCAGACGAATGATGGTCAACGAACTGAATAACAACAATCTGGAAAAAGCAGGACAGATCTACAGCCACCTAACTTCAGCAACGCAGAATTCTCCATTTGCGGCATTCTATTTTGTCGAAGAACTGCACATCAATCTCCTGACCGGCAACTGGCCCAAAGTTGAAAGCCTCATCAGCACTTATAACCCCAACGAAAAGCGACGTCTTTATCCAAACTCGCACGAAGTCTTTTTGTTGCTTTTCAAAATGGTTCAGGAGTGCAGCTCCCTGATTCTATCAGGTAGTAAAGATGACGGAATAAATGAAGAAATCTGGCAGATGCTTAACCTGATCTTTTACTTCAATCGTGAAGACAAGCAGGACGAAAAGTTTAAAAGAAAACTCAGCGAATACAAAAAAATTTAAGAGTATCAGCATTTTCCGAATTCCGCAAACAGTTCATTCCCGGAAAACTTTATAAGGGAGCCATTAATTTTTCCTTTGGCTCAGGTCTGGCCTCTCCCGGCGGTGATCTATCCAACTACTTTTCGGGTAACGCAAGCTTCAATATGGGCATGGACGTTAATATTGACCGCTTGTTCACCTCACTCTATCTGCATGGGTCTAACCTCAAATCTACTGTGCCCTTGATTGCCATAACTCCCCGCGACACCTTGTTCTTCGTAAGCGGAGATAAGTTTTCCTATCTTGATGTCGGAATAAGGTTTGGCTATTTCGTACTCAGGAGTAAGCGCTTTCATATTGCGCCCTTTTTATCGGCTTCAGGCAGTTTTCTCGAAAGCAAGCTTTACGAAACCCCCCGCGACAATAATCTTGAGGTCAGGATATTTAACACTTTCACCTATGGCGCAGGCCTGCACACCGAGGTTAAACTTCACGAATACTCGAACCCTAACAATTACGGGCTTAATAAAGGCTATCTGAGCTTCAAGCTGGATGCGGGCTGCAGCAAAATGAGCAAAATCAAAACGCTTGCAAAAGATGGGGCCATGCCCTATCTCATGCTTGCCTTTGGGATGGGCTTTGGGCAGTTTTAGCAGTTTTGGCTGAACTTTTAGTGCTTTTTTTCGGAAAAATTGACCAGAGTCGTAAAACCTTTAATGGTCATACTTCTGCACAATTCCTTATGCAGAAACTGGAATTATGCAACACCAACCCGCCTGAGTCCGGGCTTTCCTCATTAGCATTATGCACGATCGAAGCGGTTTCATGCAGCTTCAACTGCCCGAAATGCGCATTCACCTGTTTTTTGTTGATTACCGTCTTGGGCGGGGCATACATTTGCTTCGAAATCGTTCATTACTAATCTATTAAATCTATGAAAACAAAATCAATTATTGCATTTGCATTTGTTATGCTGCTCGCAGGAGCCACATTCGCACAGGAAAACAACAAACGTTTTGGTTTCGAGCTGAATGCGGGAGCAATAGTTTCCACCTCCAAGCCAGGAAACTCAACCCTCAACCCGGGATACGGATTTGAAGGATTGCTCAGTTTCGGCATCATTCCTCAGCTTGGTTTATACGGCGGTTGGGGCTACAATCGCTTTGGCGCCGACGAGTCGTTTACCGGAGCTGACGTGTCGTTCAAAGAAACGGGCTATGTACTAGGTTTGCAGTTCAAACAAGCCCTCGGGAATTCTCCATGGTCGTTATACCTTCGGGGAGCAGGCTTGTACAACCACATTGAAATTGAAAATGAAGAGGGCGACCTCCTTGGCGACACGAAACATGAATATGGGTTCCAGGCTGCGGCAGGTGTCAACTATGCCCTTGGCAAAAACTGGAGCATAGCTCCCGGCCTGAAATTCAACTATCTTGACAGGGATGTGGAAATCGGCGATGTTACAACCAACCTCAAACACAACTATCTGTCGTTGCGTGTAGGTATCATAAAGAAATTCTGAAGCAGTTGATCAGGGAGCAAGGTATGGCCTGCTCCCTTTTGATCAATCCGAACGCACACAATCAAAAACCATTTCACATGACCTCCATGCTTAAAACCGTCGCGCTGCTCTGTATTTGTGCAGCATGCCATAAAGAACCCCATATCAGATATGGCTTCGACACCGAAGTGGGACATCATTCGCAAGGTCTTGTGGTGCTTCGCGCAGATAAAGGCCATCGTACATTGCGTCTTGATGGCCATCTCATTCTGAAAGAAGGAAGTCTGCTTGTCGAACTCATCAACCCTTTGGGCACCCGAAGCTTCAGCAAACAGTTTTCAGGAACGGAGACATGGAAAATTCATGAAACAACAGAGGCTTTCGCCGGAAACTGGAAACTGAAGTACAGCTGCACGGATGGCGAAGGCAAGCTGGTGCTTCACCTTTACATCAACGATTAAAGCAATTCATCATGAAACCAAAGAACCTCAAGACAGTGGCCATGCTGTTTGCTGCCGGCGGAATCTGGGATGCCATTGCCGGACTCAACTACATCTTTGCCATCGGCCAGGGCAGAGCCATCGACAACCTGACTGATGCCGATTTCGGAATCGCCATCACCTTGCTTATCTTCAACCTACTCAATCCCAACTCGTTTGCCGACCTGCTTCAGTTTACCAAAACCTTTCCGGCCTTCCTGCTCAGCATAGCCATGCTCATGCTGATCTGGAACGAGCATAGCCGTTTTTCGGAAGTTTACGCGTTTAATGACAGTTGGCTGATCATACTCAATGGGCTTTTTATTGGTCTCATCATTTTTTATGTCTATCCGCTGCGCTTTCTAACCTTGTTTCTGACCAACCTCTTTTTCGGCACCGATATCAGCCTTAGCATCAGAGGGGCTGAGGTACCGTGGTTGATGATTTACTTCGGGCTGCTTCTATTTGCTGTTTATTTCGTGCTTTTCCTGATGAATTTGAGGGCGCTCAGGTTGAGAAACATACTGACCTTGAACGATTATGAGCTTCTCTACCCCCGTATGCAGATCAAACGCCTGACGATTCTGTTCAGCGTCCCACTCATCAGCATTTCTTCCACCTTAATTATCATGCCATGGTCGCACAATTGGGCCAGCTTTGTAGGAGGCATGCTCTATAACCACTATACCCCAGCCATGCTGTTGTGGATGAGACGGTTCAATGCGATTTCTATCAGATTTGATAAAGAATAAGGGTGAATAGCGAGCTTCAACTGTAGTCGCTTGATTGATCATCCTCAGTCATATTTACTATAACTATTTAATATTTTGTCAAATAATAGATTATTCAAGCATTGAAATCATCATAACATTCAGCATATTGGGCAGCCTGCAGCCGATTCGATAAATTGCAATACATTCACCGAGCCGTCTATCAACACAACTCATGACAGACCTTCAAAAAATCAACGTTTCAACTTCAATCGGGCCCATCGTTGTGCATCATATCAACCCACAGGTTGATGCTGTCCCAATCTTCCTGCTTCACGGCGTTTACTTTGATCATAAGCTTTGGGATGCGCAGCTGAATGCACTGGCTAATCACAACGTTATTGTTATCGATATACCCATGCACGGCGAAAGTAAGCCTGGCATTGAAAAGGGCTGGACCTTAGATGATTGTGCCCAGATGCTCATCGAAATACTCGATCACCTTGGGAAAGACCGTATAATTGCTGTGGGGCACTCTTGGGGCAGCATGACCATACTGAGGGCTGCGGTCAGATTTCCTGAACGCTTTGCGGCCATCGGGCTTTGCAATATGCCCTACAAGGCTCCCACTTTAGCCGAAAAAATACTCATACACCTTCAGCATACTGCAATCATATTCAGAAAGTTGTATATGAAACAAGCTGCCAAAGCCCTCATGAGCAAGCAGAGCCTGAGCAAGAAACCTGAGCTTATGGATAAGCTTATCCAATCGAGGAGCAAGCTGAGCATCTCCGAAATCATATATACCGACAAGGCCGTGCGCATTGATGCTGCTGACGCAACCACGTTGATTGAAGCGCTTAATGTTCGGACAAAGGCACTGGTTGGCGAGCACGATTATGTAGGCAAGCCACCAATTGAGGATCTTAAAGTAGTGAGTGGAGGACATGTGAGTCCGCTGGAAGCTCCGGAGTAGGTAAACATTATGATTCAAGGTCTTGTAAATAGCTCACTTTATTAATATTTTTGTTGATGTAGAATATAATCCATGATTTCTGAAGTGCAATACTCCGCTTATTTTGACGCTCTTATCTCAGGTAAACGCATTGCTTGTTCGGATGTTTTGCAAACATTAAGGAATAATGACGAGTCTGTTGAAGAAATATATGTCCATAGGTTCCAGCGGGCTTTGTATGATGTTGGTAAACTATAGGAATTGAACAAAATCTCAGTGGCAACCGAACATCTGGCTACAGCAATTACAGAATACTTAATGTTTTTTAGTCAGCAAGAACTGTTTACAAGAGCCCGCACAGGTTAAAAGGCTGTTATTGCCTGTGTAGCCAACGAGCACCATCAGATTGGAGCACGCATGGTGGACGACACCTTATAAATGCAAGGGTGGGACACATGGTTTCTGGGGTCGAACACCCCATCAAACGATTTATTGCTCTTTATCAAAGAAAAGCAACCGGATCTACTCGGCTTATCACTGAGCATCTTTTTTAACTACTCCACTTTCTTACGGACTCTCGATACTGTTCGTAATGCTTTTCCCACATTGCCAATTATTTTCGGAGGACAGGCCTTTGCATGGGGCGGAATAGAAACTGCATTAGCATTCTCTGGCGTTCAATATTTTAAGTCGGTAACTGAACTATAGGACTACATAGAAAAAACATCCTCATGACTGACAATTCGTGCATCAACATTCACGATTTCTTGTTTAAACACGCCAAACTTATCATAATCATGGTCGACAGCCATGGTATGATTTTTAAGTCCAATCATCACGCAGACAAATTATTCGGCAGATCGCCTGTTGGCAGCCATTTTGAACAGTTTTTTTCAAATATAAACTTCGGCATCCGCCTCAAAGATTGGTTTACAAAAGGGGTAACGCATCAACTGGCCGATGTAACCAACCAACAGGGACTTCCGGAGACATTATACTTCACTACCATCAAGATGGATGAGCACCTGATGCTAATAGGATAGTACGATATTGAGGAATCCCTTAGCCTCAAAAATGGAATGCTTTCACTGAATGCGGAGCTGAACAATATGCTCAGAACAATTAACAAGCAGAAAATCGAACTCGAAGAGGCCATCAGGCAAAAAAATATTCTTCTGGGCATGGCTGCTCATGATATGCGCAACCCATTGAATAATATCATGATGTATTGTGAATTTCTAGAAGAAACCGAATTCGAAAACTTTAATGATGATACTAAAACAATGATTGCCACCATCAGAAAAATGTCGATTCACACGCTTAATCTGATCGATGACGTTCTCGAAATGGCAAAGTATGAAGCAGGCAGGATAACGCCAAATATCAAAAAAATAAATCTGAGTTTATTAATACATGAGGCTATAAAGCTTAATGCCATTCTTGCACAGGCGAAAAGTATCAGTATCAGGACGAAGCTTCCTGCATACCCTGTTGAAGTCAGCATCGACACTGAAAAAATAATTCAAGTCATTAACAATTTGATTAGTAATGCAATAAAATTCTCTTATGCTCACACTGAAATTGAAATAAGCATTGCTCAAGAAAATATCTTTGTCGAGATAAGTGTGGCTGATCAGGGGCAGGGAATTCCGGAGAAGGAGATAGATAAACTTTTCAAGCCATATTCGCTCCTTTCGGTCAGACCAACTGCAGGCGAGCGTAGCTCCGGGCTAGGTCTCTATATCGTAAAGAAAATTATCGAAGGTCATGGGTGACGCATTTGGGTGAATAGCGTTGTGAATCAAAGCAGTATTTTTACTTTACCTATTCCGCTTACCCATCAAAACACCATATAAAAATTGATAAAAAAAATCTCCTTGAATCTGCCTCAAAGCTCATGCAGCCGACCATAAAGGCAAGTACAGCCTATATTGCGCTTTCCGAAGAAATGGCTGCAGAGGTAAGCCGAAAACTGCTCAGCCGGGCAGATGTTGACAAGCTTATAGGTGGGCCTGCCAACCGCGAAATGATGCAGGATAACGACCGAAACCATGCCAGGTTCTTTAGTTCCTTATTTCAGAACTACAACCCTGAGGTATTAGTCAATACCGTGTTGTGGGTGTTCAGCGCATACCCCGCCATCACGGATTCAATCTGATCTATTGGCCGGCTCAGCTCGATGCATGGGTCGAAATTCTTCGAATTACACTGGAAGAGGATGCTTTTAGTCAGGTCTATCCATTTTACCACTGGATGATCGTAAACAATCCGATTTTTGCCGCGCTCAGTTCGGACAATTCCTCCAATGACTTTAAAATAGAAGGCCATTACTGATTCTACCCCAATACTCATTTACCATGGTGTATGACTTTACAGGATATATGTCGTTGTGCAGTTACTATACCTTCCGATACTTTTTGGGGTTACCTGCCATTTAGCTGTCTGAATGCGGTGCGGTAGGCTTTCTGTAGTGTTATCATTCTTGGGTCAGTGCGGGCCATATCGTTAATAATCATTCTATATCTGCCTATACCACGCGTATGATCAGCCACGGCAAATAAGGTGGCAGAGCGCTGAAGTAAGGAAGTTGCCTCATTGCGGCTGAACTGATAGCCGGGAAGCAAGGTGATCAGCCCCATCAATGCTTCGTCGTTCATTTGTTCAAGGTAAAACTCAGCAGCCTGTAGCAAAACAGCTAAACTGTTCTGGCTTCGGACGAAGGTATCGAAATTGACATGCCTAATACCAAAACGATCAGCTTCATATTTGCCGACATCCCTATCAAAAGCAATGTATAGGGGTGCTGCACTTTTGATTCCCTGCTCAGCAATAGCTTTTAGCACCTGCTGATATTCGCGGTTGTAAACAAATACCGGACCCAGACGATCGAGCAACTGCTGCGCTTCGGAGGCATCCAGATTACATCCGCGGTTGCTGTTGGCCGTTTCCACAGCATCCGTCAGCTTCTTCTCCACGCCTTCAACAATACCCTTTTGCAGGTCCTGACGCGATTTCTGAATCCAATCCTGAATGTTCAGCTTATGATTGAGGCAAATACGTTCTATCAGGCGCTCGTCCAAGCCTGCAAAGGCTTGCCGGAGCTCGGTATCGTTTTCCAGCAGGTTCTCCTTTTGCATACGTAAAAGTTCGTCGTACATGCGCCAGGCCTCTGGAAGGTCGTTGCTCCATGCCCTGAGCTGCACATCAGGGATACGCCTGAGTATCTCCTGCCTAGCTTCCTGTGCCGCTTGTGATGGCCGGGATGCTGGAAAAGTTTGTGCGCGGCGGTCACCCGTTGGTAATGGTGGCAAAGCCCCACCCTGCCCGATTTTCTGTTGCAATTGCACAGCTTCCATCGAAGTGCGCAGGTATTCCGGATGGTCAGCCCTGTAAGCCAGTGCTTGCTGAAGCCGACGACGTGCCTCATCCATGCGTCCTGCCTGATGAAGCTCTTCAGCCTCGTTCACAAGATCGATGTAAACCAGGCGGTGCGTTCTGAAAAGCCCTTCGGTGATGGCCAGTTCATGCTCAATATTATAGAAGTCACGGGCAGCGGCGGAGGCCTGCTCATACATACGAATTGCTTCCTGATAGCGCTTCTGATCAGCAAGCTGCTGAGCCTGACGAATATAAGCCCGCACCAGATCATCGCTTTGTTGTGGCAGCTTCTGCACCAGCTGTTCCGACTTTCTGACGCTGGCATAAAGGGATGCACGGTCACGGTAAGTTTCGGCTAGCTGCATGTTTCCTTTCTCAACTGCACGGGCTGCAATGTGCAAGTGCGAACGAAGCAGGCCAAGTCGGGCAGTTTCAAGCCGTTCGTTCACTTGATCGTAAGGCACATTGAGGCCACTGAGTCGTGCCCAGCCCAATGCATCTTCATAAAAATTAAGTGCAAAGACATAGTCTGATCGCTGAAGCAAGGAATCGGCCAGCCGTACTTCTTCCATAAACAAAGCCTGGGACCCTGAAACATCACTTTCGTCACTTCCAATCCGCTCAAATTGGACCATTAGCTGGTCATCGGGCCAAAGCCTCGACATATTGAGCATAAACTCATTATCACGATAATCTCCTTTGAGTGAAGCATTGATGTAATTCAACTGCTGCCTGCCTATGGCGCGGGCTATCAGACGGGCATTCTTCTCACGGGGATCACGGTAATCCAGCATAAGGGTCTGATACCTTGTCATAAGTCTCCCGGCTGCAACAAGCCGCTTGTCAAGACCGGCGGGATCAGCGGTATTGAAAATACTGGTTTGCTGCAGAACTTTCCCGGCATTGATGCTAGCCTTTCGCAGTTTGTCGCGGGCTGCAAACAATTCTGCATATCCGGATTTCGATTCAGCATCTCCGCGCTCGGCCTGACTCAAAAGACTGTCAATGAGCTTAACCGAAGCCCAGTACTGGTTGATTACACTGATGTGCTTCAGCACCTCATTGCGTCTTGTATTTGAGTACGAAAAGTAATCGATCGAAAAAAGCGGCTGAATAATCCCTGTTGGCAATCTTAATAAAACCGGACTCCCTGCCATTAAATCATCTGAATTCTGGCCTGAGGAAAAATTACTGTTACCAAGCCGT
This sequence comes from uncultured Lentimicrobiaceae bacterium, assembly GCA_964459375.1. GTDB lineage: Bacteria > Bacteroidota > Bacteroidia > Bacteroidales > F082 > JALNZU01. The sequence continues at coordinate 142,077 of CAYWLJ010000006.1, read as the reverse complement.
AATCTGCATAAGTCCGGAATAAGGACAGACGCCAGATTGAAATTGCGATAAACAACATCACCCCGCTTGAAAACGGGATTTACCTGTATGATCCACTCATCAAAGTCGTTGCCTGTGCTGCTGAGTCGGGCTGAAATTTCGACGCGATAAACAAGTTCAAGATCCTGCACAGCCTTTTCACCCGAGGCCGATAGCGCGTTGAGCACCGCCTGGTTGTTGAGCAGTCCGAAGTCGGCATTAACTTTTGAGCTGACAATTATATCACCAGGAAGATTGTGCTGCTGTGCCTGTGCTAAAAATTGCAGCAATAAAGTCAGGAGGTAAACTACTCCAAACCTCATTCTATTGAGTGCATGGTTCATTGCAGCAAATTTAGCACTTGCGGCTCATCTAAACATCATTAGTCAAAGCGAAGGCAGCAAAATATCTAACAGCTAGTCTGTCGGAAGTTTAATCTTCGACCGGCAGACTACGCTCGAAGCCAGCCTCAAGCGAAATAAAGGTTTCAGTAAAGGTAATCTCGGGTATGCTTTGGATCTTTTCGATAATGATCTGCTTGAGGTGCTCGTTGGTGTGCGTATAGATTTTTACTAGAAGCGAATACTTTCCACTGATATGATGGCACTCAACAATTTCAGGTATCTCCATAATTTGCTGATAAACCTTATTGTGGGTGCTGTTCGAAACCAGGTTGACCTGAATCCCGATGAATGCACAGGTAAGGTATCCCATGGCCTTAGGGCTTAGCTTGAAGTGAGCTCCGCTGATGATGCCGGCTTCCTGCATCTTGGCAACACGCTGGTGAATGGCTGCACCGGATACATTGCAGCGGCGGGCAATTTCAACAAAAGGAGTACGGGCATCTTCAATTAACAAGGTAAGTATTCGACGGTCGAGGCTGTCAATATGAAAGTCATCGTGCATAAAAAACTGATTTTTGTTCGAGTTTTTACAAAAATAGGGGTAATAAATTAGAGTTTTAATTAATTTTTCAACTTACACTTTGAATTGTATGTTAAACAAGTCAAAATCCCGACTTATTCCTATTTTTGGAAAAAAATTTACAATTTTATGTCAAACAAGCATAATCCTGTCAGAGCACTTTTCGATCTGAAGCAATTCGGTGAATATGGAGATGTTAATCCCTCGGTTACCGACTCGGCCACCTACACCTTTATGAAAGCCAAAACTATGACAGACACATTTCATGGTGAGGCCGAGGGTTGTTTTCTTTATTCCAGGCACTGGAATCCGAGCAATAAATACCTGGCGGATGCAATGGCCGCCTTGGAGGGCACCCAGGCGGCATGGATTACTGCCAGCGGCATGGCGGCTATTACCTCGGCTATACTTCAACTCTGCAAAAGCGGAGACCACATCATTTCGAGCCTTACCACTTATGGAGGCACATTTGCATTCATGCAAAACTGGTTGCCCCGCTACAATATTTCCGTCAGTTTTGTCGATATTACCAACCTTGCCGCAGTGCGCGCTGCCATTAAACCCAACACAAAGCTCATTTATACTGAAACAATGACCAACCCGCTGCTGCAGATCAGCGACATACCCGCTCTTGCTTCCATCGCGCACGAAAACAACATTAAGCTGATGGTGGACAACACTTTCACACCACTTATTGTTGCCCCCGCCCAGCTGGGAGCCGATGTTGTTGTTTACAGCCTGACCAAGTTTATCAATGGTAAAAACGACTGTGTTGCTGGTGCAATATGCTCCGACAACAACGCTATCAACCAACTGATCGACGTGAATGCAGGTACTGCAATGCTGCTTGGACCGGTTCTCGACCCATTTCGCAGCGCATCGATTTTAAAAAATATGCACACACTTCATATCCGTATGCAGCAGCACAGCAAAAACGCTGCATATCTTGCCGAAAAGTTCCGCGAATCTGGAATCAAGGTGCGATACCCCGGGTTTGAGGACGATCCGGGCCACAACGTCCTGAAGGAAATGATGCACCCTTCGTTTGGCTTTGGCGGAATGATTGCCATCGACATGGATACAGCCGAAAACGCAGCCCGACTTATGGAAAGCATGGAACTGGCCGACGTAGGATACCTCGCAGTGAGCCTTGGGTATTTCAAGATATTGTTCAGTAATAGCGGAAAAAGCACCTCGTCCGAAGTGCCTGAAGATCTTCAACGCCAGATGGGCATGTCCGAAGGACTTATCCGATTCAGTGTTGGTCTAGATTTCGATATCGAAAACACGTGGAAACGCATATTTAAATGCCTAAAGGAGACTAGGCTGCTTCCTAATGAAAATTATGCAATGTAGGCCGGCACCTCAATAAACTGAAGTTAGGCCGTGAGTTTCTTAAAATATTGAATGCTTTATAAGTCTGAAACATTGCGGTTACGCATAGGCGGAGCCGCTATTTTCATCATTAAAAAAATGGGCTTTAAATCCATTGATAGTGCAAATTAGCATTATGCTATTAAAAACCAATTGATTACAAGGTTAAGAGTATATCCTTAGATAAAACGCTCAATCATAATTTGCTCCCTTGTTGACTTGATTCTTACCTTTACGCCAAAACTATTATGAAACCAGCAAGAATTCTGATCTTGTTATGCTTAATGATTCTCAATTCTCGGTTAGCAACCGGCCAGGAGCCTGACACCCTGCTCGCCCGTAAATACAGGGCCGATGAACGTGGCATGCGCTGGTACACCATGGTAATCCTCAAAACCGGGCCAACACTGATAGAAGACAAAGCCATTCGCGACAGTCTTTTTGCTGGTCACTTCAGCACGATCAGACAACTTGCGGAAGCAGGCGAATTGCATGTAGCTGGACCATATGGTAAAAACAGCCTCACTTTCAGAGGACTTTTCATCCTCGACACTTCGGACACAACAAAAGCGCGCAAAATGATATCGGCCGATCCTACTATCCACGAAGGGATATTCGAGGCAATTTTACTCCCGTGGTATGGCCCTGCGGCCCTTCCAACCTATACAGAAGTCCAGCGCAGGATAAGCCCTTCGCACTGACACTACGCGCAGTCTTGTCCCTCATACCTCAGAATTAGTCTGGCTGACAACACCTTTCATATTAATTCATTGTGAATTTTGCGGCATACTACAACCTGATCTGCTGGCGGTTGTCATTCATAACATAATATTACCAAAAACCAAATGAAGCAGAAAATACTCATCATCCGCGGAGGTATAGCCGGTCTTTCGGCCGGAATCTATGCAGCGCGTAACGGCTTCGACACCGAAATTCTCGAGATGCATACAGTGGCGGGCGGTCAATGCACGGCCTGGATGCGCAAAGGTTACCGTTTCTATTATTGCCTTCACTGGCTGGTTGGTACGTCCAAAGGCGCTTTTCACAACATTTGGAAAGAAACCGGTGTGCTCAACGATCATACCATAGTAGTGGATCATGAGATTCATTCCCAAATCTTACTACCCGGTGGTCAGGTGTTTACAATCTATTCCGACATCAACCAATGGCAACGCTACCTGCTTGATCTTGCACCCGAAGATGCCGCCTCCATCCGGCGAATGTGCAACGATATGCGCAAAAGCGCCTATCATGAGCCATTTGGCGATCCGCCCGGCCTAAGGTCAGCCGGCACTTACATGAGCAGTTTGTTCAAAATATGGCCAGTACTGCGTGTAATCCGCAAATTCGGCAGAAAGACCGGAAAAGCCTATTTCGACTCACTAAAGTTCCGTAATCCTTTGCTGCGCAACGCCTTGTATCAGGCATACGGAGAACGCGAATTTTCGGCCTTAGTCTTCATATTAATGCTCGGTTGGTTCAATCAGAAAAATGCCGGCTATTTACTTGGCGGTTCTTATCCCCTGGCGCAAAGGATGTTGGATACCTATAAATATGAAGGAGGTGTGATAAGCTTCGGAAAAAAAGTAGAGCGCATCATAGTTAGTGAAAACAAGGCACATGGTGTTGTTTTGGCAGACGGGACCGAGTTGAGAGCCGACTATGTGATTTCGGCCTGCGATGGCTATTCAACCATTTTTAAAATGCTGGATGGCAAGTACTCGTCCAGGAAAGTGAAGAAAGCATACAATGAGTGGCCGCTGTTTCCAGCCATGGTGCAGGTTTCTTTTGGAGTGAACCGTATTACGCCCGAGTATACTCCGGTGCTTAATGTTGTCGCACCAGGAGAACAGATAGGCATAACAAAACTCGACCATGGCTACAGCATTATGAACTATAGCTATGACCCATGTATGGCTCCTGAAGGTAAAACTACAATTGTTTTGCGATTTGATAGCCGTGGCAACTCTGGGAAAAACTTGATGATCAGCGGTATAAGGAAGCAAAGAACAAAACGCTTCAGGACGCCATCGGGCCGCTCGAGCACCATTATCCAGGCATTTGGGCAGAAATTGAGGTTACGGATGTCGCTACGCCCCGCACTAATGTCCGCTACACAGGCGTATATAAAATAGCATAGGAAGGATTCTTCCCCACCAGCGAAAATATGATGAAAACCCTCGACATGACCCTGCCCCGCCTTAAAAACTTCTATATGGTAGGTCAATGGCTCTTTCCGGGCGGCGGATTACCACCGGCAGCACAAACCGGTAAATGAGCCGTGCAGTATATCTGTAAGAATGAAGGCCTCATTTTCAAGTGCTAACTTAGTATCTTAATAATCCAAAACACATAATATCCATGAGTGACAACGAAAACGGAAAAAAGAACAGGAACTGCCACAAATCGCACAGCTCCGATGCTGTTTAGGGTTTAGGCATCATCGGTGCAGCAGTTTATAATATCAGCATCGCCACTTCATTCTGGGGCGGAGTGCTTGGATTTCTGAAAGCACTGGTCTGGCCTGCCTTTCTGATATATGAGGCATTCAAAGCTTTGGCAGGTTGAGGATCTGAAAGAATTTCACCTCAGCAACGGAAAATCAAAATCCTTTTCCTGAGAATATCCAATACTTTGCCGGCAAAACGGCAAGTTGTGAGGTTAAACTTAAACAACGAAAATTGAAATAGAAACGGCTTCTCTGTCGAGAGGCCGTTTCTATTTTAATGAGGTATGCGTTTGTAATTCGATCAGACTTCGGCAGGCACAGGGCTTTCGTAAGCTTCCATGGGAAGGCAGGTGCACACCAGGTTACGATCGCCATAAGCATCGTCGATGCGCGAAACCGGAACAAAATATTTATCGTTCGTCATGCCCTGCAGGGGCGCAACAGCCTTCTCGCGACTGTAGGGACGATCCCAATGGGCATCGAGCACCATATCGAGGGTGTGGGGTGCATTGCTCACTACATTATTCTGCTTTTCAGCTTTACCTTCTTCCACTTCGGCTATCTCAGCCCTGATAGCAATCATGGCATCGATAAAACGGTTCATTTCGCGCAATGGCTCACTTTCGGTAGGCTCAACCATTAGTGTGCCATGTACGGGGAAAGCTACAGTAGGAGCATGAAAACCATAATCCATCAGACGTTTGGCAATATCCACCACCGTGATATCCGCAGTGCGGCTAAACTGGTTGCAATCAAGAATCATCTCGTGGGCCACTGTGCCCTTATTGCCTGTATAAAGTATAGGATAGTATTCCTTCAGGCGCTTAGCCATATAGTTGGCATTGAGGATAGCGATTTTTGTTGAATAAATAAGTCCCTCAGCACCAAGCATTTTTACATAACCATAAGAAATGGGCAAGATAAGAGCACTGCCAAATGGTGCTGCCGATACGGCTTTGATGGCCGTATTGCCTCCTGTCGGAACAAGCGGATGACCCGGAAGGAAAGGCGCCAGGTGGGCTGCTACACCAATGGGACCAACGCCCGGACCTCCCCCACCATGGGGAATAGCAAAGGTTTTATGGAGGTTGAGGTGGCATACGTCGGCACCGATGAAGCCCGGACTGGTCAGTCCAACCTGCGCGTTCATATTGGCACCATCCATATAAACCTGTCCACCATTCGAATGCACAATTTCAATGAGTTCAGTAATTCCCTTTTCGAATACACCGTGTGTAGAAGGATAAGTGACCATCACTGCAGCAAGCTTATCGGCATTGTCCTCTGCTTTGAGTCGAAGGTCGGCCAGGTCAACATTGCCGTGTTCATCGCATTTCACAACTATGACATCCATGCCCGCCATGACCGCGCTTGCGGGATTGGTGCCATGAGCAGAATTTGGAATCAGACAGATGTTGCGATGGCCTTCGCCCCGCGCCTGATGATAAGCCCTGATTACCAGAAGCCCGGTATATTCGCCACTAGCACCACTGTTGGGCATAAACGATACTGCACTGAAGCCAGTGATTTCGCAGAGTGATTTTTCCAGTTCGCTTATCAAGGCAGTATAGCCCGCAGCCTGTTCGGCCGGGACAAAGGGATGCAACTGCGCAAACTCTGGCCATGTGAGCGAAAACAGTTCGGAAGCAGCATTAAGTTTCATAGTACATGACCCAAGCGGGATCATGGTTCGGTTGAGGGCAAGGTCGCGGTTTTCGAGGCGCTTCATATAGCGCATCATGTCGGTTTCGGAGTGATATGAGTTGAAAACAGGATGTGTCAGGATTTCCGACCTGCGCTCGAAACCAGAAATCGATAAGCTGAATTTGCTCGAGGCTTTTATCGTTTCGGTGATTGAACGACCAGTCAGACTACTCAGCAAGTGAACAATCCTTGCCAAATCGTCGGATTCAGTAGTTTCATCGAGACTGATACCGAAATGAACGTCGTCGATATATCGGAAATTTAATCTGGCACCTTCGGCAGCAACGCGAAGCATAGAGGTGTTAAAGCCTTCAGGCATAGCCAACTTTAGTGTATCGAAGTAATGTGAATTGAGCTGGCGGTAACCTGCTTTGTCAATAGCAAAAGCCAGATCAGCGGCAAAACTGTTGATGCGTCGGGCTATGCTGCGCAATCCTTCAGGGCCGTGATAAGCTGCGTAAAAGCCAGCCATGGTGGCCAGCAAAGCCTGCGCAGTACAAATGTTCGATGTTGCCCTTTCGCGTTTAATATGCTGCTCCCGGGTCTGCAATGCCATCCTGAGGGCAGGCCGGCCTTTGTTATCCTTTGAAACGCCAATAATCCTGCCGGGAATGTTGCGCTTGTAGGAATCGGTTGTAGCAAAAAATGCAGCGTGAGGTCCTCCGTAACCTAGCGGTACCCCAAACCTTTGCGAGGTGCCTATGGCTACATCAGCACCCCACTCGCCTGGTGGTGACAGTAACACAAGGCTCAGCAGGTCGGTTGCTACAGCTACCTGTACACCAGACCGCTTCAGACTTTGAATTAATGTCCGGTTATCATGAATTTGCCCGTATTGATCAGGGTACTGCAGCAAGGCTCCAAACCATTTTTCATCGGGTACGGCATCGGTAAAACTTCCCACAACGACCTCTATGCCAAGGGGTTCGGCCCGCATGATGACGACATCAAGGGTTTGGGGAAACACACCCTCCGAAACAAAGAATCGGTTTGCGCCTGATTTCACCTGCTGGCGCGAACGCGCATTAAAAAACATAATCATAGCTTCAGCAGCTGCCGTGGCCTCATCGAGCAACGATGCATTCGCGATGGGTAAAGCGGTCAGATCACTGACCATGGTCTGGAAATTGAGCAAGGCTTCGAGCCTTCCCTGCGAAATTTCTGCCTGATAGGGGGTATAGGCTGTGTACCAACCCGGATTCTCCAGCACGTTGCGCTGAATTACCGAAGGGGTGATGGTGTTGTAATACCCCATTCCAATGTAGGTTTTAAACAACTGATTTCGGGATGCCAGCTCACGCAGGTGTTGAAGGTACTCGTATTCTGTCATTCCTTCAGGAAGGTTGAGCGGCTTCACCAGACGAATGTTGTCTGGTAGAATTTCGTAGAGGAAATGATCCATATCTTTCATTCCCAGATAAGAAAGCATCATATCCACTTCTTTACTGTCGGGGCCGATGTGTCTTTTAATGAATTCGTTATGAGCCATATTGGGCAAGCTTATTAATTGATTTACAATGTTTGTTTGGAATGTTTTCAAAAACACGTCAAAGGTAGAAAATGTTCTGCCCCGGGCGCAAAAACAGCGCTTTATCTGTTAATATTTTCACAAAAAGCAGCTGTCCATGGCGCTGTTGTGCAACAAATGAACCCCTAGTACTGACGAAATCTGATGTCATCACGGAATAAAAGTAGTCGCGGTCGGATGGTGCGTCAACCCAAAGGAATCCTTCGAAGATACCATCGATGTTACGATCCTTTTAGACGAAAAAAACCGCCCGCTCAGGTGCAGACGGCTGGTTAATTTGGTTGGGCCAAAATAGGCAGGAATGCCTAATCGAAATTCTTTTTCATGTACTGTAGTCGTTCGAAGCCGGCCGAATTCTCCTGTCGAAGACTTACCAATCCCCTAAAATCGTTTACTGATTTATAACCGTTCTTCTTCATCCATTCGATGAGTCCATTGCGGATGTCAGCCAGGTAGGATATTCCATTCTGGTAAAGGGTAGTGCAAAGCTGTGTGACAGTTGCGCCTGCCATGAGTTGTTTCACAACACCAATGGAATAATGTATACCTGTTGAGGCGGCTAGATCAGCTTTAAACTTAGCGGCGCTCAGCAATGCAATCCACCGCATAGACACCGACTTTTCGTCCGGACTGGAATAAACATTGTCTGTCACCACTTTGCCGGTAGAAATGTCGACATCAGGGTTGTAAAAGCGGTTAAAGAGTACCAGTCCGTTGGCTCCAGCCTCCTGTAAACGCCAGGCCATAGACATCATATTGGTAAAGAATGGTCCGATTTTAACCGACACAGGTATGCTGACATGTTTCTTTACTTCGCTAACAATGGCCGCATATTCTTCTTCGATGGCCTCGCTGCCCAGATGCCTGTCGTTGGGAAAAAGCGCGATATTGAGCTCCAGGGCATGAGCGCCGGCCGCTTCAATTTTTGAAGCAAAGTGGACCCACTCGCTGTGACTGATGCAGTTTACACTGGCAATCACAGGGATATCGGTTTCTTTGCGTGCGTCGCTGATGAGCGTCAGGTAATCATCAAGCACCGGGCCTTTTGAGATTTGTGTTATGAACTCCTCTGCTTCCGGGAACCAGAAATAAAAGTCCTGCTTCCGGGTTTTTTCGGCAACGCGGGCAATAATCTGCTCTTCAAATACCGATTTTAACACCACTGCGCCAGCGCCTGCTTTGTGGCACTCCTTTACGTAGCGACGGTTTCCTGTAAGTTTACTGCTGCTCACGACCAGTGGATTTTTCAGCTGAAGGCCGAGATAAGTTGTTGAAAGGTCCATATTTTCTTGTTTTTAGAATCTTAATTCAGTGCATTCTGACGGGTTGCGTCGATCAGGTAATCCTTCAGATAGTCAAATGCCACCATAAGGTTAAGTTGTGCTTCGTTCGAAAGCCGCTCTACGAAGTCCCAGTTGTACCCTCTGACCTCGAGTAGCCAGGCCTGAGGACTGCTGCCATGAATTTTGTTGCACAAATCGAGGACAAACGAAGGTGAAACTGCGTGCATGGTAAACTCCACACGTGCATCGGACGGATTCACCGGACTAAATCGAAACTGCTTAACTGATTCATCGAGGGTGGCGTCCACGAAGATCACCATACTTCTACCGGCAATGGCTGCTGCATCTTCGATGTTGAGTTGATAATTGCAATCGGTGTCCACATTCAGATCAGGGTGGTTAGCAAGCCAGGCATCAAGCTGCTGCATCATGGCTGCGCCAAGACCATCGTCCTGACGGCCGGGATTGCCATAGCCATACACCAAGATGTTTGCCATACTCCAGCCTATTGCTTTAGTTTGCGGTCGATGATCTCGTTTTGCTCATTCACTAGGGTTATCTCCAGCGGCATCTTGCCCAGGGCATGTGTGGCACAGCTCAGGCAGGGGTCGTAGGCCCTGATGGCTACCTCAACTGCGTTCATCATGCCTTCGGTAATAATTTCTTTGCCTGTCATGATTTTTTGAGCAACCTGATTGACCGAACGGTTCATCGGTTCGTTGTTATTGGTTGTCGAAACGATGAGGTTGGCCATCTCGATCTGATCCTGCTCGTTGATGCGATAGTGATGGAACAAGGTTCCGCGTGGAGCTTCAATCAATCCCACACCTTCTCTTTGCTTTATGCCCTTGTTAACAAGTTCGGTTCCCATGATATCCGGGTCGTGCAGAAGATCACGGATGACCTCGGCGGCATGCAGGGTTTCGATCAGGCGGGCATAGTGCATATGTAGGCAATAGTTGTTTGGCTTACCGTTTGTGAGTGCTTTGTATTTCTCGAACTCAGCCTGAGCGAGAGGAGAAGGAATAAAGTCGCAGGTATTTAATCGCGCCAGCGGCCCCACCCTGTACCAGCCCTTTTCTTTACCAAGATGTTTCAGGTAAGGGAACTTCATATAGCTCCAAGGACGTACTTCTTCTTCAATGTAGTTAGTATACTCCTGATAGTCTATATCATTAAGAATTTTATTGCCGTCGGCATCCACTGCCCTCAGGCGGCCATGATAAAGATCGAGTGCACCGTCTTCGCGTACCAGGCTCAGGTGGTTGCTCGGAAAGTAGGCAAACCCATCGATAAATTCTTTGTTTGATTGGTAGTAGCTCTTGAAGAAATCGAGGGCTTCCTGAGCCCACGAAACCATCTTATCGGCATTCAGAGGATCGGCGCCTTTCAGGAATTCATCCACTTCGGCCTGGCTGAGGCTTTTGTTGATGCCACCCGGTATTGCGCCTGTACCATGGATTTTTTTACCTGCAGTAGCTCGGATAATCTCCTGACCAAATTTGCGCATCATCACGCCCTGAACAGCCAGTGCAGGGTTGGTCAACGCGATGCCGATGATGTTGCGAATGGCCGGATCGCCGTCGATACCAAAAAGGAAGTCAGGTGCACTAAGGTGGAAAAAGTGCAAGGCGTGCGACTGAAAGAACTGCCCGTAATGCATAAGGCGGCGCATTTTTTCACCTGTAGGCGTGAGGCCCTTTCCGGTGCCGGCACCCACAATGACGTCGAGCGCCTTTGCTGCTGCCAGATGGTGGCTCACCGGGCATATGCCACAAAGGCGTTGCACGAGCACCGGAGCTTCCCAATACGGCCTACCTTGAACAAAGCGCTCAAATCCACGAAATTCTACTATGTGAAGGCGGCTTTGGGTGACATTCAGCTTGTCATCCATCAGGATGGTAACCTTGCCGTGACCTTCAACACGTGTTACCGGTTCTATGGTGATTTTTTTAGACATGTTGTCGGGTGTTTTGTTAGTCAAACTTTACAACTTCATAGGGCAGATTGAGCGGATTGCCTGTGATAAGGGCTACCAGAGCTTCCCAGATTAGGTCGGCGCGGGGCGGACATCCTGGAAGGAAATAGTCTATCTTGACAATTTCGTGGCAAGGATACACCTTGTCGAGTAGCATGGGCAACTCATCATCATTTGGTAGAATGCGCTCTTTGTTCAATTGAACGGTCGGACCATTCACATATGCCTCTTCGATGCATTCCTCAACGGGTATCCCGTTTCGCATGGCCGGCAATCCACCCATGATGGCACATTCGCCCAGCGATATCAGAATTTTACAGTTTTTTCGGAAGGAGCGGAGCACCTCCACGTTCTCGCTGTTGCAGCAGCCTCCTTCGATGATGCCGATATCAACAGGTTTGGTGAAAGTTTTTATGTCGTCAACCGGCGATTTGTTGAACTCAACCAGTTCGATGAGTTGAAGGATTCGTTCGTCAATATCGAGAATTGACATGTGACAACCGAAACATCCTGCCAGTGAGGTAGTTGCTATTACGGGTTTACTCATTTTAGGTTCCTCCTGTGTGTTTGATTAAACGACGACATCACTGCCGATGGGATTATGGTCGAATTTGCGCTGACCAATGGGTTGCACGAAGCCTTTTTCCTTAACCAGGATCGAGCCTACTGGGCAGGCATTCATGGCTGCTTCGGCCAAATCGGGGGTCATCTGGCTGCCCAATTCTTCGTCCAGCACAACTTCAAGGTGATTACCTCGGTTGCGGAAAGCAAAAAGTGGCCGCCCCTGATCATCGCGTATTGCCTTGATGCAGCGCTTGCACATGATGCAGCGGTTCTGGTCTTTAATGATATACGGGGGTGAGGCATCCACGCCCTTTTGAGGAAAATCGTAGGGGAAACGGGGCACCATCATCCGGTAATAATATCCAAGAGCCTGTAGCTCGCAGTTGCCGCTTTTTTCACAGGCGGGGCAGAAGTGATTACCACTGACAAAGAGAAGCTCAACGATACTCTTTCGCAATTCGTTGATTGTTTCGCTGTTGCTTTCAATTTCCATCCCCATGGTTACAGGGGTGGTGCATGAGGTCATCAACCTGCCGTTGATGCGCACAGTGCAGATACGACAAGCACCTTTCGGCTTGACACCAGGCATATTGCACAGCGTAGGGATATAGATTCCGTTTTGTCTGGCCGCATCTACGATGAACGTTCCGCTCTCGGCCATACATTCCGTCCCGTCGATCTTGAATTTGATAAGTTCGCTCATGGGAATAGTCTTTAATTTTCGTGTTGATGAAATACAGCCTTGCGGCCTACGTAGGCGTTGGCAGCCCTGACAGAAGCTTCAAGGTCGAAGCCTTCATCGAAGGTCTTATCGCGTTGCAGTAACCTCTCGTAGAGATTCGGGAAGTTCTTCAGGCTCGAGATAATGGGATTTCCAGCGGTCTGACCAAGCCCGCAACGGCTTGGCAGGAGTACTTTGCCCCATTCGCGCAAGTCGTCCAGATCCTTTTTCACTCCCCTGCCATCAAGAATTTTTTGCAGCTTGTTGCGCATCACCTGAGGCATATTGCGGCAGGTGGAGCAAGACCCGCAGGACTCATCAATAAAGAATTCCATGAAGTTGAGCACCACTTCGCGCAGCAGGTCGCGGTGCTTGCCAAAGACAATTATCGAACCACCGGTTGACAAATCGCTATAGCCAAGCGTGCGGTAAAACTCATCCGGACCGATCAGGGTGCCCGAGGGCCCACCCACCTGAACAGCCTGTACGTCATAAGCACCTACCATATCGAGCATATCATTCACATTGAAACCCCAGTTCACTTCGTAAACGCCGGGGAACATGCAATCGCCCGAAATACTGAGAATCTTTGTTCCTGTGGAGTCCTCAGTTCCGAATTGAGTGAACCATTCGCCACCGTTTTCGATGATGCGTACCACGGTAGCAAAGGTCTCCACATTGTTGATGATGGTGGGTTGGTCAAGGTAGCCTTTTTCCACCGGAAATGGCGGCTTATCTCGTGGTTCGCCGCGTTTGCCTTCGAGCGACTCGAGCAAAGCCGATTCCTCGCCGCAAACATAAGCTCCCGCACCATACTGAATCCTGATGTCGAAGTTGAAGCCTTCAATGCCGCATATGTTTTTGCCCAACAAGCCCTCGTTGCGCATATTTTGAAGAATGCCTTCGAGGTAGTCTTTCATATAGCGATACTCGTAGCGCAGATATAAAATTCCCTGGTCGCCACCTATGGCATAACCGGCGACCACCATGCCCTCGAACACGAGCTCAGGCTTTTCGGTCAGGATCACTCTGTCCTTGAAAGTACCCGGTTCGCCTTCGTCGGCATTGCATACTACAAAATGCTTTTCTCCTTTAGCACGGCGACAGAACTCCCATTTGAAGCCGGTCGGGAAGCCGGCACCCCCCCTGCCCCTGAGATGACTATGTTTTACTTCGGCAATCACTGCTTCGGGCGACATGCTGGGCAGCTTTTCCCGTAAAACCTTACCATAGTGATAGTTATCGGATAAGACCATACCTTTGCGGCGAATGTTGCTCGAAACCATGGCACGCAGCCGCGGATCCTGATTCTTGCCATCGCCAAAACCTTCGTGAACCAGCTCGTTAAGCGATCGGCCTTCGCGGATGTAACGAATAATTTCCTTTGCCCTGAAAGGCGTGAGTCTGGTAAAGACTTTATTATTAATGAGGGTCGCCGGCTCCTGATCACTCATTCCGATGCATGCTGTGTCGAAAAGCCCGATAAGTCCGTCGGGACTGACCTCTCCAAAACGGATGCCAGCAGCCTTCTCGAAGGACTCCCGAATGGCCCTGCGGCCGAACATCTCTGCCACTACACTGTTGTTCAGGTAGATAGAGTATCTGCCCCGAGGCTTCATACTCAGAAAATGATAAAAACTGATGGTCTGCTCGATGTCGGCCAGTGAAGTGCCCAACAGCCCGGCCAACTCGCGTGCGTTGGCCTTGCTGATGTATCCCTCCGTCTCCTGAATCTCGATCAGCATGTCCATCAGGCGCGTGCGGTCGTTACCGAATTTCCACGCAATGAGTTTAGCGATGTTTTCCATGCAATGAGTCGTATTTGCTGGTTAAAATGAACTACTTAACCTTTGTTGTTAATCGATTCACAACAAAAGTACAAGCAAATTAAAACCAAGCAACGGCAGAAAGGAATTTAGAATGGGTTTAAATTAGGCGGGCCTACGTACTTAACCCTTGCAGGAAGCTCCAGATAAAAATCTATATCGCTGATATGAAATAGATTAAACTGCCTTATGTGCCCTGATCATATGACGCTTACCGCCAAATCCGGGCAGCCGTTCAATACGAAAGCCCGCCTGACGCATTGCCTGCTTAATCGAACCCCTTGCACTGTATGTGACCAGAACCCCACCTGAACGAAGCGCGTTGAAAAGCCTGGTAAAAACCTGCCCCGACCATAGCTCAGGCTGAACAGTGGCACTGAAAGCATCGAAAAAAATCAAATGAAAATATTGTTCAGGAAACGGGTATGATACTATATCGGCATTGATTTTCAAAAGCTTGAAAGCCTCGTTGATGCAATGCACAGTGTCCCATCTGCAATCCATAATCTTTTCGTACATCCCCAAAGGCCCATCAGAAACAAGCCTTTCATAGCCGAGATATCTCCAAATTTCTTCCGCCAGCGGGTACTTCTCGATGCCAGTGTAATCTACCATGGCATCTCCCTGACTCAACAATGTAAGCAATGCATTGAGGCCAGTGCCGAATCCACATTCAAGGATGTTATAACTGCCGGAAAAAGATTGCTGAACATATTGAAAACCCTGCCTGATAAAAACGTGCATCGACTCACTATATGCCCCCGCACAAGAGTGAAAATGCTCGCCATGGGAAGTGTCCCAGAGCGTAAGGCTGCCATCGGCAGTTGAAGCAATACTGTAGTTGTTCATCGATTTTTTTTTTTTTGTTTCAAGGGGGTATAAACGGGTTGGAAAAATGTGCCTGAAGATGCATCCTCTGGAACCACCACCACCTGACCAAGCTGTCCCGACAGGCTAATTTCAGTAAGGTTCTGGCTATTGCGAATCCAGACTGAGTTAGGTTTAACAGCAATAATATATGGGGAAGATGACCATTGCAATTGCCATAGCTGCTGTCCCTGGGTGCTGTACTTCGTGATCAATTGACCCGAACGAACCAGCATTGCGATACCGGGCACAAATACCAGGGTGTCGTTGCTGTGGAGGTTGAGGCTACCAAGCAATCTGAACGCCGGTGGATCGGTCGAAATCTCGAAAAGCTCAATCCCATTGGGTCTGCGAATGGCTGTTATCATTTCCTTCTCATTTCGCCATACCATATCGACCACCTTACCACCAAGTGGCCAGAGCGAATGGCGTGCTCCGGTATTCCGGTAAAAAATTCTGACCGCGTGTTTGTTTGCACCCGAGCGGTAAGCCACAGCTGTCCATTGGTTGCAGTTGGTCGCGGCATAGGGCAGGCTATCTGGATTTCCCGATATTGACAACAGCAGGCTGCCATCCGAAGCCCTTACAGCACGAAGGTTTCCACTCTGCTCGCCAATCCAGAATCGATTGCCATCGGAGGCAACCAGCGAAATCTTATGTGGACTTGCAGATGAATTCAGCGTATATGACAATTCATCAAAAGGAGTTTTTGCAGCTAAGACCGATTGACCATCAGCCTGAAGTAAAGCCAGGGTTTGTGCCGGAGCCGACCAAACTGCACTGACAATACCAATTCCGTTAAATTTCTGATCAATCGGTATGCTGCCATCGGCAAGCAGCTGGGTTAACCGAAAACTACCGGGCTGGCTGCGGTGCAAGATGAAAGCATCGCTGTATGAACTCACCGATACCAACATAACCCTCACCGCTTTAGTGTGTTGCTTACCATTTCGCAGCCACAAGGTTACAAGAGTGGCACTTCCGGTATAGTTGAGATGCTCAGTCAGAAAAAAATCCCTGATCGTATCTGAGGTATTCAGCTTAAAAACCTTAGGCGGAAGGATGCTTATACCATTCTCATTTATCAGACTCATTTTAAGCAAACCATCGCCAGAGTCAATTACACTTACTGAAAACCTTAATGTATCGCTGTCGATAACAGATCCGGGAACTGGAGACTGGATTGCAACCTGAACCGGTTGATGCGTTTCCTGCTTTTCACAAGCACTGAGGATCAACAGCAGAACGAAGAAAAAAAATTTCGGATACAAAATCTAACCCTTTGGTTACCTTTACAAATCTAAACAAAACATACCGAAACATGCTGGACATAAACATCAACAAAGTTTTATTTCTGGATATCGAAACTGTTTCATTCAAACCGGAATACAGCCATCTGGATGAAAAAATGAAGAAGCTCTGGGATCGTAAGGCCTCTCATATCAGGCAGAAGGAAGAACAAAGTGCGGAGGAACTTTACGCCAGGGCAGGAATTTATGCCGAATTTGGCAAGATTATCGTCATATCAGTTGGCTTTCATAACGGCAATGAATTTCGTCTGAAGTCATTTTATGGAAAAGACGAGAAAGCCTTACTCACTGAATTTTCGGCCATGCTGAGCAGACATTACGACGAACCCAACGATCTGCTCTGCGCACACAATGGCAAAGAATTTGATTTCCCCTACATTTCGCGCCGCATGCTTGTCAACGGAATCGAAATACCCAAGATTCTGCGTATTGCCGGTCGCAAGCCCTGGGAGGTCCGGCATCTCGACACCATGGAGCTCTGGAAATTCGGCGATTACAAAAGCTACACTTCGCTCGACCTGCTTACATCCATATTCAACATACCCACTTCAAAGGACGATATCGATGGTAGCATGGTAGGCAAAATCTTTTGGTATGAGCACGACCTCGAACGCATCCGAACCTATTGTCAGAAAGATGTTCTGGCTGTGGCCCAGCTACTCAGACGCTATATGAACATGCCACTGCTCCGTGAGGAACAGGTGATTGTTGCCGGCTGAGCAAAGTAGTATTTAAGTTCATTGTAACACAATCAAAATTCATGGCCAGACACCGATTGTCAAAGTCAACATACATCCGAAGTCTTCAATGCCAGAAATCGTTATACCTGCATATCAAACGTCCTTTTCTGCGCGACAAGATCAGTGCGGAACAACTCGCCAAGTTCAGACGAGGTAGCGATGTAGGCATTCTGGCCCGTGAGTTGTTTCCCGGTGGAACCGATATGAGTCCGAAATCGCCCTCGGCTTATGCAGCCAAACGCGAGGAAACGCTGTCCATGCTCCGGCAGGAATCGGTTGACGTGCTTTATGAAGCTGTATTTGAGTACGACGAGGTATTGATTATGCTCGACATCCTTGTCCGCGACAACGACGGCTGGAAAGCAATAGAAGTGAAGAGCTCGCGGAAGCTAAGTACTACTTATTATCATGATGCAGCGCTTCAGTATTATGTTCTGAAAGGCAACGGACTTAAAATTACCAGCTTTTGCCTGATCCACATCAACGAAGATTATGTTCTCGATGGAAATCTTCAGCTTCACGATTTATTTTCGATTGTTGAAGTGCAGCAGGAACTGGAAAGCATGCTTGACACTACCTCCAAAGCAATAGCATCAGCAAAGCAAACCATCAGCCTTGATAAATCGCCGGTTATTGCTCCGGGCCTGCAATGCCACATGCCCTATACTTGCGACTTTCTCGGACATTGCTGGAAAAACCTACCGGCCAATAACATATTGCTCATGAGAAGCCTCGAAGCGGAAACGGCATCTTCACTCTTCAAATATGGCCGCTACCTGCCTGAGGACATCATAGCTGAATCAAAACCAATAGCGATTCATCCATCTGAACTAGAAGCATTTACAAGACAGCTGCTTACTACTACCCATGAAGGAATTAAACAAATCGAGGCATTGACTGCGATTCACACCAGACCACTCTACCTGAAAATCCTCAGCCTGCAGCCTGCTGTGCCTGCAATTCCCGGATGCAGACCATATCAGCATCTGCCCCTTGCGATCAGCTGGGACAATGGCGGAAAGAACAGCCAAAGTTTCGAAACCAATGCTGCAGGATTAGCTCAGGCCAAAGCGCTCCTTACTGAACTGATTGAATTGCATGACCTTGTGATTACAGACGACCTTAAAAGTCTTGTCGATATATTTCAACCTCAGCCATCAATAGTCAAGAACAAACTTTTTGGTATAAGACAACTTGCAGAAGATCTTCCACTTTTTCATCCGGGTTTTGGACCTGAATATCCCTTCGGCAACATCGCAAAAGCGCTGACAGGCAAAACACTGGCCAGCGAACACTGGCTGGCACACGACCTTATGGCTTCGGAAGAGGATGCTCAGACAAAGAAAATACTCTTCAAACTTGACCAATACACCGATGCACTCAAAATTGTATGGTCTCAAATTACTGAAATTAAAAAAGAAGCTTAACCTACTCTATTTCTGTAATTTAGAAAAGATATCAACAAATTGTTCACTGCTGCAATAAAGCGGCTTAACTTTGACGCATGGATAAAAACACCCGCCGCACACGTGTCCTTGTGCCACAAAGCGAAGCCGACAAGGTTCGTGAACTTCTTATGTCGCACGGGCGTCTTCCACCCCAGGCAACTGACCTGGAGGAAGTTGTTCTGGGCGCCATGATGCTGGAAAAAGACGCCGTTAATGCAGTTATCGACATCCTTCGCCCCGAAGTGTTTTATAAGGATGCCCACCAACGCATCTATTCTGCAATTCAAAGTCTTTTCAGCAAGCTGCAGGCCATCGATATCCTTACCGTAACCAATGAACTCAGGCTCAGCGGCGATCTGGAATTGGTTGGAGGTCCTTATTTTATTTCCCAGTTGACGAACAGGGTTGTTTCGGCTGCCAACATTGAGTTTCATGCCCGCATCATTCTTCAGAAGCACATTCAGCGCGAGCTGATCCGCATCAGCAGCGAAATTATTCACGATGCTTACGAGGATACTACAGATGTATTCGACCTGCTCGATAATGCGGAGTCGAATCTGTTCAATGTAAGTGAAATAAACCTCCGGCGCAGCTTCAGTGTCATGCCCGAACTCGTGCAGCAGGCCATTCGCGAAATAGAAGCAGCCCGAACCCATGACGCCACTATAAGAGGTGTACCTTCCGGATATACTGACCTTGACCGTATTACACAGGGGTGGCAAAAAAGCGACCTGATTATTCTGGCAGCCCGTCCAAGTATGGGTAAAACAGCTTTTGCCCTCAATTTGGCGCGAAACGCTTCGGTAATGCATCGCAAACCGGTGGCTTTCTTTTCGCTCGAAATGTCTTCTGTGCAGCTGGTTACACGTCTTATTTCAACCGAAGCCTCCATTCCGGCGGATAAATTGCGGTCGGGCAAACTGGAACAACACGAATGGACGCAATTGGTTACCAAGATTGCGCCCCTGGTGGATGCAAAAATTTTTATCGACGATACGCCTCAACTTTCCATTTTCGAGCTGCGTGCCAAATGCCGCAGACTCAAACAACAACATGGCATTCAAATGGTCTATGTTGATTATCTTCAACTCATGACAAGCGGAGGTGATAACCGCGGAAACCGTGAGCAAGAGATCAGCAACATATCTCGTTCACTGAAAAGCCTCGCCAAAGAGCTTGATATCCCAGTACTTGCACTGTCGCAACTAAGCAGAAGCGTTGAAAACAGACCAGGTTCAAAAAAACCCATCTTATCCGACCTTCGCGAATCGGGAGCAATTGAGCAGGATGCCGACCTTGTTATTTTCATTTACCGACCTGAATACTACGGTCTGGCCGTAGTTGCTGAAAATTCCGACACTAAAGGATTGGCTGTCATCAACATTGCCAAGCATCGTAATGGTAAGCTGGGCGATGTGAACCTTCGCTTTCTGAGCCAGTTCGCTCGCTTCGAAGACCCTGCCGGAGCCTATCTTTATTCTAATGCCCCCGACCTAAGGCCCAATACCGAATTCGGAGGCAATGGCACAGTCATCAAACCATCACGCATGAATGATGATATGGATCAGGATTACCCAATTGACGAAAACCCATTTTAAATCAAAAAAATGAAAAAAAGAATTTTATTGCTCATGATGATCATGACAGCTATCAGCATCAATGCCAAGGACATCAAACTTTCTTACAAGCTGGAGAAAGGCCAGAAATACACCCTTCAGATCAACAACAGGCAAAATATCAGTATGAATATGATGGGGCAGAGTATGACCCTGAACCAGAATGCCAACATCACCCAGTTGGTTACAGTGGCCGTTAAAACCGCTGAAGGCTATACCCTCGAACTTAAGTACGACCACATCGTTTTCAAACAAAACGCCATGGGTATGGAGCTTCAGTTCGACTCTAAAAACCCTGACAACAACAACCCCATGGTGGCTCAACTTGCCGAAACCTTCAAAAAGTCGCTCGAAAACACCATTACAGCCGTCATCGATCAGCGAGGCATGCCCCTGAGCAACAACGCCAAAGAGGTGGTTGGCAACAATAATCTCTCGGGCTTCGAATCGGGCATGATGGTCGTTTATCCCGAGCATAGCCTCAAGGCTGGCCAAAGCTGGGACATACAACTCAAGCCTGATCCGGCCAGCGACTTTATCATCAACTCAACCTACCAGCTCGAATCAGTGAAAGGCAATGTGGCAAGAATCAGCTATTCCGGAACCATTACAGGCACCGAAATCATGGGAGCCAACGCAAAAGTGAATGGAACCCTGAATGGTAATATAGAAGTAAACACGGACAGCGGCTGGGTTATCAAAGCAGGCATCAACCAGACCATCGAAATGGAAGTGGAAGAAAGTGGCATGAAAATGCCAATGACCATCAGTGTATTTACGGATATTACTTCTAAATAGTTATTGACTTTCAATTATTTGAGGCCATCCCATCTAAGGATGGCTTTTTTTTCATTGATTCACATTTTTGGGAGGTAAAATAAATGCACTAATCTTTTTACGGATGTAAGCTTTTAAGCGATTCCAAGGTATTTCGCCGATTTAGTAAGAATGCCTGAAAGGGTATCACACACCCATTATCCGGCAATCCCTATTCATAAAGAAATCCCACAATTAACTACCTTCGCAACAAAGATTGAGCCTTGCCCTCCGGAAAAATACAAAAGCTTGTCAAACAAGCTTTTAAGCGCCTTATGATCGCAATTGGCTTCATTGCTTCGGTGATGCTGGGGCTGAGCTTTACCGATCTGCCATGGCATGCCTATTACCATCTGGGGACAAGTCAAATCGATCGCAATACTGATGCTGACTATATTGTTGTTTTAGGTGCGGGTGCAGTCCCGGGTTATCACTCATTGCTCAGGTGCTGGTACGCTGCCCAGGCTGCGCAACAGCTTCCGCAAGCCCTGGTGATCGTTGCATTGCCTGCCGACAGCCTGAAGACTGAAACCGATCATCATCGGATGATTGACGAACTCGTGCTCAGGGGTATTGATCCAGGGAAAATCATTTCTGAAAAATCCGGCCGAAACACCTATGCACAAGCAGTGAATATCCGAAAAATGATCCCTGCAAATGATAAAAAGCTGCTGTTGGTCACTTCACCCGAGCATATGTACAGAAGTATCAAAGTGTTTCGTAAAGCCGGTTTCAAAGCCGTGAATGGACTGCCCACTTTCGAAGCGGCATTCGACAGGCAACTGCTGGTTGAACCTGGAGCCAAAAAGAAAGTTAATCAGATGACAGAGCAAAACCTCGATTTGCGCTATAATATGTGGAGCTACCTTCAGTATCAGATCATTGTCCTCCGCGAGTACGCTGCCATCGCCTGGTACAAGTTAAACGGTAAGATTTGATTATCTGATATTTGAACACCGGTTTGAGGTAAATAAATTTTGGCAAGTGGCCGTGATAGTTTTAACTTTCAAAACAATTTGACCGAAAAAAATAAAAGCCCCCGCAATTGCTGCAGAGGCTTGTTCAGCTATTTCAATTCGTTTAGTTGAGCACCTCATTCACCAGAGCAGCGGCATCCTGCAGTCTGATGGCAGAATACACCTTGAGACCGGAGTTGTCGATGAGTTCTTTTCCTTCGCTGGCGTTAGTACCCTGAAGGCGAACAATGATAGACACTCCGATTTCACCAATATTATTATAGGCGTCCACAATGCCCTGTGCTACGCGGTCGCAGCGCACAATCCCTCCAAAGATATTTACCAGAATAGCCTTTACATTGGGGTCTTTAAGAATAATCCGGAAACCCTCTTCAACACGCTTGGCATTGGCCGTTCCGCCAACATCCAGAAAGTTAGCCGGTTCGCCACCCGACATTTTAATCATGTCCATAGTGGCCATGGCCAATCCGGCGCCATTCACCATACAACCTACATTGCCATCGAGTTTCACATAGTTGAGGTCGAAACGACTGGCTTCCACTTCAATCGGATCTTCCTCCATCAGGTCGCGCATTGCGGCAATCTCAGGCTGGCGGAAAAGGGCATTGCCGTCGATGACCACTTTGGCATCAGCGGCGAAGATGCGGTCGTCAGCTGCTTTAATTACCGGATTGATTTCGAACAGGCTCGAATCAGTACCTTCGTAAGCCTTGTAAAGCGATTGCACAAACTTTACCATTTCTTTGAAAGCTGTACCCGAAAGGCCTAGATTAAAAGCAATTTTGCGGGCCTGAAAAGGCTGTAAGCCTACACGTGGATCGATTTCCTCCGTAAATATCTGATCCGGTGTTTCTTCTGCTACCTTTTCGATGTCCATTCCCCCTCGGGGAGAATACATGATCATATTGCGGCTGCGGGCACGGTTGAGCAGTATGCTCATATAAATCTCACTCACTTCCGACGGACCTGGGTAATAGATATTCTGTTCGATAAGCACTTTGCGCACCAGTTTGCCTTGAGCGCTAGTTTGTGGTGTCACGAGCATCATACCAATGATCTGGTCGGCATACAACTCTACTTCTTCGAGGGTTTTGGCAATTTTTACACCTCCGCCTTTGCCGCGTCCGCCGGCGTGAATCTGGGCTTTCACAGCCCAACGGTCTAGACCAGTGAGTTTTTGTATTTCCTTGGCTGCTTCAACGGCCTTGGCCGGCGACTCGGCCACGATGCCCATGGGAACCGAAACGCCGTAATTGCTGAGGATTTGCTTTCCCTGATATTCGTGTAGATTCATAAAATAATTGTTGCTAAGGATTATTTTTGCTGGTCAAAATTAGCCAATTTCAGCCAATTGCAAACGGTTTAGAAAAAACAATCACAGTTAATTGCCAGAAGGTTTCAGCGTCGAAAGTCAGTCCCGGGCCTTTTTCTTAGCTTTGCATCCATGAAATCTCCTATCATTCAAGCCAAAGGTATCGTCAAGCGTTACGGCAGTCTGGAGGTCCTCAAAGGCATCGATGTCGAGGTTGACTCATCCGAGGTTGTGGCTATCGTAGGTCCTTCGGGCGCAGGAAAAACCACCTTGTTGCAGATTCTTGGCACCCTTGATCAGGCCGACGAGGGCAGCCTGAGCCTTCATGGCACTCAGGTGAACCGGATGGGAGACAAGGCGCTGTCGGCATTTCGAAACAAAAACATCGGCTTTGTTTTTCAGTTTCACCATCTTTTGCCCGAATTCACAGCCCTCGAAAACCTAATGATTCCGGCTTTTATTGGAGGCATGAAAAGTAGGGAGGCCGCTCACCGGGCTGCCGAACTGCTGGATTATCTCGGGCTGACCAGCCGTTCGCATCACAAGCCCGCTGAGCTCTCGGGCGGCGAGCAGCAGCGCATAGCCGTCGCCCGTGCCCTAATGAACAAACCTTCGCTGGTGCTGGCCGACGAGCCATCGGGCAACCTCGACTCGGCAAATGCCACAGCCCTCCACCAGCTCTTTTTCGACCTGCGAGAATCCTTCGGTCAAACTTTTGTCATTGTTACCCACAATACCGCTCTGGCAAGCTTGTCGGACAGGACCATTCGTCTGGCCGACGGGCTCGTGGCAGTGCAATAAATCTGCCTTAAGTCCGTTGAACCCCGTTGATTATACCTAATAACCGCAGTGCATGAAGCGTATTATACTGTTGACAATTCTCATCGCTTTTCTGCCATCCATCGTTTTGGAAACTGCTCAGGCTCAGCAGCCCCAAACTTATGAACAAACCATGAAGTCGGCCAACGAACGCTTCAATGATAAAGACTATATGAGTGCCAAGACCTATTTTGAGCTTGCACTCAGGCTGAAACCGGGAGATCAGACCGCCACACGGCGACTTACTGAGACCATAAGCCTCATACAAAAGCAGATGCAGGAGCAGGAGACTTTTTACAAGCATATGGATGAAGGCGACAAGTTGATGGCAGCCGGCAAGGAGGACGAGGCATTGGCAGCCTACCGTAAGGCCTTGCAGGTATTTCCAAATGACCGTTATGTGGGTGGGCAGGTAGAAAAAATCACCCGTAAACGCGAAGAAACACTTCAGAAACAGAACGATTTTAACCAGTCCATGCAACGGGGAAAACAGTTTGCTGACAATGGCCGTTACGAAGAAGCAATTATTCAGTTCGTTCAGGCCACAACCCTTTTTCCCGAAAACACTGAGGCAAAGGCGCTGCTTCAGCAGGCAGAACAAAACCTGGCCCAGATTCGTCAAATGGAATCCAGCTTTGAGTTGTTTATGTCCGATGCCCGCAATCAAATGAGCAGGCGTAATTTTAAGGAAGCGAAAGCGCGTGCTGCCGAAGCCCTTGGTCTATTTCCCCAAAACAATGACGCGCTGCGCCTGCATGCCGAGGCACAAAAGATGCTAGAAATTAGTGCAAAGTATGAAGCCGCCATTGCGAAGGCTGATCAGGCCTACGAAGGCAGACAACTTACCGAAGCCCGAAGGCTATATACCGAAGCTCAGATGATATGGCCCGAACAGGGCTTTGCGGCCGATATGATCAGGCGCATCGACGAAACCCTCAACAGCGATACATTCCGTAACGAGGTGTTGCTTGCTGCTCTGCTCAAAGAAGCCAATGATGCCTTTGAAAAGCAAAACCTGAAGGTGGCTCTCGATAAATACAACAAAATACTTGAAATCAATCCCGATCATGCCTTGGCTGGCCAGCGTTCTGCCGAGCTTACCTTTGCTTTGCGGCAGCAGCAGAAACAAGCCGAGGATCAAGCGCAATACGAACGCCTGATGGCCGAAGGTGCTGCCTTTGAGCAGAAAACTGAGCTTGTAGCAGCAAAATCAGCCTACTCCAAAGCACTCGAAGCAAAACCCGGCGACGCCCTGGCACAATTGAAGCTCGACAATGTGCTGAACCTGATCGCAGCCGAGGAAGCTGCAAAAAGTAATGCTGATCGATATAACACACTTATGTCGGAAGGCCGTATGCTTTTGAATTCGAACGACATAATTCAGGCCTATGAAAAATTCAATGAGGCGCTTTCGCTTAAGCCCGGCGATCCCGAAGCTACTGCAGAACGAATTAAGGCTGAAACCAGGATGCGCGAAGCCGAGGCAAAAAATGCGCTTGAAACACGTTATGCAACATTGATCCGCACTGCAGATGAAAATTTTGCCATCGCTCAATACAAAGTTGCCGAACAGGCCTACATCGAGGCTGCAGCGCTGAAGCCAACAGAAAATTATCCCAAAGAACAGGCAAAGTTGTCACAGGAAAATCTGGTCAAGATTGAAGCGCAGGCAGCTGCTGTTCAGCGTTATGCCTCGTTGGTTGAAGAAGCTGACAAATTGTTTTTTCAACAAGATTTCGATCGTGCAGCAGAACTTTACAACCAGGCTGCGGTCGTCCAACCGCTGGAAAACCATCCTAAAACCCAGCTTGACCGCATCGCACTAGCCCGTCAGGCATTGGCACAGAAAAAAGAGACTGAACAACGTATCAGCAGCCTGATGGCGCAGGGCAGTGAGCTTATGCAAAACAAGCGATATTCCGAAGCAATTGATGCTTTTTCGCAAATTGTAAGGCTCGATCCATCGCATTCCAATGCAGCAGCACGCAAAGCCGAAGCCGAACTGGCTATCGAACGCGAACGAAGAGAAGCACAGCAGCGTTATGAGCAGATTATTGCCGATGGCGACCGTCAGATGGGCCTCAACAATTACCAGGAGGCCATTGCAGCCTACAAAACCGCTTTGGGTCATAAGCCAGGCGATGATTATGCAGCTAAACGCATCAGTCAGGCTGAGGCCATCATTCTTGAACGGCTCACCAAGCTGCGCAACGAGTATGACCGAATCATTAGCGAAGCTGACCGCAATTTCAATGCCCGCAACTTCGACAGAGCCATAGAGCTCTATTTGAATGCCGAAAACACAAAACCTGACGAAGGTTATCCACGCCAGATGATCTCGAGAATTGCCCAACTATTTGAGGAAAATAAAGTTCGCGATCTGGTCAGTACCAGCATTATACTCAATGCCAATACCAATCGCAGAATCACCTTCGAACCCCTTGATATAGCCGACCGCCGTGCCAGCTATGTCATCATCAAAGCCCGTAATCTCGGCAATGGCAATTTCCCGCTTCTGGTGCAGTTTGGCAGCAGCACGGCAAGAAACGGTGGCTTTGTGCTACCCATACCCGACAACGAAGAAGCCAATGACTTCATTGTGCATATTGGCGCACAATACCGATGGTTCAGCGAGGACAACAACTGGCTCGAGCTGATACCGGAGAACGGAAATGTGGAAATCAGCCTTGTACGAATCTCGAAACAATAGCCAGCCATCTGGCCCCCTTTTCATATTAGAATCGCTCTAAACTATCCGGTTATCAGGTTGTGATGTCTGTGCAGGTAAAAGCTGAGAATCATTTAGCTAATTTTGTCCCGAGGTCTTGATCATTTTTGCCCCGACCCCTGCCCGACCGAAAAAGCAAATTGAATATGAGTGAGCTTGAAAAACACTTCGAATATTTCCGGAGAAATACCATTGGACACGATCTGATTTTCGATAGCCCCTTCGGACCTAAAAAACTCATCTACGCTGACTGGATTGCCAGCGGAAGACTGTATGCACCTATAGAGGCGCATATGTCAAACGTTATTGGCCCTTATGTGGCA
The DNA here is from genome assembly GCA_964459375.1 of uncultured Lentimicrobiaceae bacterium. Lineage (GTDB taxonomy): Bacteria > Bacteroidota > Bacteroidia > Bacteroidales > F082 > JALNZU01. The sequence continues at coordinate 114,752 of CAYWLJ010000006.1, read as the reverse complement.
AACACCCATACGGAAACCTGTGAATTGGGTCAGCGAATGACATTAGCCTATCTTCTGGCGCACAAGCGGATAAAAGAACATGTGAATGCCGGGCAGGACGATGTTATCATCACAGCCGGGTCGGGCATGACAACCGTGATTAACAAAATGCTCCGCATAATGGGGCTTAAAAACTGTCTTTGGATTGGCCACAAGGGTCATAAGGACTGCCAGAAGCTCAAGGAACGTCCGGTAGTATTTCTGACTCATATGGAGCACCATTCGAACCACACGAACTGGTTCGAAGCCAATGTGGATGTGGTGGTGCTCAAGCCAGACAGCAATTTGCTCGTTGACCTTGATGAATTACGGACTCAACTTGAGCTACATAAAGACAGGATTTTTAAAATCGGTTCGTTTACAGCATGTTCAAATGTTACCGGAATTCAGAACCCTATACACGAAATGGCCCGGATCATGCATGAACATGGCGGAGTGATCTTTGTTGACTATGCGGCATCGGCACCTTATGTGGACATCAACATGCACCCGGATGACGAACTCGAAAAACTGGATGCCGTTTTTTTCAGTCCACACAAGTTTCTTGGAGGCCCGGGGAGCTCAGGCGTTATGATTTTCGATCGTTCACTCTACAAAACCGATTCGCCCGACAACCCAGGCGGGGGCACAGTTGACTGGACTAATCCCTGGGGAGAATATAAATATATCGACGACATAGAAATCAGAGAAGATGGAGGCACTCCAGGATTCCTGCAGACAATAAGAGCTGCCCTTGCCGCCGAGGTTAAATCCCAGATGAATACTTCCCTTATGGCCGAAATGGAGCACCGTTTGGTTAAGCAGGCTTTCCATTTATTCCGAAAATTTGAAGGAGTGCACATTCTTGCCGATAATATTGAGGATAGGTTGGGCGCGTTCTCGTTCTACCTCGAAAATGTACATTTCAACCTGGTAGTCAAGATGCTGAGCGACCGATATGGAATACAGGTCCGAGGAGGCTGTGCCTGTGCCGGTACATACGGGCATTATCTGTTGGACGTAAGTTATGAGAAATCGAAACGGATCACCGAACTGATCAACCATGGCGACCTGTCTGAAAAGCCGGGATGGATCAGGGCTTCATTTCATCCGACAATGACCATGGATGAGCTTGAATTGCTGGCAGAAGCAGTAAAGGAAATCAGAGAAAACCATAAGACATGGGGTGATGATTACATCTACAACCGTCACACCAACGAGTTTCGCCACCGCAATGAACCTGCCGATAAAACAGGCATCATTGCTCCCTGGTTCAGGATTTGATCAGAATGGTACCCTGTGAGGATACAAAGTCCTCACAATAAAGAATAAAATAAGAGCAAAAAAGGCAATCAGGGCAAACAACCAGCCCAGAACCTTGCGTTTTTTGTAAATGAACCAGCCCGAGAGCCCAAAGAAAAGACCAGATATTACAAGTAATTGAATAACCATAAATGTTTGATTTAATCTGCACGTGTCACTTTTTCCACCCCATTCACCTTTTCCAGTTTGTGCAAAAGCTGCTCCAGATGATCGGTGTCTTTGATTTGTAGACTGATACGGCCTTCAAAAGCACCATCTTTGGTATTGAAGGATATTGAGCGCATATTAACTTTTAAGTCACTGGATATTAAACGAGTTATCTCGTTGACCAATCCGAGGGTATCCTTTCCTGTAATGCGGATGCTGGCCACAAACTGAGGGTTCTCGGTCTGCTGCTTCCAGCGAACTTTGAGAAACCTGTAAGGATAGCGTTCAAACATTCGGGCGGCATTAGTGCATCCCCTTCGGTGGATAGTAATTCCTGTGTTGATTGTAACGAATCCTGTAACCTCATCACCTGGAATAGGATTGCAACAACGTGCCCGCTTGAAATTGACATTACTGATACCCTCGTCAATGACCAGATAATCATCCTTGCTGCTTTGCTTTTCCTGAAAAGCCCTGGATTCAGTTTCAAACTGCCGTTGAGATGGTGGTCGGCTCTCATCCATCTGACCGACTAAGAACTTCTTAAGCTCAATCAGATCAATCTGATCCGTGGCTACCTGATGGTAGAGCTGCATGGCAGTATTGCACTTGTAATGCCTTGCCAGCGTATTGATGATATCGTCGGAAGACACAATTTTCCAGTTTTTAAGCTTGCGCAGGAGCATTTCCTTGCCAATTTCGGCCTCGCGTAGCTCAACTTCCTTCAGGTATTTGCGGATCTTGCTCTTAGCCCGCTCCGTAACTACAAAATTCAGCCAATCGTGGCGAGGCGACTGCTTTTTACTGGTAATGATTTCAACTTTATCGCCGTTTTGAAGCACATGACGTATGGGCACCACCCTGTTGTTCACTCTGGCACCATTGCACATTCCACCTACCTGAGTATGAATCTCATAAGCAAAATCAAGCACTGTTGCGCCCCCCGGTAATTGCTTCAGGTCGCCATTGGGTGTGAATACGAAAATCTTGTCGCGGGCCATGTTGTCGCTGCGCTTGTAGGCATCAAAATGCAGCTGATCAGGGTTTTCGAGCACATCACGTACCTGGTTCAGCCAGTCTTCCATGTCAAACTTGCCCGTCTTTTCTTTGTAAAGCCAATGTGCTGCCTGCCCCTTTTCGGCATTCTGATCCATGCGTTCTGTGCGAATCTGCACTTCAACCCACTTGTCGTCCTTTCCTTTCACAGTCGTATGTAACGATTCGTAGCCGGAAGCCTTGGGTGTAGTTATCCAGTCGCGAAGTCGCTTTGGGTTTGGTGCGTATAGATCAGTCACAATAGAATATATCCTCCAGCAATCCTCCTTCTCGCGTTTGGGCGGACTGTTTGAGATAATTCGGATGGCAAATAAATCATAAACCTGCTCAAAGGTGACCTGTTGCGATTTCATCTTCGCCCAGATGCTCGGAATCGATTTCGTTCTCCATTTTATGGAGCAGTCCAGTTTGTTTGCCTTGAGCTGCTCCTCAATGGGTTTTATAAATTCCTGCATTACAGTTTCCTGTCGGTCGCGCGTGGCATTGATCATCTGCTCGATTGATGCATATTCCTCGGCATGTTCGAAGCGCATCACCCTTTCCTCAAACTCTGCCTTGATCTTATACAACCCCAGCCTGTGGGTAATAGGAACGTACAAGTGTTTCACTTCGAGAATATATTTCTCGAGCTTGTCTTTCTCAAGATCTTCCTGATTCCTCAGATCGTAAACCCTGTGGGCAATCTTTAAGATAATGACCCTTATATCATCAACGAGCGACAAAAAAAGCTTACGGTAATGATCGGACTGATAGGAGAGCCGCTCTGTGGGGAGCTGGGTGATGCGGATAAAACCTTTCACTATTACGCTGACATCTTTGCCATAAACCTCTTCCAACTGCCTGAAATCGTCATCTCCCTCAAAGCGCATATTATGCAGAAGTGCCGAAATTGCCGTTGGAAGCCGGAGTCCGAGTTCATTGACCGCAATGTAGGCAACCTGAATATTATGTTCAAAAGTTGGCCTGCCCGAAATCAAACGCTCGCCATCGAGAACATTCAGGATAGCTTCATGGGCTTTATCCAACAACAGCAGTTCATAAGGCTTATGATATGGAGCCAGACTGCTGCGCAGGGTGCGGTAATTATATTCGCTATTTGGAGTCGAAAAATTCATCAAAAGAAGTCTTCCTGAAAAAAAACGTTTGCACCTCGAAGGAACAAACGTTTTTAAATCAGGTTAATTTACCTGAGTTACTTTTTTCCTTCATCTTTGGTACTCGCCGGAGGTTGAATACCAGATTCAGATATGCTCTCGCGCATGCGTGTATCGGCCTGGATATTCTGGAACTTGTAATAATCCATGATACCAATGTTGCCGTTTCGCAGGGCTTCTGCAATTGCCTGAGGGATAAGCGCCTCGGCCTGAATTACATTAGCCCTGGCTTCCTGTGCCTTGGCTTTCATTTCCTGCTCTGAGGCGACAGCCATCGCACGGCGCTCTTCGGCTTTAGCCTGAGCAATATTCTTATCAGCCATCGCCTGATCCATCTGCAATACCGCACCAATATTCTTTCCTATATCAATGTCTGCAATATCGATGGACAAAATCTCGAAGGCAGTACCGCTGTCAAGTCCTTTGCGGAGCACCACTTTTGATATGGAATCAGGATTCTCGAGTACCGACTTATGCGATTCGGCTGAACCAATCGATGAAACAATACCTTCGCCAACACGGGCAAGTATGGTTTCTTCGCCGGCTCCGCCCACCAACTGACGGATGTTTGCACGAACGGTTACCCTGGCCATGGCAATCAGCTGAATACCATCCTTAGCGACGGCCGCAACACGTTTGGTATCAATCACTTTCGGATTAACCGACATTTGTACAGCCTGCAGCACATCGCGGCCAGCAAGATCAATTGCCGTTGCGGTTTTAAAATTGAGTTCGATGTTGGCTTTGTCGGCCGAAATAAGCGCGTTAACCACCTGTTGAACACGACCACCGGCCAGAAAATGTGCTTCCAGGTCATCACGTTCAAGCCTTAGTCCAGCTTTGGTAGCAGCAATGAGGCTGTTTACAATGATGCTTGGCGGAACTTTTCGCCAGCGCATAAGAATGAGTTGTAAAAGCGGAACGCGAATACCCGACACAAGTGCTGTAAACCACAGACCTACCGGAATGAAGTAAAACAGGAACCATATCAGAAATATCGCTCCAAGTCCGATTGCAATAATGAAATACATGTCCATTACTTTAGTTTTTTGATTTGATATAAATTTTGTAACCTTCTACTTTTAAAACTTCTATAGGGGTATTTTCATCCAGAAACTCCGATCTGGTGTGTACTTCATGAATTTCACCATTGATAACTGCCTTGCCCGATGGAGCGCACCGCGATATAGTTACACCAGTATTGCCTGGCTTAACCTGCTCGTGATCAACCACATTCACTTTGCTATCGATATTACTTTTGAGCATGGCCCTGTCCCATGTTTTCGAACGAAGGGCTAGTGTCAGGGCAGCAATATTTACAAGGATGGTGCCTGCAAGCGTGTAAAGCCCTGCTACGCTGCCTTCGCGGGTAAATGCGAACCAGACCCCTGATGCCATTAATACAAATCCGACAATGCCTGCAAGGCCCCCTCCGGGGATTACCAGAATTTCAAGCAATACCATGAGCAGGCCGGTAGCAATAAGTACTAATATGACAGTCCACATAAGCTAATCTATGCTTGCAGTTAGATTTCGGTTTCTGAATTCATTGTAAATGGGTCTGAGCTTTGATAAGGGGCCACTTTTTACGACACATTTGCCTTTAAAGTGTACAATCCATGTGCAGGTTTCAGCCTGCTCGGGCGTGTGGTCACAAACCTGAATTAGGGTTTCGATCACGAAATCGAATGTATTGATGTCATCGTTGAAAAGCACCAGCGACCTTGGATTTTCAGATAAAATATCGGCAAACTCGACTGGCTGAAGTTTTTCCTGCGTCATAGTGCAGCGTTTTTCTGATTTATTTTACTACCGCAAATATATACATCAATCATAGCAAATAGGAGAACCCTCAGTTAAAAAAGATTAAGCAACAGGCGCTTGTCAAAATATGTGCCTGATACCAGCGACAGGGGTGTATTGATTAATTTTGCAGCATGTCTGATCAGATTTCCTTCCGTCAGTTTTGCAGTAGTCTGCATGCCCGTCTTTTAAGTCCTCTGCCCGGCTATGACGCTCAAAAACTGATGGAACCGCCGAGTCGGCAGCAATTGCTCCAGATGCCCTGCACCGAAACCCCACGCGAAGGAGCTGTCCTGATTATACTCTTTCCTGATGGCAAGGACATAAGCACCGTAATGATTCAACGGGCTGTTTATGATGGTGTGCATAGCGGACAGATCGCCTTCCCCGGAGGCCGCCGAGATCATAACGACAAAACACTCCTCGTAACAGCATTGCGTGAAGCAGAAGAAGAGGTGGGAATCGTTGCAGATTCGGTAAAAGTGCTCGGAACGCTTTCAAGTCTATATATTCCACCCAGCAATTTCAATGTCCTGCCAGTGGTTGCCTGTCTTGATTATTCGCCGGAGTTGAAGATACAGCCAGATGAAGTCAGCGAAGCCTTCTTTATTTCACTCACAGAGCTAGCCAAAAGCGGTAATTGCAGGCCGGGCACAACAAATCTGACATTTTACAGCATAAGTAATGTGCCAACCTACTGTGTGAATGACAGAATCATCTGGGGGGCCACGGCGATGATCATCAGCGAACTGATTATGGTTATCCCACCCTTGAGCACTTAGTCAGAGTACCACAATTCTGCTTTCGATCGCTGCCCCTTTACGGAGCAAAGCACTTACGCCGCAATAGCGCTCATGCGAAAGATCTACTGCCTTCTGAAGTTTTTCCATATCAAGGCCTTCTCCTTTAAACATGTAGGTAAGCCTGATGGTATGATAAGATTTTGGATGCTCTTCGGTTAATTCACCCTCCACTTCAACGTTGAACCATGTAGGCTCGACTCGCATTTTTTTCAGAATGCTGATCACATCCATTGCTGTACAGCCTCCAAGTGAGGCAAGGGTAAGTGGTTTCGGCCGCGGCCCCTTGTTCTGCCCACCTACCGCTTCGTCAGCGTCTATGGCCAGCTTAAAACCGTTAACATCAGCCTCGAAAGACATATTGCCTGTCCAGGTCACATCAATTTTATTGGTACTCATAGTTTCAGAAATTAATTAAGTTTCTATTGAAGGCAGTAGCCACCGGCCTGATGCCTGTCTGTACCGAATCAAGCAGCGTGCCGGAATTGTTGAACCGGAAAAGATGTCCGTCATAAAGTCCGGTTCGGCTGCCAGTCAGGTATAAATTATTGCTGGCTGAATCCACCAATAGTGAAGTAAACTGCCTGCCAGAGGCGCTGATGAGCAATTGCGGTACTGACCCAGTAAGACCAGTATTTAACGTATAAACGTCACCTGCCAATATTACCATAATGTCGGATCCGGCGAATGCTATTCCTGACTGTTGGTAATCAAAAACAGGTAATGTGTGCTGTCTGACAAGCTCAAGTGTATGACTATCAAATGCCAGAAGTACACTTTGTCCCACTTCACTGCCCGAACACAATACCCAGAGCCTGCCAACCGCTGCGGCTTCCAACCAGGAAGGATGACCTGGCATTGAAATGCTGTCTATCAGGGCATCCACCATATAATCAATGACATAGATCTTTCTACCTGATGCGGGCTGTGTAAATGAAGGCGAGGCAAATACCTTTCCTCCGGAAAGCGCGAAATGCTCAATTTTGGCTGGAATTGACACCGTTCCAACGTTTTGCATCGAGGCGGTATGCATCACATGGACGCCCTTCTGGGATGAAGAGGACAGATAAGTCTTTTCGGCATCGATGATGAAGAGTTGTCTGGGATTGAGAAGGCGGTTGTAACGCCCGGCAAACAAAGAGGTTGAAGCATTGATCACCCAAACTGCCGAAGATTTTTCTGCTGTAAAAAAGGCATACTGCTTCCACATCATTATGCCTGATAAACCCTTACCCGCTTCTGTTCCGTTACGGATTTCAAAGATGTTGCGGTTCATTCGGTTCGAATCGAGGCAGAAAAAATCCAGACTTCCGCCCTCTCCACTGTTTAGGCCGTAGTTGAGGATATAAATTCCCTTGCCCAGTGGTTTTGGCCGATCGGGCAATGGGTTATCTAGGGACGGGTTACATGACCAAAGCCCTGACAAGAAGACTATCAGAACTAAGCTCGAACTGGTTCTTATCTTCATACTGCAAATTTAATAAATGTAAGTGAGGCCAATCAACATGCATCCGGCAATGCTTATTCAGGATATCATCCGGTCTGTGTTTGGGGCCTTTTGCATAATTTTGCCAGACGAAAAGTAATCACCACAGGAAAAAATGAAGAAAAGGCTGCTGACATTCCTAATTGCAAATCTTTTACTTGCATCATCTGGTGTTGCTCAATATAGCCACCGCATACATATCAAAATACCTGCCAATCAGGAGACAACTTTTTTTCTTGCACATTATCATGGCGATAAGACCTATCTGATCGATACCAGCAATTACCTGGCCGGAGAAGCTTTATTCACCAAAGCTGAACCCCTGAAATACGGCATTTACATACTTGCCAATAGCAAAAAAGAAAAACTTGCCGAGTTTCTCGTCGGAGCCCAGCAAAACTTTACAATCATTTTCCCACCCGATTTCAACCCCTCGCAAACTCAAGTGATAGGATGTATAGAGAACCAGCTGTTTTTCCAGCATCTTACCGCGATAAGCAGCACTATGGCTACATTGCAGGAGCTTAATAAAAAAGCTGATTCTTTGCCAAAAAGCGACCCTCAGCAGGGCATTATTCAACAACAGCTGAAAGCAGTGCAGGAAGCGGCCAATGCCTACCGCGACAGAATAATCGCGGAAAACCAAGGCATGTTGATTTCCGCCATTCTCAAGGCAATGAAAGAGCCTGAGATACCCGAAAACATTCGCGACAACCAGGAGAAGGCCTATCTATACTACAAGAACAACTACTGGAATAACTTCAATCTGGCTGACGACCGGCTTATTCGCACGCCGCTTCTTCCGGGCAAGCTTCAGGAATACATGGAGCGGCTGATTCCTCCTTCACCTGATTCGGTAATTCTGGCCATTGATTACCTTCTTAAGCAGGCTGAGGGTGCGCAGGAGATCACCGATTTTCTTGCCTGGCATTTCCTTTCTGAATACCAGCAACCAAAACTTATGGGAATGGACAAAGCATTTGTTCACGTGGCCGATAATTTCTTCCTGAAAGGAAAAGTAAGTAATCTGACGACATCATTGCGGGAAAAGATTCAGGAAAGAGCTGACCGTATTCGTCCTACATTGCTCGGCAATCAAGCTCCGGACATGTGGCTGGTTGACACTACTGGAACATATCGTTCATTTAAAGAGCTTAAATCAGAGTATATCGTCATAGTTTTCTGGGATCAGACATGCAGCCACTGTAAAAAGGAAATGGAAGATCTTTACAAACTTTACATCAACAAAAAAACTGATTTTGAAGTATTTGCGGTAAACACAACCAATGACTTTGATGGCTGGAAACATTATTTGAACGAAAAGCAATACCCCTGGCTTCATGTCAATGGCACTAAAAGTTTTACACCTGATTTTCACCAACTCTATGATATCTATAGTGTTCCTGTAATATACATCCTTAACAAGGAGCGCAGAATCATCGGCAAGCGCATCTCTGCTCAGTTTATTGAGCAGATAATAACGAATACCGAGATTTAAGTTGCTGTTTTTTACAATTTTTGGAATGAATACACGTTTTGGAAACACGTGCATAATTTAATCAGAGGGCAAAAAAGTGAGGCTGGGTAATGGCAAGTGGTTTGCACCTTACATTGTGCTTTCTCTATTGTTTATCTCAAAAGTAAATATTGCCCAGCCCCTGGTTCCGCATAAGGCATTTTATCCTCCGGGATTCAGGATGACCATTGGAATTGGTCCCACCACCAATTTTACAGATGTTAAGAAGAACAATATTTTCAATTCGGCAACACCTTATAATGAATGGCGTGTGGTTTCGCAGGCAACGATTGAATATGAGGCAACTGCATATCTCAATATCCGCTCTCACTTATCATATGCCCAAATTGCTGGCGGACGGAATTCGCTCAGATTTCAGGCCAACCTCATCGAGGCAAGCACCACAATAAATGTGAATCCATTGTTACTCTTCGGGTATTACGATGGAAATCAGCGTTGGTTTCCAAGCATCATTGCAGGCATTGGCCTTGCGCACTACAATTCAGTACTGAACAATCCGTCCAACAACACGATAGCCTCGAGGGGATTTGGCAAGGGAGGTGGTTTGTTTGGATTTGTGATCGAAGGAATTGCAATAGGCGGCCTTGGAATCAGCTATGCTGTGGACAATCATTGGAGCTTGCGAATCGAAACTGCAAACAGATGGATGAGCGAGGATAACTTAGATTCCTTCATCAGTAGATCACCCTACGATTTTTATAATTTCACTATTCTTTCGGTGGGATATAAATTATATCGTAAGAATCGGTACCCTATGATCAGCGCAAAGGCACCCGCGGCCTGGCATTAAAAATAAAGAGCGCCATTACGACGCTCTTCTTGTGGGCATTACTGGACTCGAACCAGTGACTTCCACCCTGTCAAGGTGACACTCTGAACCAACTGAGTTAAATGCCCATAGGGACTGCAAAGGTACGAATATAAGCAATATTGTCAAGCATTCCGGGGCTTTTCAGTAAATTTGGTGCTTCACGAAATTCTGACAAGCTATGCATAAACTTCGCATCCTTTTCATCCTGACCACTTTGTCAATTTCAGCGTTGGCCCTCTATGCGCAGGAGCAAACAAAAGAAATTCAGATTGAGGACATCTGGGGAAGCCGTAAATTCAGTCCTGAGGGCGTTTCCGGAATCCGGCCGTTAAAAGATGGGAAAACTTATGCCATCATCGAAAAAGGAAGCTTGAATGTGTACAACTATGCTGATGGCAGCCTTGTAAAAACCCTGCTTGGTCCGGAAGAGCTCAAAGTGGATGATAGCGCCCGTGTTTCGCTTTCGACCTATGACCTCAGTTCAGGCGAAGATCTTATCCTGATTCCTGCAGAAACAGAACAAATATACCGTCATTCCACCCGTTCGAACTTTTATATCTACGACTTTCAGAGCAGAAGGCTTTTTCCCCTCAGTTCGAGAGGAAAACAACAACTGGCTAGCTTTTCGCCCGATGGCAGCATGATTGCATTCGTACGGGACAACAATATTTTTGTCAGAAACATTTCCTCAAATACAGAGCAGCAGATTACTCATGATGGCCAACTCAATCAGATCATCAATGGCACCACCGACTGGGTTTACGAAGAAGAATTCAGTTTTACGCAGGCATTCTTCTGGTCGCCCGATAGTCGCCGTATCGCCTACTTAAAGTTTGACGAGAGCAATGTCCGCGAATTCAATATGGTCTATTACAATGAATTATACCCGGAGCTATACACATACAAATATCCAAAAGCAGGAGAAGATAACTCAATTGTGAGCATTCATATCTGGGACAAAGACACCGGAAAAACGCTTCGGGTTGAAACCGGCAATGAAACTGATGTTTATTTTCCGCGGATCGGTTGGACAAGCAATCCTGAACTTTTGAGCATTCAAAAACTAAACCGGCTTCAGAACAAGCTTGAAATCCTACTTGCGGAAGCATCCACAGGCCATACGCGTCTGCTGCTCGAGGAAAAAAACAAATATTATATCGATATAACCGACGACTTAACTTTTCTTCAGGATGGACGCCATTTCATCATTACCAGCGAACGCGATGGATACAACCATCTTTACTTGTACGATAAGAATGGCCGGCTAATTCGTCAGCTCACCAAGGGTCGTTGGGACGTCACCAAGCTATATGGTTTCAGTAGCAGATTTAAAAAGATTTATTTTCAGGCAGCAATGACCTCCCCTATGGATCGGCAGATTTTCAGCGTCGATCTGAAAGGAAAAATGAGCCCGCTCGTACTCAGTTCTGGTCATAACAATGCCTTTTTCAACAACGACTTCAGTTTTTTCATTCATAGTCAATCCACCATCAACCAGCCCCCTGTATTTGTAATGCGAAACAATGCCGGCAAGGAATTACGTATCCTGCGCGACAACAATCGCCTACGATCCACTATGAAAGAATACGGCTGGCAGGATTTCGAGTTTTTCACCATCGAAGACCCATCCATAGTGCTGCCAGATGGAACGAATACCAGCCTCAATGCCTGGATGCTAAAACCACAGCATTTCGATCCTATGAAAAAATACCCGGTACTCGTATATATATATGGTGGACCCGGTGCCCAAACAGTAAATAATAGCTGGAGCGCAGGTAACAACTGGTGGTTTCAGATGCTTTCGGACCTTGGTTTCATCATAGTATCAGTGGACAACAGGGGAACCGGCGCCCGAGGAGAAGCTTTCAAGAAGATGACATATCTGCAACTTGGCAAATACGAGACGGAAGATTTAATAACCACAGCACGTTACCTTTCAGGTATGAACTATGTCGACTCTGAACGCATTGGCGTTTTTGGCTGGAGTTACGGAGGCTATATGTCGAGTCTGGGCATAACAAAAGGCGCCCATGTATTTAAGTCGGCCATCGCAGTTGCGCCTGTGACCAACTGGCGCTATTATGACAACATTTACACCGAACGCTATATGCGTAAACCGCAGGACAATTCGGATGGTTACGACAAGAATTCGCCCATCAACCACGTTGCATCCATCAAAGGAAGTTACCTCCTGGTGCATGGCAGCGCCGACGACAACGTCCATTATCAGAATTCGATGGAAATGATCAATGCGCTCGTGGCTGCCAAAAAACAGTTCGAGCTGATGATATATCCCAACCGCAATCATGGAATATATGGCGGTAACACGCGAATACATCTTTATCATCTGATGACAGATTTTCTGAAACGAACCTTGAGCAAATAAAATTTCAGGCTTGTTTTGCCAGAAAGAAAAAAAAATATACCTTTGCCGCCCGATTAAACACTCCTGATTAATAACTTATTAAAAGAAAGAGAGCGTATTTAACATGATTATTGTTCCTGTAAAAGAAGGTGAGAGCATCGACCGCGCACTGAAAAAGTACAAGAGAAAATTTGAGAAAACCGGTGTCATGCGCGAACTGCGTGGACGCCAAAAGTTTACAAAACCCTCTGTAATCCGTCGCGAACAAAAGCTTAAGGCAATTTACGTTCAGCAGCTTCGTCACGAAGCAGAATCCTGATTGCCTCCGGATTTTTTACAACAAGAATCATCGAAAACTTTGATGTTGGTTAGTTTTGTGCTAACTTTACATCAAAGTTTTTTGCTTTTATGACTCCCGAAGACTTCATATCATACTTACGACACGAGAAACGCGCATCCACAAACACCATAACAGCATATCAATCCGATCTTTCTCAGTTTTCGAAATTTTGCAAGGATCGTTTTGAACTGATAGCGATCAGTCAGGCACAGGTACACATGGTGCGCGAGTGGCTGGCTGAGCTGAAATCGGAAGGCATGGACAACCGCACCATCAATCGAAAGAAATCGTCGCTCAATTCGTTTTACAAATACAACCAGCTTGTGGATGCCTCTGCCACAAACCCTGCAGCTGCCCTGACATCGATGAAAGTAAGAATACGCACTGCACAGTTTGTTTCCGAAAGTGATATGAAACATCATGAAGCCTCACCAGCAAACGATTTTATCCGGCTCCGCAACTACCTTATTGTCGAATTCCTTTATCAGACCGGATTGCGAAGGGCTGAGGTTCTTTCGTTAACATGGTCACACTTCGATCTGGGCAGGCAGACGGTGAAATTTACCGGCAAAGGCAACAAGCAAAGAATAGTTCCGCTAACGCCAGGTCTTGTAGAATTAATTCAGGTTTATTATCAACTCAAGGAAACACTTTTTCCTGATAATAACAGTTTCATAGTTTCGCGAAGTGGTAATCCATTATCAGCAACATCGCTTTACAATATTGTTGTTCAAGAACTTGAGTCGATAACAAGTCTGGGTAAACGAAGTCCGCATATTTTGAGGCACACCTTTGCCACACATCTGTTAAACAACGGGGCCCCCCTCATCGCAATAAAAGAGCTTCTGGGACACAGCTCGCTGGCTGCCACCCAGATATATGCCCACAATAGCATTGCCCAACTCAAGAGAATTCACCAGCAAGCCCATCCAAAGGGCTGATTCGATAACTATTACAAAAACAGGAGGTACTTATGAAAGTTAACATTAATGCTGTTCATTTCAAAGCAGACCAGAGGCTTGAGACCTTTATCACAAACAAAATGGAAAAGCTCTACAGTCGTTACCCCGACATTCTTGGTGCTGAAGTAACGTTAAAAGTTGAAAAACCTGAATCCCCAATAAACAAGATTGCCGAGGTGAAATTACTCATCAAAGGCAATGACCTCTTTTCCGCAAAACAATGCGATTCGTTTGAAGAAGCCATCGACCAGGGATTAGATGCTTTGAAGAAGCAGCTCGAGAAACACCGCGCAAAGTTCATTAAGTAAATTAATCTTCAGCTATTTAAGATTTTTTACTGGCATTCGGCATTTTTTTTATCTAAACCTTTTGTCAGTTTAAAATATCTGTCTATTTTTGCAGACCCTTTTGAGGGGGTCTGCTTTTTTTAAGCAATGTTCCTTGAACACTATGCCGGTGTAGCTCAGTTGGCCAGAGCAGCTGATTTGTAATCAGCTGGTCGGGGGTTCGAATCCCTCCACCGGCTCCAGTTCTTTTACTTATTGATATCACATTGGGGGAGTACCAGAGCGGTCAAATGGGGCAGACTGTAAATCTGTTGGCGCAGCCTTCGGAGGTTCGAATCCTTCCTCCCCCACCAATGCGGGAATAGCTCATTTGGTAGAGCGACAGCCTTCCAAGCTGTAGGTGGCGGGTTCGAGCCCCGTTTCCCGCTCTATCGATCAGCCGATGTAGCTCAGTGGTAGAGCGCTTCCTTGGTAAGGAAGAGGTCACGAGTTCAATCCTCGTCATTGGCTCAACTGATTTTTTAAAAACCTTTAATAATCAAATTTCAATATGGCTAAAGAAAAATTCACCAGGACGAAGCCACACGTTAACATTGGAACAATCGGTCACGTTGACCACGGTAAGACGACACTCACAGCTGCCATCACCCTCTGCTTGCAGGAAAAGGGTCTTGCACAGTTTAAGTCGTTCGATTCTATTGATGCTGCTCCCGAGGAAAAAGAAAGGGGTATCACCATCAATACCGCACACGTTGAATACGAAACCGAAAACCGTCACTATGCTCACGTTGACTGCCCTGGTCACGCTGACTACGTAAAGAACATGGTAACAGGTGCTGCCCAGATGGACGGTGCCATTATCGTTGTGGCTGCCACCGACGGTCCAATGCCTCAAACCCGCGAGCACATCCTTCTCGCCCGTCAGGTTGGTGTTCCAAAGCTGGTAGTCTTTATGAACAAGGTTGACCTTGTTGATGACGAAGAGCTGCTTGATCTCGTTGAGATGGAGGTTCGCGACCTTCTGACCTTCTATAAGTTCGAAGGTGATGACACTCCTGTAATTCGTGGTTCGGCCCTTGGCGCGCTTAACAAAGAGCCTAAGTGGGTTGAAAAGGTGTATGAACTGATGGACGCCTGCGACAACTGGATTCCGCTTCCTGTTCGTGATCAGGACAAGCCCTTCCTCATGCCTATTGAAGACGTATTTTCCATCACCGGCCGTGGTACTGTTGCCACAGGTAGGATCGAAACCGGTATCATCCACACGGGCGACCCGGTTGAGATCATTGGTATGGGTGCTGAAAAATTGAAGTCAGTTGTAACCGGAGTTGAAATGTTCCGCAAGATTCTTGACGAGGGTCAGGCTGGTGACAATGCCGGTTTGCTCCTCCGTGGTATCGATAAGGACGAAATCCGCCGTGGTATGGTTATCGTAGCGCCCAACTCGGTGAAACCCCACAAACATTTCAAAGCTGAGGTGTATATCCTAAAGAAAGAAGAAGGCGGACGTCATACTCCATTCCACAATAAGTATCGTCCTCAGTTCTACTTCCGTACTACCGACGTTACCGGTGAAATCGTCCTGCCTGAAGGCATTGAGATGGTTATGCCCGGCGACAACCTCACCATCGAAGTTAACCTGATTGCCGACATTGCTATGGATAAGGGTCTGCGTTTTGCTATTCGCGAAGGTGGACGCACCGTTGGTGCCGGACAGGTAACCGAAATCCTCGACTAAGCGACAAAGAAGTGTTATTAAAGGTGCTCCCTACGGGGAGCCCTTTGATAGTAATAAATGGCGCATACGGGTGTAGCTCAATTGGTAGAGTAGTGGTCTCCAAAACCATTGGTTGTGGGTTCGAGTCCTACCACCCGTGCAAATTAAAGATAATCATTGGTTAGATGTCGAAATTCAGCATTGTCAACTACGTTAAGGAAAGTTACACCGAACT
Source organism: uncultured Lentimicrobiaceae bacterium (assembly GCA_964459375.1). Lineage (GTDB taxonomy): Bacteria > Bacteroidota > Bacteroidia > Bacteroidales > F082 > JALNZU01. The sequence continues at coordinate 98,711 of CAYWLJ010000006.1, read as the reverse complement.
GATGCAAAAGGTGTCCTGGCCTACATGGAGCGAACTCCAAAGCAGTGCTATGGTGGTGTCCATTGCTTCCCTAATAATCGCTTTAGTCGTTTATCTGATGGACCTATCGTTCAGAACCGTGTTGGAAAATTTCTATCGATTATTCTAATACGGATTTTGATCACATCCACTGATGAAGTGTTTTCCTATGTTATTCATTGACTTGCGATGAGCGAAGCTGCAGAAAAAAAATGGTATGTCGTCAGGGCGATCAGCGGCAAAGAAAAAAAGGTAAAAGAATACCTTGAAAATGAAATTGCCCGCCTTGGCATACATGATTTGATTTCGCAGGTGCTGATCCCAACGGAGAAAGTCTATCAGATCCGAAAGGGTAAAAAGATCAGTAAGGAACGGAATTACTTTCCGGGCTATGTGCTGATTGAGGCTCATCTGACGGGTGAAGTACCGCACATCATCAAGTCAATCCCCAATGTCATTGGGTTTCTGGGAACAAAAGGCGAACCCGATCCGTTGCGTCCGTCCGAGGTGAAACGGATTTTGGGCAAGGTGGACGAGTTGTCCGAAATGGGTGAAGAGGCCAACATTCCCTTTATCATTGGCGAGACGGTTACCGTTACTGACGGTCCGTTCAACAGTTTCTCCGGAGTTATAGAAGAAATTAACGAAGAGAAAAAGAAACTGAAGGTCATGGTAAAGATTTTTGGCCGTAAGACCCCCCTTGAACTCAGTTTCATGCAGGTGGAGAAGGAGCATTAGAAAACAGATTTTCCTTATTTATAACCTTTTAATAAGGATTCCAAAATGGCAAAAGAAGTAAGTGCATTAATTAAACTGCAGATCAAAGGAGGAGCCGCCAATCCCTCGCCACCTGTTGGACCCGCACTGGGTTCGAAGGGTGTGAACATTATGGAGTTCTGCAAGCAATTCAACGCCCGTACGCAAGATATGGCCGGCAAAATTGTGCCTGTCATTATCACTGTTTACAAGGATAAGTCGTTTGATTTTGTTGTCAAAGCTCCTCCGGTGGCCATACAGATCATGGAAGCTGCAAACCTCAAAAAAGGCTCGGCCGAACCCAACCGCAACAAGGTTGGTTCGATCAGCTGGGATCAGGTGCGCAGCATAGCCGAAAACAAGATGAAGGACCTCAATGCCTTTACCATTGAATCGGCCATGAGCATGGTAGCCGGAACCGCCCGTAGCATGGGTGTTAAGGTAACAGGCGACGCCCCATTTAACAAAAACTAAATCCGTAAAACGGAGGAAGTTTTACGCATTTTGCAGAACACACAACAATAAAGAGCAATGCCACACGTTAGCAAAAAAAAGAAAGAAGCTCTGTCCAAGTTCGACAAAAGCAAGATCTACTCCTTGACTGAAGCAGTTGATATCGTCAAAAAAATCACTTACACCACTTTTGATTCTTCCGTTGACCTGAACGTGCGTTTGGGTGTTGACCCCCGCAAAGCCAACCAAATGGTTCGCGGATCGGTTACCCTGCCGCATGGAACGGGCCGTGTTAAGCGCGTACTCGTGCTCTGCACACCCGACAAGGAACAGGAAGCCCTCGAAGCTGGTGCTGATTACGTCGGTCTGGATGAGTTTATCCAGAAGATTAAGGACGGCTGGACGGATATCGATGTTGTCATTACCACACCCAACGTGATGCCCAAAGTGGGGGCGCTTGGACGCATCCTGGGACCTCGCGGTCTGATGCCCAATCCCAAGACAGGCACAGTAACAATGGAGGTTGGTAAAGCAGTGAAGGAAGTAAAAGCCGGTAAAATCGACTTCAAGGTTGATAAATACGGTATTGTTCATGCTGCTGTTGCAAAAGTCAGCTTCGAAAGCGACAAGATTGTTGAGAATGCAAGAGAACTCCTGCTGACAATCAATAAGCTGAAACCTTCCGCTGCAAAGGGTACCTATGTAAAGAGCATTTATGTTTCGAGCACAATGAGCCCTGGTGTGCAGGTCGATCCTAAATCAGTAACCAACTAATCAGTGAAAGGTAGTTATTGATATGAGAAGAGAAGATAAATTAACAATCATCGATTCGCTCAGCGAACAGCTGAACGCCAACCCCAACTTCTACCTCACCGACATCGGTGAGCTGAATGCTGAGGCAACTGCAAGGCTGCGCCGTCTGTGCTTCAACCGCAATGTAAAATTGCTGGTTGTTAAGAACAGTTTGCTGCGCAAAGCCATGGAACGTTCAGGAAAAGATATGAGCGAAATCTACCCTGCGCTGAAAGGTGCCACCTCGATTATGTTTTCCGAGAGTAGCAATACACCCGCCAAACTGATCAAGGAGTTCCGTAAGACCGCAGAAAAACCCCTGCTCAAGGGTGCCTACATTGAAGAGTCGGTTTACCTCGGCGATAATATGCTCGACACCCTTATCAACCTCAAATCGAAAAGTGACCTTATTGGAGAAATTATTGGTCTGCTTCAGTCGCCCACACGCAATGTCATTGGTGCACTGCAATCTGGCGGCCAAAAACTCTCCGGCATTGTCAAGACACTTTCGGAAAAACCCGAATAATTTCAATTTAAATCAACAATGTAGTAATCATCTTAAAACGTTAATAAAATGGCAGATTTGAAAGCTTTTGCAGAACAACTGGTCAACCTGACGGTTAAGGAAGTCAACGAACTGGCCAAGATCCTCAAAGAAGAATATGGTATTGAGCCTGCTGCTGCTGCAGTAGCCGTAGCTGCTGCACCCGGTGCAGGCGCTGCCGATGCTCCCGTGGTTGAGGAAAAGACCAGTTTCGACGTTATTCTGAAATCGGCCGGTGCATCAAAACTGGCTGTTGTTAAGCTTGTTAAGGAACTCACCAGCCTTGGCCTGAAAGAAGCTAAAGAACTGGTTGATGCAGCTCCTAAGGCCCTCAAGGAAGGAATAAGCAAAGACGAAGCCAATGCATTGAAATCTCAGTTGGAAGAAGCAGGTGCAGAGGTTGAAATTAAATAAGAAGGATACGATTTCTGCAAAAAAATGAGCCAAACAACCTCTATCTCAATGTCAATTTGAGGTAGAGGTTTGCGGCATTTTTGCACAGGGGAAAATGAAGTTCTTTTTATTTAACTAATCGTCTGGATAGCCAGACATAAAACCATAAAACCTTGGCAGCTATTTCACCCGACCGTATTAGTTTCGCATCCACCAAATCATCTCTTGAATATCCGGACTTTCTAGAAATCCAGTTACAGTCGTTTCAGGATTTTTTTCAACTCGATACTAACCCCGAGAATAGAAAAAATGAAGGACTTTTCAAGGTATTTTCTGAGAATTTCCCTATATCGGATGCTAGAAACAATTTTGTTCTGGAATTTCTCGACTATTTTATCGATCCTCCCCGATACACCATTGAAGAATGTATCGAAAGAGGGCTTACTTACAGCGTTCCGCTAAAAGCAAAGCTGAAGCTTTATTGCACTGATCCTGAGCATGAAGACTTTGAAACTCAGGTTCAGGACGTGTATCTTGGTATGATACCGTATATGTCGCCCAAAGGTACCTTTATCATCAATGGTGCCGAACGCGTTGTGGTGTCTCAATTGCATCGCTCCCCAGGGGTATTCTTCGGACAACACAAACATGCCAATGGGACGACGCTCTTTTCTGCGAGAATTATACCCTTCAAGGGTTCGTGGATGGAGTTTTCGACCGACATCAACAACGTGATGTATGCATACATCGACCGCAAAAAGAAATTACCCGTAACTACCTTGCTCAGAGCAATAGGTTACGAAACAGATAAAGACATCCTTGAGATTTTTAATCTTGCAGAAGAAGTCAAGGTGAGCAAAGCAGGCCTTAAAAGGGTGCTTGGCCGCAAACTCGCTGCCAGGGTTGTAAGGTCGTGGATCGAAGACTTTGTTGACGAAGACACAGGCGAGGTCGTATCTATTGAACGAAATGAAGTTATCATTGAGAGGGAAACCATCCTGGACAACGACCATGTGGACCTGATCATTGACTCGGGAGTGAAAGCTATCCTGCTTCACCGGGAAGACTTCAACACTGCCGACTACGCCATCATTTTCAACACCCTTCAGAAAGACACCGCAAACTCGGAAAAAGAAGCAGTTGAATACATTTACCGTCAGTTGCGCAATGCCGAACCCCCGGATGAGGAAACTGCCCGTGGTATTATCGATAAGCTTTTCTTCTCCGACAAGCGCTACGACCTTGGTGAAGTAGGACGATATCGTATCAATACCAAACTGGGACTTAAAACTCCGGATGATGTCAAGGTACTGACCAAGGAAGATATCATTTCGATTATCCGATATCTGGTTGAGCTTGCCAACGGAAAGACCGAAGTTGACGACATTGACCACCTCAGCAACAGACGTGTGCGTACAGTGGGCGAACAATTGTATGCTCAGTTTGGTGTAGGACTGGCCCGTATGGCACGTACCATCCGTGAGCGCATGAATGTGCGCGACAACGAGGTATTCACCCCTACTGACCTAATCAATGCAAAAACCCTTTCTTCGGTTATAAACTCGTTTTTCGGAACAAACCAGCTTTCGCAGTTCATGGATCAAACCAATCCACTGTCGGAAGTGACCCATAAACGCAGAATCTCAGCGCTCGGGCCCGGCGGTCTATCAAGAGAACGGGCCGGTTTCGAAGTCCGAGACGTGCATTATACCCATTACGGAAGATTATGTACCATCGAAACACCTGAGGGTCCCAATATTGGTCTGATCAGCTCCTTATGCGTTTACGCAAAAATCAACAAGCTTGGCTTCATCGAAACCCCTTATCGTGTGGTGAACCAAGGCACAATTGATCATCAGGCTTCACCCCTATATCTGAGCGCTGAAGAGGAAGAAAATAAGATTATTGCTCAGGCAACCACCGATCAGGATGATAAGGGCTTGATTCTCAACGATAGGGTTAAAGTCCGGTATATGGCCGACTACCCGATTATCGAAAAGGACAAGGTCGACCTAATGGACGTAGCACCCAATCAGATTGCATCTATTGCTGCTTCGCTGATCCCGTTCCTTGAGCATGATGATGCCAACCGTGCGCTCATGGGATCAAACATGATGCGTCAGGCAGTACCTCTTATGAAGCCTGAAGCGCCAATCGTTGGTACAGGAATCGAAAGATCCGTGGCCAAAGACTCGCGTGTACTCATTCATGCCGAAGGTAATGGCGAGGTGATCTTCGTGGATGCGAAGAAAATCATGATCCGCTACGAACGCTCAGAGGAAGATAAACTCCTGAGCTTCGACGACGATGTGAAAACATATACCCTGACAAAATATGTCAGAACAAACCAGAATACCAGCGTAACCCTGCAACCCATTGTAAGGCGTGGCCAGAAAGTTACGAAAGGTCAGGTCTTATGTGAAGGTTATGGCACACAGGATGGTGAACTGGCTATCGGACGCAATCTCATGGTGGCATTCATGCCCTGGAAGGGTTATAACTTCGAGGACGCTATTGTTGTTTCGGAACGCATTGTTAAAGAGGATATCTTTACCTCTATACATATTGAGGAGTTCTCTCTCGAAGTGCGCGACACCAAGCGCGGCATCGAGGAGCTGACCAATGACATCCCCAATGTTAGTGCCGAAGCCACTAAAGACCTCGATGAAAATGGTCTGATCCGCATTGGTGCCGAAGTGAATGAAGGTGATATCATGATTGGAAAAATCACTCCCAAAGGTGAAACTGATCCTACACCGGAAGAAAAACTCCTGAGGGCAATTTTTGGCGACAAAGCGGGTGATGTGAAAAACGCCTCACTCAAGGCACCACCGTCAATGAAAGGTGTGGTGATCGATAAAAAGCTCTTTTCCAGGGTCATCAAGGATCGCAAATCCCGAACCCGTGACAAATACATTCTTCAGGAACTTGATCACGATTTCAATCAGCAATCCGGTGAGTTGAAGAACAGGCTTATTGACAAGCTTACAGTGCTGCTCAACGGAAAATCGTCCAATAATGTTACCAATAACTTCAAGGAACTGATTATACCGAAAAAAACCAAGTTCACTCAGAAAATGCTTCAATCCATTGATTATCAAAACATTAATCCAAATGGATGGACGAGCGATGACGAGTTGAACCAAAAGGTGAGCCTGCTGCTGCATAATTATAACATCAAGTATAAGGAAATTTTTGGGGTGTATAACCGCAAGAAATTCATTGCAGCTGTCGGCGACGAACTTCCCAACGGTATTGTGCAGCTTGCCAAGGTTTATGTTGCCAAGAAGCGGAAGCTGAACATCGGCGATAAAATGGCAGGTCGTCACGGTAATAAAGGTATCGTTGCGAGGATTGTGCGTGAGGAGGATATGCCTTTCCTTGAAGACGGAACACCTGTCGACATAGTGCTCAACCCACTTGGTGTGCCATCGCGTATGAATCTGGGTCAGATTTATGAAACTGTGCTTGGCTGGGCAGGCAAGAAGCTTGGAGTCAAGTTTGCCACACCCATCTTTGACGGAGCCAATATCGAGGAGATTAACGAATACATGCGCAAGGCAGGACTGCCCGAAAATGGTTCGGTTTATCTTTACGACGGTGGCACAGGTGAGCGCTTTAACCAGCCTGCTACTGTGGGTTACATTTACATGCTTAAGCTGCATCATATGGTTGACGACAAGATGCACGCGCGTTCAATCGGACCTTATTCACTTATCACTCAGCAACCCCTTGGCGGTAAAGCACAGTTCGGCGGTCAGCGATTTGGTGAAATGGAAGTCTGGGCGCTCGAAGCATTTGGCGCGAGCAATATTCTGCAAGAGATCCTTACCGTTAAGTCGGACGATGTGGTGGGCAGGGCAAAGGCTTACGAAGCCATCGTAAAAGGCGAAAATATGCCCAATCCCGGTGTTCCCGAATCGTTCAATGTACTTGTTCACGAACTGCGTGGCTTAGGCCTTGAAGTTTCATTTGACTAATGAAGGGCATATGGCAGCAAAGAAAGGGCTTTGCTGCCGCTGTCGTTTTAAATAAATAATAATCAATAACATGGCCTTCAGAAAAGACAACACTATTAATAACAACTTCTCGAAAATTACCATCAGCCTGGCTTCGCCCGAGTCGATCCTCGAACGTTCGAGTGGCGAAGTGCTGAAGCCCGAGACCATCAACTATCGCACCTACAAGCCGGAACGCGATGGCCTTTTTTGTGAGCGCATCTTTGGTCCTGTCAAGGACTGGGAGTGCCATTGTGGTAAATACAAGCGTATCCGGTACAAGGGCATCATTTGCGATCGCTGCGGCGTTGAAGTGACCGAGAAAAAAGTACGTCGCGAGCGCATGGGGCATATCCAGCTTGTCGTGCCAGTGGCACATATCTGGTTTTTCCGTTCATTGCCTAACAAAATAGGTGCTTTGCTTGGAATGCCTACAAAAAAGCTCGATATGATCATTTACTACGAGCGCTATGTGGTAATTCAACCGGGCATCAAAAAAGGTCAGCTCGAAACTATGGATCTGCTCACGGAGGAAGAGTATCTCGATATTATCGATAGCCTTCCTGCCGATAACCAGCATTTACCAGATGCCGACCCGAATAAATTCATCGCCAAGATGGGCGCCGAAGCCATGCACGATCTATTGGCACGGCTCGATCTTGATCAGTTATCCTACGACCTTCGCCACAAGGCCAACAGCGAGACCTCACAGCAGCGCAAGCAGGAGGCACTTAAACGCCTTCAGGTGTTTGAAGCATTCCGTGATGCCCGTAACCGTATCGAAAACAGGGCTGAGTGGATGATTGTTAAGGTTGTTCCTGTGATCCCCCCCGAATTGCGTCCTTTGGTGCCATTGGATGGTGGTCGTTTCGCTACCTCCGACCTCAATGACCTTTACCGTAGGGTGATCATTCGTAATAACCGTCTGAAAAGGCTGATCGAGATCAAAGCCCCTGATGTAATAATGCGCAATGAAAAGCGCATGCTTCAGGAAGCTGTTGACTCGCTCTTCGACAATTCGCGTAAGGCCAGTGCTGTAAAAACTGAATCGAACCGCCCGCTCAAGTCACTTAGCGACAGTCTAAAAGGCAAGCAAGGACGTTTTCGTCAAAATCTGTTGGGTAAGCGTGTTGACTATTCCGGCCGTTCGGTTATCGTGGTAGGTCCGGAACTCAACCTCAACGAGTGTGGTATCCCGAAAGATATGGCTTCGGAGCTGTTCAAGCCTTTCATCATCCGAAAGATGCTCGAGAGAGGTATTGTCAAAACTGTTAAATCAGCCAAGAAAATTGTTGATCGCAAAGATCCTGTTGTTTGGGATATTCTCGAGAACATTCTCAAAGGACATCCGGTGCTTCTGAACCGGGCCCCTACCCTTCACCGACTTGGTATTCAGGCATTTCAGCCAAAACTTGTAGAAGGAAAAGCCATTCAGCTTCACCCGTTGGTCTGTACAGCTTTCAATGCTGACTTTGATGGTGACCAGATGGCTGTGCACGTGCCATTAGGTAATGCGGCTATTCTTGAAGCCCAGATCCTCATGCTGGCCTCGCACAACATCCTTAATCCGGCCAATGGCGCACCCATCACCGTACCTTCACAGGACATGGTGCTCGGGTTATATTACATCACCAAAGCCAGGAAAAGCACGCCCGAAAAGCCCGTCAAAGGTGACGGAAAGCGTTTTTACTCGCCCGAGGAAGTCATCATTGCTTATAACGAGAGAAAAGTTGACCTGCATGCCATTATTCACGTTAAGGTGAAAGTGCGAGAAGGACAGCAGCTTATTTACAAGACAATTGAAACAACGGTTGGTCGTGTACTCTTCAACGAAGTTGTTCCGGAAGGCTATGGCTATATCAACCAACTGCTGACCAAGAAATCACTACGCGAAATCATCGGCGAGATGGTTCGCAAACTTGGCACCGCTTCAACTGCGAAATTCCTTGACGATATTAAAAATCTTGGTTTCCAGATGGCTTACAAGGGAGGTCTTTCGTTTAATTTGGGCAATGTCAAGGTTCCGGATTTGAAAGATGAGTTGATCCAACAAGCCAATGAGGAGGTGGAAGAGGTACTGGCTAACTACAATATGGGTTTCATCACCTATAATGAGCGCTATAACCAGATTATCGATATCTGGACACATACCAATTCGCGCCTTACGAATACGGTGATGCAGCTACTTTCGAACGATGACCAGGGCTTCAATCCTGTTTATATGATGCTTGACTCAGGTGCACGTGGTTCGAAAGAGCAAATCCGTCAGCTTTCGGGCATGAGGGGTCTGATGGCAAAACCACAAAAATCAGGTGCAACCGGTGGTGAAATCATCGAGAACCCAATTCTCTCAAACTTTAAGGAAGGGCTGTCGGTTCTTGAATACTTCATCTCTACCCACGGTGCCCGCAAAGGTCTTGCAGATACTGCGCTTAAGACAGCCGATGCCGGTTACCTAACCCGCCGACTTGTTGACGTTGCACAGGATGTGGTTATCACCGAAAAAGACTGCGGAACACTTCGTGGTCTAACAATATCGGGTCTTAAGAAAAATGAAGAAATCGTTGAAAGTCTATTCGACCGTATCCTGGGTCGTGTAGCTCTACATGATGTATATCACCCCCAGACCGGCGAACTTATTGTTGCCGGTGGCGAAGAGATCACTGAGGAAATTGCCGGTGTGATTGAAAATTCGCCCATAGAAGGCGTGGAAATTCGCTCGGTGCTCACTTGCGAATCCAAGCAAGGCGTGTGCGCCAAGTGCTACGGACGCAATCTGGCCTCGGGGCAGATGGTGCAGAAAGGAGAGGCTGTGGGTGTGATTGCTGCGCAGAGTATCGGTGAGCCCGGTACTCAGCTAACCTTGCGTACTTTCCACGTGGGTGGTGCTGCTGCCAATATTGCCATCATGTCGAAAATCGAAGCAAAATACGATGGTACGCTCGAAATTGAAGAACTCCGTGCGGTGGCCAGTGAAAAAGATGGCAAGGAAATCCAGGTTGTACTAGGTCGCTCGGCTGAGATGCGTATCCTAGACATTCGCACCGGTATCGTGCTTACTTCGGGGAATATTCCTTACGGCGCAAACCTCTATCTGAAACACGGTCAGGAAGTTAAAAAAGGCGGTCTGATTGCAGACTGGGATCCATACAATGCGGTAATTCTATCGGAATATGAAGGAAAGATCAGCTTCGAAAACGTCCTCGAAGGGGTAACTTACAGGGTGGAATCGGATGAACAGACCGGATATAATGAAAAGGTTATTATCGAAAGCCGTCACAAGACAAAGAACCCTGCTATTAAGATTCTGGATAAGGACAATGTGCTGATTAAAACCTATGATATGCCTGTTGGCGCGCATATTGTAGTTGAAGATGGTGAGCATGTTAAGGCCGGCGGAATGTTGGTGAAGATTCCCAGAGCCATTGGCAAATCGGGTGATATCACCGGCGGGCTGCCAAGGGTGACGGAGCTTTTTGAAGCACGTAACCCTTCGGAGCCAGCCATCGTTTCGGAAATCGACGGTGTTGTTTCGTTTGGTAAAAAGCTCAAACGTGGCAACCGCGAGGTAATTGTTACCAGCAAGACAGGAGAGGAAAAAGCTTATCTCATTCCTACGTCGAAACAGATTCTTGCGCAGGAGAACGACTATGTAAAAGCCGGAACACCCCTCTCGGAAGGCGCTATGACACCAGCCGACATCCTGGCCATCAAAGGCCCGATGAAGGTGCAGGAATACATCGTGAACGAGGTTCAGGAAGTGTATCGTCTGCAAGGTGTAAAAATCAATGACAAACACTTCGAGGTTATCGTTCGTCAGATGATGCGCAAGGTTGAGGTTGAGGATCCTGGTGATACAAGATTTCTCGAAGGCGAGCTGGTAAATAAAACCGATTTCCAGGAAGAGAACGACAGTATCTTCGGTAAGAAGGTTGTTACCGAAGCCAGTGACTCCGAATCGCTGAGGCATGGTCAGATTATCACTGCCCGCAAGTTACGCGACGAGAACTCTTTACTAAAACGTAGGGACAAAAAGCTCGTTGAAGCCCGCGATGCACGCCCGGCTACTGCCCGTCAGGTGCTCCAGGGAATTACACGCGCTTCGCTGCAAACCAACAGCTTCATCTCGGCCGCATCATTCCAGGAAACAACCAAGGTTCTTACCCAGGCTGCCATTAACGCCAAATCGGATGAACTGCTCGGACTTAAGGAAAATGTAATTGTCGGACATAAGATTCCGGCTGGTACGGGCCTTAAGGAATACGACGATATCATCGTGGGCTCACGTGCCGAGTATGAAGCGGTGATGGAAGCCGCCTCACGCTCGCTAAAAGTGGGTAACGAAAAATATCGTTAACATAACCCATTACAATTCAGTAAAACACACCCGGCTGAGGAGCAAATTGTGCCTGGCCGGGTGCGTTGTTTTTGAAATACCGTAATTTTGCCATTAAATCATCTGACATGAACGACAACAAGAATCAAATCAATATTGAGTTAACCGAAGAAATTGCTGAAGGTGTTTACTCAAATTTGGCCATCATCACCCATTCTCAGTCGGAGTTTGTGATTGATTTTGTGAAACTTATGCCTGGAGTTCAAAAAGCCAAGGTAAAGTCGCGCATTATCCTCACACCTGAACATGCCAAGCGTCTTTACAAGGCACTGGCCGATAATATCAAGAAGTTTGAAAGCGTAAATGGCCTGATCAAGGATGGTGGCGACCATATGCCTCCCTTCAACATGGGGCCAGCAGCTCAGGCATAATCAGCCTTCGAAGTGGAAAAGCTCACTTCGCTTTACACAACAATGACCTGAGGCTCATCGGACAGATATACCAGCAGGCCGTTGATTCCTGTACCTTCAATCCTTTCAGCAAAGTGCTTGTATCGAAGTAGTTGCTCTAGATGTAACTTAACAGGACTACCTGTTTTGTATTCGATGATGGTGAACTGGCCATCCAATTCAACATAGCGGTCAACCCTGAATATTCCTCCCTCACCATCGGCGAATGATGCTTCGTTACAAATCCTTGCTGGTGGTAAGTAATAAGATTTCAGTCCTTCATGATTCACAAGCGAAAGAATAAGCTGTTTAATGTATTGTGATTCTGATGAAGCAAGCAGACCAAGCTCAATCTCCCTTCCTATCACATTATCTATCTCGTTTGCATAATAAATGGAAGAAAGAATCCTATGCATCTTGTTTCCGAACGCAATGGCATCCGGAGTGAAGGTTTGAGTTGACTCTTGCCTGCCCGAAATCCGACCCGTCGGCATAGCTTCGGCAATAAGATGGGTTGATGTGTCAGTAGTTTTTCTGGATTTGGGCGGAGAAGGCAGGCCAAAAGTATACTCACTCTTGTTTTCCTCCAAAGCTCCAAGCTCCAGCAAAAATTCCTTCATCAGACTCCCTACCTCCTTCGAACTGGATTTGCTCATGCGCGGAAAAAACATATACAGGCGCTCTTCCGGTCTGGTAAAGGCAACATAGGTCAGATTGATGGTATCGAGGGCCACCTTTTCTTGCTCCGACAGATACGAATCCGCAACAGGTGTTTGCAACATTCGCTTTATTGGTTTAAGTAATGCGCTTCTAAACGGAGGCACAAGGCCAGGCGCAAGATCAACCCAAATTCGTTTGTTGCGGTTGGAACTACTGCTAAACTCAGCAAACGGAATAAGCACTACCGGAAACTCCAACCCCTTGGCTTTGTGGACTGTAAGTATTGCGACAGCTGTTTTGTCGGGTGGTAGTGCGATCACGGCTTTCATAAGCTTATCATCCCACTGCCTGAGGAATGCCGAAACACCCTCACCTTCAGATGTCTGGAAGGCAAGTACATTGTCAAGAAAAGCCTGAAGGAAAACATCGTATGGCTTGTGTAAACCCATTATACGGATTATGGACTCGATAAGGTCATACAAACTCAAATGGCCTGCCTTGTCGTGCAATGATGAAATATAATCAGCCCCCATTGAAAGATCCCCATCAGGCTGGAGTGCCTTAAGAAGTCCGTCCGGATCGTTGCGATGAACTGCCAGCGCTGATCGCAACTCGACACTAAAGAGTTTATTTTCACCTCTTGCAATCATACGCAAGGCCGAAACAACAGCATTCACTGAGGCTGAGCTATTGAGCTGCAGCGATTCGGACGATACGATTTTTATTCCTTCGTCCGTTAACCGACGAGCCACTGAACGGCATTGCTTGTTTGTCCTGCATAATATTGCAATATCGCCGGCTGAATAACCCTCTTCGAAAAGCTTATTCAATGTTTCGATCAATCGAATTAGCGCGATTTCCTCTGCTTTCAGGCCTTCCCTGTCAGTTAAGAAACTCACCGAAACAAAGCCATTATCTCCTGGTATAGAGGAAATTTGCTGACAATCGTCATATAGTTGCTTGTACCTTTCTGGCAAGGATCCTGATACAAACCTAAAGAATTGGTTGTTGAAACTTACGATCCCAGGCGCTGACCTGAAATTGGACTTAAGGTTAAAAAGCTGAAAGTGATGCCCTAAAGTTGAAGTATATTGTGTCAGATGAGGCAAATCCACAGAAGGATAAACCTCAGGAAGTCGGATAAATAACTCAACCTCGCCATTGCGCCACCGGTAAATGGCCTGTTTGGCATCGCCCACAATCAAACTATTGTGACCAGACGAAAGCCCATTTTCGATAAGTGGAAGAAAATTGCTCCATTGTAATATGGAAGTATCCTGAAATTCATCCAGCAGAAAATGTTGATATCGCTCGACAAGGCGTTCATATATAAACGGCACCCCGCTTTCGCCCAGCAAACCTGCAACACGTTTGTTAAACTCAGAAATATGTACAATCTGCTCATCCTGAATCATTTGCTCGGTTTCTCGATATATCCTCGACGTAAGTGCCAGCGTGCTTAGATCGGGTATAATCATACTCAGCAGTACCGCCCTGCCAAAATTTGCTTCATACCATTGTCCGATTTCGCTGAATATGCTCTCGAGGCCAATAACAAGATCCAATGGAATTTTTGAAATGCTTTCTTTCCTGAAAATTGTTTTTTGCTCCCCAATGGCCTTTAACACATTTTTTTTATCAAAAAAGCTTTCGAAATCGCTGCTCTCCAGAAGCTTAACAAGCTGAACTCCAGCCCCGTTACTACCATTTGCCAACTCCTCAGGCTCTACATTATATCTGTGCAGCAAATCAATGGCCTTACCGGCATGGATCAGGAGCTCATGGATGAGTCCGCTGTACTCAGTTCTAAGTTTTATCTTTATTTCCTTAAAAGCTTGATAATCAATTTTGGAAATAGCATAGGCATGGCGCACGGAACGTTCGCTGAGCAACTCAAGGCAGAATTCCTTGATCATCTGCTCGATATTATGGTTGTTATTATCGTCCAAATTCTCAAGCAGGAATGTCAGTAAATGCTCTGTAAGTTGGTTATCGATGCCAACATATTCATAAAGCCGGTCAACGAGTCGTTCCACAATTTCCTCACTATCCAGCAAAAGTTCGAACTGAGCTGGAAGGGCAACGTCGCGCGAAAATGTACGCACCAAACGATAAACAAAAGCATCAATCGTGCTTACAGAAAAATCACTGTAGTTGTGCAGTAGTTGGAGGAACACTCTCGAAGCTTTCATCTGTACCTCTGACGATGTTCCATGATCATCGTCCAACATTCGTTTTAGCAGCAGCGCGCGCAAGGAAGTTTCCGGATGTTGGTCATCGGCCAGTATCTGAAGAAACCTGATGATGCGTTGTTTCATTTCGTTGGCGGCCTTATTGGTGAAGGTAACACCCAAAATATGCCTGAAGGCATAGGGCGAGGTCAAAGCCAGCGAAAGGTATTCGAGTGCAAGCGTAAATGTTTTGCCCGAACCAGCCGACGAACGGTACACTTTTAGTGTCATTGCCTTGACCGGATCAGCTTATACGTTTGATGTGTGCCGCCATCTGTCACCACAAAGAAATGAAGCCCTTCCCTGCCACCCAACATGGCAGGCCATCTGAACAACCTGTCTGTGCAGCCGGATTGCATGAATTCGTAGGTTGAATAAATAATCCTGCCCTCTGCATTGTAGATGTTTATCCTGATGTTACCCGACTTACCCGTGCAGTAACGATAATGAAATTGATCCCTGAAAGGCATTGGAAAGACTCGCTGATCTGAGTGTTGCAGATCCGGGAGCCCAACAGTTTGAGTGCGCAGTGAGTCTTTATAAACCACAAAAGTGCCAAGCAAAGAGTCGCTGGTAGCCACCAGTAAAGGGATTTTCTGATTTTTTGCCAGCCATTTGTATTCAATATAACTGCGGTTGATCCTGATACCCTGCCCTATGGAATCGATATAAATGCTGTCGCTTTCGCGCACTGTCGATTTCACCCTGAGCGTAGCAAAAGTTCCATAGGGTGTTGTGAGGCTACCCCAACCATCCACATGGTTTTGCCGGTTACGCGCAATGCTGATATAACCCACACCTGGTAAGGGATACTCGAGAAACGCGTTGGAGTTGAAGGCCTGATTATAGTCCAACGGAAAATTATAGAGCAGATCAGGGGTAGTAAAACGCAGGGGCAGTGGTATTTCGGCTAAAATAAGTCCATAGCCCCAATCGCGGTAATTGGTCAATCCCTTGTTCACGAACTGCCATGCCGTTGAGATTTCAACTCCTGGCAAAATCTGCTGAATCCCAAGTTTATTTGCCAGATTGGCAACCTTGAAAAAAGTTAACAGAAAGATAGGGGGTGCCTGCTGAATGGTAAAAAATGTATCAAGACGCTGTGTTTCAAATGGAAGTGCAGAAAAATTCCAGGAGTGATTGGTACCTGTTGCAGCAAAATCGAAGCCTGAAACATTGGCACTCAGGCTTGTTCGAACTGTGTCATTGGGATTGGCAAAATCAAGACTATTTATTGTGATCTGAGCATCTGCAATTTTTATTTTAAACAGTATGATCAACATCAAAACAAGAATGGCTATTCTTCTCATTGCTGGTTGGTTTTAGGATTACGTTTTCGTCGGAATAACTCGCTGAACCGGTCGAACTCCTGGCGGTACGATAAACCTACACCTTGTGTGTAGGGCGAGTACCGGTCGAATGCATTCGAACTTATCCAGTTATTCACATTGGAATGGTTGTAGCCTCTGAGCCTAAGGCGTCCATCGCGTGTCAGTTTCACGTTGATGTCCACGTCGCCCACAATATTACTTGCATTCTGAGTGGCATCTCGGTTATTTACCATGCCAAAATTTCCATCGATGGTCACACGCTCATTGAATAACTGGGTTGAAAGAGCCACCTCGAGTTCGTCCGATGAAAGCTGATCGCCAGGACGGTAGTAGAGACCAATGTCGAAATCCTTGCTGATCTGTGATAGCCAGCTACTCAGCTGACCCGACAATACATCGAGGGAGGAATTGCTGATCGAAAAGTTATCGATGCCACTCGAGGATGCAAAGCTTCCTAACACCAGGAGCGAGATCATCTGCTGGGTCATCAGAGCATCATTGGTGGTATCGATGACGGTGAATATAGATTGTTCAATCTGGCTATCCAGATTAGGAAAGCGGAATCCGAAACGGATATCCGGATTAAAGAGGTTGTTCGAAAGATGGATGATGCAATCGACATTCACCCTGTTACTAAGGCTTTGGGTAGTGTCGAGGCCCAAACCCGCCATAGAGGCCTTCACCTTATAAACACCCTTTGCATCAATTGTTGCATCAAACGGATCACCAGCCCATGCAATTCGGCCTCCCTCAATCAGGTCGAAGCGTCTCTTAATGATGTTCTCGTAAGTAAAATTAAACTGCCCTGATTGCAGCAGATATTCTCCGTTCAGTGTAAACTCGCCGGCGGCATTGACACCCATTGAAAGGTTGCCGTTGCCCCTTGCATCAAGTGTACCGGTGTTATAAGGCATAAATATACGCAGGCTTGCATCGGGGGTTATTACTGTTTCGAGATTAATACCAAAATTCGTGGTGGCCACTGCCCTTTGCCTTGACGGGTCATCAGAAATAACGTTCGTGTTGAATTGTTTGACAAAACTGATATAGTCGTTTGTGCCCACGCTGGTTGTCAGATCAATAGGTATTACCATACTGGTTCCGCGCTGCGAAATTACTCTGATAAACATGTCGACATTATCGAAGGGACCGCGGATGAGCACCTCGCCCGATACAACTGCCGTACCGTAAAACAGATTATTCTGAACAGGCCCGGTGTTTAGAGCAATCAGGTTCTCGGGGCGTAAACGAACATCTAAAAAGAAGTTGCTGAGGTGATTATGGGTAATTACACCATTGGCAGCAGCACGATTGTTGGCCGTATCAATAAGTATAAGGTCATTTAAAATAATGCGACCGGGTTCGATGGGGAATTGGTGCTGTAATGAATAGCGGACGTTAAGGTAATCAATCAGGAAAGATGTTCTGTACAAACCAATATGACCCTTTAATTCCGGCCTGCTGAGCGATCCTCCGATATCGATATTACCTGTTGCGAATCCTTCAATCTCACTCACATAACCCTTTAAAAATGTATTTAACAATCTGAGCCTGAAATTCTCCAGCTGGAGGTTAAGACTGATATTATCCTCGTTTCTTGCTGGATAATAGAAGCCTCTCAGATGAAAAATCCTGCCAGACCCGATATTGCCCCGATGAATAATCTGGGCATTAACATAGATATTGTTTTCTATACCCGACCAGGTACTCATCAGTCTGGCGTCGCCAAGCTTTTCGTTGTTCAATTCAAGCTTCAGAATATTCAAATTAGAAAAGAATGCCGGGTTGTTTTCCAGATTGGCCAGAATTAAATCGCCGTTTACCCTCCCTGCTGTGCTGATGCCATAGGGAGCAAGTAAAAAGTTGAGGTTTGAAAGCTCCCACTCACTGAACGAAAGCGACAAGGTGTCTGTTTCGCTTCGCGGCAACATTCCATTGATCAATAATTTGCTAGTTCCCAGATGTATACCAAAATTATTGATATATGATTTTTTGCTGTCCAGCACAATTGCCCCTTCCTTATCGAACCAAAGGAGGGTATCGTTGACAAATATGTCGGAGGCTTTCACCCTGAATTGGGCAGTGGAGGGGTCGGGAGCAGTAAGTAATGCATTGATGCTGCCCTTGTTAATTTGTTGGCCGGCATTAAGCCAGTTCAGATGAATATCAAGGCTGTCGCCTTGTGCATCAATGTGCAATCTGGCATTCTCGAGGCCAAGTGAGGGCGTTTCGGGATCGGAGGACCGGTAAAGTTCCAACTCCTGCAAACGAAGATTAATGCTCATTTTGTCCATTGACCCGCTGATTACAGCATGAGGCTTGAGCAAAGTAATGCTACTGAACGTAAGTGAGTCTGCAAAAAATGTGGATTGCCAGATGTTTGTAGCGCTCATATAAACACCAGTAAAACTGGCATTACGCGACATGGCCAGTTGGGGCACAAAAAGTCTGCTCACACCTGAGAGGTCCTTAATCCTGAGGTTATAATAGAAATCCTGCTCAGAAAGGTTTTCTGCATTCGTATTGAGCACTTCGTGTCTGAAATATGTTTCTAAAAATTTCGACATAGAAGCTCCCAACTGACTAAATAAAAACTTGCCTCCCGCCTCAAGTTGCAAAATATCTGATTGGACTAATAGCTTTCGTTCAAGAAATGGATCTTCCACTACACTTATTTGTATGCTCTTAATATCAAGACTTCCTTTTGAGTTGACAACACGTGAATCAGCAAACGTAAGCAAGCCGATAAAGTCCTGTTCTCCTGTAAGCGTGAACTGACCGTTGAGTTGCGTTGAGATATCAAATATGCTGTCTGAAGTAGTAAGCCCCATGGAGACAATATCAGCATTTCTGAGATTAAGATCAACTGCAAACAAAGACTTATCGGCCGAGAAGTCGGCTGATCCCGAAAACTCAAAGGTCAATTTTGGATCGTTGAACATGGCATCAGCCGAGAGGTTCATTTCCTCAAACTTTCCCGTCAGCTCAATACCTGAAAAAACGACTCCGGGCATCTCCATCGCGCTGATCTGACCCGAGACTTTAAACTGAGCCTCAGCCAGTGTAAGCCCGCTGCCTTCAAGACGCATTGACATCGTTGTTTTGCCTGGAATACCTGCCTCGGAAATGAGATCACCCAATGCAAATTGCTTAGTACTGAAATTGGCCAGATAACTGGTCTTTTTGGTGATCGGATTGGTACGCATCACCATATCGGCAGCCAGATAGCCCAGATCAGCATTGATGCCCATGCGACTGATAAAATCGCTGTAGGTTCCGCTGAACATCCCTCTGATGTTGAGATTACCCATACCTTTCAATTGATCTGGCAACGGAATGCGCCCATCCTTCATGGGAATACGGAACGATTCAATATCCTGAACACTCGTTGTCAGATTTCTGAAAGTTGCATCAAGGTTTGTAGTGTAGATATCTGGTAGTCCCCGCATGGTCAGATCAGCCTCGAGACTTGTTGCCGAACCAAAGGTCAAAAAAAAGCCTTGAGCCCTGAAGTCAGCGACAGTGCCTTCCGCTCTACCCTGAAAGCTAATGGAATTGGGCATATCGAACAGGATCTCCGAGAAGTAGCCAAGCTCAGCCATCTGCAATTGAGAAGGTCGTATCATAGCCTCGAGCCTGACTGAGTCAATGAAATAATCAAACGAACCAATACCGTTGAAGTACATCCTCAAATCAAGATCCAGGGCAGTTTCATCAACCTTGATCTGAAGATTTCTGGCATTTACAAACTGTGATTTGACAGTTAAATCAGTGGACATATTACTGATTCTCAAGCCACTGCGCTCCAAAGCACTCAAGGCATCTATGGTGGCAGATATCGAATCACCACGTATCTGAAAATTTTTAGCAAATAGGTTTATATCGCTAACAATCAAACGATTGTAATCCATCTCCCGGACAGGCACTGTATCACTGCCTTCAATGACATAACTAAAAAGTCCATCATTGAGCATGATATTGGAGACCTCGATCGGATAATTCCTGCCTGTTGCGCTTTCTTTGGCAGGGCTACCTGAAAATGCATCGACAAGAAACTGATAGTTGAAATCAGGCTCATCCTGATACCTGACAATATTGAAGATTGGTTTATCCAGACTCAAATACTTTATCTTCACAGAGTTGAACAGGTGAAAAGTGCTCGGAACCACGTCCATTCTCCCAACCGAGAGCAATTGATGATTATACAGGTCTGTCACTTCGACACCCTCTAATACCAATTGCAGCCTGAAACCAAGCCTGATTTTCTGAATTTTAATTGTGGCATTGGTTTTTTTGCTGAGATAGCTTGCTGAAAGTCGGGCTGCCCATGTTTGCACCGCCGGATCGCTGAAGGTGATCAGCAGATTCAACCAAACTGCAAGGATAAAGGCCAGCAGCATCAGAAGTACGCGGACAGCAAATCTCACCTTTTTGATACCTTTGTGCAGTTAAGCAGATTATTGTTTATGTATATTTTAGGCATCGAAACATCCTGCGACGACACCTCGGCTGCAGTGCTCTTCAACAACAAGGTGCTTTCGAATGTCATTGCCGATCAGGAGGTACATCGGCTCTACGGTGGGGTTGTTCCCGAACTGGCCTCAAGAGCTCACCAGCAAAACATCGTCCCTGTAGTTGATACTGCACTGAAAAAAGCAAAAGTAACCAAAAATCAACTTTCATTGGTTACCTATACGCGTGGACCTGGTCTTTTAGGTTCATTGCTTGTGGGCAGTTCGTTTGCCAAGACACTTTCTTTAGGTTTGGGTATTCCGCTGGTGGATGTTGACCATATGGAGGCCCACATTTTCGCACATTTTCTGAAGGACGAACATCAACAGAGGCACCCGTCGTTTCCTTTCATTTGTCTTACTGTATCGGGTGGTCATACTCAAATTGTCAGAGTAAACAACGATCGAAGCCTGAGCATCATCGGCCGCACAATTGACGATGCCGCCGGTGAGGCCTTCGATAAGGCAGCAAAAATCATGGGGTTACCCTACCCTGGCGGACCTGTCATCGACAAGCTGGCACAGGAAGGCGATCCCTTCGCATTCAGTTTTGCCGAGCCGAGGATTCCGGGTTTCAATTACAGCTTCAGCGGTTTGAAAACCAGTATTTTATACTTTATTCGTGATCAACTTAAAACTAATCCTGCATTCATAGAAAATAATAAAGCCGACCTGTGTGCCTCCATCCAACGCACCATTGTTGACATACTCATGAAAAAGCTTGTGCTTGTTGTCCGCGAATCGGGGATCAAACAAGTGGCCCTTGCGGGAGGCGTCTCGGCCAACAGCGCGCTTCGAAAAGCACTTTCGGAGGTCGGAACCCGCAAAGGATGGGAGGTGTTTGTCCCCCGACTGGGTTACACCACCGACAATGCCGCCATGATTGCCGTTGCTGGCCATATGAAATACCTTTCGGGATACAGGGCTACACTCGACCTTTCGCCATACACTCGTCAGCATGCTGATTGAAACATTATTCTATGCACTGGGAACAACTATTTAATGCCGGCAGGCCGCTCTCTTCGCAGCATCGCGAGGATGTCCGGAGCCAGTTTCAACGAGATTTCGGCCGGCTGAATTTTTCAGGCCCATTCCGCAGGCTGCAGAATAATACGCAGGTCTTTCCTTTGCCAGGGAGTGTTTTTGTTCACAACAGACTCACGCATAGTCTTGAAGTGGCGTCGGTGGGCAGGTCATTGGGCCATCAGGCGGTGCAGCTCATCCTGAACAAAGATACCAGGACACCGTCATTGATGGCCGAGGCAGGTTCGGTGGTTGCCACAGCCTGTCTGGCACACGATTTGGGTAATCCGCCCTTTGGTCATTCGGGCGAGGAGGCCATCAGCAACTTCTTTTCCAATGGCGATGGCCGGCAATTTAAGAACAAAGTTGACTCATGGGAGTGGAAAGATCTGGTAGCATTCGAAGGCAATGCCAATGCGCTGCGCTTGCTGACACACCGCTTCAGCGGCAGACGTCAAGGTGGATTCAATTTTACATTTTCGACCCTCGCTGCATTGGTCAAATACCCCTGGCCTTCGACCGCGAACCCGGGTAAGGCTAAATATGTTTTTTTTAAAAGCGAAGCCGAAACCTGGCAGCTGATTGCAAAACAAAACGGACTGCCGGTCAATCAAACCGACACCAACACCTATGCCAGGCATACATTAGTTTACCTTGTTATAGCTGCCGACTATATCAGCTATCTTATTACTGATGTGGAAGATGCGCATAAGCTACGGATACTTGATACTGTAGAAACAGAGGATATTTTTTACAGCTTTTTACATCCCGGGGAAGACAAAGCCTTACTGGAATACCTCATTAACATTCACTACGACGTCACCGATACAAACGAACGCATTGCATACCTGAAAGCAACAATCATCAACAACCTGGTTAAGCGCACTGCATCACTTTTTGCCGCCAATGTTGGAAAATTTATGCAGGGCATGGCTTTGCCACCTATGGTCAGGAAGCTTGGCAAGTATTACACTGAGGCTTTCGACAAATGCCGCAAGCTTTCTGTCGAAAAAATTTATCGCCATCCCTCGGTGGTCAAAATTGAGTTGACTGGGTTCAATGTTCTTGGATCGCTGTTGTCCGAGTTTTCCGAAGCCATCATCAGCCCTGCAAACCACTACAACAGAAAACTCCTCAGCCTGATACCCCAGCAATTCAACACTTCATCGGACAGCATTTACGAAAAGCTCCGCTCGGTGATCGACTTCCTGTTGGGAATGACCGACCTGTACGCCATGCATCTCTACCGCGACCTCAAAGGCATCAGCACTTTTAATAGCTAAGTAATGGTCAGATAAACTCATCACCTAAGGCGAAGAACTTGTATTTAACTCAATACTAATATATTACTAATCAGCGTTTTTCTCAGACTTGCCATTTAAACATACAACTCCAGACAAGTTATAATGACCAGACCCACCATAACAGGCATCATAGGCGCGATGCCCGAAGAGATTTCAGGAATCACTGCAATGATTGAAAACAGGAAAGAAGTCAGTATTGGTGGCCGAATCTACCATCAGGGAATCATTAACGGACGTGATGTTGTGGTGGTTTTCTCTCGCTGGGGCAAGGTGGCTGCCGCAAGTACGGCCGCCACTTTAATACTTAAGTTTAACATTGACGAACTGATTCTTACCGGTGTGGCAGGAGCTTTGCAATCCGGGATGAATATTGGCGACATCGTCATCGGTCAGCGTATGTTTCAGCACGATCTTGATGCAAGACCATTGCTCCGGCGTTTCGAAATCCCATTGCTCGGGCTGATGTATCTGGAATGTGATAGCCAACAAGTTGAAAAGGTGAAGACAGCAGCCGAAAGGGCTTTACGTACTGAAAACTTAATGAATACCATTAAAATAAGTGGGATCCTGGGACCTAACGGTCGATTGCCCGTCGTTCATATAGGTGACATAGCCAGCGGCGATAAATTTGTTTCCAATAGTTCAGACAAACATGCATTAATTGAGATGTTACCTAATGTGCTTTGTGTCGAGATGGAAGGAGCGGCTGTTGCGCAGGTCTGCCACGAGTTCGGTATCCCATGGGCTATCATCAGAGTGATTTCGGACACTGCAGATGAGTCATCAAATATTGATTTTCAGTTGTTTATAAAGGATGTTTCAAAAATATATACCGCGAGTATTATCAGCGGTTTATTGAAGCCGTCAACCTGAAAATCAATAGCTAAACAAAAAACGAATGACTGGAAAACCAAGTTTTACCTCTGACACAGAACTCTCCGGTTTTGAATCGGCGCATATCGGGATGGGCTTCGATTATGAAGGTGAAGTAATATGCACCCTAACCAGAAAAATTGCCATTCGAAGACCGAATGTGGCCTTGCTGCATGTGCATGGTTTCAATGATTATTTCTTTCATGCCGAGGCGGCCAGATTTTTCATTCAACAAGGCATCGACTATTACGGCTTAGACCTTCGAAAGAGCGGCCGTTCATGGCGTAGTCACCAGAAATACAACAATTTGCGTGATATTGAGGAGTATTTTGAGGATATAGCTGCTGCAATTAATGCAATGCAGGCTGCAGGTGCAACAAAAATCCTTCTGATGGGTCACTCTATGGGTGGTTTGGTGTCGGCATGCTATTGTGATCAATCCTCAAAATGGCCACAGCCGGATGCTTTGTTTCTGAACAGTCCATTTTTGGAACAAAACAAAGATATCCTCACAAGGAAATTTCTTATACCACTGGTGGCTCAACTTGGCCGAAAAGCACCAGAAATGAAGGTTCCCGGGGGATTTTCGAGGTTTTACGGGCCGAGTTTGCACGCTTCGGCCAAAGGCGAATGGAACTACAACCTGCAGTTCAAACCACATCGCTCGGTTATGGTAAACGCAGGTTGGGTGAACGCTATCCACAATGCGCAGCAGACCATCAAAAAGGGTTTAAATCTTCGTATTCCTTTGTTAATCATGTACCCCGAAGCAAGCGTCAGGGGTATGTGGTGGAAAGAGGCCTTTCACTATGGCGATGCTGTGGTGAATGTTCAGCATATCAGAAGACTTCAAAACAAAATTACCTCGGTCAGCAAAACTGTGCACGAAGTGAAAGATGCCAGGCACGACTTATTCCTTTCGGTGGCTGAAGTGAGGCAAAACGTTTATCAAATTGTTCTGGAATGGATCCAGAGTTACCTAAAGCATTAATTTTGAAATATCATATAAACCCATAAATGATTCGCTGGCCTTTCATCCTCTTCTTTGCATTCATTTTAAAGTTGCCTTTGAATGCAGACAACGAATCTTTCAGACACAAACATAAACCTCAGAAAGTGAGGCAAGTGAAAGACCCTGTTAGCCGAAAAAACGAGAAGCTGCCAAAAAAATTCGAACTCAAGCCCACACGCAGAGACATATTGGGGCAAAAGCACTAAGCAACTTGACAGATTTTGGGAAGCTTACCGAAAGTATTGCAGGAAAATTCCACCACATTGCGTGTCACAGGACTTCCTCTGTGATACTCTGTGCAACATTACTTGTTTCACGTTATTAGAGTTTCATTTAAACCTGCGTGGAGCCGAGTGGCAGCTCTGTGATGAAGCTTCATTATGCAGGTTCCAATCTGGCTATGCTTCCTCCATAAACGGATATCTGTAATCGGTCGGAGGATTAAAATTCTCTTTAATCGTACGGGGCGAAACCCATCGCAGGAGGTTAAGGTACGAGCCTGATTTGTCATTGGTTCCGGAGGCTCTTGCCCCTCCGAAAGGCTGCTGCCCAACTACAGCCCCGGTGGGCTTGTCATTGATGTAATAGTTTCCTGCCGCATGGGTCAGGGCAACATTGGCTTCCTCAACAGCATACCGGTCACGGGCAAACACTGCCCCTGTCAGGGCATAGTTCGAGGTGCGATCAACTAGACTCAGCGTTTCTGACCACTGGCTGGCCTCGTAAACGTATATGGTGAGTACCGGACCAAAAAGCTCCTCCCGCATTGTAATATACATGGGATCCTGCACATGGAGTACAGTAGGTTGAATGAAATATCCTTTCGATTTATTATAAGTACCACCAAAAACTACCTCGACTCCATCGTCCTTCTTCGCATTATCAATATAGCCGGCCAGCTTATCGAACGATGCTTCATCGATAACTGCGCCCATAAAGTTGGTGAAGTCTTCCACCGGCCCCACCTTAATGGTCTGCAAGTCCTCGATCAGCAGCTTCTTCACTTCGGGCCATAAATTATCGGGAATGTATGCCCTTGAGGCCGCCGAACATTTCTGCCCCTGATACTCAAACGCACCACGCACCAGAGCTGTGACCAGAGCGCGGGGATCTGCGCTGTGGTGGGCTAGCACAAAGTCCTTTCCGCCGGTTTCGCCAACAATTTTCGGATAGGTGTTATGAACCGCCACATGTTCGCCTATGGCTTTCCAAATCTTCTTGAAAACTTCAGTAGAACCGGTAAATTGAATTCCAACAAAATCAGGATGTTGTGATAATATTTTACCAGCTACCGGCCCCGGAACAAAAATAAGGTTAATCACACCAGCTGGAAGTCCGGCTTCTTCAAAGATTTCCATAATCACCCTGGCCGAATAGATTTGGGCATTGGATGGCTTCCATACAACCACATTGCCCATAAGCGCGGGCGCAGAGGGAAGGTTAGCAGCTATAGCCGTAAAATTAAAAGGTGTGAGAGCATAAATAAAACCCTCCATAGGCCTGTATTCCATGCGGTTCCAGACACCTGCAGAGGAGATGGGTTGTTCGGCATAAATCTGAGCCATATAATGAACATTGAACCTGAGGAAATCGGCGAACTCACATGCACTGTCAATCTCGGCCTGATGCACAGTTTTCGATTGACCCAGCATTGTGGCAGCATTGATTATGGCACGATAAGGACCTGATACAAGATCAGCGGCCTTGAGGAAAATAGCCGCCCGGTCCTGCCACTCTAACGCCTGCCACTGTTTACGTGCTGCAAGTGCAGCTTCAATAGCCATATGCACATGTTCAGCACCACCCTGATAGAAATACCCGAGCGTAAGATTGATATCGTGGGGTGGCGCAATACGCACACGATCATTTGTGGTAATGCGCTGACCACCAATGATCATGGGCACATCGATCACTTCGTTGCGCATGGATGTCAACACGGCCTTGATCTCCTTTCGTTCGGGCGAACCAGGAGCATAGCTCTTTACCGGCTCGTTGTAGGGCTGAGGTACCTTATAAAAACCACTGTACATAAAGGGGGGTTTTGTTGATTTCTTTTGCAAATGTAGGTATTAAGGGCTTCGAAAGAACTGCTCTCCACGATATGAAGCATTGAGTGCATCGAAACAGCAGAGTGATGCTGCGGTTACCAGGATCAAAGCCTGCCCGAATTGCTTACTCCTCCGGAATAAATGCCCTAATGCCGGGATAGTAATACTTATGATGGGATGTTTCCACATCGAACAGATGGTAAACTACCTCGGCAGTAGTGCAGAGGATCTGATTTCTGTCGGTGATGTGTACATTAACAATGGCTTTTTTGTCATTGATACCCTCGAGCCACCCTTCCAGTCTTAAGGGGCCATTTTGCAGCAAAACAGGCTTTAAATACCTGACATTCAACATAGTGGTAACGCCTGCTGTTTTGCAAAGTACCTGAATTACCCAACCTGCGATCTCGTCAGCCAGGGTTGCCTGAATGCCGCCGTGAATCACTTGGTAAAATCCCTGAAAATCAGCCTGAGGCATCCATTCCGACACAATTCTATCGCCATCCAGCCAAAATTCCATTTTCAGCCCGAAAGGATGCCGGGGATCGCATGCAAAGCAGCGATATTGCTCATACCGAGTGTTTGGATTGTTGAGTTTGATCATATTACACTGAAATAATGATATTTACACTTACTCAGGCAGCAATTCCCTGTTTCGGATACTTCCATCTGCATTCCATTTTGTCCAGATACCTTTTTTACATCCTAAAAAATACTCTCCCTCGATCCGGGGAATTCCGTCGGCGTAAAACTCCCTATGCATCCCATGTTGCAAATTGTTTTCGAAGAAACTTTCGCTTCTCAGCACTCCGTTAGGATGCCAGGTGGGCTGCACTCCATGAAAACGGTCGGCGCTATAAGTATATTCTGCCATGGCATTGCCTTTCTCGTCCAACCATAGGGTAGTGCCCTGCCGCAGGTCGTTGCTGTAGTGAGCTTTTTCCTGTATTGAACCATGCTCGTAATAGCTGATTTCCCAACCTTGCAGCTTTCCATCAACATAATTCTCCTCTGCCAGTTTGCGCCCTCCTGCCCCAAAATATAACCATCTGCTGTGCTTTTTCCCCATTAGATAATAGCCCTGGCTCACCAGATTCCCGTGATCATCCATCACGAGGCCAAGCCCGTTGGCACAACCATCAGCAAAATGCCGCAATTCGGCCATCTGTCCGTTTGGAAAAAACGCAATCCAATTGCCCGCGGATTTCCCTCCCATCAAGGCACAATAAAATAGTTTCCCATCTATTTTCAGGCTGTCCTGAACCTGCTGTGGCATGATCAACTTTGGGATTAATAACACAATAGCCGGCAGCATGCAAAACAAAAGGAATTGCCTGTAAATATTCATTTTGGGAAATTTCTCCAAAAATAGTAAAGGCAAGGGTTGAGGTGCGTTTGTTATGAAATAAAAAGAGCCGCCCGATTGTGCGGCTCTTCTCTTCACTAACCAAAACTCAATTAACCAATATGAGATTCCAACTACTAATGTTGCAATTGCCATGCCAAAGCAAGTCCAATAATAGATTGGAAACATAAAAAAAGTTAATGCCTTTGAATATCTGGGTATCAATGCCTCAGCGATCCATACAGATCAAAGAAATCGGCCCGGTCGATGTGTATGTTGTAGAAACTTCCCGGCACTAGCAGTGCAGATTGTACGGGAATGAGCACCTCATTGTCCACTTCCGGAGAGTCGAACTCGCTGCGGCCTACATAATGCCCTGCTTCAATGCGATCGATGAGCACCCTGATGGTTTTTCCTACCATTTTAGCATTGTGCACCAACGAGATCTCCTGTTGAAGCTCCATTATCTTATTCACACGTTGCTGCTTCACATCATCGGGCACACTGTTTTCGAGCAGGTGCGCCCTTGTACCTTCCTCATGGCTGTAAGCAAAAATCCCAAGACGTTCAAAACGTTGATTTTCAACAAATTTACACAGTTCCTCAAACTCGTTCTCAGTTTCGCCCGGATAGCCTGCGATGAGGGTAGTGCGAAAAGCCAGACCAGGTACTTTTTCCCTGATGGTTTCAATGAGTCTGAGGGTCTGCCCTTTGGTCACAAAGCGGCGCATCGATCGAAGCACACGATCGCTGATGTGCTGGAGCGGCATATCCAGGTAACGACACACCTTGGGGTGCTGGTCAATCAAGGTAAGTAGCTCGAGCGGGAATTGATAAGGATAGGCATATTGAAGCCTGATCCATTCGATTCCAGCTATTTCACCAAGCTTCTCGATGAGCTGTACGATCTGCCGTTTGCCATTACGATCGATACCATAATAAGTGAGGTCTTGTGCAATGAGCACAAGCTCCTTCACACCATTCTCTGCCAATACAATAGCCTCGGCCAACAGTTGTTCAACTGGTACCGATACGTGTTTACCGCGCATCAGTGGAATGGCACAAAAGCTGCAGGTGCGGTCGCACCCCTCCGATATTTTGAGGTAAGCGTAATGGCTTGGTGTCGAAAGGTTTCGTTTATACTCGTAAATGGTGTTCACAAGCGAAGGGTCGCTTCCGAGGTGCAGGGCCACCGACTGCATGTCGTTGGCGCCAAAAAATGCGTCAACTTCGTGAATTTCGCGCTTCAGGTCTGCACCATACCGCTCTGATAAACAACCCATTACAATGAGTCGCTCAATCTTTTTTCGCTTTCTGAGGTCAACATACTGCAGGATTGTATCCACCGACTGCTCCTTGGCATCCCCTATAAAGCCACAAGTGTTGATAATGACTACATCGGCAGGCTTGCCGGTGTCGAAATTTACATGGTACTGATCTGGGTTGATGAGTGCTGCCAGATGCTCAGAATCAACAGTGTTTTTGGAGCAACCAAGAGTTACAATATCAATTTTCTTTTTAGACATAAAGTAGAGGGAGCGTTTCAGGAGTTTTTGAAGAGGCTGTCAACAAAGGCCTTACGGTTGAACACCTGGAGGTCGCTGATTTTTTCGCCTATGCCGATGTATTTGACGGGAATTCTGAACTGGTCGGAAATACCAATCACCACACCGCCTTTGGCTGTACCATCGAGTTTTGTCAGGGCTAAGGCATTCACTTCGGTAGCAGCGGTAAACTGAGTGGCCTGTTCGAAGGCGTTTTGGCCGGTGCTGCCGTCGAGTACGAGGAGTACTTCGTGTGGAGCCTCAGGCACAAGCTTTTGCATCACGGAGCGTATCTTGGTCAGCTCGCGCATAAGGTTTACCTTGTTGTGCAATCGTCCGGCTGTGTCGATGATGGCCACATCAGCACCAGTGCTCATTGCCGATTTTACGGTCTCGTAGGCCACAGATGCCGGATCGGCACCCATGCCCTGACTTACGACAGGCACGCCGGCACGTTCGCCCCAGATTTTGATCTGATCGACCGCAGCAGCCCTGAAAGTATCTGCAGCACCCAACACCACTTTTTTTCCAGCCGATTTAAAATTATAAGCCAGCTTACCGATGGTGGTGGTTTTGCCAACGCCATTCACACCAACCACCATTATAACATAGGGTTTGGCTTCGGTAGGCAGGTCAAAATCCTCACCATCGCCCGAATTGTTCTCCATGAGAAGGGTAGCTATCTCCTCTTTGAGTATGCCATTGAGTTCACCAGCTCCAAGATATTTGTCCTGCGCAATACGTTTCTGGATTCGGTCAATAATCTTGAGGGTTGTGTTGACTCCCACATCCGAGGTAATGAGGATTTCCTCGAGTTCGTCGAGCACATCATCGTCCACTTTCGATTTGCCCATCAGGGCTTTCGAGATTTTGGAAAATACACTTACCCGTGTTTTCTCAAGGCCCTTTTCGAGATCCTCTTTCTTGTCACGGCTAAAAAATGAAAACAATCCCATAGGCTGGTTTTGAAATAGAAATGAGCTTTTCCAAAACTGGTTGGAAAAGCTCACTTCCAGAGAAACATTTCTGTTAATTATCTTTTGGTCAGGAACTCCTGAACCTTGTCGTTCGGAACGATGGTTTCAACAAAGGTATAAGCTCCTGTCTTTTCGGAGCGCTTCATCTGAATCACCTTTGCGTATTGCTTACCCTGTGTCTGAAGGGTTGCTACTACTTTCTTTGCCATTGGTCAGCTTATTTAATTTCTTTATGAACGGTAACCTTTTTTAGGATTGGGTTGTATTTGCGCAACTCCAGACGCTCAGGGGTATTCTTTTTGTTTTTAGTTGACACATAACGCGAAGTTCCAGGCATTCCACTGTTTTTATGCTCTGTACATTCGAGAATCACCTGAATCCGTGCTTCTTTTGATTTCTTAGCCATGCTTGTGCTCCTTTCAAAAATTCGGACTGCAAAGATACATTATATTGTAATATACACAAAACCATTCCTATAATTTTATAAGTGAAATTTAGAAAAATGCCTCGCAAAGTGACCTGCCGGAAAATCAACATTGCTGCTATTCCAACCTACGATAGCGTACAGCATTTGCTTCACAGGCAAAAGGACAATCTGAGCCAGGTTATCGCTACATTCCGGCGATCACCTTGTTTACCTGGTCAATTATTTCGGTTTCCTTTTGCATGGCCAGCGCTGCCATTGCTTCGCTTTCAGCAAGTCTGGCTTCGGCAAACGCCCTGTTTCTGAGGCCGGCAGCATTGATTTTCACATTGAGCAAGGCTCCCATTACGGCAGCTCTTGCACAAAGTGCGCCAACTCCTGCATCGCTCACCGAATTGGGATTGCCTTCGCGGGCCATGGCATCAATAAGTGGAAAAGCTTCCATAACAGTTTCCATCACTCGCAGTGGGATGAGTGTGGCATATTCGGAGGCATCTTGTATAGCTTGTTGCCGGGCTTGCTTTTCCTCCTCGGTTTTGTTGGGCAGGCCAAAGGCTTCCATCACCTTGTTGAAAGCGCGGGTGTCCTCATCGACAAAGAGGAGCAGCTGCTTTTTTATTTCCTGACCCTTTTCGGCCCATTTTGAGAAAGTTTCCCAACGATCATCCCAGCCGCGTTTATGGCTGGACAGGTTGGCCACCATTGCACCGAGCGATGCACCCAATGCCCCCACATAAGCAGCCACACTTCCACCTCCGGGAGCAGGGGCATCCGAAGCCGTAAGATTTGCAAAACCTTTGGCTGTCAAATCGATAAGTAGCTTTTGCTTTTTCTTTCCTGCGAGTACATATTCGATGATCTTCTCCTCTGGATTGAAAGGTTTCAAGTCATCAAGGCCCATTGATTTAATGGCGATGCGGATCAGTTCGTCGTCGTCAACGCCCAGTGAGCGCTGCTGTTTGGCCAAAAAGTACTTTCCGGCCTCGAGCATGGCCCGCAAAGGGATAAGTCCAACCAGCTCGGAGCCGGTGACGCGTACGCCACGGGCATCGGCCTTTCGGCACACCTCATCAAAGGCCACATGCACGGGTGTGATGCTGATATTGGTGAGGTTCATGGAAATCTGCGCGATGCCGTACTCCTCTATAAACCAGCCTATTGCCTTGACAGCCTTGAGTGAGCCTGGAATGTTTACAGGATTGCCATGCTCATCTTTCACGATTTTGCCGGTAACAGGGTCACCTTCGCGCAGCGGACGCCCTTTTTCGCGTACATCGTATGCAATGGCATTGGCACGGCGCGTGCTGGTTGTATTAAGATTAACATTGAAAGCTACAAGGAAATCGCGGGCACCTACTGCTGTTGCTCCTGATCGCTCATTGAATTCAGTCGGACCAAAATCAGGTTTCCATTCAGGGTTCTGCAGCCTAATCGGAAGACCTTCATATTCCCCTGCCCTGCAATTGGCCAGATTTCTGCGATCGGGTTTTAGCGCGGCATTTTCATAGCAGTAAACAGGAATCCCCAGCTCCCCTCCTATACGGGCAGCCAGCTTACGTGCCAATTCGGCCGTTTCTTCCATACTGATATTGGCTACTGGAATCAATGGACAAACATCAGTTGCGCCCATTCGGGGATGTTCGCCCTTGTGTCTGCGCATGTCGATGAGTTCGGCTGCTTTTTTCACAGCCCTGAAAGCAGCTTCGAGCACTTCATCCGGTGTTCCTACGAAAGTCACCACCGTGCGGTTGGTTGCTGCACCCGGATCTACATCCAGCAGACTTACACCTTCAACCTTCTCGATCTGATCTGTAATTTGGCGGATGATGCCCATGTCGCGTCCCTCGCTGAAATTGGGAACGCATTCGATAAGTTTTTGCATATTTTACTAAATAGTTGATTTGCTAAATTATACGTTTGCCGTTGAGGAATGCCATCCGCACTTTGTTCGTCCCATAGTAATAGGGAAAAAACTCCAGACTTGGCATCGGCTGTGTGATAAAGAAATTGGCTAATTTTCCTTTGGTGATACTACCTGTGAGATGGCTCAGATCCATGGCTGCTGCCCCATTGATGGTAGTGGCGTTGATGGCTTCGGCAGGTAACAGCCTGTATTGTATGCATGCCATCGAAAGGACAAGCTGCATATTGCCCGAAGGTGAGCTACCCGGATTGAAATCGCTGCCAAAGGCTACAGGAAGACCAGCATCGATCATCTTGCGCGCAGGTGCAAGGGGCATATTTAGGAAAAATGCCGCACCGGGCAGAATGGTGGGGATGGTGTCGGAGGATTTCAGCACCTCTATTTCTTCGTCGAAAGTAAACTCGAGGTGATCAACGGAGAGTGCATTGTATTTTACTCCAACCTGAATACCACCCGAGCGGGCCAATTCGTTGGCATGAATCTTTGGCCGCAATTCATATTTCATTCCGGCATTCAGGATGCGGTCGGTGTCTTCCTCCGTGAAAAAGCCCTGATCACAGAAAACATCGATAAATTCGGCCAGCTCCTCTCCAGCTACCATCGGAATCATCTCGTTGATAATTAAATCGACATATTCCTCCTGCCGCCCTTTGTAATCCTCCGGGATGGCATGTGCCCCCAAAAATGTGGATACAATCTGCAGGGGCGAGTGCTGCCTGAGTTCACGGATGACGCGCAGCATCTTGATCTCGTTCTCCGTATTTAGACCATATCCGCTCTTAATCTCCACTGCACCTGTACCATATGCAGCAATCTCGTCTAACCGGTGCAAGGCATCATGCAGCAATTGCTCTTCGGTTGTTGTTGCCATTAGCCGTGCCGAATTGAGAATACCTCCACCTCTTCTGGCAATTTCTTCATAACTCAGACCTTTGATTTTATCCACATATTCAATCTCGCGCGAGGCGGGATAAACCAGATGTGTGTGCGCATCGCAGAATGATGGCAGCAACCAGCCATGTCCGGCATCAACAATTTGTTGAGCAACAGCCTCATAATGCCTAAAAACTGGCAGGTCCATGCTGCCAAAGTCGGCAATACGGTCTCCTTCGGCCCACAAAAAGGCATGGTCAATGGTGTGAAGTTCCTGCATAGCGCTGCCCCTGAGCAGTTGAATATCATCGCTTAGCAGTCCGGCAATCTGCCGGATGTTTTTTACAAGTAGAGACATTGCGGTTTTGATTATGAGCTTGCGCCTCGCAAAGTTAAGAAAAAGGGAATTTGTCGGACGAAAACGGTTGCGCAGAAACGAGGAGAACTTCAGAAACCACGCTCCTTATATTCCTCCTTTCCAATCAGGTTTCCATCCTCATCAAAGGTTTCCCAGATGCCTGCTTTCAGGCCATTGTTGTAGCTTCCACGGATGTGTATTTTACCATTGGGGTGATAAAAAATAGTCAATCCATCGGGTTGGTCATCGGCATAACTGCCTTCGGCCATGGTCATTCCATCAGGAAAAAATTTCTTCCATGGGCCATGCTTCCTTCCCTGCTGCCACATCGAGATTTCT
This sequence comes from uncultured Lentimicrobiaceae bacterium, assembly GCA_964459375.1. GTDB lineage: Bacteria > Bacteroidota > Bacteroidia > Bacteroidales > F082 > JALNZU01. Next base: position 64,195 of record CAYWLJ010000006.1, on the reverse strand, counting down.
GCCAGTTGTCCGGAAGCTGGATAAAAGACCTTGGCAGTGCCATGAAGCAAATCATCCTGAAAATCATCCTCGCTGATGAGCAGCCCGTCAACATCGCTGTAAAACCTCCAGGTGCTGTCTTTCTGCTGATTAAAATAAATCCCTTCTGCTACAAGAATTCCGTTTTCGGCCCACGACTTGTGGTAAGCCCTGAGTCCGCCAGGCTCAAAAGTATTTGTAGCTCTCAGCTTGCCCGATTCAAAAAAATACCTGAATTCACCCTCAGGACGACCCTGTCGGAACTGCCCCTGGTATCTTGGTTGCCCATTGCTGAAGCGGCTTTCCCACACTCCGGTCTTTCGCCCAAGCGCATCGGTCTGATTTACAACCACCTTGTCCTGAGCAACAGCGAAATTAATTCTGCCAACGAGAATTAGTATCAGAAAGCCTGCACCGAACGAACGCAGCATTTTTATAGGCATAGTTGAGGCAAAATTACATATTCAGGGTTTAGACCTAACTTTGCAAAAACGAACCCTGTGGCTGAATATTCTTCAATCCTGCTCGAAAATGCAGTTAATGAATTATCGCGTTTGCCCGGCATCGGCCGGAAAACCGCCCTGAGGCTGGCGCTTCACCTGCTTAGAGAAGCTCCGGCCCGAACTGAGCTGCTATCGAGGGCAATAGTTGAGTTGCGAAACCAGATCAGATATTGCAGCCGTTGCAATAATATCTCCGACACAGAGTGGTGTACCATTTGCCGGAATCACAAGCGTGACGAAAATGTGATTTGTGTGGTGGAAGACATCAGGGATGTAATGGCTATTGAGCGAACCGCCAGTTACAACGGTTTGTACCATATTCTTGGAGGCATCATTAATCCCGTTGAAGGCATCGGACCAAATGACCTGAGCATTGCGCTCTTTGCACATCGTCTTCAAAATGAAAATATTAAGGAGGTCATTCTGGCGCTTCCTTCGACAATTGAAGGCGACACTACCGCCTTCTATCTTTTCAAACAAATCAAGGCTGAATCTGTTATGATAACAACGATTGCCAGAGGAATTAGTATAGGCGACGCCCTAGAGTTTGCCGATGAGGTAACGCTTGGCAGATCGATTATCAACCGGGTTCCGTATCAGAAAGGTTAAGCTTTATCTCAACTTTAACATCAATAATAAAAGGTTTGATTCGGCGATTGCTTGTCAATCCGATTGATAGACGGAATTTTGAATCAACCTTCAGACGATTTGCTTTGGTCCGCTACATCCATCATCTGGAAAATATTCAGCTGATTGGCTGTTACTTTGGGGATAATTGGCGCAACCTTTTCATAACTAGAAAGGTAGGGGTTGAGCGTGCGCCGGATAATCTTGTTCAGGCTAAGGTTTCGTCCTGTGGCATAATTGGAAATTGACGCAAACTGTCTGGCGGTGAGTTTGATTTTCACCTCCTTGAATTTCTTCCTGTTTTTACGCATTTTAGCCATAGCTCAATGTAGTTCAGGCATTTAAAACAATCTTCAAAAGATGCCAAGCACTTTTTCTGCGAGATGGCGAGCGCTTTCGCTGCTTTTTCCTTCGGAGTAAATGCGGATGATTGGTTCGGTGTTTGACTTTCGAAGGTGCACCCAACCTTCGGCAAAATCGATCTTCACCCCATCGATGGTATTGATCTTTTCGCCCTCGAACGTTCGGGCGACCTTTTGCAGCAAAGCATCAATGTCGGTTCCCTGTGTGAGCTCCACTTTATGCTTGCTCATGAAATAGGATGGATAAGTGCGCCGGAGCCGGGCACACGACAAGCCGGATTTTGCCAAATGGGTTAGGAATAATGCAATGCCGGCAAGGGCATCGCGACCGTAGTGCAGTGCAGGCCAAATGACACCACCATTGCCTTCGCCACCTATCACGGCATTGGTAGCTTTCATCATTTCGACTACATTCACTTCTCCTACAGCAGAAGCAGCGTATAAACCTCCATGCCAAGCTGTTACATCGGCAAGCGCCCGGGTAGAAGAAAGGTTGGAGACAGTATTGCCGGGAGTGTTTTTCAACACATAATCGGCAACGGCAACAAGGGTATACTCTTCGCCGAACATATTTCCATCTTCGTCAACGAAAGCAAGTCTGTCAACATCGGGGTCAACGCTGATTCCCAGATGTGCACCCTTTTCGATGACTGTTCCGGACAATTCTGCCAGATGTTCGGGCAAGGGTTCAGGATTATGCGGGAAATTACCATCTGGTGTGCAGTAAAGCTCATGCACCTCGCTCACGCCCAATGCCCTGAGCAATGCCGGTACGGCTATTCCTCCACTCGAATTGACGGCATCGACCACTACCTTAAACCCGGCATTTCGAATTTTCTCAACATCAACAAGGGGTTGCTCGAGAATGCTGTTGATATGTCGGTCGATCCATGAATTGTCCTGCACATAACTTCCAAGAGCATTTACGTCGGCATAGTGAATTACTTCATTTTCTGCAATCTGAAGCAAACGCTCACCCTGTGCAGCCGATATAAACTCGCCATTGGCATTCAGCAGTTTAAGGGCATTCCATTGTGCCGGATTATGACTTGCCGTCAGGATGATGCCACCTTGAGCACCCATAGCAGGCACAGCCATTTCAACAGTGGGTGTGGTTGAAAGACCCAGGTCGATAACATTGGCACCCATAGCCTGTAAAGTGCCGCAGACAAGCTTGTTCAACATATCGCCCGAAATACGCGCATCGCGTCCGACGACAATATTTGGCTTCTCAGCGAGGGTAATTAACCTGCAGAAAGCAGCCGTATAACGCACAATATCAACAGGAGTCAGGTTTTCTCCTGGTGCTCCGCCAATGGTACCGCGAATACCCGAAATAGATTTTATTAAGGTCATATGAATAAGAATTGCTGTAAAAATAGAACATAATTCTCATCAGCTGAGTGGCGCACTCATGGTTCACCCAAAACATGTAAACTACCATGAGCAAAGAAAAAAGTATCCATTTAAGGTATAGCAAGGGATCATAAATTTTTAGTTCAAAAACATATGTCTGTTTTTCAATAGTTTAAATGCTTTTCAACAATTAAAAAGTTAATAAAAAATTAGAATCAAATCACACAGAGTAATTTGTGGATGGATATCTTTGACGACATTAAAGTCCCTTTGGGCACTTATTCGTAATTTTGCAAACGATAAACGGTTGTTTGGGAAGCATGAATGAAGATTTTAATTGGGAAGATGATCTAAGGCCTGAAGAGCTTGCCGAACGGTTTGACCGCATGATGGAGAGCGGAACGGAGGAATATTTCGATACTGACGAGTTCGAATCGCTGATTGATTATTATCTGTCGATGTTCAATAACGACAAGGCATCGATGGTGCTCGACAAAGCCATCGGCATGCATCCGGGAAGCAACAGCCTGAAAATAAGAAGCGCCAGAAACCTTGCCTCTGAAGGCAATTATCTGAAGGCACTCAAAGTGCTTGAAGCTGTGGAGCACAGTGAACCCCAAAACCCGGATCTTCTTATGACCAGGGCTTCGGTTTACAGCATGATGATGGATTTCAGCAAAGCTATTAAGGAATATAAGAAAGCGCTGGTTGTTGTAGATGAAGATGAGGTTGAGGACGTTTACACATCAATAGCTTTCGAGTATGAGAATATGGGTGCCTACGACCAGGCGCTTGAATATTTGCGTAAAGCACTCGAAATTTCGACATGGCCCGAGCAAATTATCTACGAGATAGGTATGTGTTACGAAATGGCGGGAAAGTTGGACGATGCCGTTGCTTTCTTCACCCACTATCTTGAAGATCACCCTGCGAGCATGGCAGCCTGGTTTAATCTGGCTATGGCATATCATCAATTGGAGCTTTACGAAAAAGCAGTGGATGCATTCGAGTATGTGATTGCCATTGATGACACATATCTTCCTGCTTATCAAAGCATGGGGCAGAGCTATATGGCTCTCGGGCTGTATTACCAAGCGCTTGAAGTGTTCGAGGAAAGTGCTGCTATTGAAGCCCCCGAGCCACTGATAATTTATTACATTGGCGAATGCTATGAAAAGCTGGGGCAGTTGGATCTGGCTGAAAAGCAGTATCGTACGGCAATCGAAATTGACCCTGCGCTTCCTGAAGCGTGGGCCGGTTTGGCGGTGGTGGCAGAGGAGAAAGGAGAGCTAAAGAATGCTACCAAATATATTGAGCAGGCTGTAAGTTTCGATAGCAACAATACAGATTTTCTGCTTATACAGGCTGAAATGTATATCCGGGGTGGAATGTTCGAGAAGGCCAAGGCTACCTACCAGCGCATAGAGGAAATAGACCCGAACGACCCTGACCTGTGGTTGGATTATGGCGTGTTTTATCTCAAAACCGGCGAACTGGTTAATGCCGTTCAGGTGCTCAAAACCGGCCTGATTCATCAACCCCAGAACACTGCCATTCAATACCGTCTGGTGGCAATGCTCCTACTCAACAACAGTATTAATCAGGCCTTGTTCTATCTTGAAAACGCATTGTCACATGACATTGAAGGACTCAAGGATTTCATGCAATTTTTCCCTGCAGCCATCCACTACCCTGCTGTTATGGAAAAGATCGAAAGTTACCATCAGGAGGTTGGAAATACTCCGGACGGCATGAGCGAAAAGGTGTAACTTGAGATGACCCAAGACGAAATCACCAGCGCTGTTGCTTTGCAAAAGGCGTTTTTTGAGAGTGGCAGGACACTCGACCTTAATTTCCGCCGACAAGCATTGCGTACCTTAGGTTCGGTTATTCAGGAAAACATACCCCAAATTGCCGAAGCATTACATGCTGACCTGGGAAAATCGGCATTCGAATCCTACGCTACCGAAACCGGCATTGTGCTCGAGGAGGTCAGACGTCACTTGCGCAACATTAAAAAATGGACTTCATCAAGAAGAGTTGGTAGTCCGTTGGCAGCTTTTCCCGCTAAAAGCTATATTGTACCTGAGCCCTATGGTTGCAGCCTGATCATTTCGCCTTGGAACTATCCTTTTCAGCTTGCACTGGCACCTCTCGCAGGGGCCATTTCGGCCGGCAATTGCACCATTATCAAGCCGTCGGAATACAGTATCAATACTTCCGCTCTGCTGGAACAACTGATTAACAATAATTTCGATGCAGGCTACATTAAAGTAATCAACGGCGACGCGAAAACGAGCCAAATCTTGCTGGGGCTGGAACACTACATCATTTTTTTTACAGGCAGTCCGCAAGTTGGAAAGATCGTGATGAAGGCTGCTGCCGAACACCTAACGCCGGTTGTACTTGAACTGGGTGGAAAAAGCCCGTGCATTATTGATGATTCTGCAAACCTGAAGCAAGCCGCCCGGCGCATCATCTGGGGCAAACTCATCAATGCCGGTCAGACCTGCATTGCACCCGACTATGTGCTTATTCCGCAGCATATGTTGAGTGAGTTTGCCAGCCTGGCCCATTTGGAAATCAAAAAGATGTATGGCGAAAACGTTTTACATAATCCGGAGTATCCTAAGATAATTAATCAGATCCATTACAATCGTTTATCAGCACTGCTTACCTGTGCTTCTGCCGGGGAAATGCCTCGCACAGACGCCTCATTGTTAAAAATTGAGCCAGCCATACTCAATAACCCTGCAGCAGAAAGCCCAGTCATGCAGGAGGAAATATTTGGCCCTATCTTACCTCTTGTTCCTTATGAAACAATGAAGGATGCCATTGCGTTTGTCAGGGCGCGACCAAAACCGTTGGCGCTATACATTTTCTCCTCCAGCAATAAAAATCAGCAAATGCTCATCCGGCAATTGAGTGCCGGGGGTATTTGCATCAATGATACAATCATGCATTTTACCAATGCAAGGCTGCCTTTCGGGGGTGTTGGAAACAGTGGCATGGGTAGTTATCACGGCAAGCACAGCTTTGATGCTTTTAGCCATTATAAGCCAGTATTGCATCGAAACATCTGGCCCGATATACCATTGAGGTATCCCCCGTTCGGCAATAAACTTAAAATTGTCATGAAAATATTGCGCTGATCTATGAAAGAAGTCATTTTGTTGTTTTTCAAAGGCCTGGCTATGGGAGCTGCAAATGTAATACCTGGCGTTTCGGGTGGAACAATCGCGCTGATAACAGGCATCTTCGAAAGACTCATCAATGCTATCAAGTCGCTCAATCTCAATGCGTTGAAGCTGATTCTCGGCGGCAGATTCAGGGAATTTGCCATTGCAGTGGATTTTTGGTTTTTAGTGGCGGTTTTTCTTGGAGTCGGAACAGCAATATTCAGCCTTGCCAGGGTTTTTGAGTATTTGTTTCTTCATTATCCCGTATACATCTGGTCGTTCTTTTTCGGTCTTATCCTGGCCAGCGTCTGGTTTGTTGGTGCCACCATTGAAAAATGGCGAATACCTGTAATTATAAGCTTTATGGCAGGAGCAGCCATCGCACTTGCTATCACTTTTCTGCGTCCGGCCGCTGAAAACCGCGATTTCTTCTACCTCATCGTTTCGGGCGTTGTGGCTGTTTGCAGTATGATTCTGCCTGGATTGTCCGGCTCATTTGTATTGATATTGATGGGCAATTACCAACTTGTTGCCATCGAAGCCATCAATAATTTGGATTTTACTATTTTGATACCAGTGCTCCTTGGTATGGTGGTGGGATTGATTGCATTTTCCCATCTGTTGTCATGGCTTTTAAAGTCGTTTAAAAACGAAACCCTTGGGCTTCTCACTGGTTTTATCCTCGGATCGCTTGGAGTGATATGGCCGTGGAAAAACACCATTTATATGACCGATACTACAGGAGAGATAATTTTTAAATCGGGGAAGAAATTGGTGGAGCGCTATGAAATAATGCTCCCTGAGCGGTTTGGCACCTCGGAATTGATTGCCGTTGGGCTGATGATAACTGGTGTGATAACAATCTGGTTACTTGAGAAATATGCGCTTGCTGAGGAAAAAAAACGTTGATAAAGCGCTTTATGGCTTGATTGGTTACCCTCTGGAACACTCCTTTTCGAAGAAGTATTTCAACGACAAATTTTTACATGAAGGTATCCAGGCAGAATATGAAAATTTTTCAATTGCAGATATTGCCGATCTCCCTCGTGTGCTGATCGAAAATCCCAGGCTTAAAGGACTTAATGTTACAATTCCACATAAGCAGGCTGTCTTGCAGTACCTGCAAATGGTTGACCGGACAGCCAAACTTGTGGGTTCGGTAAATACGATCAAAATTCTGAATTCCGGAAATAGTCAGAAACTCATTGGATATAATACTGATGTAATTGGCTTTTCGAAAACTCTTGACCAGATCGTCAGTGACCGGAGAAGCCATTACGCCTTGATTCTTGGCAACGGTGGCAGCGCCAAGGCCGTAAAACATGTGCTTCGTGAAAGGGGAATTTTTTTCCGATCCGTATCAACAAAAAAGCAGAAAACTGATCAGATAACATACGATATGCTGAATAAGTCGATGCTTGAGCATTTTAATGTCATTATCAATACTACTCCTCTTGGCATGTACCCGAGTATAGAAACAGCGCCGTCATTGCCCTACGACTTTATTGGCCCGGCCCACATTCTTATTGATCTGGTTTATAACCCGGCTGAAACCTTGTTCTTGCGTTATGGTCGTGAAAAGGGTGCACAAACAATCAACGGCCTGGTTATGCTTGAAGCGCAGGCTGAAGCGGCATGGAAAATCTGGAAAAGCGGCTGTTAATGGACCTGCGTCGATTCTCCAGTTTGCTAGGCCCGGGCCTGCTGTATGCCGGAGCTGCCATTGGTGTTTCGCATCTTGTTCAGTCCACCCGGGCAGGAGCAGATTTTGGTTGTGAGCTTCTGGGCATCTTGTTGGTCACAAATATTTTCAAATACCCCTTCTTCGAGGTCGGCAGCCGATATGTCATTGCCAAAGGTGGCAACCTCATTGATGCTTATGCTTCTGCGGGCAAATGGGTTTTGGTACTATTCCTGATTATGACTTTGGTCACAATGGTTCCAGTGCAGGCTGCACTTACCATAGTAACAGCCGGCTTATCGAACAACATTTTCGGAACGACCTGGAGTGACCTTAGCATGAGCGCTGTCATCATTTCGCTCACGCTTCTGTTTCTGGTTTTAGGTAAGTTTAAGCTGCTTGACAAGTTTATCAAGGTAGTCATACTGTTGCTGACCATTTCTACGATTGTTGCCGTCATCATGGCGTTGGGTAAATTGCAGGGTAAACCTATGATATTCAACGCTTTTGACTGGTCAAACCGAAGTCATATTTTATTTTTGGTAGCATTTATCGGCTGGATGCCCGCTCCCGTGGATATTGTTGTCTGGACTTCCATCTGGACTCAGGCCAAGTTTGATAATCTGAGGTTCCGACCATCCTTGAAGGAAGTTCTGATTGAATACCGCTTAGGATATTTTGGGACCATGATCGTGGCAGCCTTTTTTCTAGCTTTGGGGGCATTGGTGATGCATAGAACCGGCGAAAGTATGCCTTCCGGAGGAGCTGCATTTGCCGGAAAACTCATCGGCATGTACACCCAAACCATTGGACAATGGGCCTATCCGGTCATTTCGCTGGCTGCGCTCACCACAATGTTCAGTACCACCATCACCGTACTCGATGCCTACCCGCGCACAATTGTAGCATGCACCAGCAGACTCAGCCCCGGGCGAAAACGTATAAAACCACATCTGCAATATTTTTTTTGGATGATAGTGCTGGCAATTACTGCATTGGCACTTCTTTTTTTATCGGGTAGAAGCATGCGTACAATGGTTGATCTTGCTACGAGTATATCGTTTGTGACTGCACCATTCCTTGCATACCTCAACTATAAAATCATTTATTCAAAAGCCATTGCACCGGAATTTATTCCAGGCAGAGTATTGAAAATCTGGGCCTGGGCAGGTCTGATTATGCTCTCGGGATTTACTTTGTTTTATCTGTATGTTCTGATCTTCCCTTTTTGAGTCTTTGGTTTGCCAATGCCAAAAGCAATGCCAGCCCTGAAAATGGGGTTGTTGTATGGAGCATTGAAACTGTCGTTAAGGTTATAGAGCAGAAGTAAATAGGCGTAGCCGGATGGGCTGTAGTACTGCCTGTAACCTCCACCAACAAAGACACTGTTGAAGATGCGCAGGTCGCCCTTCTCGAGCCAGATCGGGCTACCGGTCATGTAAACAGGAGTATATTGCAGCCACTCTGATTCAGCATGCGCAAACAATCCGCGATAGATTTCGTAGTTGGTAAAGACTGCCAAAGCTCTGTCGTGCGTTCGGACTCGTTTATCCTGCCAACGGTAGCTTCGGTAATTGTATGCGAGACGGATACCAGCTTCCCAATCAGGAAAAATCTTGTAGCCCAGCTGCGGGGCAACAAGGATTGAAGAACCAGTGGAGGAAAAACCCATTCCAAAATCGCCTCCAAGCACCCACTTACGGTCAAATTCGGGGGTTTCAGGTAAAAGCTGCCGCGATTGGGAAAAACCTGACACGAGGCCGAAAAACATTGAAACAACAAAAAAGCAGAAACTCTTCATAACCAAAATTCAAAAATTCGATGGAAAACCCTGTCTAAGGTACAATATTCATTCCGGATAAGCGTAATATGAATCTGCCTACCTTTGCCGCATGATAATCAGGAAAAGACCTGTCAGCTTGGCCATCATCAATCCCGGCTTGCGATTGTTGCCATTCGTGGCTATGATAATTTTGGTTTCGGCTTGCCTCAAGGAAGATCCCATCAGCACTGATCCAAATTTACGACTGGAGTTTTCCACCGATACCGTGATGTTCGATACGGTTTTTACCAGTCTTGGCAGCATCACCAAACCATTGATGGTGTACAATAACACCAGCAAGCGTATCAGCATTGCCAGCATCAGCCTGTCGCGCGGAGCATCGTCCGCTTTCAGGATGAATGTGGATGGCATTCCAGGGTTGAATGTCAACAATGTGGAAATTGCTCCCCGCGACAGCATTTTTGTTTTCGTAAAGGTGACGGTTAACCCGCAAAACGAGAATAATCCCTTTGTGGTTGAGGATGAATTGATATTCAGTTTTAACGGGAATGAACAGCAGGTGAAGCTTGTAGCCTGGGGTCAGGATGCAAACTATATACTGGCTGATCAGCAGGTGGCCGGTTTTCCGCGGTTCAAGATAGTGGCCGACAGCAATGAGACTGTCACCTGGACTGCAGGAAAACCATATGTTATCTATGGTTATGCGCTCATCAACAGCTTTGGCAAACTCATCATTGAGGAAGGAACCAGGGTTCATTTTCACAACAAATCGGGTCTGTGGGCCTATGTTGACGGGGTGCTCAAGGTTAGGGGAACTAAACAGAACCCGGTCCGTTTTCAGGGTGACCGCCTCGACCCGGATTACCGTGACATTCCCGGACAATGGGATCGCATCTGGCTTATGGAAGGGCGGCAAGGCCACAACCACGAGATCGATTATGCCATCATCCGCAACGGTTTTATCGGTCTTCAGGTGGAATCGTTTCAACGACCCACACAAAATCAGCTCACTATTACCAATACCATCATCGAGAATCATACTGGGATTGGTCTTTTTACCCGTTTGTTTGCAGTTGACGCAGCTAATCTGGTGGTGGCCAACTGTGGCAACTACGGAGTTGCGCTGACAGGTGGAGGCGCATACCGGTTCATTCATAGCACTTTGGCCAACAACTGGACACTCGGAGTGCGCAATACACCCAGTCTGTTCTTTAACAACTTTTTACCCGACAGCCTCAACATACCATTCCCAATCCCCCTTAGCGTAGAATGGGGCAACAGCATCATTTACGGTTCGGCTGAGGAAGAAATCGGTAAGGAATTAGTGGGCGGCGCCGACAGTACATATCTTTTTGACCATTGCCTTCTGCGCACAAAGCGCCTTACATCCAATAACGCAAACTATATCAGCATTATTCGCAATCAGGATCCGAAATTTAAAGACTATCCTAAATTCGACTACCGCCCCGATACCCTTTCACCGGTTATCGGCAAGGGCAAGGTTGACATCGGGCAGACGATTCCGCTGGATATCAATGGCAACAGCCGACTCCCACTCCCTGATCTTGGTGCATACCAGTTTGTGCCTTCGCAAGGCGATCGGTTCAAAGGGATCAGCAACACGTTGCGCCGATGATCATTGCCATTGCAAGTATAAGTCAGGCCAGAAAAAGTACCCTGGCCGCAAAGCTCAGGAGTTTACTCGGCCACAAAAGCAGCACCATACTGTGTCAGGACGACTTTGTTAAAGATATCGCACGAATCCCAAGAATAAAGGCCACGTTGACTGGGAGCACCCCGATTCCATTGACCACGACATGCTCAGGGAAAATATAGTTGCAGAAGCGCGGCGAACCGAATTTCTCATTGGGGAAGGCCTTATGATGCTCTGGGACAAACAAACCAGATTACTTTTCGATAAATGCATCTTCATAGAGATTGACAAAGGAACATTTATCCAACACAAATTGCTCGACCAGCGCTGGGGCATCGAACCCGACTGGTACAAGGAGCACATCTGGCAGAGCTATCTACGCTAAATACAGCTGCCTGTTGGATTGAATTGTTTGAGAATAAATGGTTGTACAGAGATAAATGATTCATTACTATTGAATTACATAAAATCATCCCATGTCGGAAGCACTCATTGAGTCAACAAAAAAATGGGTACAGGAAAAACTGAATCAGGCTGAAAGCGGTCATGACTGGTGGCATATTCAGCGCGTATTCAACACTTCGAAGCACCTGGCTGACAAAACCGGAGCTGATGCTACAATTACAGCGCTTGCCGCGCTGTTGCACGATCTGAGCGATGCAAAATTTGTTGAAAAACCAGAGGAGATAGAGAACGAGATCACTGTCTTTCTGAGCAATAACGGGGCATCGGCAACCATCACTGAACAAGTCATGTACATTATACGGTACATGTCATTCAGGCATTCTGCCGATTTCAAAGGATCAAAAACCATTGAATTTCAGGTGGTTCAGGATGCTGACCGCCTCGACGCCATTGGCGCTATCGGCATCGCGAGGGCCTTCAGCTATGGGGGATACAAAAAGCGACCGTTTATGACCGTTGATGCACCACAGCAAAGCGGGCCGTTGAATCATGCCAAGGCAGGTGATTTTTCAACCATTGGTCATTTTTACGAAAAGCTGCTTTTGCTCAAGGGTATGATGAATACCGAAGCCGCCAGGGAAGTGGCTGAGCAAAGGCATCGGTTTATGCTTCAGTGGCTTGACCAGTTTTATGCCGAGTGGGAAGGAAAAGCCTGAGCTTTTCCCGGCAAAGATTACTTGAACATTGTTGGTGACCTGAAAATCATTTCAGTGCAGCTTTGGTGAAAACGCTTTCGGGTATTGGCTGATCGAAACTGATCTCCTTGATTCTAAATGTAGTGCCATCGCCCTGCCTGAGCATATCGCGGTAATGCAATTCTACCGGAAACCATCTGCGGCCAATCTGCTTCACCTCGAGTGTTTCAGCCCTTCTCAATAATGTCCCGCTTTTTGCATACATCTCCTGCAGCAGGGGCACAAAGCGCTCGGCATCCACCCACATACGCTGGCGATGATATGCAACATCGGGAACCATTGCCGTGAGTTCGAGCACCAGAACATTCCGATTATTCAGCTGCTCGTTGCCAACTATACGTGCCTCATAGATCTGCGACAACTTCCTGCCTTCCATCATGTCCTCATACGAGAGGTCGCTGCCCATGACCGACTGCCTGAGCATATGTCCGCTGATCTGCACGGTTCGATCGGCCTGTGGCGAATAAATCCAGAGTTGATTATTGATCTTGAGCATCCTGGTGCCACGCTCGGCCACTGGCGAGAGGTATTCGGTAAATGACTTCTGACTCCCCACAGCCCATGTTTTGGATTCGATCGTCCGACTTACCCGTTTACCTTTGATTGTCATTTCGGTGATCATGATACGGTTTTCGGACGACATATTGGCCTCGACATTTATCAGTACTTCCATTGAAGTCTGGCCAAAAACTGACTGAAACATCAATAAAATTATCCCTGAAATTAAACTTAACTTTTTCATTTTAAAATCATTATAACTAACCAACTTCGAGCTCTTTAAACAATTTTGTAGTCTGGCGGCTAAAAACTGCCAATCCGGCAAGCATGGATCCAATAGCGGTTGACAATACACCTGGGAGAAAACCGATGTAGTAATCTGCAGGTGTTATGCGGGCGCGTATCACATCGGGAAACATTACTGCTGCTCCCTCCATGAGTCCGGAAATATCCAATCCGTAAGTTTGCAGAAGCCACGAAAAGAATAGCCCGAGTAATGTGCCGAAAAACGATCCGATGAGTCCAATGGCCAACGATTCCAGCACAAGCATCCAGTAAACGTGGCGCTTTTCTTCGCCTATGGCAAGTCGCAGTCCCATCTCGCCATATCGGCGCAAACCAGCCAGCAGACCCGCATTCCAAAGCACCAGCGACATGGCCAAAACAAAAATCAGGCTGATTATGAAGCTCCAGGTTTCGGTCAGTTGCACGTACTGGCCCATGGTTCCTTGCTGGCTTAGCGCTTGCATTACTGGCGAAAACTCATCATCATCGTTATGTAACATATTGAAATTATGCGATATCGCTATAGCTTCGTGATTACTGTAAAATCCATCCGTCAGAAATCCCAGCAAAACAGTAGCAGCATCATCCATTTTGAGCCATGCCTGAACATCGGGCAATCGGCAGATAATCATTCCCCGATCCAGCGCCTCGGTGCCAAATCGCACGGAGCCCGACATAGTAAAGTTGGTCATGGCCATGCTTCCGAAGGCATCGTTTCCGATGAGTGTAAATGGGCTTCCTAGACTGATGCCTAGTTTTTGTGCAAGATTATAACTCAGTAAAGCTTCACCTTTATTTACCGGAAGGCGACCTTCGACCAAAGAGCGTTCGAGACCGAGCCTGACCGCTTCATCCTCGCCCGGACCCAGCGATTGAAGCCCCAATCCGGATGCAATGCCCTGAGCACGTGTATTTCCTTCCGCATCAGGCACATCTATCAATGCTCCGAAGTTGATTCGCGGCACCCAGCGGGTGTTTGGCCAGCTCTGCCCGAGTGTTTCGGTCAGGGCATCAATATCCATCAGTGCCATATCGGCCGATAGAAGCTCAGGCCTTTCAGCCAGACCCTTTGTTGTCAGTCTGAGGTGGCCATTGGAAAATCGGGCGTTCATCTCGATTGTATCGCCCATAAAACCAGTGATATAGGCGTGCAGAAAAACCGTGAGCGCAACACCTGTGGTAACGATAAGTATTGCTACCAGGCTTCGGCTGCGGTCGCGCAAAAGCCCTTTTAAAAGGAATCTGATCATTGTATTTTTCCTTTAAGTGCGTCAGTGGGATTCATTTTTGCGATTTTCCGCGAAGGCATGTAACTCACAATTGCCGTTGCGAGCGTTACAAGAAGCACGGTGCCTGCCACCAGCCCCGCACTAAAAACGGGATAAAGCGTTTGCGCCATAGCCATCCCGAAATCGCCGGCATTAACCGGCAATGTCCATCCGGTATGAGCCTGCCAGGCCAGAAACGGCATGCCAAAGGTCAGTGAAAGCAGCGCAGCAAACACTGCATACATGGTGCCTTCAACGGTAAATAAGCCTACAACCTGTGCTCTGGTATAGCCAAGTGCCACATACTTTCGATCTCTCGCTGACGGCGAAAAATTGAAAGAACCTGCGTGTCAAAAACGGCCAGCAGTGCAAGCAGCAGCAACACACCAAAGAGTATAGTCTGACCCACCGATTTTGTCCTGATCATCTCGTCCACTTCCCGACTCAGCCAGGAAAAAGTCTTTATAGTCCAACCAGAAACATTGTCCACCGGATTATGTTTATCACTGAAAACAAGTAAGGTAGCTTCGTCTGACAAGCCCAGCATCTGCCTGAGTTTTTCAATATCAATATAAACCAGCCCCGTCTCAGCAGCCGGCACATTGGAATCGAAAACATCAATAATCGTTGCCTCGGCAGCATCAAAGGTGCCGTTCGCATCGCGCCAGCGCAGCAACACAACATCACCTTTGCCAAGACCTGCAGTGCGGGCTAGCATTCCACCAATCACTAGAGGTAAGCCGTCATTGTTCAGATTTTGCGATGGAATACGAAGCACCTGCTGATTGGCTTGTAATCCGTACAAAACAACAGGGAGCATTCTGCCGGAAGGGAAAATCGTGGCCTGCGCAAGGAGCGCCGGGGATATGCTTCCCGAAGCAATTTCATCAGTAAATTGCGCTGGAACAGCATCATGACTCTCCGAAAGAGTGAGAGGATCGTAGGGGTCGTAAAGCTCATGCCAGTATTGGCCTGCTCCGGTTTGCCATGCGGCCATATCATGCTTGGCCTGATAATCCCAACCGGCCATCAGACCTTGCATCCATATGATCAATACGTAGGAGATACTAAGGACAAATACATTGATCCAGGTGCGCAATCCGGCGCCAAGCAGGTTTCGGACTGCTAGTTTGATTGCTGTTTTCATGACTTTGGGCGGTTAGCACTTTCCACATACATATCATCAACAACTTTACCATCGTTGAGGATGATTTTACGTTTAAGGTAAGCGATTACCTTTTCGTCGTGCGTGGCAAAAACGAAGGTTACACCTGTCATCTCGTTGATTTTGCGCATCGTTTGCAAAATATGGTGCGAGTTGGCCGCATCAAGATTAGCAGTAGGTTCGTCGGCAAGCACGAGTTTAGGATTCTTCACCATGGCTCTTGCAATTGCGACCCGTTGGCTCTGCCCACCCGATAGCTGAGGCAGTTTGCTCTTCATCTTGTCAGTAAGCCCAACCCAATCGAGTGCCTGCATAACCATCTGGTGGCGCTCTTTTCCGGTCAGTTTTAAGAGCAGGAGAGGAAATTCGACATTTTCGTAAACCGTGTGCACCGCCAGCAGGTTATAGCTCTGGAAGATGAAACCCAGCTCATGTCGGCGAAGCATGGCTGCCTCCCGGGGGCTGAGCTGCCCAGCCGATCGTCCCAGCACATGCACTTCGCCTTCGGTTGGAACATCGAGGCTGCCTATAATGTTGAGCAAAGTAGTCTTGCCTGAGCCACTTGGGCCTATCAGACCCGTGAATTCGCCCTGACTGATGTTCAGGCTGATTGTATCGATGGCCGTGAACTGCGACTTACCCATAGGAAAGCGCTTGATAAGATTTTTGATCTCAACAATATTGTTTAGCATATCTTATTCTGTATTTATATTTTAAAAATGAACCAAATACAATATCTGAGCTCCTTTCCCCCCAAACAACTTGAGGTCTTCGCGACCGGGTAAAACGGGGTTTTCAGGGTTTGCCCAGACCATCAGCTGAAGCTTGCCTTTTGACAGAGCGCATTCGTATTGCAGAAAGGTGTATGGTTGCTCATTCTTCCAAACGAAGTATCCTATAATTCGGAACTGATTAAAAAAGTCAGTTGCATAACTGGTCGAAATAGCTGTGAGCGCAGCCTTGTCGGGCAGACTTCGCAATCGGCTTCCCGCTGCAATCAGCATATGCTCGACCATCACATTCAGTCCATTCCCCCAGCCAAATGTGTAGTCGGCACCAAGGGTCAATAATGCCAGATGTGACATGGCTCCATGATAATTCGTGGTACCACTCATCGAGAGCTCATACCACATGCCAGGTCCGAGGTCCCATTTTCCATCCAGACCAAAACGGTAATTCAGAAAGCAAAGCTCGCCAGGGGGTTGATCATTCACCACAAACACTGGCTTCGATGGCCTGAGGTTTGCAGCCAGACCCATCTCTCCTTTTGGTACGGTCCATTGCAGGCGCCCTCCGAGCTCAGGAGAACGTGTATTTGGATGGCAAAATATCCCAAACCCGTTTCTTTTTTTCAGTTAGATTGATCCACAACCATAAGTTGGCTTTTTGACCGAAATAGGCCTGTCCGAGCACCGACCAAACCCCTTCAGTAAGGCCGAGCGGGTCGATGGGATTCACCCTGTCGAACCACATGAGTGGGCGCAGGAGGGTGGCCGAGCCAAAATTTATCTGCTGAAGACCAATGCGAAGCGAGCGTGTGCTGTCGGCCAGCCTGATCCATAACCTGTAAGGCTCGAGGCCAGCAACGGGAGCATCATCCAATGGAATCAAGGACTCAAATGCATGTAAATGAAGCGAAGCCTCGCCCTGAAGCTGAAGCGAACCCCTGTGTCCAGCATATCGCATTCCCGGAAGGAATCGAAAGCCCGCAAACCATTGCCTGTCCTGCAAGGGCAATACCGACGACCATACCGATGATTGGCTGGAGCTTTCCAGTCTGTGCTGAGCGTTGAGCATCAGCAAGTTCATCAACAGCATTAAAGACAACATCAACTTTTTCATGATTGCTCGGGCAAACTTCCCGCCAGACCATACGCGAGCAGGTTGGTTAGTTCCAGTATTAATTGCTCAGGACCGCCAGTAATGCTGATTAATTGTTCGTCATAAGCCAGATCCATGAACTTCTGACTTAAGGACAAAAAAAACTGCAGGTTAAGGTCCTTCCTGAAAACACCCTTTTGCTGATTTTCTATGAGCAGGCCGAGTGTGTCATTCCAAACGTCGGATGAGAGTTTTTCGACAAACTCCCTCAATCCAGTGTCATTATGCTGGTAAAAGTCCTGAAGAAACTCCCGGCTGATGTTTTTAGCCGAATGGGCCTTGAGCTGAAGCATAAGCCTGACCTTTTCAACTCCACTTTTATCCGACCTCATGAGGATACGAAAATCGTTCATGGCCGTTTCTGCCTCTTGCAGAAAAACAGCCTTGGCCAGATCGGTCTTGTCTTGAAAATATCGGTAAAAAGTCATCCTACTCACTCCAGCACTGCTACAGAGTTCGTCCACACTCACCCGTCGAAACCCAAACTTCCAGAAAAGCTCACGTCCTGTTTCCAAAAGCCGCTTCTCAGATTTGGATATTTTTTTCATATTGTTACATTTTCATTACAAATATACATATAATGTAATATTGATCAATACTTGTTAATATTTATTTTTGAAGAAATGGCAAAGTATTGAAAATTAAATACCTAAAAATGGAATTTGCTGACTCAACTCAAAAGTATGACACCCTCAGCGATCATGAAAATGATTGCGTAAGGAAAGGATTTGAAACATTAAGGCAGCCGCTTACGATGGGCACACCTTGACATCAAACAGTTCAGGCGAAATCGTGCTTTCATTCAGAAAAAACTCTACTATGCATCCCTGAAAAATTCGTGCAGATCTATCTCGATGGAAGTGTATCGCCATGATTTGCAACCGATTGCAGTAAGTGCGCTTTTCGATGATTGGTTGATATACAAGTTTTTCATATATCTTATATTTGATGATGTCATTGATCGATGGTTAGGAAAACTATCTTTGATATCAGACCAAATATTCTGATACACAATGTTTCGTATTTTCTTTTTAGTGGCCTTGATGCTGTTTTCATGCATGGGCCTCCAGGCTACTACCCCTGTCGATTCCACCAGAAACAATCCAAAAATTTACATCGCATTCCTCTGGCATATGCACCAGCCCATATACAGGCCCTATGAGAATATCGTTCAGACCCAGCAAAGTGGTGTGTACAGTTTTTCGCTCTACAATGTTCACCTGAGCCGTACCGGCCCCTACACCGACTGGCCAAAGAATGCTGTGCAGCGAGGCATCAATGCCGGAATGCCACATTTTGGCGCGCAGGTCAGCTTCAGCGGCTCACTTGTCGAAAACCTGAATAATCTGCAGGCCGCAGGAGTCGGATTTAACAACTGGAAAAGCCACTGGAACTACATCAAGAACCAGCAAACACATCTTGGCAATCCGAGGCTTGATATGGTTGGGTTTGGCTACTATCATCCACTGATGGGACTTATTGATTATCAGGATATCAGAAAGCAGATTCAGTTACATAAGCAAGTCTTTGCCTAGAATTTCACCGGCAATTATTCGAAAGGTATTTTTCCGCCCGAATCGGCCTTTTCGCCCTGTATGATACCAGCATTGGTTGATGAAGGAATAGAATGGGCCATCATTGACAACCTACATTTTGAGCGTACAGCTGAGGGGGCGCCCTATACCGATGCTTCGGGAGTGCCCAGGCAAAACAAGGCCACGGTGCGCAATCCTAACCCCAACGACTGGAAGCAGTTGAACGGACTTTGGACACCCACTCCTGTTTCGATCCGCTGGGCGCATCAGCCCCGATGGGTTTCGTACACTGATCCTGCAACAGGCGTTACAAAAAAGGTCATTGGCATTCCCGCTTCCAGGTACCTTGGCGAGGAAGACGGCCGGGGCGGCTTTGGTGCGCTCAATTACGATTATGTGATGAGCCAGTTTGAAGAATACAACACTGATCCCAGCCGACCTATCCTCATTGTGCTGCATCACGATGGCGACAATTACGGCGGAAACAGCGATGGCTATTACAACAGCAACTTCCAGAATTTTGTCAGCTAGCTTCAGGCCAACCCAAACCGCCTCGAATGCACTACCATACAGGACTATCTACAGCGCTTTCCACCCCCGGCGAACGATGTGATACATGTGCAGGATGGGAGCTGGCTTGGCGCAGCAGGTGGCGATCAGGTGTTTCGCAAATGGAATGGTGATCCGGGAAGCTACCCCGGTGCCAGCGGACCATACAGCCCCGACCGCAACAGTTGGGGCATTATGACTGCTGCCAAAAACATTGTGCAAACAGCCGATCAGATCAACCCGAATCACCCCGGAACATTGCAGGGCTGGCATTTTTATCTTAACGGACAAGCCAGTGATTATTGGTATTGGGATGGAACAGAAATTTGGGACTCCAATCCTGCAAGAGCGGCAAACCAGGCTGTTAATAATGCGCTGCCTGTGGCTCAGGGCGGACCCGATCTTACCCCTCCCTCAATTTATGTTCCACAGCGCACACCCTACAATCCCGGAGATATTGAGTGGAGCAGTCAGGGGGTCAGGCCAACCGATTTCACTGTCTGGACCTACGTTTTCGACCTCAATGGGCTTTCTGCAGTGCAACTAAAATACCGCGAGAATCAAAACAATCAGGTTGGCAGGATAACCTAACCTACAGTGGCGGCCCAACGGTGGGCGCATGGCAGAGCAAACCGATGACGAGTGTGAACATCCCTTCGGTTACGAACCCGCTGCCAATTTACAAAGCGTAGGAATACTCAGCTATGATTACCGGATATGCCAGCAAATTGCTTGATTATTATGTGGAAGCCAGCGACCAGCATGGGAATATAGCCCGGTCGCCCATCATGCATGTTTGGGTAGGCGATGGCAGCGGCGGGAGCACTGCCAATGTTACCATCAGTCCGACAAGTCCTACGGTGAACGATATAATTACCATCACTGCTGCTCATGCCACTTCGGCCACCTTACTTTATTGGGGTGTGAACAACTGGCAACGACCCGTCGAGGCGTACCTTCCGGCGGGAACCCAGCTTCATCAGGGCAGCTAGGC
The DNA here is from genome assembly GCA_964459375.1 of uncultured Lentimicrobiaceae bacterium. Taxonomy (GTDB): domain Bacteria; phylum Bacteroidota; class Bacteroidia; order Bacteroidales; family F082; genus JALNZU01. Next base: position 43,697 of record CAYWLJ010000006.1, on the reverse strand, counting down.
AGTGCAAACGCCTCAGTCAGGGCAGGATGGTCAAGGCAGGTATTTCTGGCAGCTCGGGCCATTCAACAACCCTGCCCATGCGGTCAACGTATTAAATTTTGTTTTCAAGCTCAATGCCACTCAATGGGACAATAACAATGCGCAGAATTGGAACATAAGCATAAAGCCAGCACAGGATCCGAATCCGGTGGGCGCAAACAAGACAGTTTCTACGACCATCAACACACCTTACCAGTTCTCAACCAACGACTTTCAATTTACAAGTCCATCAGGCGCTGCCTTTGCAGGCATCAGGCTTCAAAGCCTCCCGCAGGCCGGAAGCCTGAGCTACAACGGAAGCCCCGCTGTCACTGATATTGACTACACCGAACCTCCAATGATGGTATTTTCGCCCGGGTCTGATGCCTCGGGGAGTCCTTACACCAGTTTCAGTTTCAAGGTCAAGGATAGCAATGGTTTGTACTCACTTCAAAACTATACCATCACCATCAATGTTGTTTCGCCATTACCCGTTGGGCAAAACGGCAGCATCACGATGCCAATAAACACAAGCTACACATTCAGCAATGCAAACTTCCCCTTCAGCAGCCCGATTGGCAACAGTTTTGGAGGCATCAGGATAATTGCTCTTCCTTCGGCAGGAGGCCTCAATGTTGATGGAAGCCAGGCGACCACCGGCAAGATTGTGGGCAATGTGAATCAAATGGTTTACAGTCCGGCAGCGGGTGTCTACGGCACACCCTACACCAGTTTTCAGTTTCGTTTGCGCGACAGCCAGGGGCTTGAAAGTCAGCAGACATACAACATGACAATCAATGTTACGGCCAACTATCCTGCCGGCATCAGCTGGCTTCCAGCCAATCCCTCCACGGCCGTTATGATTACGATTGTGGTAAATCAGGATGCAAACATGAGTGCCAATGCACGTCTGCACTGGGGCGTGAACAATTGGACCAAACCCAACGAAGCCTATTGGCCGGCCGGAACTACCTTGTGGACGGATAATGTGGCAGCACGCACGCCTTTCACTCAAAGCGGTAATGCCTGGATTGTTCAGCTAGGCCCATTGAATAACGGGGCACAGACGGTAAGCTCCATCAACTTTGTCATCCATTATGGAGGCAACAACTGGAACAACAATGGACAGAACTGGAACATCAATGTGTGCAATCCACCCGCACCGACAACGCTTACATCCATCGTGCTGAACAGTCAGACAATCGAACTCAACTGGAATTCGCCGGCAGGAATCAGCGAATGGAGTATCCGCTATGGCCCGCAAGGATTTAACCCGCAGTCGGGTGGCACGCTCATCACCAACGTCACATCACGACCACAGACGATCAGCGGCCTGACGCCCGGCACCAGCTACGAATTTAATGTCAGGGCACACTGTAGACTGCAGGGGCAAAGTGCATGGTCGCAGCCTCATCAGGTAAGTTTGGGTGGCAGCAGCAGTCAGTCGCTCAATTTTGCTGAAGGATATACCTGGTTTTCGGTGAATGTCAATCCAGGGAACATGTTTCCCGGCAACCTTTTTGCTGGACTCAATCCCTGTTACGACGACCGCATCATAGGCCAGAACAGTTTCGCATTATTTAACGGTTCTAATTGGGTAGGCAGCCTTGTCAACCTGAATTCCAATGGAATGTATAAGATGAAGCTTTGCAGTGCCAGGCAGCATCAGATAAGCGGAATTCCGGCTCCGCTAACACCAATAAACCTTTCTGCCGGGTTTACCTGGCTTGGATACAGCCCACAGCAGTGCATGGGTGTAAACGCTGCCCTTTCTGGCCTAAATCCCGGACCATCTTACGACGACCGCATCATAGGACAAAACAGCTTTGCACTCTTTAATTGCAGCCAGTGGGTAGGCCCATTGAATCAGCTATGTCCCGGCCAGGGTTATATCATCAAACTTTCACAAAATCACACCCTGACCTATCCGGCAGCATCCACCAATGCCGGTCAGGCCCCAGGCCAGCAACAAAGTATTTCGGAAAAAGGTGGAGTGATGGTATCCAGCCACTTACAACATACTATGCCAGTGGTTGCCCGACTGATGGCGAATGGGAGTCATGTTATCGGCAATCCCAATGATGTGGTTTACGCTTTTATCGATGGTGTTTGCACGGGCGCTGGAACTCCTGATCCGGATCTTGGTGGTTTGGTTTTGATGAGCGTAGGACACAACGAAAGCCAGCTGCGCGCAGTGCGGTTCAAGCTTTGGCTTCACAGCCTGCAGCAACTGGTTAGTCTGAGCGACAGCATTTTGTTTGAACCCTTAAAGTCTGCCGGTACGCTTAATTCACCCGTCGTTCTGAACATCACTGGCCTGACAGGTTTAAGCGAGAGGGACGCTGGCCAGCCATTCATCAGCCAGGCGTGGCCAAATCCTTCAAACAATATGTTTCATATGTATGTCAGGATTGCTGAAAGTGCGGTAGCTGAATTACAGCTTATTGACCAGCTTGGCAGACCATTGAGAAATGTCGGATTCCGGCTGGTTCCGGGCGCAAATGAAATGAAGATCAATGTATCGGACATCAAGGCCGGGGCTTTATCAGCTCATCAGCACCATAACAAGCAACACTAGCCAGCTGCGACGTGTTCAAGCTGTTGTTGTTCTCTAAAACCAACAAGAAAATGTTGAAAGCTTTTTCCTCAACTGCAGAAAAGCATTGTGACTTTAGCCTGACAGGGTATTTCCTGATTCTAATCCTGGCCATGCTGGCACCTTATTCAATTATAGCCCAACAGGGCTGGAATCGACCTACAAATATGCAGAACAATATGCAGGTGGTAGCCAAACTTCAGCTTGGCAATGGAAATTTCAGTTCTGATGGCAACGATATAGTGACAGCATTTTTCGGCAATGAAGTCTGGGGCGTAGCATCTCCGACACCTACCTTGGGAGGGCTGATTTTTCTTAGTATCGCATCTAACCAGCTTTCGGGCGAAATAATCACTTTCAAGGCCTGGCTCAGCACTTCGGCTCAGATTGTTGACCTCAACGAAACCCTTATTTTTCAAAGTCAGGGCGAAACCGGCACGTTCAATAATCCGTTCATTTTCACCATTAGACAGGGACCTGTCGCATTTACCATTCAGGCCACGGCGGGAATGGGAGGCAGCATCAGTCCTTCGGGCGTTGTGAGTGTGCCATACCTTAGAACACAAACCTTTATCATCACTCCAACGACAAGTTATATAATTGCTGCAGTGCTTGTCAATGGGTTGAATGTCGGTCAGGTCGATTCGTACACCTTTAACAATATATTGTCCAATCAGCAGATCCATGCTGTCTTTACACCTTCAACCTCTACAATTTCATCAACTACCGGCCCGGGGGGAACCATCATGCCATCAGGAACCTTCACTGTAAATCACGGCAGCAACATCACCTTTGTCATTCAGCCAGCCAACGGCTTCAGGATTGATTCAGTTGAAGTTGACAATATTAATGTTGGCCCGGTAAGTACTTATCAGCTATTACAAATAAGTGCCAACCACACCATCAGGGCATGGTTTGGACTGACAACTGAAATTAAAAGTCAGGAAAACGGAATATATGCCGTTTATCCCAATCCCAGCAATGGCGGATTCATTTTGAAGAGAGGCAATGTGCTTCCCGCTGACTGGGTTCTGAAAGATATTTATGGTCGGATAATTCACTACGGAAAAGTAACTGGTCGTGGCGAAGAATTCTTCAGCCTTTCAGTAAAACCTGGAATGTACAACCTTAATCTGACAGACGAAAACGGAACAAAAGCGCCCATACGCGTCGTTGTGCGTTGATCTCACCAATCCCGGGCGTCTGGCATTGGAACATTATATACAATTGTACACGTAAAAGATATGTGCCCGAACGTGAGGCTGTTAATTCATTATTGAAGACAGGTGTAATTCAGTCATTTTCTGTTTTTTTGCTTCTTACTGACAGCCATCGCTGAGACATATCAAAATTTTACAACAAAGTTTCAGCACGGTTAGAATGTGTGTTAACTTTAACATCCAGATTTCTCAATTGACCGTATTATGATCCAGCACCTCAAACCTGCACTATTCCTTTGTCTTTTTGGTCTGTCCGCAACATTGATGCTGCAGGCACAAACTACAAGATTGATTATCAAGGAAAAAGGAAAGAATCTGACAAGTGTGAGCATTAGCTTATGCGACAAAGCAGGTTCAAAATCCATTGCCCCTGAAAGTTTCAGAAAGTCGGACAAGGTTTACTTTCTGGTTGAGCCGGATGAGGGTTACAACAAACCGGTATTTCGGGAAAGCGAGGTAAAGGAAGATCTGCCAAAGATCGTTTTATGGCAACCTGAACCAGCAAAATATCTTGTTCCGGATCTAACACCCGTAATCAACGACAAGCGCATCGTGGCCGTGATCCTTGCTTACCCCAAAAGCGAAACGCGTGCTCACCTTCCTTTTTCCTTTGGTAAAGACGGCAGCACTTCGGATGAGTTAACACTTCAGGAAACCTATTTTGATCACTATCCACAATTCAAATCGGTTTTGGATGAAGTCAACAGGCAAATTTCGGCAGGCGATTTTCTGGAAGCATATTATGGGCTTACCAACTTTCTCCAAAAAGAAGACGCTACAACGCACCTTCGCTATTACAGCTTTGCAAACAAGCTTACCAACGAGCTGCCCTTGCTTGCCCTTTCGAAAGGCGCTGAACAGGTAAAAGCAGCCTTTGACTCGAAACTGGAAAGTTTCGATGCAGAACCATCCAAATCGAAGCTCGAAGCTTTGCAGGCGGCATCAGGTGAGGTGGAGCGCTACCTGCGCCTCACTTCTGGATACAAGGACATGGGATTCGAAGCCTCCGGAACCTATGCATCGCTTTCGACTTCCCTCGAAAATATGATAAAAGAAAAATACAGCAAGTCCGAACAGCGCTATCTGGAAAGTCGTTTTGATGTTCTGATGGGCCAGAATTATTTCGATCAGCGTTTCAGCACCTTTATCGACCTGATTTACAAATCTATGCTTAACACAATAGGAGCAAAGGGCGGCAGTATCAGTCCTGCGTTGAGCATCCGGCAGCAAGAAGAACTGCGTCAGTTAGGCTGGCTTGAAGACCTTCAGGAACTTTTTTATGCCATGAACAGGCAATTCAAAGCAGCCACAGACCCGTCGCTCCTGCCGCAAAATGTGCTCCAACATATCGAATCGCTGAAAGGCACGCAGCCAAAGCCCTATTTCGAGGTGATCAGTCTGGCATCCACCTCTGCGGCAAATTCCGAGCTACGCAGCCAACTCATTCAAACAGCCATCAAATGCTGCCCCGACGAAGAGGAACTGGCATTGCTCGAGCTATGGAAAGCTACTTTTGAAAACGATAAGAATGGCCTCGCTCCTACCCTGAACTACAAGATCTACCTTGAGGGCATTCAACAAATGCAATCGAAAAACTTTGTTCGAGCAGCCGAGCTTTTCGATCAGGCGCTTCGTCAGCAACCCAATGATGCCCGTGCATGGTACTTCAGGGCACTTGCTCATTTTAAAGCTGGTGAAAACTTTGCTGCCGAAGCCAAGCTCGACAAAGCACTTGAGCTCGACCACGAGCTAGTTACTGCAATCCTGCTCAAAATCAAGCTGCTTTTAGAAAACAAAAACTATGATGTCATTGCTCAGATATTCAGCCGACCAGTAAGCAATGGACCTGTTTTCCTGTTCGATATGTCGATGGCGTCATTTCTGATCAAGCAGAACAAGGCGTCAGATGCCATCAAGTTACTCGAAAGTGGGCCTGTTGTTCTGTGTCCGGCGCAAACCGCTCCCTATTTCCTTCTGGGTGATGCCTATGCCGCAATGAAGCAAACTGATAAAGCGCGGCAATCCTATCTCAGGACACAGCAAATCAATCCATTTGACTCATCCTTGTTTGAAGAGAAAATGAGGGCTCTTGAGAAAAAATAACTGGAGATACGATTAGCACTAAATCATTTCTCTTGAGACCACCGAAAAGGTAGATCATTAGAACAGTGTCAGAATAACTTGGCCAGCAATTGCGATAAAACAATCATCAGCACCAGCGAGGCAGGATACACCGTGGCATATCCGACAGCAGGCGCTTCGCTTTCGGTTTTGCTGTCAATAGCGCCCAGACCAGGTGTACTGGTCATCGATCCTGTGATAACACCCAGTAAGGTTAAAAAATTGACCTTGAGCACATAATGACCAATGAGCAATCCGATAATCATGGGTAAAATTGTGATCACCGCACCCGTTAAAACCAGTGTCATACCTTGCTGATTCATCACCATTGCCAATTCGCTACCTGCTCCGGTTCCAACGGTAGCCATGAACATCAGCAATCCTAATCTGCGAAGCAATTGATTCGACCCTCCCGACATACTCCAGATAATTGGCCCTGTTTTACCTATATTACTCAATATCAATGCCGAAAGCAACACACCGCCAGTTAGACTCAGGCTAAAATTTACATTTCCGATGGGGATATGGATCGTACCAACAAGCACACCAATGACAATACCCAGTGAGATGGGCAGGAAATTGGTCTCTGATAAATGCTTCTCATCATTACCCATCAACTTTCTCACTTTTGGCATCCCCTGCGAAGAACCTGAAATGAGTACTTTATCACCAAAGCGGAGCTTGCTGTGCGGCAGCGGTTTGAGGTCGATACCACTTCGCCGGATTCGTGTTATGGTTGCATTCCACACACCAAGACCAATTTCGCGGAGGCTTCTGTTGACCACACTGCGGTTTGTCACCAACAACCATTCCACGACGTAATTATCATCAAAGGTCAATTCCTCCTGAACTGGTTCTCCTAGCACCGTTTCAAGTCGCTTAAGTGCCTGCTCATCGCCAACCGCCTTAACAAGATCGCCTGTACGAAGCCGGGTATTTGCAGTTGGCACGAAACTTTCACCCCCCACCTTTACCCTGCTTATGATGGCCTGAGTCATATTACGCAGGTCAAGCTCGGCAAGGCTGCAACCCTCGACATTGCTGTTGGTGATGCGGAAAACCCTGCTTTTGAGCTCAGGATGTTCTTCATGAAGCGCGTCGATATAATCCTGTTCTTGTTTCTTGATATTAACCTTAAATAGTTGAGGAGCCAATCCAATAAAGAGGATAACCCCCAACACACCAATAGGATAGGCCAAACCATATCCAACAGCAGCATTTTGAGAACCTGTTGCTTCGATGCCAGCTGCAAGTCCCGGAGTGCTTGTAAGCGCCCCATTAAATAAACCCACCGCGATGGGAACATCAAGATCCAACAGAAGTATAGCAACCGCTGTCAATGCAGCTGCTGATCCGATCAGCACAAGACTGATGACGATAAGTTTTCGTCCATGCCGGAGGAAGACATCAAAAAATCCGGGACCTGCCTGTATGCCAATGGTGAAAATAAACAACAGCAAACCAAGTGTTTGAAATTCAGATGGTACGCGATAACCCCAATGACCCAGCAGTAGAGCCACAAATATTACTGCAGATGAATCGAGCGAAAATCCTTTGTATCGCACATTACCAAGCACAATGCCCAGGCTCAGAATGAGAAAGAGTACAAAATACCCCTGATGGTAAAGATCGGTCTCCATAATCGTTGTTTTGAAAAACCAGAACAAATGTAATTATTGCAACTTGCGAAAAATGAAATAAATAAAACTTACCGAAGGATTTTTCATTCCTGTAATCCAAAAGGCCACTCTAAACCGTAACTTTGAACATCAATTAGGTTTATGTGATTATGAAATCAATCTTTCTGAACCTTATTCTGACGCTCATCTTATCCAATGCATTTGCGCAGTGGCCGTCAGACCCCTCACTCAATGTCAGATTAACTAATCTTGTTGGTGAGCAGGTGATACCAAAAATTGCTCGAAGCCCCAATGGCAATTATTTCATAGGTTATTTTTCGCTTGAGAACGGCAATTATTCTATCCGACTGCAAATGCTTAGCAATCATGGAAATGTGTTGTGGGAGAATAATGGCCTGCTTGTATGCACCCACCCATCGATGAGTTGGCTAACGGACTGGGACATGACCGCCGATGCAAACAACCATGCCGTGCTGGTATGGCAGGACGTGCGAACCGGCAACAACAACATCGTGGCCTATCGAATTTCGCCTGACGGACAATTTGTGTGGGGGCCCAATGGGATGCTCCTGTCGAACAACAGCAGCTTCAACGTTTCGCCTAAGGTGGAAGCCCTGCCCGATGGCGACCTTGTGGTAGCATGGCAGTCAGGCAATGTGATCTATCGTCAGCGGATTAATCCTGCCGGGCAGAAACTATGGGGCGAAAATGGCATAATGCTTAGTGGAACAGGAACATACAGTTGGCCTCAGCTATTAGCCTCTGGCCAGAGCGAGGTGTTTATGAAATATTTTATTGATACCGGACCATCCTGGGCACCAACGCGAAAGATGTACGTTCGAAAGTTCAGCAGCAGCGGATCAAATAACTGGCTGGGTGAAACTGAATTGTATAATCTTGGCAGCATCACAGCCTGGACTCAGATTCTCCCGATGATACCCGATGGTAACGGAGGGTTCTATATCACATGGCATGACTACAGTTTTAATGGAAACGCGGCTACTTCGCGTCTGGGCCATATTAACAGCAACGGTGAGCCCGGTCTCGGAGTTAACGGGCTGCCGCTGAGCCTCCTGCATTCATCAAATCAGTTTTATCCTAAGCCTGCCAGAATGAGCAACGACAATCATATTTATACATTTTGGCTCGAACAAAATATGAACCAGACTCTCTGGGGTGTTTTCGGTCAAAAGACAAGCCCTCAGGGCGCTATGCTGTGGGGCGATACCGGAAAGGAAATCATTCCTGTAACAACCCAATATGTTTCACCCCTGTATGTTGAAGCCGAAGCGGATGGGATTGTACTCTTTTACGAGCATGCCTATTCCACTACCCAACATTCGCTGCGAGCCATACGCATCAATAATCAGGGTGAGCTGGTATGGCCTCAGGAAGCCATCATCAGCAGTGTAGTTTCGACCAAGGGCAAAGTGGCTTTTGCTCCTTTTGCAGGGGGCCAATGGGCATTGGCATGGGAAGATAACCGAACCGGCGACATTGAAATTTTTGCTCAAAACATGAAGCACGATGGCACGCTGGGGCCATTGCCGCTGACAGGAATCAATCTTCAGGGTGAAAACGAGCACCTGATCACCATCTGGCCCAATTCAGTCGATGCCGCCAGCAGGGTATGCTTTAACCTACCGACTTCTCAACCCATAAACATCAGGATTATGGATGCAAGTGGCAGGATTCTTATGGAAAAGAACCTGGACAATCAACCCTCCGAGGTGCTAATCATCAGCCGGTTGTTCGACGGAAAATTTCTTAATCCCGGCATGTATTTGTTTAGTGTCACCCAAGGCAAGCACAGTCAGACAATCAAATTACTCATCAAGTAGCAGGCTGACAATCACTCTCTTGGGCCGCAAGTAAAATAAAATACAGAACCTTTGCCAGGCTCCGATTCACACCAGATTTCACCCTTGTGTCGGTCGAGGATGCGTTTCACCGTGCTCAGGCCAATGCCCGTTCCTTGAAACTGTGTGGAGGAATGAAGTCTCACAAAAGGTTTAAATAAGCTCGTTGCTTTGGCCATCTCGAATCCCGCTCCGTTATCCTTCACGTAAATCACATCGCGTCCATTAAATTTTATTTTGCCGAAAGAAATTCGCGGCTCATTAACCTTCTGGCTGTATTTCAGTGCATTATTCAATAAGTTTGTCAAGAGTATCCGCATCATTGACTTATCGGCAGTGACTTTAATTTCCGGTTGAATAGAAATCTGATAACTCGCTTTAAAATTAGACAACCTCAGATCATCCAAAACCTCTTTTGCCAATGCAGACAGGTCAACTTCTTCGGGGTTTACCTCAGCACGAGAGGAGCGCGAAAAGTTGAGCAGATCAGTAATGAGGTTCGACATATTGCCGCCAGCCGTGCGTATCCATTGCACATATTCCATGGCCTGCTCGTCGAAGTGATGGCCATAATCGTTCACCAAAAGTTCCAAAAATCCCTGAATGCCATTGAGGGGCGCACGCAAGTCGTGCGATACGGTATGAGCAAAAGCTTCTAGCTCGGAATTAGCATGCTTGAGGTCTTCGTTGAGAATTTGCAATTGCCGTTGTGCTTCGACCAGCTGTGTGTTTCGTACCATTGCCGCTTCATAAACCGACAGCAATAGATCAAGAATCTGCTTTTTGTCGGAGTTAATGACAAATTCTTGATTCTGGAACATTATTTCAATGCTCATTTCCAAATTATTATGACTGCGTACAATTCTATTGGTCAACAAATAGTTGATACGCGAAATCAAATAACTTTCTTCGTAAGGCTTGGTGATAAAGTTGTCGGCGCCCGCCTGAAGTCCCTTGATAATATCGAGGGGATCGCTCAGCGATGTCAGCAGCATAAAGGGAATATCCTTGTACCCATCATCCGTTTTGATTTTGTTGCAAAAGGTATAACCATCCATCTCGGGCATAACGACATCCGAAATAATGAGAATAGGTTTTTCCTTATATACCACTTCGAGGGCCTCAACTCCATTGCGAGCCACAACGCACCGCATCCTGTATTGCTCAATGAGTCGCTGCAGTTGTCGGGCCTGCACTGCTGAATCTTCAACAGCTAATACATAGCCGCTTTGGATTGAGAGGTAGAATGCAGGTTTCATATTATATTTTATTCGTTAGTTTCAAAATATGGGAACTGATTTTTTCCGGGGATAAAGCCACATGGTTGGCGCCAAGCTTTGCCGCTTCGCCCGGCATGCCGAACACAAGACATGATTGCTCATCCTGAATGATATTGAAAGCCCCGATTTGCTTTAGCCTTAGCATTTCGGCCGCGCCATCCCGTCCCATACCCGATAGCAGCACTGCAATCAGCTGATCTTGAAAAACCTCGCCGGCGCTTCTGAAAAGCGATGCCACCGAGGGTTTCAGGCCATTATCGGCAGGGTGGTCGATCAGGCCAATGGTGTTATGGTTCTTAATAACCAGATGCTGGGGCCTGATGCTGAGATAAATACGACCGGGTTTCAAGGGTAAATCGCCGGTTACCATTACAACGGGCACTTTGGAATGCGAAGCAAGCCAATGGGCATACCCCTGGGCAAAATTGATGTCAATATGCTGAACGATGGCCATCGGAAAGTTTATGTCAGCTGGCAGCGAAGCTACAATCGTTCTGACGCCCTCGGGCCCGCCAGCCGATGCGCCAACTACTACCAGTCCGAATTTTCTCCCGGCCGGAGGCATGGATGCTTGTGCAGGAAACTGTGCATTGAGAGTTGAGGCAATGGTGGCTTTGCGCCTGACCACTTTCACTTCCGACATGGCCCTGAGCGTCCTCAGATAGTGCAACGCCCGCTTCTGATAGTCGGGGCTTCCGGGTCCCACAGGCTTGGGGATTATCTCTACGGCACCAGCTGCAAGCACTTCCATTGCAAGCTGGGTTTCGCCCGGCTGATAAAGCGAGCTGACAATAACCACAGGCACCGGACAAACTTCCATGATGCGCTTTGTTGCTTCGATACCATCTAAACCCGGCATTTCGATGTCCATGCTTACCACATCAGGACTGAGCTGCTTCACCATTTCGATGGCTTGCAAGCCATCTTTAGCCTCGCCTGCAAATTCAAATTCGTCCGAACTTTCGATCAGATGCGAAAAAAGCCGGCGAGTCACCAGGCTATCGTCAACAACTAGCACTTTTATTTTTTCCCTGGCGGTCATACCAACAAATGGTCGAGTATTTGCAACAGATTGCCCTTTTCGAAATCGCGCTTGGTTACATAAGCACTTGCCCCTGCTTCCATGCCTTTACGTTTGTCATCTTCCGATTCCAGAGAGGTAACCAAAACGATTGGCATGAACTTCCATTGTTCGTAGTTTCTGATTTTTCTGGTGAGCTCAAATCCATTCATGCGCGGCATTTCGATATCGGAAACCACTGCATCGAAGCTTCCCTTTTCCAGTTTTTTAACCGCATCCAGCCCATCGTTGGCAGTTGTCACCTGATAACCTGCAGTTTCGAGTATGTTTCGCAGAAGATTCCGGATTGTCAGCGAATCCTCAACTACGAGCAAATGTCTTACGCGTTCCGGCTCATTCACGACAGCAGCTTTGGTTCCAACATCGGAAATTACATCGGATCGGAGCACAAAAGCAATTTGCCCGCTGGTCAGGATTACGGCTCCGGCAAAGTAATCCGACTGTCCCATACCATGCTCGAAAGGCCTGACAACGCCACTTACTTCTCCTACGACCTCGCCTAGTTGCAATACTACCGTTCGGGTTCCGGAACGGATTATGAGCATATTGTAATGTTGATTCCTTTCGGCTGAGGCCGTCTTGTGTGGCAGATTGAGCAGCTGCGACAGCCTTATTACTGGAACCGTCTCGTTCATATAGTCAATAACAGGCATTGCACCCAGCTGTCTGATCTGCGAACCTTTCATCCGCATGGCTTTGTGCACGATAGGGATGGGAACTAAGATATAGTATTCATATTCACGAACGAGGATGCCACGGAACAGCGAAAGCACACGTGGCAAGGTGATTGAAAAAGTTGTGCCATTGCCGCTTTCCGACTTAACAAGAATACTGCCCGAGAGCGCCTCAATTTTTTCCAACACAATCGACATCCCAAGGCCATGACCCGAGATGTCGCTTGTTTGTGTGGTGGTGCTTAAACCACTGACAAAGATAAGTTTGTGCACCTCAGATTCATCCATTAGATTCGCCTGCTCCTGACTGATCAGTTTCATACTAACAGCCCTTTCTTTTAAACGCTGGGTATGAAGCCCCCTGCCATCGTCGGCAATGACAATTTGAAGTTTCCCCTCACCATTTATCCTGGCCGAAATCTTCAGTTGCCCTGCAGCAGGCTTTCCGAAGGCAAGCCGTTGCTCTGGCGCCTCAATACCATGATCGACAGCATTGCGCATTAGATGAATGAGCGGATCTTTTATGCCTTCGATGATACGACGATCAACACGCGTATCGTCCCCTTCAACCGCCAGATTTACCTGTTTCTTCTTGCTTTTGGCAATATCGCGAACCATGCGTGGCAACACATCGAAAACTTCCGACATGGGAAACATGAGCAGTTGCTGCAGATGATGCAGCAAAGCCGATTTGTGTTGGTAACCTTCGTGGGTGTAACGCGACATTCGTCGCGCTAACTCATTGTTTAGCAATTCAAATGCCCGGATCTCCTCCGAATATTCCTTGTGTTGGGCAAACTGGCGCTGCAAACTTCTGAGGTTGGCGTTCATGAGCTCGAGCTGACGTTCAAAATCGTCAAGACTTTTGTGAAGTGCAATTAGTTCTTCGACCTCAGAAAGCAAATACTCCAGCTTGGCTTCGGGCACACGAACCATATCGCCACCGCCCTTTCCGATCATTTTGCCGCTCTTAACGGGCTGAGAAATTTCAGCGGCTTCGGCCCATGCCTTAGTCTGAACCTCATCAGTAATTAATTCGGATTCGGCTGTGGCCTCTGCATGTTGGGCCGGTGGATTAACCGGTTGCTCTGTAAAAGATAGCTCTTCGTGCAGCAAACTAGGAATTCCGGGCCTTGTTGTCAGTAAGGCTTCAACCCTTTTGCGGAGCGCTTCCACCTGATAAGGGCCAGTTAAATAATTGCCGTTACGCACCTCATCGAGCAGTTGCCTCAGCAGATCCACCGAACTGTTGAATACCTCAAACATTTCTGGTTTGACCCCTAAGCTGCCGTTTCGAATCTTTTTCCAAACCTCTTCCAGACTCATGCACAATTGTTCGATCAGCGGCAGATTGACCGATCGTGCTGCTCCCTTGAGGCTGTGCGTAATCCGATAAATCAGCTCCACCTCGGCAGGCTCCCGATCGGGTTGCAACGTTTCCTCCATGTGGAGCAATACCTCCTGCATCTGGTCAAGATACTCGCCAGCTTCGAGCAGGAAATCCTGCCTCAACGATTCGAGAAAGTCTTCGCTTGTCAAAGTTTATCAGTTTTTGAGCCAAACAGCCGTACTGCCAATAGCTCCAAATCGAGCAACAGAATATTCTGATCAAAGATACCTGCAACACTACCGTAAAAACTGTCGATTGCCGGCTGACGCAAATCAAACGCATCGCAGGTTGCCATTCCTTCCAGATCATCAGCGAGTATGCCAAAGCTGAGCTTTGCACTCTGCACAAGTAAAATTTTGTTGAGCGGAGTAAGCCCGGGCTTGGGAAAATTGAAAAACAGCTTCAGGTTGACAGCCGGGATAATTCTTCCTCTCCGATGAAAAACACCGGACACATAAGAGGGCATACCAGGCAAATGCGCAATCTCAGTCACCTGCAAAACCTCGGTGAGTCTGGTCAAATGAATTGCAAACAACTCGGGTAAAAGCCTGAATACCAAAACATTATTTTCGACTTTATGCCGAGAGACACTCATCCCGGACCTTCTTAGCCTTGTTGCTCGCTCTTCAAGAATTAATTTATTGATATCATTCATGACGCTCAAGTGCTAATTTAATCAAATTTAGCAATGCTCCTACTGATAGTCCTCCGAAAATAAGGTGTTCCTGCGGCATTCGTTCGAGATGGCGAATTAATAAATTATATTGAATTGCCGATTCTTTGCCTTGATTCAGCGTTTGTAACAGGTAGGCATACTGAAACCGCGCTTCGTGGTATTCAGGATCGAGAAACAGAACCTGTTGCAATAGCCGAAGTGCTTTTTCGGGTTGACCTTGTTCGATGCACTGAAGAGCTTCGCGTAACATATTGCTTTCCGGATTGGTTGCCGTATTAGTTACTTCATTTTTTAAAGACTGTTCCGAAAATTGTACTCCCGCATGCCGGGTGCTGAGCTCGAATGTTTTTTGATCGGGTGTTGAACGGGCTGGGGCACCAGGTTTTGTTTTGTTTGATGATTGCTCTTTCGGCCTGGATTGTGCTTTACTGCTTTTTTCCTCAAACAAAAGATCAGATCGTGATGATGAAGAGCTTTTCTCGTTGTGTCCAGGCCTTACATTCAGAAATGGTTTTGCATCCGAGGTTTTTTTCTGATCCTGAGCGACATGGGGTTTTCTGTAGAAAAAGCCTTGACCGTTGGCGATACGGACGTACGAACTGAATAATTCATCGTTAAGTTCCACCTGGCTGGTAACTAACCATCCGCCAGGCAAAAGGCATTTGAAAAAACGCTCCGCGGTTTCCCTAACAACCGTCGCATTGAAGTAAATAAAAACATTGCGACACATAATGAGGTTGCAAGCATTGTCGGGGCCATCAAAGGGGTAAGCATCGCTGATAAGGTTATGCAGTTGAAAACTAACCATATTGCGGACTTTATCTGAAATTGTCCACAGATCGGCCTCGCGCCTGAAAAATTTTTTCCTGAAGGTGTCGGAGGTTGTTCGGAATGACCACTTGCGATAAATGCCCTGGCGTGCTTTGGCGAGTGCCTCGGGGTTTATATCGGTAGCAAGCACTTGAAGTTGTGCACTACTGAGCGAAGGGAGCGCATCGAGCAGAAGCATGACCAGCGAATAAGGTTCTTCGCCTGTGCTGCATGCAGCGCTCCAAACCCTGTAAGGGGCTGAGGAATGCTCAAGATGCCTGCGCACATCCGAAACGATGATATGCCGGATAAAATCGACAGATGACTCCTCCCTAAAGAAATAGGTCTCTCCGATGGTAATGTGTTTTGCAAGCACTCGCAGCGTCTCATGTCCGGGATTGTTGTTCAGCCGTGCTGCCCACAAGTGCTGATCTGAACCCCAACCCAGCTCGTTGGCAACACGCAGCATATTGCGCATCATGGTGTCATACTGGCCAGGGCCAATGCTTATGCCCAGCCAGCGACCGATATGCCCGGCAATGGTTTGTTGCACATCATGCATATAATTAAAAGGTTGTGGCTAGTTGATCAAGCAAATTTATGTCCACTCCGGAGAGCATTTCATCCGGTTCGAAAAACCAAAACTTTTCCCCTTTATGACTTACCAAAGTAAACGATAGCCGGTTTTCACCTTCGGGAAGCAGAATCTTTTCAACAATGCATTCATCCCCGATTAGCAAACCGGCAATTTCATCAACGTGGAGCGCAAATTCAAACTCATGATGACTGGAATCCGGCTTGCAAGTTGCATTTTGCAGAATCAGAAACCGGTGTTCGGGCTGCAGTGGCTTCTGGCCAAGACCGAGCAGCTGATGGCATGAGAGCACCGGAATAAGCCTTTCCGAAATGTTGAGCATACCCATCAGAGCAAAAGTCTGCATCGGGATTGGCAATAAGTCTGCAGCTCCTGTTGCCTGGCGGACAAACGTGATGGGGAAGCAGAGCTTATGATTATCCACAAGCACGGCAAGATAGTGGTGATGGGTGTTCATGGCAAGGGTCTGAGCATTAAATATCAAGCTGTTCCATCAGGTGGTTGAGGTTTTGTCCGAGCTGGTTAACATCCTCTATAGCCTGCTGTGTTTGCCGTATGCCAATCAGGTTTTGTTCGCTCGCCTGTCGAATGTTTTCCATGGCTGGCACTATTTGATCCATGCCAGCCATCTGTTGGTTGTTGGAGGAAGATATCTGCATTGCAGCCTCCAGAGTGTGTTCAATGGTTTGGGCCAGTGTTTCGTTAATAGACTGGTTTTCAATCACAGTCTGATTACTATTCTCCACTTTGGCAATGCTTTCGTAGATAAGACTTACCGATTGTTCGACGCCCTGATGGATATCGTTTAAAATACGTTTTACCTGCGCTGTTGATTTTTTCGATTGTTCAGAAAGGTTACGTATTTCCTGAGCTACAACACTGAAACCTCGCCCGAACTCCCCGGCTCTCGCAGCTTCGATGGAGGCATTAACAGCCAACAGATTCGACTGATCGGCAATCTCAGCTACGGTGGCTGTGATTTCGCCAATATAACGGTTTTGTTCAGCCAAATGATCCACCACTTTCACCACCTGTTGCATCTTGCTGCTCAATTCTTGTATTGTGTTGAGCATCAGATTTGAAGCATTCAAGCCTTTATCGGCAAGCACCATGGCTTTTTCCGATTGGTCAATAAGATTGCGTGCCTTTGTAATCGAGATATTGGCTGTTTGCCTGATTTCCTCAATCGTGGCAGTAGTTTCGGCTATGGAGGCAGCGGTTTCAGCTGCCCCGGCCGAGACCTCGGCAGCGGTTGTCTGCACCTCGGCAGAAGCGCTGCTGATAACTACTACGCCTTCGCGGACTTCGCGGAGTATCCGACGAAACAACTCCATAATTCGTCGGCTCATGGTCAAAACAACAAAAATCTGAGCAATGCCCATAATAAATAGCGAAATAAGACTCCCATTGAGCACAAAATCGGTCATTCCGCTAAGCCTTTGTACCTTTTCGTCGAGCTTTCCGTTCAGGGTCACCATGAGCTGGCGGCTTTGGTCAAGCGTTGCTTGCATTGCCACGATTTCATTTTTCAAGTCCTTGTATCCTTCTCCCGAATCGATCCTAGGCCGGATTTTGCTGAGGTCATCAAAAAAAGTAGAGTATAGAAGGTTCAGCATGGACACTTCTTCTTCTGAATTCAGACCATTAGCAAGCTGCTCGAGGTGCTGCTGCACCTGTCGGCTAAACCGCTCTGATTCCTGCAGCCTGGCAAAATTTTCCTCGTCATGGCTTGCGGAGGGAAATGGTAGAATTTCGTGCAATTCTACGGTGGTGATGCGAAGCGATTTAAGTGCCACACTCGCCTTATAACTCAGCTGAAGGTGATGGGCAATGGACTTCATTGCAAACACACCGGTTACAATAATGGCCAGCATAATTGCCACCGAGCCAAGGATGATGTTAAAGTTGCGAACTATTTGCCGCCTCGTAGAGGATTTTTCTGAGGTTGTCATGGTTGTATGCTTTTCTTAACTGGGAGTGAAACTATTTGCAAGTTTAGTTGATCAATGCTGAAAAAGCAACAAATATTTTATCTATTGCCGTGGGTCAGGCTTCATCGGCATGCGGGCCATCTTTTCCACCTCGAGGGTTGGATGGTCAAATTCTTGTGTAATCTTTCCGAGCAACAGGTAAATTCCAGGCCCCTGAAAAGGAAACTTTTTGAGTGAAGGTGGAAAGTGCACCGTGTCGAACAGCTCGCCTGTGTGATCAATGAAGGTTCCGAATTGCATGATTTCGCCCTTTACGGTACGCACATATTTTGTGGTTACCAACTTTCCCAGCATACGCACAATCCGCCCTGCATGCTGCAACATTCCGGTTGCCTGCACTTCGCCTCTGAACTGGCTCTGAAGCATATCGAAATGGTTCATGCTTACGGGAAAGCCCAGCAACTCAATCTCATCGTAGGCATCTTCCAGTTCATGCTGTTCGAGGGCAGGCAGCTCATAGCGCCGGGCTTCCTCGCGGAAGAGCAACGTCTGCGGGTCAGCCTGAACACTTTTCTTGCGATAAAGATGAGCCTCCCATAACAATCCTGGTTTGGGCTGACCTGTAAAAGCCAATGCTCCGGCACGGATAAACAACACCAACTGTTCAATACCTGGCTTTACCCTGTCGATGAAATCGTGAAGGCTGCGGTAAGCACCAAATCTTTCGCGCTCACTTACAATGCGATGCGCAAGCTGCTCCTCCAGGCCCGCCAGATGCACAAAGCCTATGTGCACCACATCGCCTTTCAGGCTTGTAAGGTATTGGCTGTTGTTTACACAGGGCAGCTTAACAAGCCCACCCTGACGGGTGGCTTCGTTGAAGTAAACCCAGGTATGGTAAAAACCTCCGAAATTGTTGATAACCGCTACCTGAAACTCAAGCGGATAATGCGCCTTGAGGTATAGGCTCTGAAAACTCTCCACAGCATAGGAAGCCGAGTGGGCTTTGGAAAACGAGTATCCGGCAAACGATTCTATCTGCCGCCACACCTCACGGCTCACCTCTTCGGGATACCCACGGGAACGGCAGTTGCCAAAAAACTTGTCCACAATCTCTTCAAACTCACCTTTTTTGCGTTTCTTACCGCTCATGATGCGCCTAAGCACATCCGCATCGGCCAGATCGAGTCCGCCAAAGTGATGGCACACCTTGAGCACATCCTCCTGATACACCATCACTCCAAAAGTCTCCCCGAGCTGCTGCTCCATCACAGGATGCAGATATTTGAATCCCTTGGGGTTGTGAAAACGCTGTATGTATTCGCGCATCATCCCCGACTTGGCAACACCCGGCCTGATGATAGAGCTGGCAGCCACAAGAGTAAGGTAGTTGTCGCAACGCAGTTTGCGCAGCAGTCCGCGCATGGCCGGACTCTCGATGTAAAAGCAGCCGTTGGTTTCGGCACGGCGCAGCAGCTCTTTCACTTTCGGGTCGTGCTTAAAGGTTTTCACATCGTGCACATCGATGCGCTGGCCACGGTTTCCGAGCACAATGGAGGCGGCTTCCTGAATGTGCCCTATGCCTCGCTGGCTCAGGATGTCGAGTTTTTCGAAGCCCAGCTCTTCCGATACGTACATATCCCACTGTGTGGTGAGAAAACCCTTGGGTGGCAGGTCGAGGGCCACATAGCTGGTGATGGGCTCTTCGGAAATGAGGATGCCACCGGCATGGATGCTGCGCTGGTTCGGAAAGTCGAGGATATGCCGCGCAATTTCGTGGATGTGGCGGGTGATGTGGTTCAGATTGGCATAACGCAGGGGGTCGTTGGCCAATTCGTCGATTTCGGATTTGGGCAGCCCATGCACCTTGCCCAGTTCGCGATAGATGCTCTTGCCGCGAAAAGTGGAGATCGTGCCAAGCAGGGCGGTGTGTTTGTTGCCATAGCGTTTGAAAATGTAGTCGATCACCTCGTCGCGCTCTTTCCACGAATAATCGATGTCGAAGTCGGGCGGACTCGTACGTTTGGGATTGAGGAAGCGCTCGAAGTAAAGGTCGAGCTCAATGGGATCGACGTCGGTGATGCGCAGGCAGTAGGCCACCACACTGTTGGCCCCGCTGCCCCGGCCCACATGGTAGAACCCGCGCGACATGGAATAGCGCACCACATCCCAGGCTATGAGGAAGTAGGCCGAAAAACCCAGCCTGTCGATGATCTGCAGCTCGTTTTCGATGCGTCGAAGGGCTTCGGCGTTGTGGCGGCCATAGCGGTACTGCATACCGTCGAAGGCCAGTTTATGCAGGAGCGAGCGGTCGTCGGCAGCATTGCCGGTAAATGTCTTTCGGTTTTTGATGAGGCTGAAGTCGAAGTCGATGCCGCACTCCTGTTCGATGCGGGCTGTTGTTTTGAGCAGGCCGGGATAGAGCACAAAAGCGGCCCTGAGCCGGTCGGGGGACAGCATCACCTCGTCGCGGGCTGCGTGCTGCTGTGGCTCAAGCCGGCTGAGCAGGATGTTGTGATCCACCGACCGGAGGTTTTTGTGTACGTACCAGCTGGTATCGTCGCTCACCGTCACGGGCTGCATCAGCACCAGTCTGTGCTGATGGTGCCGCCATTCGGAACTGAGCAGGCGGGGCACCTCGGAAAGCCGCACCCCGCCAAACTCGTTCTCGCGCAGCGAGGCGGGTTTGCGACTGCCAAACGGATACACCACATACACATGCTCGAAAAGCGGAGCCTGTTCCGGATAAGGCGTGCCCTCGAGGTTGTGGTGCGTGAGCATCTCGTTCAGCTCGCGAAATCCGGCATTGTTGCGCGCAAGCCCTACGTAAAGCAGCCTGTCGCCCTGCCGGAACTCCACCCCGGCTATGGGCTTGATGCCAAACCGCCGGCATTCCTTCACAAAATCAATCGTACCCATGGTATTGTTGATGTCGGTGAGGGCTATAGCCGCAACACCCAGGCTGCGGGCCTGCTGCACTAAAGCCTCGACGGAAAGCGTTCCATAGCGAAGACTGTAATAACTGTGGACGTTCAGGTACATGGGGCCGCACGCGGGTTATTTGATTGCTGAATAAAGGCCTGACTCCCGGGTTGTCGCTGCTGTCGCAGTTGCCGCTGTTGTCATATTTGCTGTTTTCTCCGGATTCCGACACTTGGCCTCATACCGCCATCCCTCCTGCCCTTTGCAAAGCCATCGGGCCAAAGCGCCGCTTCACGCGGTCAACAGCCTGATAGAGGTTGATCATCTCGGGAGTATCGTCAAACAGGTCGAGTTGCTGTACCCCGCCCACCAGATGGCTCAGGCGTACGCCCACCAGCCGCACCAGCATACGTCGTTCGTAGAGGCGGTCGAAAAGCTCGTCCACTGCCGGCATCAGCACATGGTCGAACGAGGTGTAAGGCAACTGCTTCTGGCGCGTGTGGGTGTCGAAGTTGGCATAACGTATTTTCACCGTCACGTTGCCGGTTAGTTTCTGTTTGCTCCGCAGCTCATAAGCCAGCTTTTCGACCATATGCGACAAGGTTTGACGCAGCAGCACCATATCAGTAGTATCCTGATCGAAGGTGTGTTCGGCACTCACCGACTTTTGCTCGGTATAGGGCTGCACCGGAGTAGGGTCGATGCCGTTGGCCTTGCGCCATACTACTATACCGTTTTTGCCCAGCACCTGTTCCACCATCTGTGGAGGCATCCGGCGCAGCGTGCCAATGGTGGCTACACCCATCGAGCGCAGCAAACGATAGCCCGCATCGCCCACCATCGGTATCTTACGGATCGAGAGCAGATCGAGAAAAGGCTGAATATGAGGTGCTTTCACCTGAAGCTCACCATTGGGCTTGGCCTGTCCGGTGGCAATCTTAGAAACCGTTTTGTTGGCCGACAAACCCAGCGAGATAGGCAGTCCGGTGTGGCTGATGATGCGCTGCCGCAACTCGTGCGCCCATTTATAGCAGCCAAAGAAGCGGTCCATGCCGGTAAGATCAAGGTAATGCTCGTCAACAGAAGCCTTTTCGTAAAGCGGAACGCTGTCGGCAATGATGTCAGTAACCAGACGCGAATAACGGCTGTAAAGCTCCATATCGCCACGTATGTACACCGCCTGGCTGCACAGTTGTCTGGCCAGACGCATGGGCATGGCCGAGTGCACTCCGAAACGGCGCGCCTCGTAGCTGCAGCTGGCCACCACCCCGCGGTCCGACATGCCTCCGATGATAACGGGCCTGCCCTCCAGCGAAGGATTGACCAAACGCTCCACCGAGACGAAAAAAGTGTCGAGATCCATATGTACAATTGTGCGTTCCATTTCGAATTTCGTGTTGAAGTTTTAGTTTGTTTAGATAAGTTTTTCTGGTTATTGAATTTTGAATCTTGAATTTTGAATCTTGAATCCCGAATCCTGAATATCGCATGCCCTATCCACCGTGAACCGGGCCGAATCCGACCGCCTGCTTTCCGAAGCCCGACACCTGCTCAGGCGCATCGAAGAAATGGAAACGACACAAACCACAGGCGCAGAAAACCAACCCGAAACCTGAATTATTTAGTGCCGGCGCCTGACTAATCCCTGAAAAGCAACTTATTGTTTTCATAATGACTAATTTTTAATCATTTTTTTCGTCCATAATTTAATCGTTTTTGAAAACAATGCATTATCTTTGACAAAATATTTTTTGTCATGGGTCGCAAAAAGATATCATCAGAAGCCCAGAAACCTCAAAGCCAGACACATTTCAGCACCAACCTCCGACTGCTGCGCAAACGTCGCGGCCTCACCCAGGACGAGCTGGCATTGTCTCTGGGCATGCCCCGCAGCACCCTGAGCAATTACGAAAACCAACTGGCCGAGCCTTCGCTGGAAGCCCTCATTGCCTTCAGCAAACACTTCAACATTGCCATCGACACCCTGCTGCAAGTGGACCTTTCAACTGTGAGCGAACTGCATCTACGCCAGCTCGAAAGAGGCTACGACGTGTACATCAAGGGCAGTCAGCTGCGCGTGCTGGCTACCACCGTGGACAACAGCAACAACGAAAACGTGGAGCTGGTGGACGAAAAGGCCAAAGCCGGATATACCAACGGCTATGCCGACCCCGAATATATCAAGGTGCTGCCCGCCTTCAACCTGCCTTTCCTCTCGCGCAACAAAAAATACCGCACCTTTCAGATCAGCGGCGACTCCATGCTGCCCATACCCGATAAATCGTTCGTCACCGGCGAATATGTTGTCGATTGGAACCATATCCGCAGCCATCAACCCTATATCATTCTCACCCGCGACGAAGGCATCGTCTTCAAAATCGTGGAAAACCGCATCAACGATCAGGGCATGCTTATCCTTCACTCACTCAACCCGGAGTATCAAGCCTACGAACTGCATGTGAGTCAAGTACGCGAAGTGTGGAAATTCATCCACTACATTACCAGTCAAATGCCCCAGCCAACCAATACCCCCACACCCGTAGAACAGCAGCTCAGCCAACTGCGCAAAGAAGTAAAAGCGATACAGCTGAGGCTGAATATCTAAATCAGATCACAAGATGTTATTGTGTCATCTCGCGCATCCCACACCAATATACCGGGGTGGCAACGATGGTTAATCGCGGAAAGTGATTACTTAGGTCTGTATAAACTTAACCAAAATGCATAATTCAAACCAGTCCCATTGCCCTGAAAACGGAACTGGGCAAATACTTCAAGAAAGTGAGAAGAGAAAAAAGAGTTATCCAATGGTTTTTCAGCAAACCAGATTTTGGCGCTTAAAGCAGGTTTGACGTAAAATTGCATTTTTTCCTTCCAAAGCACTTGATAGTTTCGTAAATGTCCGTACATTTGCATTCGCTTTTAGCAAACGTTCTTAAAAATTGGATCGGTAGTTCAGTCGGTTAGAATACGTGCCTGTCACGCACGGGGTCGCGGGTTCGAGTCCCGTCCGGTCCGCAAAGCCCTCATTGAGAGGGCTTTTTTTTATCTCTCTCATTACCCTGAGGTCGATAACCTTTCAGGAAAAACAAAATCAATAAACAATTTCTTAATTCGTCTGTTTAAATATAGATAAAGTCTATTTTGACAATCTATTTTATTCAATCGGGAGTACTATGAAAAAAAATATTGAAAAAATCATCGCGCCACCACCAGTCCATTTCGTGGGCGACGGATTCAGGGTGCACAACTTCATTCCCTCGACACCAGAACTCGACTTGCGCCGCATGGACCCTTTCATTATGCTCGACTACAATTCGAAGCATTATTTTTCTCCCTCCGACCGTCCGCGCGGAGTGAGCGTGCACCCGCACAAGGGTTTCGAGACGGTGACTATAGCCTATCAAGGCCGCATTGCCCACCACGACAGCAGTGGTGGTGGAGGCGTGATCGGTGAGGGTGAAGTGCAATGGATGACAGCCGGGTCGGGCGTACTCCATAAAGAATATCATGAATCCTCTTTTTCCAAGGCGGGAGGCTATTTCCATATGGCACAGCTTTGGGTTAACCTGCCTGCAGCTTATAAGCTCACGCCTCCGAAATACCAGCACATCCCCCGCGAGAGTATCGTAAAAGTAAGTCTGCCCGGCCAGGGCCATGCCATGCTCATTGCAGGTGAGTACCTTGGACATAAAGGACCTGCAAACACCTTTTCACCTGTCCTTTTCATGAATGTTGTGCTCAAAAAGGGCGAGACTACACACCTCAGCCTCACCGATGGATACAGTTCGGCTCTGGTAGTTGTCGAGGGCAACAGTGCTGTTAACAATCAGCCGGTTGACACCAATCACTTTGTATTATTGGAAAGAAAGGGCGAACCCTTTGATCTGAATGCCTTGGAAGATGCAGTAATTTTGGTTATGTCAGGCCAACCACTCAATGAACCGATTGCCGCCCAGGGCCCGTTTGTCATGAATACACGCGCTGAACTGATTGAAGCCTTTCAGGAATTTCAAAGCGGAAAATTCGGATTTCTTGCAGAGTAATCAATCATTTACCAACATACTTATAACAATGACAACAAAAACAATCTGGAGCATTAACCCCTCCCACAGCGTAATTACCTTCTAGGTAAAACACCTGATGATTACAAACGTCATGGGTGAGTTTCGATCCTTTACTGGAACAGTAGAAACACACGGCAACGACTTCGCCAACGATAAAGCCACGGTAGAGATTGAAACTTCGTCGATTTTCACCAACAACGACGACCGCGACAATCACCTTCGAAGCGTCGACTTTTTTGATTTTGCCAATTATCCAGTAATTCGTTTCACTTCAACCGGCCTCAAACCTTCACCAGATGCTGAGTTTGAACTCACCGGCGTACTGAGTATGCATGGGATCGAAAAAGAAATCAGTCTTAAAGCTGAGTTTGGCGGTATCAATAAAGACCCCTGGGGTCGCGAAAAAGTGGGTTTCTCGCTGTCCGGCAGCCTTAACCGTAAGGATTGGGGACTCAACTGGAACGCTGCCCTCGAAACTGGTGGTTTGCTGGCTGGTGAAGAAGTGAAAGTGTTTGCTGAGGTGCAATTTGTTAAGGCTTCATAACACCCTACAAAACATTACAAGTAAATTCCGGGCACAAAGTCCGGCTTTTTTTTGCCAATAAAATTAAGGTGTTTACCCTATTTACATGAGTTGATTTTGACCATTAATTTGAAGCACAAAAAATTCAAACTCATGAACACAACCACCTTTAGAAACACTGCGACAGCTTTGCTGATGTGTCTTCTCTCATTTCAGGCCAGAAGCCAGCAACTTGAAGATTTTCGTTACGGTAAATACGATTATTACGATTACGACCGCTGGGGCTTTGGCCTGATGCTCTCCAACATGGCCAATCCCGGTATGCCTTATCCGGAGGAGCACCGCAAGTCGGCAATCTCGTTTAAAATCGATTGGAAAAACTATCACCTCGGGAAGGGCGATCGCAGGTTCTACTGGCAGAACAAAAGCATTGGAGATTTATTTTCGTTGTTGGGTGCAGTCGTAAAAGATGGCTCGAATGCAATGCGCAAGGAAGAAACAACTTTATCGCATCTCATAGGTTTTGCAAGCTGGGGATGGAACGTCAGTAATCCGGGAAGAATGAGCATCGCCCCCGGTTTTAACATCAACGATTTCGTCCTGGGTTCCTACTCCTACGAAAGAACACCACAGGGCGTGCCTGTTAACGGAAAGACGCTCGAACCTCACGGTTTATATTACGGTATCGGGCCATCGATATTTTTCGATTATGCCATCAGCGATCGGTTTGTAATTCAGTCGCTTAGCACCTTTTCGTTCAACGCCTTCCGTCTTGTAGCTGTAAGCGATGCCGTAAAAGACAAGGCCTATCCGCGGCCAAACCTGGCCCAGATTTCTGTTGAGGTGCTTAGTTCGGCTAAAATAAATGCCGGGATCGACTATACCTGGATTATGGACCGCGGAGCGAACAACAACAAAGCCCGCCGTTTCGATGTCATCCTTAGCTACCGATTCTGATCAATACTTGTTGAAGCGCTTGCCCATGGCATAGCTGAGGTAAAAATTCAGAAAAAGGCGTTGCTTGGTTCTGCTGTCCATAATGCTGAGTCCATTGGGATAAATATCTGCAACCACACCTGCTTCGACTGCTCTGGTGGCGGTGCGTACATTGCCAAACTCGAAATTGAAACCCAGCTTACCGTAGGCCCCAGGCTTCAGCTTAATCTCATTCAATCCTCTGGTAAAAGGAGCTTTACCATAGATATCATCCCACGACACATCGCTATTGAACCGTTCAGTATCTATGGTATACGTCAGATTTCCACCAGGGCCGGGCAGCAATCTGATCACAAAAAGATAGTAGGGCTTTTCAATGCCCATGCTCGCTCCGGTTTCCCAGAGCCAGCGTAGCTCAACGCCTCCCCAGTAGGGTTTGCGGTTGAGAAGGCGCTTTTCCGAAATACCTGCCCTCAAAATGAATACATCGTTCAGCTTACCATACACATAACGCCTTGAATTAGTATAGTAAGGATTG
This sequence comes from uncultured Lentimicrobiaceae bacterium, assembly GCA_964459375.1. Taxonomy (GTDB): domain Bacteria; phylum Bacteroidota; class Bacteroidia; order Bacteroidales; family F082; genus JALNZU01. The sequence goes on along the minus strand of CAYWLJ010000006.1, from coordinate 16,820 downwards.
ATGGTTTTCACTTGCTTGGGCGATTGCATGGTAACAAAATCGAAAGCCCATGATCGTGTGTTACTGATACTTCGGTTCACACCCGTGCGGTACACAAAACCGATACCGTTGGAATGCGCCTGCAACAGACCCGATTTTTCGTTACTGTAGATAATCAGATTATCTACTGTATCAGCAAGCATGCTGCCCCTGCTTTGCGAAAACAGAGAAAAAGGCAGAACGAGAAAAACCAAGCATGCAACCAACCTCATTTTGATATTGGGATAGCCTGTTTTGCAACAGTTTTTTGCTGTCAGTATTTAACTTCTTTCTGAAACTTGTGCACTTCGCCATATGCGGCGCATTTGCTGCTTGATTTACATGCGCTGATGGCAAGAGCCAAAAACAAAACTGAAGAAAGGAAAAACAGTGCTTTTTTCATAATTTTACGGCTTACAGTGCAAATGTAATTGATTTTACATTTCATCGTCCGCACCACTATAAACAGATAAGCTCGCCAACATGGCCGATAACCAGAATGCCTCGTATGAAATTAGTTCCAGAAAGCTTGATCTGGAAGCATCGTGGCTCAAAGTGCTTGAAAATGAGTTCGATGCACCTTACTTTAAGCTTTTACGCGAGTTTTTGGTAGAGGAGCGCAAAACACAGACAGTGTTTCCGCCTGGCCATCTGATTTTCAATGCATTCAACAGCACACCCCTTCCGGCCGTAAAAGCGGTCATCCTGGGGCAAGATCCATACCATGGCTCAGGTCAGGCTCATGGACTTTGCTTCTCGGTACCCCGAGGCATAGAGTTGCCGCCAAGCCTGAGAAATATTTATAAAGAACTTGAGTCAGATATCGGGTTTCGAGATCCAGGCCATGGCAACCTCGAAAAGTGGGCAGCCGAGGGCGTGCTTCTTCTCAACGCAACGCTCACCGTGAGGAAAGACATGGCCGGATCGCACCAGGGAAAAGGCTGGGAACAATTTACTGATGCCGCCATAAGGGCTGTTTCGGAATACCGGGCCGGTGTGGTTTTTTTGCTTTGGGGAAAATATGCCATGGCCAAGCAATCACTCATCGACACCGATAAGCACCTGATTCTTACGGCACCACATCCCTCCCCGCTTTCGGCATCAAGGGGGTTCTTCGGAAGCCGCCACTTCTCGAAAACAAACGAATTTCTCGAAAAGATCGGATATGGAGCCATCGACTGGCAACTTTGAAAAATGCATTACATGATGACCCTGCTCTTTGCCACCAACAACAAACACAAACTGGAAGAAATCCGTGCTATCGCTGGCAACGCCATTAACATTCTCAGCCTGAAAGATGTGAACTTCGATGGCGAGATTCCGGAAACCTCTCCAACCATAGCCAGCAACGCCATTCAAAAAGCTAAATATCTGTACGACAAGGTGGATATTGCAGTATTTGCAGACGACACTGGCCTCGAAGTGGAAGCGCTCGGTGGCGCCCCTGGCGTTTTTTCGGCGCGTTATGCCGGACCTCAAGCCACTTATGCCGACAATGTGAGCAAACTGCTGTATGCCCTCGAGGGGCAGCACAACCGTAACGCAAGATTTGTGACAGTCATAGCTTTAATAATTGGTGGTGAGATAAAGCTTTTCGAAGGTGTTGTTGCAGGGACGATTACAAACCAGGCGCAAGGCGAAGGTGGATTTGGCTACGACCCTGTTTTTAAGCCCGAAGAACACCAGCTCACCTATGCCATGATGAGCCCTGAGCAAAAGAACAAATTGAGCCACCGCGCACTGGCAACCCAAAAGCTCATTGATTATCTGAAAAACATAACCAAAACTTCTGCTGATTGAGTCTCGTTTCGAGTTATCAAACTTGCTTCCGTCCTTAAGTGGAATTAAGGCAACACGTTTTCAATTGCCATCCCAAACAATTCGTCAAGGCTGAGGCCCATGGCCTGTGCTTGCTGGGGTATGATGCTCGCAGCAGAGAAACCGGGAACCGTGTTCACTTCGAGGAAATACAGTCCACTTTCCGAGAGGATGTAGTCGACACGAACAATACCCCTACAGCCCAGCCATTTATAAAGGTTTACGGTAGTGGCCTGAATGCTGTATGTTGTGCGCTCGTCCAGATTGGCGGGAGTAATTTCATCCGACTTCCCCGGAGTATATTTGGCCTCGTAATCAAAAAACTCGTTGTGCGAAATAATCTCGGTGAGTGGAAAGACCATCATCCGGCCTTTGAATTCGAAGATGCCGCATGCTATCTCACGTCCGGTAATAGCTTCCTCAACAAGCACTTCATCGTCAAACTGCATTGCGGCTTCTATTGCTGCGGTGAGCTGCTCTTCCGATTTCACTTTGCTCACCCCCACACTCGAACCATTGCTGTTTGGCTTGACAAAAAGCGGCAAACCCACTAACCGGATAAGATCTTTATGATCAACTATTTCGCCCCTGCGAATCAATACCGATTTCGACAGCTTCACAGCTTGCTGCCGAACCAACTGTTTGCAGAAATTCTTGTTAAAGGTGGCAGCCGAAACCGCAGCATTGCAACTTGTATAAGGAATGCCCAGCATATCGAAGTAGCCCTGCAACCGGCCATCCTCGCCAGGCACTCCGTGAACGGCAATAAAAACGGCATCAAACCGCACTGTTATTCCATCCGTCCGCAACGAGAAATCGTTCTTTTCAACCGTATGCTCCAGGCCATGGTTATCCTTCCATACCCATCGGTCGCGGTGGATGAACACAAGATAAGGATCGAAAATATTACGGTTTAAGGCATCATACACTACCCTGCCACTCCCGGCTGAAACTTCGAACTCACCCGAATAGCCCCCGCAAACTACTGCAACCTTAATTTTAATCATCAGAGGAAAATTTGACTTCAGTTCTTCATCCTGTCAGGATACAGGGCCGACAAGTATCTAAAAACCTTAATTTTGCCCGTCATAATGAAACATACATTAAAACGGCTGTAAAAGAAACTCGTGCACAAAAGTAAGAAAAAGCCGACTCGGAGCGTTTGTGAGAAGTTGAAAATATGAAAAAGCTTGCCATACATACTATTCTGGCCATCCTGCTCACCCTGGCCATCTTATGGATTGCTCTTGCAATGCTAAAGGGCTTTACGCGACATGGTAAAGTGTTTATTGTGCCTGATTACATTGGTATGGATCATCAGAAAATTATTTCGGAATACAGCAATTTGTTCAATTTCATCATTACCGATAGCATTTATCATAAGGATGGTATCTATGGCGCTGTGCTTCAACAGGATCCATATCCAGGGGCCAAAGTGAAACAAGGCAGAAATATTTACCTTGTCACTGTGGCCAGGCAGCCCGAAAAGGTTGCAGTTCCCAACCTGCTCAATCTTTCGTTGCGTCAGGCTTTGGCCAGCCTTGAGAGCACAGGCCTCGAGCTTGGCGAAATATCCTATACTCCGCATTTTGCCCGCAATGCTGTTGTTCGACAAACACACAAAGGAATGAACATTGATGCATCGGTACAACTTTTCAGGGGATCGGTCATCGATCTTGTTCTTGGCGATGGAGGTGAAGAATTCAGGGTTGCATTTCCGATGCTTATCGGTCTGAGACCTAATGAAGTCAGGCAAAGCCTGCACAGCCTAGGACTAAACGTTGGCAATGAATACTTTATGGATGGTTGCACCCTCGAAAACAGCCGTGCATTCAAACTACAGCCATTCTATCGCACTTCACAGACGGTTAAGCCTGGCACTTTTATCACAATCTGGTATAAATCAGAGAATGCTTTAAACTTTAAAAGATACATACGCGACAGTTTGTACCTATATGAAAACGAGCCGGCCGACACTTTGGAAATGCCAGACGAAAATCCCGAAATCTAGACCATGAAGCCTTTTTTCATAATAATTGTCATTGTCTTTGCAAGCCTTTTCGCAACTGCCCAGGAGAAAATTACCGGTTTGCAGTTCAACCCCTTGCTCTTCGAGAACAATTCATGCCCCGAGATTGATGTCAGAGGTGGACATCCTCAGGCGCTTGTATTGCCTTTCACTGAACATTTCAACCGGCAAGATTATCTTCCTGATCCTGCAAAATGGGCTGATCAGCATGTGTTTGTCAACAAGGATTTTCCAGTTAACCCACCCTCTGCGGGTGCAGCCACTTTTGATGTGCTCGATCGCAATGGCAAGGTTTATAAACATGCTGTTTCCGTTCCTTTTATTGCTGACTATCTGGCTTCTAGGCCCATTCGGCTCGATTCGGTTTTTAACCCTCAGGCAGCAGCCATTAGCCCTGCCGACTCACTCTATTTCAGTTTTTACTACCAGCCACAAGGTCGTGGCGACAGTCCCGAATCAACTGATTCGTTGGTGCTTGAATTCGGTTATCCAACAGGCCGCCTGGTCCTCGACTACATCGATTCGATAACCATTCCTGCCGACATTATCCTCATCGCGCAAGGCATCAATTTCATCAGGCCGCTCGATACTGTGTGGTCGCCGGCAGGCTGTGCTCCGGGCATGTATATGATAAGCAACCGCAATTACACCTGGGGCGATGATATCACGCTTCCCTGCGATTCGGTGTTTACCGACGAAATAGCATGGGAACATCAATGGGCATCGCCCGGCATGTCGCTCAGCGAATTCGAAGCTACCTACCAGACACAATTCAGACAGGTGATGATCCCTGTGCTTGACGAAAAGTACTTCACAAACGCTTTCAGGTTCAGATTTTACAACTGGGCTTCCATTGCCGATGCTGTCAATCCGGGCAACCGAAGCAATGTGGACCAATGGAATGTTGACCTTATTCATCTCGACATTCATCGAAACAAAGCGGACATTTTTCACAGATATATTGGTTTCTCGGGTCGTCCACCCTCGTTTCTCAGGCGTTTCGAGGCCATGCCCTACCGCCAGTATCGTGCATCAGCCACCACTTCCGTAAAGCCGAATTTCGCACTGAACATCACCAACCTGAGTAGTGAAGTTATAAACACCACCTATGCTTATACTGTACACCAGATAACCGGCACGCAACAATTCGGATGGAACAGTGGCATATGTGCATTGCCGCCATTTCATCTGAACGGCTTCCTGCAATGTGCTTCATGTTCACAGGCTTGTCCGGAAGTTCAATCATTATTTAAGCTCGACAATAGCATCGACACCACCTCCTTCAAAATTGTGCACAGGCTTTCAGGCACAGGAAACGATGCCCAGCTCGGCGACAGTCTGATTTACAGGCAAGGCTTTTACAACTATTACGCCTACGATGACGGCACACCCGAACTTGGTTACAGTCTTGAGCCTGCGGGAGCATACCTCGCTTATCAGTTTCAGCTCAATACACCCGACACACTGACCGGAGTTCAGATACTCTTCAATCGCACGCTCAATGATGGCAACAAAAGGCTTTTCGACCTTATTGTATGGCGTGATCAGGCCTCACAACCCGGGCAGATTGCCTACCGTAAAATCCGCCTCAGGCCGCAATGGAGCGAAGGTCGATATGGTTTCCATCTTTACACTATTGATCAGCCGGTGGTATTGTCAGGCAACTTCTATGTAGGCCTGATGCAGGAAGAATCAGGAAGTCTGAATATTGGTCTTGACAGGGTAAACAATAGCCGCCAGTATCTATACATAAATACCGATGGGGTTTGGCGCAACAGCCAGGTGGATGGTGCACTGATGATCAGACCTGTATTTGGCAAGCCCTATCTGGTGGGACAGAGCGAAGCCATAGTCGAAAACGATGTCCGGCTGTGGCCAAATCCTGCCAGTAGCACGGTCAATATCAATGTTAATCCCGAGCCCAATCAACACGCCCGCATTGTCATATCCGACCTAAGTGGCAGAATTCTGATTGACGTTCCATTTGCCAAAAAGCTTGATATCAGCGATCTTAAGTCCGGCGTCTATCTACTTACGGTTATTGATCGTGAACGGCAGAATACCACTTCACGATTGGTGATTCAGCATTAATGATGCAGGAAGACCTTATTGAACGTGATGACGAATTGCAAGACGACAGTGCTGAAATGTACGAGCACTTTCGCTTTGTTGTTGATCGGGGGCAATCGCTGATCAGAATTGACAAATACCTGCAGAACCGCATCGAAAACGCCTCACGCAATCGCATCCAACAGGCTGCCAAAGCAGGCAATATCCTCGTCAACGGGCAACTGGTAAAGCAAAATTACAGGGTTAAGCCAACCGATCTAATCACGGTGGTATTCAGCTATCCGCCACGCGAGGTGGAAATTATTCCCCAGAAAATTCATCTGGATATTGTTTATGAGGACGATGCGTTGATCGTCATCAACAAACAAGCTGGTTTGGTAGTGCATCCCGGTCACGGCAACTATTCCGGCACACTGCTCAACGCATTGGCATGGCACTTCGGTCAGAACGGTTCAAAAGTTGAGAACGGTTTTGGCTACCTTGTGCATAGGATTGACAAGGATACTACAGGGCTTATGATTGTAGCCAAGAATGAGCTTTCGCAAACTATTCTTGCCCGGCAATTTTTCGAACACACCATCTTTCGCCGATACCAGGCTTTAGTGTGGGGCGAACCAAGTCCACCTGCAGGAACCATAACGGGACATATTGGGCGAAGCCTTCGCGACCGACTCAGGATGGATGTTTTCACCGATGGTTCGCATGGCAAGGAAGCATTGACGCATTACAAACTGCTTCGCTCATACGGATATGTAAGCCTCGTGGAGTGTCGGCTCGAAACAGGACGCACACATCAGATCAGGGCACATATGCGCCATCTGGGGCATCCGCTTTTCAACGATGCACGCTATGGCGGCGACATCATTCTCAAAGGCACTACCTTTAACAAGTATAAGCAGTTCATTTCCAACTGCTTTTCTGTGATGCCACGGCACGCACTTCATGCCATCAGTCTGGGTTTCGTTCATCCGGAGAGTGGTAAAACCATGCGGTTCGATTCTGATCTGCCGGAAGACTTTAAAAGCCTGCTGAATCGTTGGGAAAACTACCTTGGGCACCGGCCCGGGTCAGAAGAGGGATTAGCGCAAGATCAGCACTTTTAGTTGCTTTTCCACATAACGATCACTGATCTTTATCAGATAAACCCCTTTGGCCGCCTGAGGCATCACCACCCTGAGTTTGCTTCCGGAGTTGTCAATAAGTGCATTCACCCTTCTACCAAGCGAATCATATACATTGATTTTCAAATCGTTGGTCAGATCAACGCCAAAACTTATCGTAAATTCACCCAAAGCCGGATTGGGATAAACGAAAGGTTTAACGCTCACATAAGCTCTTCTTGTGAGTGTATCGCTCCGGACCGGATTTCTGACGATGAGCTGCACATCATAATTCCCATAATTTCGGTAAAGTACTGGTCCTGGCTTCTCTTTGCTGCTGCTTGAAGGATCGCCACCGGGAAACTTCCACTCGTACGTTTCGATGGTGCCACCCGAAGTGTTATCGAACTCAATAAACTGGTTTATGGCAATCTCGGTACGATTGGCGGTAAATCCAGCCTCGAGGTAGAGCGGATCAGAATCCAGACCCTGAAGAACCTCCTGTCCAGTTCCAATCGGATCGAGCCAGGGACGCAACTGATTAATGGCTGATGTGCCGTTCGACTCCCACGAATAACTGAACTTGCCATAAAAGTCGAAACCTGAGGTATTGGTACAACTTGAAGAACCTCCGGTGAGCATACCGGCAATCAGGCCGTCGCTGTTGAATAAGGGAGAACCCGATGATCCGCCCTCGGTGACACCGAAACCATTGGGAGTAGCCGACCATTGGAGACGCCAGTATTTTTCCGAAGGATTGTTGCCCCCTGTACCATAACCGCTTGAAACAGGCTGATTTGTGAAAGTTGATATCTTTTTAATATCCCCGTCAGGATGGTGAATCCCCACACCTGTGCTGCTGATTTGATTGCGCCTCGACCATCCGTTATAGTAGGGCATGTACCAGGGTGGTACGTTTTGAAGGAGCCTGATCAGCTTGAAGTCTGAACCACTCTGAGTTCCGGCCACGGCTTTCGAAACCAATGCAGCCCCTGTCAGTGTGCGGTAAAATGGTTCCACCAATGGATTGGTGCAAGTGGGGGCTTCGTAGTTAAAGGAGAATACCCACTGTGCATAGTCGGAAGTGCTGGCATTCTCGCCACAATGATTGGCAGTCAGAAGATACGGGGTTCCATCGTTGGCCGTATTATTGATGAGCGAACCCGAGCAGAAAAAGAGAAAACTGCCTTGCCTGACCAGAATGCGGACCACGCCGCGCAACTGCTTCTGCCATTCGGCGCCTTCGCTGCAGTTCACATTCACCTCGCATGGGCCAGACGTGCCAAATCCCTTTTGGCCATCAGTATCATAGAGTAAGCCAATCTGTGAAATGCTGATAAAAAAATCCTGATCATCCTCAGGGACTTCGAAATGCAGGGTAAGCTGTTTTGATTTGATAGGTTCGATGGCAAAAGCGAAACCTGCCAGAACACTCCGGCGAGTAAAAGCCCCTTTCCATTCAGCTCCATCAGCAGCCACATAAAATCTGCCACGTGTGCCTGGGTCGAATCGATCGAAATATAAAACTGCGCTAACTAACTTTCCAAAGTCGATGGTGGTCCGCCAGTAGCGGATTCTATTCACCGGATCATACTGCCACATTCCATCAGCTCCAACAATAACAGGCATCTCGGCAACAAAACCGGCAGGCAGGGGCGAAGGACCATCCGTACTTGCCGGTGGCTTGGGAAACACATCCGGAAGGTTCATCTTGCGCATCTTCCCCTTGAATTCTTTCTGAAATGCCATTGGCGCAATAGTTTCAGTCTGCTGGGCATTGAGCTGAATCAAGCCTAGCATCAATGCCATCGTGATGAGGGCGCGGTAAAACGTGTTCCGAATCATACTGTTTGTGAGGCTTACAAATGGGTGCCTGCTTGCAAAAGTCGGTATTCCCCTTCAATCAGCATTCCTGCCTCACGCATAATGTATAATTTTGACAAAAAATTGGCATGATTGCAGTAACTGGTGCAGCAGGTTTTATTGGTAGTGTAGTGGCAGGCTATCTGGCAGAGGCACATCCTCAATCGCAGCTGGTGCTTGTGGATGATTTTAGCCGGAAGGATAAGCGAAACAATTACGAAAACAAAAAATACCACCTACTGGTTGACAGGCAATATTTTGAGACCTGGATGCAGGAGAATGCGTCAAAGGTTGATTGGGTAATCCATTTAGGAGCGCGAACAGACACCACCGAATTCAACAAAGATGTTTTCAATGAGCTCAACGTTCGTTATACCAAGTCGTTATTGAATATTTGCGCAGAGCATCGTATTCCTTGCATTTATGCCTCGTCTGCAGCTACCTATGGTGGGGGTGAGTATGGATATAATGATGATCACGAAGTTCCATTCCGTCTAAAGCCTTTGAACCCCTACGGCGAATCAAAAAATGAGGTTGATCGCTGGGTGCTGGATCAGACCACAACTCCGCCCTTCTGGGCAGGACTGAAATTTTTTAATGTTTACGGTCCAAACGAATACCATAAAGGCCGTATGGCTTCGGTAGTTTTTCACGCCTTTCGTCAGATCACTGATAAAGGCAGCATGAATCTTTTCAGATCGCACCACCCTGACTTCGAGGACGGAAAACAGCTTCGCGATTTTGTTTATGTTAAGGATATTGCCCGGGTTATCCACTATCTTATGGAAGCGCAGCCCAACAGCGGGTTATACAATCTTGGTTCAGGTAAGGCCCGTTCTTTTCTTGATCTGGCCAATGCTACTTTTGCAGCGCTAAACAAGCAGCCTGATATTCAATTTGTTGATACTCCAGAGGATATTCGTGACAAGTATCAGTATTTTACCGAGGCAAATATGGCAAAACTCCGCGAAGCTGGATATCACCACGCATTCACCTGTCTTGAGGATGGGATTAACGATTATGTGAGGAATTATTTACTCGAGGGACGTTTTTTCTGAACCCCTGCGTCCTTGGCTGATCTTGTTGCCAGCTCATTGTCGAGTTCCTGCAGCATTTTGTGCATCCTTTCGAAGGTCCGGAGCAAGGTAATGTTGCGATCAAGCCCTTCGAAGTCAGCTTTGATGGCTTCCCTGGCTCCCTGAAGGGTATAGCCTTTAACCTTCACGAGGTTGTAGATGATGTGGAGGTTTTTGACATCCCTTGTTGTAAAAAGTCTGTTGCCCTTTTTATTTTTGTGCGGTTTCAGCACGTCAAACTCTTTTTCCCAGAAACGGATTAATGAGGTGCTGACCTTGAACATGCACGCCACTTCACCAATACTGTAATATACCCTCTCCGCTTTGGCCATTGTTTGTTAGTCCATTGATTGAGATGGGATTGCTGACAATTCCAGGATCTGTTTATACTGTTCAGGCGTCAGGTCGTTGAAGAAGAAGTTGATCGGATTTACCGGGCGACCATTTTTTCTGACTTCATAATGCAGGTGTGGAGAGGTACTTTTACCAGAGTTCCCTGTCTTGCCAATCTTCTGACCTCTTTTCACTTTTTCGCCACGCTTAACACTAAAAGCACTCAGATGAGCATAAACTGTCTGATAACCAAACCCGTGGTCGATGATAATGGTGTTGCCATAACCAAAATAATTCCGGTCGACCGACTGCACTACACCATCACCTGTTGAGAACACTTCGGTGCCCACCGGCGTAGAAAAATCGACACCTTCGTGGAACTTATATACTTTGTAAAACGGGTCGAGCCGAACCCCATAGTGTGAGGTAATAGCCCTGAAGTCGTTTACACGCAGCGGTTGAATTGCAGGCAGGGAAGCCAGCAAGCGCGATTTATCGCGGGCAAGTTCATACACTTCGTCAAACGATTTTGACTGCACATACAGCTGGCTGGAAATACGATCGAGGCGCTTATTTGTTTCAATGATAAGGTCGGAGTACTTGAATCCGCTCAGGCTTGAATACCTGTCAACACCACCATAGCCAGCCTGCCTTATGGAGGACGGAACCGGCTCAGCTTCAAAGATGATACGATAAATATTGTCGTCACGCTGTTGTATATCCTTGAGCAGCAGCTCCATTTTTTCCATTTTATCGTTAAGCTGCTGATATTGGAAGGCCATATTATCGAGTTCCCTTCGCTGCCGGCGTTCGGTAGGCGAGCCGAAAAACTCCAGAAAAAAAAGAAAAGCCACCCCACCAAATGCACCACTTGTCAGGACAAATGTGAAAAAACGCCAAAGCCTTAGCCGCCAGGTTACCCTGTAAGGCTCATAAGAAAGCGATTTCTGATTAAAAACATATTTAAGCTTAGCCATCAGCCCCGGCTTGGTTCATACTCAAGATGAGCAAAGTTAATATTTTCGAGTAAATTTGCGGCTTAATTTACTATGTTAAAAATTGAAAATCAGCAGGTAATCAACACGCAATGAACTCGGTAGATATTCGCAAAACTTTTCTGGAGTTTTTCAGCTCAAAACAGCACCTCATCGTCCCTTCGGCACCTATCGTGGTCAAAAACGACCCCACGCTTATGTTTACCAATGCCGGGATGAACCAGTTCAAGGAGTATTTCCTTGGCAATGCACAGCCAAAATCGCCCAGAATCGCTGATACTCAGAAGTGTTTGCGTGTTTCAGGCAAGCACAACGATCTCGAGGAAGTGGGTTATGATACCTATCACCATACCATGTTCGAGATGCTGGGCAACTGGTCGTTTGGCGATTACTTCAAGAAAGATGCCATCGAATGGGCATGGGAGTTGCTCACAAGCGTATATCGCATAGATAAAGATCGTCTGTATGTCACTGTTTTTGGTGGCGATCCTGCCGAAAATCTGGGAAGGGACGATGAAGCCTATGCGTATTGGCATGCCATTTTGCCGGAAGATCGAATTCTATATGGCAGCAAAAAAGACAATTTCTGGGAAATGGGCGATACCGGACCTTGTGGCCCTTGCTCGGAAATTCATGTTGACATTCGCGATCAGCACGAACGTGATGCTATACCCGGACGCGATCTTGTTAACACAGGCCACCCGCTTGTCATTGAAATATGGAACCTGGTGTTTATCGAATTCAACCGTACTGCTTCCGGAAAGCTTGAGAAACTACCTGCCAGCCATGTGGACACTGGCATGGGTTTCGAACGCCTGAGCATGGTGCTTCAGCACAAAAAGTCGAATTACGATACCGACATCTTTCAGGACATCATCGCCGAAATTGCCCGACTCTCCGGCAGGCAATACGGTGAGAATGAGTCAGCTGATGTGGCAATGCGCGTAATTGCCGATCATCTGCGCGCTGTTGCATTTACCATTGCCGATGGACAGTTGCCCTCGAATACTGGTGCCGGCTACGTCATTAGACGCATACTGCGGAGGGCAATTCGTTATGGGTACACCTATCTGGGATTTGAAGAACCATTTGTTTTCAAGCTACTACCTGTGCTGTCGGAAAAGATGGCCGGCACTTTCGGGGAGCTAATCAGTCAAAAAGACCTCCTATCCAGAGTCATACATGAAGAGGAAGCTGCTTTCCTGAGGACACTGGCCCATGGCATTCGCCGTTTTGAGCATTTCGTTGCAAGCCACGAAGGACAAACCGAGATCAGTGGTGCTTTTGCCTTCGAACTTTTCGACACCTATGGCTTTCCGGTTGACCTTACCAATTTGCTGGCTCGCGAAAAAGGCCTGAATGTCAATATGGAAGAATTTGCTTTACGTTTAAATGAACAAAAAGAAAGGTCGAGAAAAGCAGCAGAAGTGGCCGCGGGCGATTGGGTATTGTTGAACGAGAGCGACCAGCCAACAGTTTTTGTTGGCTACGAGAAACTGGAGGAAGCCGTAAATATTCTGCGCTACCGCGAGTTAATCTCTAAAAAGAAGAAGCATTATGAAATCGTTCTTGACCGTACGCCTTTTTATGCTGAATCAGGAGGACAAGTTGGCGACACAGGTTATCTGGTAAATCAGGACGAGCGGATTGCCGTGCTTAACACCGTTAAGGAAAACAACCTTATCGTTCATATTACGGATCAACTTCCGCAATGGCCCGAACGCGGTTTTAATGCAATAGTCGATGCTGACAAGCGACTTGCCACAGCCAACAACCATAGTGCCACCCACCTGATGCATGCCGCGTTGCGCAAAGTGCTGGGGACACATGTTGAGCAGAAAGGTTCGCTGGTAGATTTCGAAAAACTGCGTTTCGACTTTAGCCACTTCGGGAAAATGAGTCACGAGGAGATCAGGGAAGTCGAAAAGCTTGTCAACCAGAAAATCAGGGATAATGTTTCACAGGAAGAGCTGGTTGAAGTGCCCCTCGAAGATGCCAAATCCATGGGTGCTATGGCGCTTTTTGGCGAAAAATATGGCGATCATGTTAGGATAATCATGTTTAACAGGGAGTATTCCGTTGAGCTTTGCGGAGGCACACATGTGCCCTCAACAGGGCAGATTGGTTTGTTCAAAATCGTAAGCGAGGGCGCAATTGCCGCCGGTGTGCGACGTGTGGAAGCCTTAACTGGGCAAGCCGCTGAGGACTGGGTTAATCGCCAACTTGATCAATTGATGTCAATAAAAGATATCGTGAAAGGTACTGGCGATATTGTTAAAAGCGTGCAGCACATGGCTGACCAGTACAACGAATCACAAAAAAAAGTGGAATCCTTACTCCAAGAAAAGGCCAGTCAAATTGCCGAACAATTGTTTGCCAAATCGACTGACAATGGCAAAATGATCATTATTTCGGCAAGATTAAACGAAGACGCTGAAATCCTTAAAACTATAGCCGGAAAAATCAGGGCAAAAAACAATAAAGCCGCTGCAATCCTTTATGGGACCAACGAAGGCAAAGCCAGCATTGTACTGGCATTCTCAGACGAACTGGTAATCACCCCGGGCATTGATGCTTCAGCCATCATCAGGCAGGCTGCCAGGCACATTCAGGGTGGTGGAGGTGGGCAGCGCTTTCTAGCCTCTGCCGGTGGAAAAAATCCTGAAGGACTCAATGCGGCTGTAAAGGAAATCGAGTCCATCTTGAAGGAGTTTTGAATTCATTTTTTATGTTGAAAGTGTTGTTGATAAAACATGCGCCAAAAAACCTGTTCAGCAATACTTAATACCTATCTTAGTTTGCTTTATTAGATTTTGTAATTTCGGACTTGCAATTCAGGAATTTATGCGCCATACACAGCCAATGGAATTAAGAACAAAGAAATTTTTATTATTTATAACCATTTCATTTTCAGTCGTTTATTTTTCTTTTGGCCAACGTAAGCAGGAAATCAGCACGGTAGATCTTCAGGATTTTTCTATTATGTCGCCTGTAATTGCATCCATTACAAATGCCACTGGATGGTCATTGCAGGACAATGGTACCTGGTTCAGCGAGCCTAACAAAATTCCATTTTCCGACAGTAGGTCTGTGAAATCAAGGCCTGAAGGTCAGGAATTATTGGGACAAGAAAATTTCATCAGCCTCGACCTCCATAAGATTATGATTGACGATGAGCAATATTTTGTCCTTGTTCGCACCTTTTACGATGGAGAATATGAGTTTGCCTACCTTCAGCGAAATTGGATAAGCTACAAATCAATAAATTATTGGGTATTTCATGGGGACAAATTGAGTGAACTAATGCCAGAGCCAATTCCATGGAATACGATGTATCTTGCTGATTTGCGTTGCTATCTGACCGGTACGATCAAGAACTTTGAAAAAGTAGTCTTCCTGGGCAGCAGTCTCCGGCTTCAGAATTATGCCACCGGTGTTGTTCAGAATTTTCAGCAGAGCGCCACCGGTTATCAAGAAAAAATAATTGGCGCCATACAAGACAGGAAACAGGGAAAGATTATTAACGATGGCAACCTGATTATTGCTGTATTTCCCGTGAAATCAGGAGATAAGGAAGCGGTCCGGTTCAAGCTGGTGAGAACCTACCTGAACGACAATCTGCTGAAAATGCAGACCTCTCCTGATAACTGGAAAGATTTATTTACACGCACTTTTTACGAAGTAGACTTTGGAACCTACAGAAGTTTTGTTCAGAATGCTCAGTCGCACTTCGTTGATTTAAAAAAGGCTACATCAGCCTATGAACGTCATTATAATTGGGGCGTTCTTCGCTATCAGATGGGAGATTACCTAGGTGCAATGGATGCATTTAACAAAGCGCTGGAGGTGAATCCTTTCTCCAACGACTTCATGCTTTATGCATACAGAGGCAACACCAAAAGTAAAATGGGACTTCACAGCGAAGCAATTGCCGAGTTTGATAAAGCTATTCTACTCAGGCCTGCCCGTATTGTTGATTATCCGAACTGGGTTCGGAATTTTTTCAACAGGGGCGTGGCAAAATTCTATCTGAGCAACACCAATGGTGCCTGCGAGGATTGGAAGAAGGCTTATGACCTCGGATACGGCAGCGCCAACGAATACATATCGACCATGTGTCCGCGCAAATACAGGTTGCCATGAAAAACATTGCCCTGCTGTTTTGTATTCTCCTGACCCTCCCGATTGCTGACGTGCATGGCCAAGACAACAGTAGCAATGGCCTCGCTGATTACAGGTCACTCGAATTCGGAGGATTCGGAGGATTCAGTCAATTTTATGGTGATATCAGTGACAAGAATTATTTTCAAAAATTCAGTGGTGAAACCAAGCCAAGCTTTGGGTTTTTCGGAAGGTTTCATTTTAATGAGGAGCACGGCATAGGTATAGGTTTCAATAGGATATCGCATTATTCACGCAAGGATAATTACTCTAACGGAACCCCATTAAACAATGAGTTTTCAGGGCACAGCAATACCTTTTTCCTACACTCATTTTTAAATATGAGCAACCTTTTCTGGGGACCATCCGAAAGAAAATTCAACCTCTACGGCACTTTAGGTCTGGGATACAATTCATGGCAAAGCACACGCAAGAATACCCAAAGCGGAAATATCATAATCGACTATACCAATGCTGCGGCTAGCAATTTGCGCAGTGAATCTTTCTATTTTCCGGTTGCCCTCGGCATTAAGTATCGCATAACCCCTTCACTGCACGTTTTTGCCGAAGGCATGTTTAGTACACTTATTTCCGACGACCTCGACTATTACCGTGACGGCTACCAATACGACATTCTTTTACAAACCCATATCGGACTCAGCTACAATTTTCCACTTCTTGCACCAGCCCCAAGGCAGCCTAAAGCGCAGCGTCCCGAAGTTGGATCACCTCGCAGAGCAGCACCGGTAACTCCTGTATATGTCATTGATTACGAAAAGTTTGCGGAAATGCCAGGCGAACGCGCTCAACAGCAGCAAATACCTGCGCTTGAACTCCCGAAACAAACTTCGGTGCCCACACAACAAGCTCCGCCAACAGGCAATGACGTTGAATTCAGAGTCCAGATATACGCTGCAAGCAGAAAAGTCAGCATCCCACAATCGCTTTTCAGACATGTTCAGTTCGAAAGCCCTATTGTTGAAAATGTTTTCAACGGATTGTACCGTTATTCGACGGGCAGTTTCAGAACCTATTCAGAGGCTGAGGCATATGCCAAACGTTTACAGAGCCGGGGGATTCATGATGCATTTGTTGTTGCCTATCGTAATAACGAACGCATTAGCATCAGTTCACAAATGAAGAGCCGTTAATTTATTCAGCGCTATTCAAACTATTTGGGGATTTTCATCAATTTTGGTCCTGCACTATGAGTTAATAATTTGAACTGCATTTTCATTCCTATTGCATAAATCTGCTGGTTGAGGGCATATAAGATAATTTTGTTTTCGTTCACGGATAAACAAAAAACCCCGCAGCACAACAGTGCCCGGGGTTTTTGTATGGGGTGGCGACGACC
>CAYWLJ010000005.1:0-208949 GCA_964459375.1 uncultured Lentimicrobiaceae bacterium | reverse complement strand
GTATCACCCAAAACGGGAGTGCAAAAGTACTAAGATTTTTGAAATGGAAAAATTTAAATGTAGAATTTTTTTCTTAAAAATATATTCCATTGATAGCGAGCGCTTTAAAATAATAAAAAATCCTGTTATGTGTATTTCTTGTCCAAAACTCCCCTGGATTTTTCTTCTGCTTCATTTTTATCAACCAATCTATGTGTACTCAAATTTAGCAGGTACGATTATGCCATTGATCTGTTGCCAAACATCAGAAAAGAATAGAACCATACCCGGGTTGGGTGTGGTTCCACTAAAAATATGATTATCAATATACTACCTGTAGTACTTAAAGCTCCTGCCAGGATAATATGCAGCTCCCCCTAATAATTCCTCAATGCGAAGCAATTGATTGTATTTGGCAATACGGTCTGTTCGGCTGGCCGAGCCAGTCTTGATCAGACCAGTATTCAGTGCAACAGCAAGGTCGGCAATGGTAGTGTCTTCGGTTTCGCCCGAGCGATGACTCATGATGGAAGTATAGCCATTGCGGTAGGCCAGCTGAACACATTGGATGGTTTCGGTGAGTGAGCCAATCTGGTTGACTTTAATCAGGATGGAGTTGCAAATCCCTTCGTCGATACCACGCTGAAGACGGTTTACGTTGGTAACAAACAAATCATCACCAACCAACTGGATTTTACTGCCAAGTTTATCTGTCATGAGTTTCCAACCTGCCCAGTCGTCTTCGGCCATACCATCTTCTATCGAGAGGATGGGGTATTTGTTCACCCATTCATTCCAGTAATCGACCATTTGTGAAGGTGTCAGCTTCTCACCAGTTGATTTGTGCAGGTGATAAACATTTTCTTCGGGTAGATAATACTCCGAAGATGCCGGGTCGAGGGCAAGCGCTACATCTTCACCTGGCTTGTATCCAGCCTTCTCAATGGCTTGAAGAATAACCTGAATTGCCTCTTCGTTCGATTTGAGGTTTGGCGCAAACCCTCCTTCGTCACCAACATTAGTGGCGTAGCCCATTTTTTTGAGCACCGACTTCAGGCTGTGAAACACTTCTGCTCCCATACGTATAGCCTGAGCAAACGTTCCGGCTCCAACAGGCATGATCATAAACTCCTGAAAATCAATGCTATTATCGGCATGAGAACCACCGTTGATGATGTTCATCATTGGGATTGGAAGGGTGTAGGCTCCAACGCCACCAAGATAACGAAACAAGGGCTGATTGGTTTCCTGAGCAGCGGCATGAGCCACAGCCAATGAAACTCCAAGAATGGCGTTTGCTCCCAGTTTACTTTTATTTGGAGTACCATCGAGCTCAATAAGTTTTGTATCTATTTCGGCCTGATCGCCTACATGGTAACCGATCATTTCGTCAGCAATGATTTCATTCACATTGCTCACCGCCTGAAGAACGCTTTTTCCAAGGTACATGCTCTTGTCGTTGTCGCGAAGCTCAACAGCCTCGTGAACTCCGGTAGATGCACCCGATGGAACTGCAGCGCGTCCCATGATGCCGTTCTCGGTCATAACATCTACCTCAATGGTAGGATTGCCCCTCGAATCGAGAATCTGACGGGCATGAACATCAGTAATATAGCTCATTGTATTTTGATTTTATTAACTTAAGCAAAGTTATGATTTCTATGTAAAAATATAAGACCGGATGCCGATGGCTCCGGTCTTTTTATTATGCAAACGGTTGTTATGAGCTAAGCCAAAGCCTCTCATAAAAACAAGCTCGCTAAGCTTTCTTATTTTCTTCAGTTTCCAGCGATGGAGCGGGTGCTTCGGGAGCAGCACTCTGTGCAGCCGGAGCAACAGCGTCCTTAGTTACTTGTTTTTTACCACCGCGTCGGGTGGTCCGAGTCTTCTTGGCAGCCTTCTCCTTGAGGAGGTTTTCGTTGAAATCAACCAGTTCCATCATAGCCATGTCAGTGGCATCTCCGAGCCGGTGACCTAACTTGATGATGCGGGTGTATCCTCCCGGTCTGTCAGCCACTTTAGGGGCCACAACCCTAAATAATTCTGTAACTGCAAATTTGTTCTGCAAGTCAGAAAAAACAACACGGCGCGAGTGTGTGGTATCGTCCTTTGAACGTGAAATAATGGGTTCTACGTATGGACGAAGCGCCTTTGCCTTGGCCACAGTCGTTGTAATTCTTTTATTCAGGATGAGTGATGCTGCCATATTGGCAAGCATGGCATCGCGGTGTGCACTGTTCCTTCCGAGGTGATTGAATTTTTTGTTGTGTCTCATATCAATCTGCTATTCCTTTTCGAGTTTATACTTGCTGACAATCATGCCAAATTCGAGACCTTTGGTGCGAACAAGCTCTTCAAGCTCTGTCAGCGATTTTCTTCCAAAGTTCCTGAATTTCAGAAGGTCATTTTTATTAAAGGCAACGAGGTCGCCAAGGGTTTCAACATCCGCAGCCTTGAGGCAATTGAGTGCTCTTACTGAGAGATCCATATCAACAAGCTTAGTTTTAAGCAGTTGTCTGATGTGTAAAGATCCTTCGTCGAACTCTTCAGTCACGCCTTTATCTTCATGATCCATCGTGATTCGCTCATCCGAGAAGAGCATAAAGTGCTGAATGAGGATCTTTGCGGCCTCCTTGAGCGCGTCTTTTGGGTTTATCGAACCATCGGTAATGACCTCGAGAAGCAATTTCTCGTAATCGGTCTTCTGTTCAACACGATAGTTATCGATGTGGTATTTCACATTTTTAATCGGCGTGTGAATTGAGTCGATGGCGATGGTACCAACAGCAGCATTGACAACTTTATTTTCCTCAGCTGGCACGTAGCCTCTGCCCTTGTTGATGGTAATTTCCATGCTCAGCTTTACATCCGGACTCATGTTACAGATGACAAGGTCGTGATTAAGCACCTGAAACACAGACAGGAATTTGTTGATATCTCCGGCTTTGAACTGCTCCTGATCGCCAATGACTATATTGACTTTCTCGGATGTTTCAGAGGCAATCTGCTGTTTGAATCTGATTTTCTTGAGGTTCAGCACAATATCGGCCACATCTTCGACAACGCCTTCGATGGTGGCAAATTCGTGAAGAACTCCCTCAATCCGGATGGAGGTAATGGCAAAACCTTCCAGCGAAGAAAGTAAAATACGCCTGAGCGAATTGCCTATAGTGATTCCGAAACCTGGCTCAAGTGGTCTGAATTCGAATACACCGCGGGTGTTATCCGATTCGACCATGATCACCTTCTCGGGTTTTTGAAAAGCTAAAACAGCCATATTATTTTCTTAAAGGTTAAAAAATAAGCTACCAGGTTGTGTATTATCATTACTTCGAGTACAACTCAACGATGAGTTGTACCTTGATATTTTCGGGGATATCGGCACGCGAAGGGTAGTTGATGAACTTACCTTCCATTTTTGAGTTGTCCCAATCGAGCCAGGAGAATCGGTTCACATGTCCTTCGACGGCACCAGCAATGGCTTCGAGCGATTTGGAGCGTTCGCGAACGGCAATAACATCGCCGGGCTTTAGCAGATAAGATGGTATATTAACCACTTCTCCATTAACGATGATGTGTCTGTGTCCCACCAATTGTCGGGCAGCACTGCGTGTTGGAGCAATACCCAGGCGAAACACAGTGTTGTCCAGTCGCGATTCGATAAGTTGCAGGAGCACTTCGCCAGTAATACCTTTACGACGGGAAGCTTTTTCAAAAAGAATCCGAAACTGGCGCTCCAATATTCCATAAGTATACTTGGCTTTCTGCTTTTCCTGTAGCTGAATGCCATACTCCGAAAGTTTTTTTCTGCGCTTGGAGCTGCCATGTTGTCCCGGAGGATAGTTTCTTTTATCGAACGAACGATCCTGCCCGAAGATGGCTTCGCCAAACTTGCGTGCGATTTTTGTTTTTGGGCCAATATATCTTGCCATAGTACTATTTTTTTACGTAGGTCGGGTTCCTGTTATACTCTTCTTCTTTTAGGCGGGCGGCAACCGTTGTGCGGCAATGGTGTAACGTCGACAATCTCGGTCACTTCAATACCGGATGAATGGATTGTACGGATAGATGATTCTCGGCCTGCGCCAGGTCCCTTGACAAATACTTTTACCTTGCGTAATCCAAGGTCGTAGGCTGTTTTTGAGGCCTCTTCGGCTGCCATCTGAGCAGCGTAAGGGGTATTTTTCTTTGAACCCCTGAATCCCATTTTTCCGGCAGAAGCCCAGGAAATAACCTGACCGCTGTTGTTGGTCAGCGAGATGATAATGTTGTTGAAGGTGGCACTGATGTATGCCCTGCCTGTAGGCTCTACCTTAACAACGCGTTTTTTGACAGTTTTTGTGGTTTTTGCCATGATTTGTTAATGATTATCAGTCTGATATGATCCGAAAGCTGTGGCCTACTTGGTAGCTTTCTTCTTGTTTGCAACGGTTTTTTTCTTGCCTTTGCGAGTACGGGCATTATTTTTTGTGGTCTGTCCGCGAACCGGAAGCCCTAAGCGATGACGGATTCCTCTGTAGGAACCGATGTCCATCAGACGCTTGATGCTCATATGAACCTCACTGCGAAGCTCTCCCTCTACCTTGAAGTTTGCTCCGATAACAGTGCGGATATTGTTTTGATCCTCATCAGTCCAGTCCTGCACCTTCTTATTGATGTCAACACCGGCTTCATTGAGAATTTTGCGTGCCGAGCTTCGTCCGATTCCGAAGATGTAGGTGAGCGAAATCTCACCTCGCTTGTTGTTTGGAATATCTACGCCAGCAATCCTTGCCATATAATAAATGTATTTATTGTTTTCTTTTGCAATTATCCTTGTCTCTGCTTGTATTTAGGATTCTTCTTGTTGATTACGTAGAGGCGGCCTTTCCGACGCACAATCTTACAATCGTCTGTCCTTTTCTTAAGGGATGCTCTTACTTTCATTTTGCTGAATTTTGAAGGAAGGAAAAAATCTTCCGGGTTATTTCATATGTTTTATTTGTACCTGAAGGTGATGCGTCCTTTGGTAAGATCGTACGGCGACAGCTCGAGCTTCACACGATCGCCAGGCAGAATCTTGATATAGTGCATGCGCATTTTGCCTGAGATGTGTGCAATAAGTTGGTGACCATTCTCGAGTTCAACCCGGAACATTGCATTGCCCAGCGACTCGATAACAGTTCCATCCTGCTCAATTGGCATTTGTTTCGCCATAATGTTAATTCGTTTTTAAAAGCGTTTCTTCAATCATTTCGAACGACGAAAGGATATAGGCCTGTTCTTTACCGACAGCCACCGTGTGTTCGAAGTGTGCAGAAGGCTTGCGGTCGGACGTTCGTATTGTCCACCCGTCGGCATCCTGCGTAATATTTTTTGTGCCGAGGTTTATCATAGGCTCAATTGCAATCACCATTCCGGCTATTAGCTGCGGTCCAGTGCCCCGGCGACCGAAATTAGGTACTTCAGGCGCTTCATGAAGCTTGCGGCCAACACCATGACCAACGAGTTCGCGCACAATACCATATCCGAACTGATCGATATAGTGCTGAACAGCGTAGCTGATGTCGCCTACCCTGTTTCCTTCTACAGCCATCCTGATACCTTCATACAAGGCGTTTCGTGTGCGATCGAGCAGAAGACGGAGCTCGTGGCTGATTTCACCTACTGGAAATGTGTAGGCCGAATCGCCATAAAAACCGTGTTTCAACACGCCGCAGTCAATCGATACAATATCGCCTTCACGCAACTCCCGCTTACCAGGTATTCCGTGCACCACCTCATCATTAAGGGAGATGCACAACGAACCAGGAAAGCCGCCGTATCCTTTAAAGCCAGGTACGGCTCCATGATCGCGAATAAAGGTCTCAGCTATCCGGTCGAGCGCAAGCGTTGTTAAGCCCGGCCGGATATGCTTAGCTACCTCGGCTAAAGTTTTTCCAACAAGTAAAGAACTTTCGCGCTGTAATTCAATCTCTTCGACAGTTTTCAGCTCAATAGCAGCCATTGCTTATCCCATATTCATGGCAGGGCTACGGCCCTTAATCCTTCCGGATTTTGTAAGACCATCATAATGACGCATAAGCAAATAGCTTTCGATCTGTTGCAGCGTATCAAGCACAACACCAACAAGAATCAGCAGTGAAGTTCCTCCATAAAAATGAGAGAACTCGTTGCTCACACCCATCTGGCTGACAATGGCCGGCATAATTGCGACAAAAGCAAGAAATATCGACCCTGGCAAGGTGATGCGTGAAAGGATATTATCGAGATACTCGGCAGTACGTTTTCCGGGTTTAACACCAGGAACAAATCCGCCGTTCTTTTTCATATCCTCGGCCATCTGGCTTGGGTTGATGGTGATAGCTGTATAGAAATAGGTGAAGAATACAATCATCAGAAAAAATACCAGGTTGTACCACAAACCATGAATATTGGTAAATGCGGCTGCAAAACCTGTGAGACTTTCCGACTCAGTAAAACCGACGAGTGTGATAGGCAAAAACATGATCGCCTGAGCAAAAATGATCGGCATTACACCTGCTGCATTAATTTTCAATGGTATATACTGTCTAACCCCACCATACTGACGGTTACCAACAATACGCTTTGCATACTGTACGGGCACCTTGCGCGTACCCTGCACAAGCAGAATGGTAAGCAGTATTACGATGACAAGTATGACAATCTCGACGAGGAAGAAAACCAATCCGCCTCCTTTCTGCTCCAGACGTGAAACAAGTTCACCAAAAAGAGCAAATGGCAGGTGTGCGATAATACCGATCATGATGATGAGCGATATACCATTACCAATTCCTTTATCGGTGATCCTTTCGCCCAGCCACATCACAAACAGGGTTCCGGCAATGAGGATGACGGTATTGCTAAACCAGAAAAAGCCGCCCGGACGTGCAACGGCCGGATCGAAAGGGGCGATGGCTTCGTTGGGAAGTTGTGCAATTACGTTGGCGATATAGGCCGGAGCCTGCAGTGCCACAATAGCTACCGTAAGGTACCGTGTAATCTGGTTAATCTTCCTTCTGCCACTCTCACCTTCACGCTGCAGCCTTTGGAAATATGGCACGGCCATACCAAGGAGCTGAATTACGATAGAGGCAGATATATAAGGCATGATACCCAATGCAAAGATGGATGCATTACTGAAAGCACCACCCGAAAACATATCGAGCAGTCCGAGCAATCCACCGCTGGTTTGTGCCTTCATATTGGCAAGCATGTTGGGGTCGATACCCGGCAGAACCACGTACGAACCGAGGCGATAGATAAGGATGATGGCCAGGGTATAAAAAATACGTTGGCGCAGTTCCTGTATCTTATTAATATTGCGTAGGGTTTCGATTAGCTTCTTCATGCGCGTCAGATTTTTACGGCATTACCACCTGCTGCTTCTATGGCTGCTGCTGCTTTTGCCGAAAAGGCGTGGGCCTTCACCTCAAGTTTGGCACTAAGTTCGCCGTTGGAGAGTACTTTCACCAGATCCTTTTTACCAATGATGCCATGCTCATACATTTCGAGGGGGCTGATGATTTCCAGCTTATAGGTTTCTGCCAGTTGCTGGATGGTGCTCAGGTTAATGGCACGATACTCCTTTCGGTTCGGATTTTTAAAACCGAATTTGGGGACACGGCGTATAAGGGGCATTTGTCCACCCTCGAAGCCCTTTTTCTTCTTGGTTCCCGAGCGCTGTCCGGCGCCTTTATGTCCGCGTGTGGATGTGCCACCATGGCCGGATCCCTGACCACGACCAATGCGCTTTTCCTTCTTGACGGAACCTTTTGCCGGTTTAAGATTACTCAAATCCATTGCTGTGTGAATTTCCAGTGATATTATTATTCAATTTCTTCGATCTTGAGAAGGTGCTTCACGGCATCAACCATGCCTGCCACCGAAGGTGAAAGTTCCACCTCGAGTGTCTGGTTCAAGCGTTTGAAACCTAATGCTTCAAGGGTACGTTTCTGGCGCAGTGGTCTTCCGATTCCGCTTCTTACGTGTGTGATTTTGACCTTTTTCATGAGTTTAAGCTTTAACCGTTAAACACTGTATCGAGCTCAACACCCCGCACCTGAGCCACAGTGTAAGCATCGCGCATTTTTGACAATGCGTCGAATGTTGCTTTGACTACTGAGTGTGGGTTGGAAGAACCTTTTGATTTTGCAAGCACATCGTGCACACCAACGCTTTCGAGTACAGCGCGCATTGCACCACCGGCAATGACACCGGTTCCGGGTGCAGCTGGCTTGAGAAACACCAGTGCACCGCTGTACTTTCCAAGCTGCTCGTGAGGGATGGTTCCTTTGCGGATGGGCACTTTGATAAGATTCTTCTTGGCGTCGTCCACCCCTTTCGCGATTGCGGCGGTAACTTCCTTAGCCTTTCCAAGGCCGTAGCCGACGATACCATTCTCGTTGCCCACAACCACAATGGCCGAGAAGCTGAAAGTACGACCACCCTTAGTTACTTTTGTAACGCGCTGGATGCTCACCAGGCGGTCTTTGAGCTCAATTTCGCTCGATTTTACGCGTGAAATATTTGTTTCTGCCATTGCTTGTTAAAATTTGAGTCCGCCTTCGCGTGCTGCTTCGGCTAATGCTTTTACTCTTCCATGGTATAAATAACCGTTGCGGTCGAAGACGCAAAATTCAATACCGGCTGCAAGTGCCTTTTCGGCTAGCTTTTTACCAATATTCTTGGCTTGCTCCGTTTTATTAACCTTAGCGTCATCAGTCCCTTTCTCGCGAGAAGAAACTGCAAGCAGAGTGCGCCCGGCTTTGTCATCAATGAGCTGGGCATAAATTTCCTTATTGCTTCTGAAAACGCTTAAACGCGGACGATCGGAAGATCCCGATACAATCTTGCGGATGCGTTTCTTGATCCCAAGCCTTCTTCTGAGATTTGTATTCTTTATTGACATTGCTCTGATTTTTTCTTTTCTCAAAAAAGAATCTTACGATTACTTACCTTTCCCTGCAGTTTTTCCGGCTTTCCTCCTGAGCACCTCATTCTGGAAGCGGACACCCTTACCTTTATAAGGCTCTGGCTTACGAAGTGAGCGGATTTTCGCTGCAACCTGTCCGAGCAATTGCTTATCGGCACAGACCATTTTGATCAGCGGATTCTTACCACGCTCTGTAACGGTTTCGATCTTTATCTCCTGTGGAATTTCGAAAAAGACATTGTGAGAAAAACCGAGCGCTAGCTCAAGCAACTGACCCTTTGCATCGGCTTTGTAACCAACACCAACAAGCTCCTGTACGATGCTGAAGCCTTCCGAAACACCTTTAACCATATTGGCAATCAGTGCACGATAAAGACCATGCTTTGAGCGGGGTTCATTTTCGTCCGACTGACGCTCAATCGTCAACTGGCTGTTGTCGATACTGATTATTACTGAATCGTCAATCTTCTGAGAGAGTGTACCTAGTTTACCCTTGACGGTCACGATGTTGTCTTTTATTTCAACAGTTACTCCGGCAGGGATTGTGATGGGAAGTTTTCCTATGCGTGACATGAATGCTGATCTCCTATTGTTAAATTACATAACAAATTACTTCGCCACCAATATGAAGGTTGCGGGCTTCCTTGTCGGTCATGATGCCTTTTGAGGTCGAGATGATTGCTACACCCAGGCCGTTGAGCACGCGTGGCATTTCGTCGGCACCGGCGTATCTTCTGAGACCGGGGCTTGAAATACGCTCCAGACTGGTAATGGCTGACCGTTTGGTGATAGGATGATATTTTAGGGCTATTTTGATAATGCCTTGCTTGTTGTCGTCCTCAAACTTATAGTTGAGGATAAAGCCCTTTTCAAAAAGAATCTTGGTAATTGCCTTCTTGATGTTGCTGGCTGGAATTTCGACAACCCTGTGCCTTGCCATTACGGCGTTCCTGATACGGGTCAGATAATCGGCAATTGGATCTGTATACATTATATTAGGGTATTTTGTTTACCAACTTGCTTTTTTTACGCCCGGAATGAGACCTTTGAGAGCCATTTCCCTGAAATTGATACGGGAAATGCCAAACTGTCTCATATAGCCTTTGGGGCGTCCTGAGAGCTGACAACGGTTGTGCAGCCTGACCGGAGAGGCATTTCGTGGAATGTGCTGCAGTGCCTGATACTCACCGGCTTCCTTTAAGGCTGCACGCTTGGCTGCATATTTTGCAACCATTTTCTGCCTCTTGCGCTCACGCGCTTTCATCGACTCTTTTGCCATGCTTTATGATTTTTTTTGATTCTTAAACGGAAGTCCGAAAGCTTTAAGCAATGCCATAGCTTCCTGGTCGGTGCGGGCTGTAGTCACAAAGGTGATGTCCATTCCGTTGATTTTATTTACTTTATCTATGTCAATTTCAGGATAGATAATTTGCTCGGTGATGCCAAAGCTGTAGTTGCCACGTCCGTCGAAGCCTTTGTCGTTGATACCGCGGAAGTCGCGTACACGAGGAAGGGCTACAGCCACAAGGCGTTCGAGAAACTCATACATACGGTCGCCTCGCAAGGTAACGCGGACGCCGATTGGATTTCCACGACGCAGCTTGAAGTTCGACACATCGCGCTTTGAAATGGTGGGTACGGCTTTTTGGCCAGTGATTGCCGTCATTTCTTCTACACCATAATCAATGAGCTTTTTATCGGTCAGTGCGGCACCAATACCCTGATTGAGCGAGATTTTTACCAATCGTGGAACCTGCATGACGGTGTGATAATTGAACTCCTTGATGAGTGCAGGCACGATTTCGCTCTGGTAAACCGTCTTAAGTCTGGGTTTATAACTCATTACTTGATAACCTCCCCTGATTTAATTGAGATACGGACTGATTTACCGGTTTTTTCATCCTTTGCCCTTCTGATTCGGGTAGGATTGCCCTTACCATCAACCAACTTTAGGTTGGAAATATGGATTGGGGCTTCTTTCTTAATGATTCCGCCTTTGGGATTTTCGGTGTTGGGGCGGGTGTGTTTCGACACCAGATTGATGCCTTCAACAATGGCTGTATCCTTGCTTGTATGCACTACGAGCACTTTTCCTTTTTCGCCCTTGTGGTCACCGGAGATCACCACAACGTTGTCACCTTTTTTGATATGAAACTTTGGCATAATTTTTCAAAGTTGTTAAAGCACCTCGGGTGCCAGTGACACAATCTTCATAAACTGTTTCTCTCTCAACTCTCTGGCAACAGGCCCAAATATGCGTGTTCCGATCATTTCGCCGGCGTTGTTTAAAAGCACAACAGCGTTATCATCGAAGCGGATATATGATCCATCCGTGCGGCGGGTCTCCTTCTTGGTGCGAACAACGACTGCCTTCACAACAGATCCCTTTTTAATGGTTCCACCGGGCATGGCCGACTTTACTGTTACCACTACCTTGTCACCTATGCGGGCATATCGCTTACCTGAGCCGCCGAGCACCCTGATGCAGAGCACTTCTTTGGCACCGCTGTTGTCAGCGACAATACATCTTGTTTCTTGCTGTATCATTTTACTTGGCCCTTTCGATTATTTCAACGAGTCTCCAACATTTGTTCTTGCTCAGCGGACGGGTTTCCATAATACGGACAGTGTCGCCTATGTTGCAATCATTGCTTTCGTCATGCGCCATAAACTTGGACGTTTTCTTGACGAACTTGCCGTAGATGGGATGCTTTACACGACGCTCAACAACAACCGTGATGGTTTTATTCATCTTGTTGCTGGCAACGGTACCAATTCTTTCCTTACGTAACTTTCTGGTTTCCATCTTTCTTAGCTATTATTTATTATCGGCCTGACTAAGTTCGCGTCGACGCAACTCGGTGATGATACGTGCAATACCGCGGCGGTATTCCTTGATCTTATTTGGGTTTTCGAGTGGCGAAACTGCGTGATTCAGTTTCAGACGCACCAACTGCTTACGCTCTTCTTCAAGACGCTCCAAAAGGTCAGCTGTGCTCAATTCTTTGATTACTTCCTGCTTCATGGCTGATAACTATTGTGCTTCAACGTAATCTCTACTGACTACAAACTTCGTAGTGATGGGCAGCTTTTGTGCGGCAAGACGCAATGCTTCGCGAGCAACTTCGAGCGGCACACCTTCTGCTTCGAAAATGATGCGTCCTGGTGTAACCGGGGCCACAAAGTATTCCGGAGCACCCTTACCTTTTCCCATACGCACTTCAGCTGGCTTTTTGGTTACAGGCTTGTCGGGGAATACACGGATCCAAATTTGGCCTTCGCGTTTCATATGACGGGTCACGGCCTGACGTGCGGCTTCTATCTGGCGACCTGTGAGCCAGGCGCTCTCCAGTGCCTTTATTCCGAAGGTGCCAAAAGCAAGCTGATGGCCTCGCTGTGCAATGCCCTTCATCCGGCCTTTCTGATGCCTCCTGAATTTTGTTTTCTTTGGCTGTAACATTGTTACTCAGTATTTATATTGTACTTTTTATTTGCGTTTTCTGCCACCACGCGAGCCAAAAGCCGGAGCTTTTGGAGCAGCAGGTTTTTTGGCCTGACCACCCACAGTACTTGGAACCAGCTCGGGCTTACCATAAATCTCGCCTTTGCAGATCCAGACCTTGATGCCAATGCGTCCATAAGTAGTGTGTGCCTCAACCAAAGCATAGTCAATATCGGCACGTAATGTATGCAGCGGTATCCGACCTTCCTTATAAGTTTCGCGACGAGCCATTTCAGCTCCTCCGACTCGACCGGATATCATTACCTTAACACCTTCAGCGCCAATACGCATACTCGATGTTATGGCTGTCTTGATCGCCCTGCGAAAAGATACCCTGCCTTCAATCTGCTTTGCAATGGTGCTGGCCACAATATAGGCATCGAGCTCAGGGCGTTTGATTTCGCTGATGTTTATCTGAACTTCCTTGCCGGTAAGTTTCTTTAGCTCTTCCTTGATTTTGTCTACCTCCTGACCTGCCTTGCCAATGATCATTCCCGGACGTGCAGTGGATATGGTAACGGTTACAAGTTTGAGTGAGCGTTCGATATTAATTTTCGAAACGCCAGCTTTGCCTAAGCGTGCCATCAGGTACTTCCTGATTTTATCGTCTTCGACCAGCTTGTCGGCAAAGTTGCGTCCGCCATACCAGTTGGAATCCCATCCGCGGATGATTCCTAACCTAAGTCCTATTGGATTTGTCTTTTGTCCCATTCAATTGCAATCTTTAATTGTTCTGACTATTTTCCTGCATGCCGGGCTTGGTATCCAAGTAGATGGTCACATGGTTCGAACGCTTGCGAACCCGGTGAGCCCGACCTTGTGGGGCCGGTAGGATGCGCTTGAGCATGCGGCCGCCATCAACGAAAACATTCTTCACAAAGAGCTTTTCATAATCAACTCTCTGTCCTTCGTTTTTGGCTTCCCAATTTGCAATGGCCGAACGCAGAAGTTTCAGCATATCGATAGCTGCATGCTTTTTGGAGTACTCAAGCGAAAACATTGCTGTTTCCACGTCCTTGCCACGAATCATATCGGCCACAAGGCGCATTTTGCGCGGCGAGGTGGGCACATTGCGTAGGCTGGCCATATATTGCGATTTGCGGACTTCCTTGCGCTCTTCAGCTTTAAGGTGTTTTCTAGCTCCCATGATATTTCAGCTTATTTTTTTCCTTTATCTTTTTTTCCGGCGTGTCCCCTGAAGATGCGTGTGGGTGCAAATTCGCCAAGCTTGTGGCCTACCATGTTCTCGGTGACATAAACCGGGATGAACTTATTTCCATTGTGCACAGCAATGGTCTGCCCTACAAATTCGGGCGAAATCATCGAAGCGCGCGACCAGGTCTTGATCACAGATTTCTTGTTTGATTCGGCATTTTCCATTACCCGCTTTTCAAGCTTGTAGTGGATGTATGGTCCTTTTTTTAACGAACGGCTCATATTCTTTGGATAGTTTTCGGCTTTACGTTATTTCTTTCTTCTCTCGATGATATAACGATCCGAGAGATTCTTCTTGCTGCGGGTCTTGTAACCCTTGGCTGGAATACCCTTGCGTGAGCGTGGATGTCCGCCCGAAGCGCGACCTTCGCCACCACCCATCGGGTGATCCACAGGGTTCATTGCAACACCCCTGACGCGCGGGCGGCGACCGAGCCAGCGACTGCGACCTGCTTTGCCCGACTTTTCAAGGTTGTGGTCGGTATTCGAAACCATCCCCACGGTTGCCTTGCAGGCTTGAAGAATCATACGTGTCTCACCTGAGGGCATTCTCAGAATGGCATATTTACCATCGCGCGACATCAGCTGTGCATAAGAGCCTGCACTGCGGGCTATCTTGGCTCCCTGACCAGGACGCAGCTCAATGTTGTGAACTACCGTTCCGAAAGGTATCTCGCTCAGAAAAAGCGTGTTGCCGACATTTGGCGCAATACCCAGCCCACTCATTACCTGTTGACCAACCTTCAGGCCATGTGGAGCAACGATATACCGTTTCTCACCATCAGCATAGTTGACAAGTGCAATGCGGGCAGTGCGGTTCGGATCATACTCGATCGACTTGACAGTTCCGGGAATGCCATCCTTGTCGCGTTTAAAGTCGATGATACGATAACGCTGTTTGTGACCACCACCAACATTACGTATGGTCATCTTTCCCTGATTGTTGCGTCCTCCCTTACTTTTGTAGGGTGCAAGCAGCGATTTTTCAGGTGTGCTTGTCGTAATATCATCGAACGCGCTGATCAGCTTAAACCGCTGACCAGGTGTTGTTGGTTTGTATTTCTTGAGAGCCATTTATCTTAGACTTAGATATTGCTGAAAAAATCAATAGTTTCACCATCGGCCAAGGTAACCACAGCTTTTTTGAAAGCCGGAGTTTTGCCAGAAATAATACCCGTTTTGGTGAAGCGCGATTTGCGCTTACCTGCGTAGTTCATGGTGTTTACCGAAACCACGTTTACGCCATACAACTCATTGATGGCATTTTTAATTTGCAGCTTGTTGGCGCGCTTGTCCACAATAAAAGCATATTGAGGCTGCTTCTCGCTGATGGCTGTCATTTTTTCGGTAATGACCGGTTTGTGGATGATCTGTATCATTGCGATATATTTTTTTCGATTACGAAAGCAACTGTTCAATGGTGTTCAGCGCACTTTCGACAACGAACAGCTTGCTGGCGTTGAGTACTTCATAGGTATTTAGGCTGTCGGCCATTACCACTTTCACGTTCTGCAGATTGCGGGCCGAAAGCACAACATTACGGTCTGACTTGTTCATCACAAACAGGGCACGCCTTCCATCAAACTTGAAATTATTCAACATCTCAATAACCTGTTTGGTCTTTGGAGATTCAAAAGTGAAGTCCTCAAGAATTGTAATTACGTCACTTTGTGCTTTATATGATAGAGCAGACCTGCGGGCAAGCTGCTTAAGCTTTTTGTTGAGTTTAAAGCTGTAATCGCGGGGCTTAGGACCAAAAACACGACCACCACCAACAAATACAGGCGATTTGATGCTTCCAGCCCTGGCTGTACCAGTGCCCTTTTGCCGCTTGATTTTCTTGGTGCTTCCCGAAACTTCGCTTTTTTCTTTCGATTTGTGTGTACCCTGGCGCTGGTTGGCAAGGTATTGCTTCACATCGAGGTAAATGGCGTGGTCGTTTGGCTGAATACCAAATACGTCTTCACTCAGGCGAACCTTACGGTCAGTGGCTTCGCCATTGATTTTATGTACTACTAGCTCCATCGCTCAATTTTTAAATATCCGTTTTTAGGGCCGGGTACAGCACCTTTTACAAGGATAAGGTTCTTCTCCGGGATGATTTTAATAATCTGAAGGTTGATCAATTTAACCTTGTCACCTCCCATACGACCAGCCATACGTAAGCCTTTCACAACACGGGAGGGATAGGATGACGCACCAAGTGAACCAGGTGCTCTGAGTCTGTTGTGCTGGCCATGGGTTGCCTGTCCGATGCCGCCAAAATGATGACGCCTGACAACACCCTGAAAGCCTTTGCCTTTCGATACTCCGCTAACGTCAACAAACTCACCCTCAATAAATACTTCTACCGTAAGCACATCACCAAAACTCTTGCGCTGTTCGAATCTGGTAAACTCGGAAAGGATGCGCTTGGGAGTAGTTCCAGCTTTAGCAAAGTGACCCTTGAGTGCATTTGTGGTATTTTTCTCCTTCTTTTCGTCAAATGCGAGCTGAATGGCCTCATATCCATCCTTTTCAAGGGTGCGGATCTGCGTTACAACGCAAGGACCTGCCTCAATGACAGTTACGGGAATATTCTTACCGTTGCTGTCATATACGCTCGTCATTCCAATCTTCTTTCCTAATAATCCTGACATTTCTTTGGACTTTTAATGGTCATTCAATCTTTATCTGCCCTGGGGTCAAACCTTGATCTCAACTTCAACACCGCTGGGCAGTTCCAGCTTCATCAAAGCGTCAATTGTTTGAGAAGTAGAGCTGTAAATATCAAGCAGTCTTTTATACGATGACAATTCGAACTGCTCCCTTGATTTCTTGTGTACGAAAGTCGAACGTAAAACAGTGTAAATTTTCTTGTCGGTGGGAAGCGGAATTGGTCCATTGACTACTGCGCCCGTGGCTTTCACTGTCCTGACAATCTTCTCGGCTGATTTATCAACCAGGTTGTGGTCGTACGACTTCAGTTTAATTCTTATTCTCTGGCTCACTTTTGTAGATGATTAAGGTTACCTTTCTTATTTTATGATGCCTTTTGCTTTATTAATGACTTCCTGGGCAATGTTTTCAGGTGCCTGGGAATAATGGCTGAACTCCATGCTCGATGTGGCTCTTCCTGAAGTCAGTGTACGTAATGCAGTTACATAGCCAAACATTTCTGACAACGGAACATCTGCTTTAATAACCTGAGCCCCAATCTTTGCGGTCACCTCTCTGAGGATAGCACGACGCTTGTTGAGGTCGCCCGTCACATCACCAAGGTAGTCGTCAGGGGTATTGACTTCGATCTTCATGATTGGCTCAAGGATCACAGAAGATGCCTTACGGCAGGCTTCCTTGAACCCAAGCCGCGCTGCCATCTCGAATGATAGCGAGTCGGAATCGACCGGGTGGAATGAACCATCAATAAGTCTGACTTTCATGCTGTCGAGCTGGAATCCGGCAAGAACACCATTGCTCATCGCTTCGCGGAAGCCTTTTTGCACGGCAGGGATATATTCCCTTGGAATGTTTCCGCCCTTCACCTCTTCAACAAATTGCAATCCAGCTGTCTGACTATCATCCGAAGGTCCGATTTCAAATATAATATCAGCAAACTTACCGCGTCCACCAGTTTGTTTCTTGTAAACTTCACGATGCTGTGCCGAACCAGTAAGTGCCTCTTTATAGGCCACTTGCGGACGGCCCTGATTACATTCTACCTTAAACTCGCGTCGAAGGCGATCGACGATGATTTCAAGATGAAGTTCGCCCATTCCCGAAATAATGGTCTGGCCGCTGTTCTCATCAGTTCGTACCCTGAAAGTGGGATCTTCCTCTGCCAATTTAGCAAGCGCAGCACCCATCTTATCCATATCTCCCTGCGTTTTGGGCTCAATGGAAACATGGATAACAGGCTCGGGGAACGACATTGACTCGAGTATGATGGGATTCTTTTCGTCACAAAGGGTGTCGCCGGTGCGTATCAGCTTAAAGCCAACTGCGGCACCAATATCGCCGGCTTCGATGCGGTCAAGCGGGTTTTGCTTGTTTGCATGCATCTGCATGATGCGCGAAATGCGTTCCTTTTTGCCTGTCGAGGCATTATAAATGTAAGAGCCTGATTCAAGGGTTCCGGAATAAACCCTGAAAAATGCAATCCTCCCAACAAAGGGATCAGTGGCAATTTTGAAAGCAAGGGCAGAAAAAGGTTCAGATGGGTCGGCTGTACGCAATTCTTCTTCCTCAATTTCAGGATTAATACCGGTAACAGCTTCAATATCTAACGGGCTTGGTAAATATTGAGCAACTCCGTTAAGCAAGAGCTGTACTCCCTTATTTTTAAAGGAGGCTCCACACAGGACCGGAGATATCCGCATTTCAACAGTTGCCTTACGAATCTGGGCAATCATTTCCTCTTCGGTGATTGACTCAGGATTATCCAAGAACTTTTCGAGCAGTTCATCACTTTCTTCAGCAACATTCTCAATAAGCTTAAGCCTGTATTCCTCAACTACATCCTTGATGTCGGCTGGAATGGGCACTTCGACCATGACCATGCCTTTGGAGGAATCATCCCAAACATAAGCTTTGTTAGTTATAAGATCAACAACACCACGGAAGCTTTCTTCTTCACCAATTGGAATCTGAAGAGGAACTGGATTGGCACCAAGTCGTTCCCTGATCTGAAGCACGACACTGAAAAAGTCGGCTCCGCTACGGTCCATTTTGTTGACAAAGCAGAGTCTTGGAACTTTATATTTATCAGCCTGACGCCAAACGGTTTCAGATTGAGGCTCAACACCCCCTACAGCACAGAAAAGTGCAACCGCACCATCAAGGACCCTGAGTGAACGTTCCACCTCAACAGTGAAATCAACGTGACCGGGCGTATCAATGATGTTGATCTTATATTTTTCGTCGTTATAATCCCAAAAAACGGTAGTAGCAGCTGATGTAATGGTAATACCACGTTCTTGCTCCTGAACCATCCAGTCCATGGTCGCTGCGCCTTCGTGCACCTCACCTATCTTGTGACTTTTGCCTGTGTAGTAAAGTATTCGCTCAGTAGTAGTTGTCTTACCCGCATCAATATGAGCCATAATGCCAATATTGCGGGTGAGGCGGAGTTTGTCGACGGTGCTTTTATCGAGTGACATTGTAGTGGTTCGTTGTTTAGGAGGTATCTAGAAGCGGAAGTGTGAGAATGCCTTATTGGCTTCTGCCATCCTGTGTGTATCTTCCTTTTTCTTAAAAGCTGCACCCTCTTCCTTATAAGCAGCAAGAATTTCACCAGCAAGCTTCTGGCCCATCGATTTTTCGTGGCGCTTGCGCGAATAACCAATGAGGTTCTTCATGCCAATTGACATTTTACGACCCGGCCTGATTTCGGAAGGTATCTGGAAGGTAGCTCCGCCAATTCGTCGGCTGCGCACCTCCACAGATGGGGTAACATTGGCTAATGCCTTTTTCCAAACTTCAACAGGATCTTCATTGGTTTTTTTGTTGACGATTTCAAGGGCTTCGTAGAAAACCTTGAAAGCGACATTCTTCTTGCCCATATTCATGAGATTGTTGACAAACTTTGTCACCAATACATCATTGTACTTTGGATCGGGGAGAATGATTCTTTTTTTTGGTTTAGCTTTTCTCATTTCGTGTATGTGGTTGAGCTAAATTGACTTACTTTTTCTTTGCCGGAGCTTTTGCCGCTGCCTTAGGATCAACCTTACCAGCTTTGGGACGCTTGGTTCCGTATTTTGACCTTCTTTGACGACGACCGTCAACACCAGAGGTGTCGAGCGCTCCACGAATAATATGGTACCTGACACCGGGAAGATCCTTCACACGACCACCACGAATCATGACGATCGAGTGCTCCTGAAGGTTGTGACCTTCACCAGGAATGTAGGCGTTGACTTCTTTCTGGTTTGTCAGACGAACCCTTGCCACCTTGCGCATGGCCGAGTTTGGCTTTTTGGGCGTAGTAGTGTAAACACGCACGCAAACGCCGCGGCGCTGCGGGCAGGAATCAAGCGCAGGTGATTTGCTTTTTTCTACCAGTTTCTGGCGTCCTTTGCGCACCAATTGCTGAATTGTAGGCATTGTGTAACGTTTAATTTTGTTCTTTCTTCCTTACCTGACAGGATGTATAAAAAAATATATCAATCTAATCTTCAATAGTTTAAAAATTTCTACTCTTCGGGAAATAGCTATCAGGAGGTGAAAAGCCTAATGTGGATTCAGGCTGTAAACCCCGCAAAAGCCTTGTAAGAACGAGGAGTTTTGGCTTTTGCGTCAGAACCTATAACGGTTAAGCTTTTCAGGTTCCTTCTAACTAAATCGTTTCCAGTTACTTCAAAATCCCATGTTATTGGGGCTGCAAAAGTACACCTTTTTTTTGATATCCAAATATTTTCTATGTATTTTTTCAACTCCCCATCAATTTCTTTTCGAAACTCTGTCCACAGCGCTGGTAGCTTTGGTTTGTAATCAGACATTTCCTAATCGCAGGTTCAATCCAACTATTCCGGTACCTATTATTATATAACATATAACTATTCCAGTGCGTGGAGGGCTGATGCAGATAGCATCAAGGCGGAGTCGGATTACAAAAGGCCATGTTACTATCGAGGCACAATTCAGACTATATAGCATCACATCCGGCCATGAACTCAGGCCAAAGCAAGCAGTAAAATCAAATGATTATTTTAATATGTTGATATTCAATATTTTATTTTGTTATGATGCATTCTTCAACATATGTATATTTTTTTCTACACATATTGTATTTATCTGTTTATCTGCATTTTATGAGGAAGTTATTGAATTTGTGTTGATTTTTTCATCACTACGAAGTGTTGAAAAATTATCGAATAATATATTTTTAGTTGATTTAGTGACACTTAAGAAACTTGGTATAGTTTGAGAGAAGAACGTGAAGAAATGAATGAACACTTAAAACAATATACCAAGAAAGCAATTATTAAAATCGTAGCATTGTCGGCGCTGAGCATCTTCATGTTCGTGCCGTTGCAGGACACCAATGCAGCTAAAACAAGTCTTGTCAAGCTGTCTGGAAATCTGAATGAACTTTTTGCCACAGGCAATGGCAGCACCAATCCACTCCCAAATGAAGCAGGAGAAGTAAAGCTGACGTTCAGCCCATCGTCGGGCGATGCTGTGGCATTACCAGTGGGCCGTGATGCAATTGTTTTTGTTGCTGAATCAAAACATCCGAACCTTGAAGCATTGCGCACCAATGGCATCAGCTTCGAATGGATAAGGCAACAATTAGCAACAGGAGGCAATTCAGTTGTAGTAACAAATGAATTCGTTCTGGAAAGACTGATTAATTTCCTGAATATGAAATCTGATGATATTCAGCCACATAAAATCTTGAATGCCCCGAAGACAGCTGGCAGTATCAGTGTGATACTCATTTCTGAACTGAGACAGGAAATAGCTGGCAGCGATTATATGCTGATTCCTATTGACAGGAACGGGAATGGTGGTCTTGAAACAAACGAATCATTCTACGCTAGCTACGATGAATTCTCCAGAGCTGTACGGCTCGGAAAATATACCAAAGCCTTGTCGCTAACTCTCTATGCTGAAGTTCCGGCAAGTAAAATACACGACTCTGTATTTATTAAGTATTTTTATAGCGAAGGTTTGAGGCTTGTCAGTGCAAGCGGGTTCATGCCGCTGAACTCACACGAAATTACTGCCTATGCCTCAAGGCTTAATGCAACTAGTGAGCGTGCTTTTGAGGCTGAAGCTTCAAGTGTAATACCAGTTTGGTTAATTATCATCGTAACTTTGGCCGCTACTGCAGTTTAGATCTTTTTTGTGTTTTTATCAGTAACCAAACCTCATCAGCCTCTTCATGAGACAACAATTAAAGCTGATGCATTCGGAGCCAATTCTTTCAGCTATGCGAACGGAAGACTATACGACAAGACCCATACCTGGGCATTCCGTGAAGAATACGGACTGGTAAAGATTGGATTTAACGATTTTGTTAATAAGTTGTTCGGCAAATAGGCTGAACTTAAGCTGCTTAACAACGGTGAGCGCTTTATCAAGGGCGATGTAATGGCAACGATAAACCACTTAGGCAGGAAGGTGGAAGTGAAAGCGCCCGTTTCTATTAAAATTGTTGCAATAAATCAATCAATAGCTAATCAAAATCAGGTTATTTCGCTTGATTGGGTTTACAAACTCGAGCCAGATAATTGGACCAGAGAACAAGGTTTTCTCTTTATTGCGGAACAGCACAAGGAATGGCTTGCGGCCGAATTCCTCAGATTCCGCGAGTTTCTGGCAAACGCTACACGTGCAAGTAAACAAGAGATTTAATTGATTATGCTTGACGGAGGCGAATTGATCGAAGGGGTGATGCAATATGTTGAGCCTTAAGTATGGGAAGACTTTCAAAGGTCATTCATGCAGGTAAACGCATAGATCAAAACTTTAACGATATGTCTATTAGCAGAAGAACTTTTTTCAAGGCGATGGGGGCTTCCGCTGTTGCACTGGCAGTTGGCAAAGAAGCAAACGCAAAAGATCATGCCGGATCGAAGCACGAATTCACGGCTATACTTTATGACTCAACAAAATGTATTGCTTGTCTGGGCTGCGAATACGATTGCGCCGAAGCACATGGCAATCCGGATTACGACATTCCTATTGATCCTCCCCTGAGGAAAACTGATGATAAGCAACGCACTATTGTCAACAGATACGAAACCAGCAAAGGTTTAATACCCCGTAAAATCTAGCGCATGCACTGCAATCAGCCTGCATGCGATGCAGCCTGTCTAATGCAGGCAATGCATAAATGTCCTGAGGGTCCGGTAATATGGCGTGAGGATAAATGTATGGGTTGTCGTTATTGCATGATTTCGTGCCCATTCGATATCCCAAAGTTTGAATATGGCAGCACGAATCCAGAGATCGTGAAATGCGACATGTGTATAAATCGCATAAGGGAAGGCGAAACGCCTGCCTGCGCACACAATTGTCCTGAAGAAGCTTTGATTTACGGAAAACGCAGCGACCTCATCAGGGCAGCACGACGGAGAATTGTTGAAGATCCTGAGCGGTATCATGACCATATCTAAGGCGAACATGAGGCAGGAAAAACTTCCTGGCTTTATCTATCACCAGTACCTTTCGAAGAACTCGGATTTAATGTGAATATTCGAAAAAGCTCTTACCATGCTCTAAATAAAGGGTTTATCTCGAGTATCGCACCGGTTGATATATTGCTGCCTGCTGTACTATTAGGCATTTATGAAGCTACCAAAACAAACACTACCAAAGAGGAAGACTTATGAGCAATACAATTATCAAAACTGTTTCAGGAACAAATGCTAATTTCTTTCGTTTTCTGATTTCAAAACTCAAGCCCAAAGGAAAAATATTTACACCTT
This sequence comes from uncultured Lentimicrobiaceae bacterium, assembly GCA_964459375.1. Classification (GTDB taxonomy): domain Bacteria; phylum Bacteroidota; class Bacteroidia; order Bacteroidales; family F082; genus JALNZU01. The sequence continues at coordinate 185,902 of CAYWLJ010000005.1, read as the reverse complement.
TCAATATTATCAGTTTCCCGATCATCATTCTCGGTCTGGTTATCATCTACCTGCGTTTTAAGAATGGTATCGGCTCTGTTACAAATCTGACGCAGGAGGTACCGTGGGGTTTGTGGATCGGATTCGACGTGGTTACCGGCGTAGCCTTTGCTGGTGGAGTATTTGTTTTGGTTTTCATGGTAAACATTCTGAACCTTAAAAAATATAAACCCATACTGCGAATAACAGTACTCAACGGCTTTCTGGCATACCTCTTTTACTCTGCGGCCTTGCTGCTTGATCTGGGCAGACCACTCAATGTTATCAATGTAGTGATAGGCAACAATTACGGAGTGAGCTCAGTATTGTTCCTTGTAGGCTGGCACTTCCTACTCTACATGCTAGCCTTGATGATCGAATTCTCACCTGCTGTGGCCGAATGGCTGAATGCTAAAAAAATGCACCGCTTCCTGACAGCGATCTCAATGGGAGCAGTCATCTTCGGCATTACCTTGTGCGTTCTGCACCAGTCGGGAATTGGCGCACTGTTTTTGATGGCAAAAGACAAGATTCATCCTTAGTGGTTCAACAGTTACCTGCCATTGCTTTTTGTCGTTTCCAGTGTGTTTGCCGGCATTTCCATGGTAATACTCGAAGGATCGATAAGTCATAAGGTATTCTCAGATTACATGGATAAAATTGATGGAAAACAGCATCATTCTATCCTGATTGGACTTTCCAAAATTTGTGCGCTCGGCATGTTTGTTAATATGGCTATGCTCGTCTTTGTGTTCATTCACGAAAAGAACTGGGTTTATATAAATTCACCCATTGGGTATTGGTTTCTGGTGGAAGTGGCAGGATTCGTAATGGTTCCGATGCTCTTGTTTGCCTACGCATACCGGAATCACAATACACTGATTATCAAAATTGCCGCGATAATGACTTTACTGGGGATTCTTCTGAACAGGATGAATATTTCCATAATCATATATCGTTGGGAGGATGCCGAGCGCTATATCCCAAGCTGGCAGGAATTTGTGGTAACACTGACAATCTTTTTCATCGAAATCTGGGTATTACGCTGGATAGTACGACGCATGCCAGTTTTGCGAAGCGGTCCGAAATGGGCCTCAGGAGCACATTAAATAAATCAATAACCATTAATTAAATAAGCCATGGACGGATTTCACTATTACAACCTAGTCGAAACCAAAGGAATGGAATACCTTCTGACAATTGTATTCTTCCTAACGCTAGTGCCATTCTGGTTGTTACTCAACCGCAAGGTAAAAAGCACCAAATTGTCATCAGGTGCAAACGGAACAATAACAGCATCCGAAATCAAGATGCCTCGTGGGGTATACCATAGCCCTAATCACAGTTGGATGTATCTCCAGAAATCTGGCAAAGCAAGAATCGGACTCAGCGACCTTCTGCTCAAAATGACAGGTAAAATTACAGTTGCTCCACTGAAAAACGAAGGCGAAAAAGTAGCAAAGGGAGAGCCTTTATTGGAAGTAAGTCAGGGAACAAAGAAAATTGTAATCAGTTCACCAATAAGTGGAGTTTTGCTCAATCTCGGACACGAATCAAATGCTGAGCACTTATTGACCGACCCTTACGGCTCTGGCTGGATTGCTGAGATTGAACCTTCGGCATGGATTGCTGAAACCAGTCGGTATTATCTGGCCAAAGAAGCAGGTAACTGGGCAAGATTTGAAATTGTAAGATTCCGTGATTTTTGGTGAAAAGTCTCTCAATTCACGAACCACAACTACAACCCATGGCGCTGCAGGATGGTGGCGAATTAAAGGAACACATCATGCAGGAAATGTTAGAAGAAATATGGTTTGACTTTCAAACTGACTATTTGCCAAAACCCGAAAAGTAACAGGATTGTCAGAACAGATGTAAAAAAAACCGAACTTGCATTCAGTCAATTTTAATGAATGCCGCCAGAAAAGCAAAGGTTGTAAGTCAAATATCTGACTTACAACCTCTTGTTTTAAAATAAATCTTTTTAAATAATTGTCCGATGAGCAAAGCCGCAGATCTGAAAGAAAACCCGGAAAACCGTAAGTTGGGAAGAATAAGTTCGCTCTTCTCTTCGATTTTCAGCAGGGTTGTCTTAATTGTTGCTCTGCTTTCAATATTTATGCTCGCAGCATTCTCTGTTATCTTCAATTCGGTAAACGAGCAATACCTGCACACAATTGTTCATCAAAATGGCAGCAATGTTGCCTCCATTAACGAAAGGAGCCCTGTTTCATTCGATGCTTGACAACGACAAGTCACAATTCTTCAGCACACTCGATGTTATCAACACCTTGAGTGGTATCGATGAGGTTAATCTTTACAATGAGTTTGATAGCCTGGTATATTCTTCATTTTCAGCTGATGCTCAGCATTACAACCAGCCAGATTGCATTCAGCGTCACAATTCTCTGAGTGAATTATTTCAAAGTGAGGGTAAGAGTTTTCGAATAGTAGGGTTAGAAAGCGCATGCAGTATGTACAGAATGGATAACAGAATGCGCTACTTATTGATCAGAAGCCCAATTCTTAATGAAACAAGTTGTTATACAGCAAGTTGTCATGCTCACGGGAAAGATGATTACCTGCTTGGTTCACTTGAAATCAAATTGCCACTGGGTGAATTTGACCAGTCAGTATCATCAATCACAAGGCGTTACTTTTCGATGGCACTCATTGCGACCGTATTAATCTCATCCCTGTTATTGCTATTTACCTGGAAAAATGTGAAGAAACCATTGGCAGCACTGATTGAGGCCAGTAGAGCTGTCAGTTCCGGACAAACGAACACAAGGCTAGATACCCGCGTTGGACAAACAGAGGAAATGCGATTGGTATCTCAGGCGTTCAACGAGATGCTCGACAAGTTGCAGACAGCCAATCTGGAATTGGAGAATTGGTCAAAGCAACTCGAATACAAGGTTCAGCGCAAGTCGGAAGAACTAAGCTCAGTTCAGAACGAACTTATTCAGATTGAACGCATTGCATCGCTTGGTAAATTATCGGCATCAGTGGCACATGAGCTTAATAATCCCCTATCTGGAATTCTTGTTTATTCCAAACTGTTGCTAAAACAAATTCAGAACATGGAGTTTGAGCCACAGCGCAAAGAAGCAAAAATGAAACACTTAAGCTTTATTGAAAGCGAGACAAAGCGCTGTGGCGACATCGTTAAGAGACTTCTGGATTATTCAAGAAAAGATTCAGCCGAGCACGAGCCCAACCATCTGAACGATATTCTTGCATCGACAGCCGATTTGGTTAGGCATCAGATGAAAATTTCAGGAATTTCATTTTATGCCCGATTCGAGGCCACAAAAGACTTAGTGAGATGCAGCCCGAATCAAATTAAACAGGCATGTCTGGCTTTGCTGGTTAATGCTTCCGAGGCCATTGCACCCGGGACCGGCGGCGAGATTACCATTGTCACAATCAATCCTGACGACAAGCATATCCAGTTTGATGTTTGCGACACCGGTCATGGAATGAACAGCGATATCATTCCCCACATTTTCGAGCCATTTTTTTCTACCAAGCACGAGGCCAGCGCAATAGGTCTGGGCCTTGCAATTGTTCACGGCATAATCAACAGCCACAATGGTAAAATTAAAGTTGTTTCGGAGCTGTGTGCCGGCACGACTTTTTCTATTACCTTGCCCCTGCTGGCAAGCAAAAATGAATAATTATGAAAAAAAACATTTCATTATTGATAGTCGATGATGAAGAATCTGTCAGAGATTCTTTATACAACAGGTTTATTGAGGATGGCTTTTCGGCAACCTGCGCGGATAGTGCTGCCAGCGCCCTGTCATTGATTGAAAACAGGGTGTTTGACATCATCCTTACCGATATAAAAATGCCTGGAATGGATGGTTCGGAGCTTCTCCGACGCATTAAATCGATTAATAAAGATGCCATCATCATTATAATGACTGCCTTTGCCACTGTTGACACTGCGGTTCAGGCACTTAAAGACGGTGCATTCGATTACGTCATTAAGCCATCCGACCCTGAAGATTTGTCGCATCTGATCCGCAATGCAGCCAGACAAGTATTGCTCGAAGTAGTAAATTCACAGTTGCGCGAACAGCTCAAGCTAGAACGGGTGGACGATATCATTGGCAACAGTACAGTAATTCAACAGGTGCTTGAAGAGGTGCAAAAAGTAGCCATTACCAACAGTTCAGTAATTATTACAGGCGAAAGCGGCACAGGCAAAGAGTTGATTGCCAGAGCTATTCACGCCAACTCTTCAAGGCGCTATTTTCCGCTTGTCAGTGTTCACTGTGGAGCACTAAGCGAAAGCTTGCTGGAGAGCGAGTTGTTCGGGCATGATAAAGGCGCATTTACCGGAGCCATCTACACCCGAAAAGGACGCTTCGAAATGGCTGACAATGGCACAATATTTCTGGACGAAATTGCCACTATCACAACCAAAATGCAAATCGAGCTCCTGCGCGTACTCGAAACGAAAAGCTTCATGCGGGTCGGAGGCAGCAAACTCATTACATCCGATTTCAGGGTTATATGCGCTACCAATCGCGACCTAAAGCAAATGGTGGATGAAGGCCGGTTCAGGGAGGACCTGTATTATCGCCTCAATGTGGTGAATATCCGGATCCCTCCACTGCGTGAACGCAAAGACGATATACCTGTTCTGGTTCAGCATTTCATCAAGAAGTACTGCATGGCTATGAGCCGTAACCCAGTTAGCATCGAAGAAGCCGCACTATCAAGATTACTCGAATATGACTTCCCAGGCAATGTGCGTGAACTGGAAAACATGATCGAAAGGGCAATCGTAGTTGGCAATGGCAAGGAAATCAGGGTCAAAGATCTGCCCCTGCTTAAAGATATCAGTCCTGTTCTGACTGAAAGCCTAAAAGAGCTTGAACGAAAGCATATAAAATTAGTACTCGAAAAATACGACTGGAACATTTCGAGGGCAGCGAAAGCGCTTCAGGTAGACAGGGTAACACTTTACAACAAAACAAGAAAGTTTGGCTTCAAAGAAAACAGCTAATTAACTGCGTTGTAAAAGAGTTAAAGGCAACGGAGCATGGCTATAAACAAAATCAAGTAATTGAACTATGGCCATTTCGATAGGAAACAGCTATTGTCACTATCAGTAATTGTGGCCTCCGAATTTGAGGCAGAAGTTGATATTGTTGAAGAATTCCTCGACCTTAATCCATATTTTGATCCAACGCGGAAGCAATATAATGGTAACCAGATACTTCCAATTATCGATCAACGGGTTAATCCGGCTGGCACCAAAACAGTCGGACTATTCAACGTTGATCTCTTTATCCCCAATCTAACCTATATTTTTGGTCAGGCCTATCTTGGTGGAAAATCAGCCATTGCTTCAGGCTTCAGGCTTGCTAATGAGCATTATGGACTACCAAAGGATGAAGTATTGTTTCAGGAAAGGCTAAGCAAAGAGGTAATCCATGAATTGGGGCACTGTTTTGGTCTGGTACACTGCCATCACCCCGACTGTGTAATGCAATCAAGCACGAATGTTGAGGAAATTGATCAGAAGTCCATCCATCTATGCAATACATGCCGGATCGATTTTAAAAATAAAATTACATAGAGCGCTTATTTGTAAACGATTAAGAAAATCCAAAACATTAAGCTTCATTGATTAATTAAATCCATGCCGTTCGAAAATTCTCTGGCAGACAATATCAGTCCCCTTTTGAAGTCGCTTATCAGCCCAAGACCAACCCACGATTTTGTCTAATTTTGCCTCCAAAACATAAATCTTGACCAATTTTCTTTCAATCCTTAACGATGCCCAGCGCAAAGCCGTCGAGCACACCGAAGGCCCAATGATGATTATAGCAGGTGCAGGAGCCGGAAAAACACGGGTACTGACTTACCGTATTGCCTACCTTTTACAACAAGGCGTCGACCCGTTCCGTATCATGGCGCTGACATTCACAAACAAGGCTGCACGAGAAATGAAAGATCGCATTATTCAGCTCATAGGCCCAGAAAAGGGCCGAAATGTCTGGATGGGTACCTTTCACAGTGTTTTTGCGCGCATCCTTCGTTCAGAAGGGCATCATCTCGGCTACCCGGATAACTTCACTATCTATGATACTGACGACAGCAAACAACTGATAAAGAAGTTGTTGAATGAGCTTCAACTCGACCCTAAGGTTTATCACCCATCGTACCTGCTGCATCGCATATCGAATGCCAAGTCGAATTTATATTCTCCTGATGACTACCTTGCCGACACAGAAATCGTAAATGCTGACCATGCCGCAGGCAAACCACTTACCGGAGAACTTTTCCGCACCTACAATGCCCGGCTGAAAAGAGCAAATGCAATGGACTTCGACGACCTGCTGTTCAACACCAACCTCCTGTTTCGAGATTTTCCCGATGTGCTCCATAAATACCAGCACCGGTTTGGTTACATTTTGGTGGATGAATACCAGGATACAAATTTTGCTCAGTATCACATCATACGCCAGATGGCGGCTGCCCACGAAAACCTCACTGTTGTGGGCGACGATGCACAAAGTATTTATGCCTTTCGAGGCGCCAACATTCAAAACATCCTCAATTTCAAGAAGGACTATCCCGATTACAACCTTTTCAGGCTGGAACAGAATTATCGCTCAACCAAGACAATTGTCAATGCTGCAAATACAGTAATCGAGTATAATAAGGATCAGATAAAGAAAAAAGTCTGGACCGAAAATGATGAAGGCGACCTCATCACTGTGCTTAAAGCAACCTCCGATACCGAAGAAAGCACTTTGGTAGCCAACAGCATATTCGGGCTGAAGATGTCGAAGCAGCTGCCAAACAAGGATTTTGCCATACTCTATCGCACCAACGCACAATCGCGTACCCTTGAGGAGGCCTTGCGCAAACAGGGCATAGCTTATAAAATTTATGGAGGAGTATCGTTTTACAGCCGCAAGGAAGTAAAAGATTTATTGGCATATTTCAGGCTGGTGATCAATCCCAGCGATGAGGAAGCCTTATTGCGCATAATTAATTATCCTGCCAGGGGCATTGGCAAAACCACCATCGAGAAGCTACAGGTTTTAGCCAACGAACACAAGATGAGCATTTTTAGCCTTATAACCGAAAACCCCGGCACCTTTTCCGAGCTCAATCGCAGTACGGTGAATAAGCTGCAGGAATTTACAACTATGATCCTCAGTTTTGTGGTGCAACTCGAAACGAAGAACGCCTTCGAGCTGGCTAATCACATCACAAAGTCGGTAGGCATTGTGAATGCACTAAAGGAGGAAGATGCCATTGAATCGGTTAACCGTATTGAGAACATTGAGGAATTAATAAATGCCATCATGGAATTCAGCGAACGCGAACCTGAGCCCGATGAGTTGGGTGAAGAAGGCAAACCTGCCCGATCGCTTGGACACTTTATGCAACAAGTTGCTTTACTCACCGATGCCGACAAAAAGGACGACGAGGGCAGCGATTATGTAAGCCTGATGACGATTCATGCAGCCAAAGGACTTGAGTTTCCCTATGTGTTTGTCACAGGTCTTGAAGAAAACCTGTTTCCCTCGATACAGTCGCTGGGTACAAGGGCAGAACTTGAAGAAGAACGCAGGTTGTTTTACGTTGCTCTGACAAGGGCGATGAAAAAAGTGACACTCAGTTATGCCGAATCCCGCTACCGATGGGGAAGCCTGAGTCTTTCGGAGCCAAGCCGCTTTTTAGATGAAATTGATCCCTCTTTTATCGAAACACCAAGAAAGCTTGCAAAAAGCATCAACGATCTGTCGCAAAAAACCCTATCAACCAATCGTAAAACCATCGCAGACTTATCGAAAAGCCAGACTGAATCACTTGAAGACTTCCAGCCTTCTGATACAGATAATCTTGAAGAAGGAATGCAGGTGGAACATCAGAAGTTTGGCCTTGGCCGGGTGATTAAAGTGGAAGGAAGCGGAGCAAACAAAAAAGCGACAGTACATTTCAATGGCATAGGTCACAAGCAATTGCTGCTCAAGTTTGCCCGCCTGAAAATCCTTGATAAGAACTGAGTTCTGATCTTCGGGTATTGTATCGGTCAATCGATTAATATCCTGGACATAAAATGTATAACTTTGCAAAAATTTCCGCCCCGGAGATAAGAACATCAGGTTAGCATGGAATATAACACCACGAGGAGCAAACTTGTCATTTCGGAATATGGTCGCGTTGTTCAGGAAATGATTATCAAGCTTAATCAGATTGAAGACAGGTTGCAGCGCACAATGGCCGCCCATTATCTGGTTGGCGTGATGGCTCAGCTCAACCCTCACTTGAAGGAATCGGAAGATTACCTTCATAAATTGTGGGATCACCTGCACATTATCAGCGACTTCAAACTTGATGTTGAAAGCCCGTACCCTGTGCCTGAAAGGAGCAAAATGCGCCTGAGGCCCAAGCATATAGGCTATGCAAAAAATGATCAGAGGCATGGACATTATGGCTCTATCATCCTTAAAATGATTAGGGAGGGTATTCTCATAAGCGACCCTGCCGAAAAAGAAGCTTTTTCGCTGGCCATTGCCAACCAGATGAAGCGATTATACCTGACCTATAATAAAGATAGTGTTAATGATGCTGTCATTCTCACCGATCTGAACGAGCTGTCCGGAGGCAAGCTTCAATTACCCGAAAACATTAAGCTGCAAGCCTCCGCAGAGCTCATTGGCAAAGGCGGACCTCAGTCGAATTCGTTGCTCACAGGTATAAAGAAGAAGAAGCCAAACAAAAAGCAGCAACAACATTTGCAGAAGAAAAAATATAAATAGAACACATCCGAAGATGTGTCAGACAATATATTCGTCCGGGCTTGCCGGTTGAGGAAGTTTTTCCTGGCCCCTTCGTCCGGATTTTTTATTTTCGTTGAAAATGCAATTATTTATGGAGTCATTCAAAATTGATGGCGGACACATCCTAAGCGGTGAAATCGAACCACAGGGAGCAAAAAACGAGGCATTGCAGGTTTTATGCGCATGTTTGCTTACAGAACAAACGGTTGAGATCGACAACCTTCCCGACATTTTAGATGTTAACAACCTCATTGACCTACTAAAAGATATTGGAGTAAAAATTGAACGGTTGTCGCGAAGCCGGATCCGGCTTACCGCCGACAGCATCAACTTTGGCTTTTTCGAAACGAACGAGTTTTTTCAACGCGCAAACAGACTGAGGGGTAGCATCATGATTGTTGGCCCCCTGCTTGCAAGATTTGGGAAGGCTTATGCTCCTTTTCCAGGCGGTGACAAAATTGGCCGGCGACGGCTCGACACCCACTTTCATGGCTTAGTTAAACTTGGAGCAAAGCTGAGTCCAGCCGAAAATAAATATTACGAGCTGGGCGGACAGCTCAAAGGCACCTATGTCCTGCTCGACGAGGCCTCTGTAACCGGAACGGCCAACGTATTGATGGCTGCATGCCTTGCCAAAGGCACCACAACAATATTCAACGCTGCATGTGAGCCTTACCTTGTCCAGCTAAGCGAAATGCTGGTGCGCATGGGAGCGCAGATTGAAGGCATTGGATCGAATCTGCTCAAAGTGCATGGTGTGGAGTGCCTGAATGGCACTGCACATCGGCTTTTGCCTGATATGATTGAAGTTGGGAGCTTCATAGGCATGGCTGCCTTGAACGCATCAGGTATTACCATTAAAAACGCAGGAGTCAAACATCTGGGCATCATTCCGCTGGTTTTTAGAAGACTTGGTATTGAACTGCAGATAAATGGCGATGACATTATCGTTCCAAAGCATGACCACTATGAAGTGGAAAGCTTTATGGACGGAGGCATAATGACTATAGCCGATGCACCATGGCCAGGTTTTACTCCTGACCTTATCAGCATCATCCTCGTGGTGGCCACTCAGGCCAAAGGCAGCGTACTCATCCACCAGAAAATGTTTGAAAGCCGTCTTTTCTTTGTGGATAAACTTATCGATATGGGTGCCCAGATCATTCTTTGCGACCCGCATCGAGCCAATGTTATTGGTTTGGATCGCCGCATGCCATTGCGTGGAATCAGAATGAGCTCGCCCGACATCAGGGCAGGTGTAGCGATGCTTATTGCTGCCCTTTCAGCCAAAGGCACAAGTATCATCGACAATATCGAACAAATTGACCGCGGCTATCAGAATATTGAACAACGCCTGAAAGCACTCGGAGCTCATATCGAACGCCTTCATACCTGACAAATTGACAAGCAGCCCCTATGCTGGCAAACTATTTGCGTTAGATAACTCCAAAAAGAAATCATGTCGAAACATAAGAAAGAAACTCCTGCCAACGAAGAACTAAATAAGGCCGAACAGCTTGCGGATAATCAGGATAATACGTCTGCCTACGACGAACAAACCACACTGGACAACCATCTGCCTGATGATGCTATCATAAAGCTTGAATCCCTGACTAGCAGCTACAATGAACTGAATGATAAATACTTGCGCTTATTTTCAGAATTTGACAACTATCGAAAACGAACACTCAAGGAAAAAGTAGAACTCAGCAAAACGGCTTCTGCCGAGATCATTAAGGCTGTTCTTCCGGTTGTAGATGATCTGGAGCGAGCAATCAGCAACTTTCCTGAAAGTGATAACAACAGTCATTTTGAAGGCATCAAACTCATTTATAGCAACCTTAAGCGAATACTCGAACAGCAGGGCCTTGAGGAAACCAAGGCATTGGGTGAGCCCTTCGACACCGATTTTCATGAGGCGGTAACACATATTCCTGCCGCTCTTGAGCAAGACAAAGGCAAAGTAGTTGAAGTAATCAAGAAAGGTTACAGCCTACACGGCAAAATCATACGCTTTGCACAGGTGATTGTAGGCAGCTGATTTGCTGAACATTAAACAGTTATACCATCGATGGCAAAAAGAGATTACTACGAAGTGCTTGAAGTAGAGCGCAATTCATCGGATGCCGACATCAAAAAGGCTTACCGCCAGATGGCGCTGAAATACCATCCTGACCGCAATCCGGGAGATAAAGCATCGGAAGAAAAGTTTAAGGAGGCAGCTGAAGCTTATGAGGTGCTGAGCGATCCGGACAAACGTGCACGCTATGACCGCTACGGTCATTCAGGTCTTGGAGGTGGCAATTCAGATTTTGGAGGTGGCATGTCGATGGACGACATCTTTAGTCAATTTGGCGACATCTTTGGTGGTGCATTTGGGTTTGGCTCCCGCAGCAGCACGGGGCGCAGGGTAAACAAAGGCAGCAACCTGCGGATAAGGGTAAAACTAACACTGCAGGAGGTGGCTACCGGAGTGGAAAAGAAGGTGAAGGTGAGCAAATACGTTGCGTGCAACAGTTGCAACGGCAGTGGGGCCAAACACGGCAGCAGCTTCAGCACCTGCAGCACCTGCCGCGGTAGCGGTAATGTTATCAGGGTGAGCAATACCTTTCTTGGTCAAATGCAAACAACTTCAACCTGCCCAACCTGCGGAGGCGAAGGGCGGATCATTACACAAAAATGTGAGTATTGTCAGGGAAATGGTGTAGTGCGTGACGACGAAGTCATTAATATAAGAATTCCGGCCGGAGTTGCCGAGGGCGTGCAGCTTTCGCTGAACGGAAAAGGCAATATGGGTGCTCGGGGTGGCATTGCCGGCGACCTCATCGTTCAGATTGAAGAAGAAAAACACCCCGAGCTTGAACGAGACGGCAACAATCTGATTCACAACCTCTTTGTCAGCATTCCCGATGCCGCCCTCGGCTCAAGCGTTGAAGTGCCAACAGTAGACGGCAGAGCCAGAGTTAAAATTGCCCCGGGCACTCAGCCAGGAAAAGTGCTGAGACTCAAGGGCAAAGGCCTGCCCTCAATCAACGACCACAATACCGGCGACCTGTTGATAAACATCAATGTATGGATTCCGACAGAACTTAGCAAAGAAGAACGGCGGATGATGGAAAATTTGCAGCAATCCGACAATTTCAAGCCCAATCCATCTGCTGCCGAAAAAAGCTTCTTTGGCAGGATGAAAGACCTTTTCGGCTAATTTAGCCCCTTCAATAAATAATCCTGCAATGAGCTTTCTTTTAACCGAAGGCGTTAGCAAACAATATTCAAACCACAAGGCGTTGGACGAAGTGAGTATCAGCGTCAAGGAACGTAGCATCTATGGCCTGCTGGGCCCAAATGGTGCCGGAAAGACCTCGCTGATCCGAATCATCAACCAGATAACAGCACCTGATGAAGGCAGGGTAATCCTAAAAGGAAAACCACTGAGTCCCAATGATACTGCAATCATCGGATACCTGCCTGAAGAACGTGGTCTTTACAAAAAAATGAAGGTGGGCGAGCAAGCCCTTTACCTTGTGCGGCTTAAGGGTCTGGACAGTGCAACGGCAAAAAAAAGGCTGAAGGACTGGTTCGAACGGTTCGAAATTCAGGATTGGTGGAACCGCACCGTTGAGGAACTGAGCAAAGGAATGCAGCAAAAAGTTCAGTTTATCGTGACTGTAATCCACGAACCTGAGTTGCTCATTTTTGACGAACCTTTCAGCGGTTTCGACCCGATCAACGCAAACCTGCTGAAGGAAGAGATCTTTCGTCTGCGCGAAAAAGGAGCTACCATTTTGTTTTCGACACACAACATGGCATCAGTGGAAGAGCTTTGCGACGACATTGCGCTGATAAACAGAAGTAAAAAAATACTTGAGGGTCAGGTGGGCGAAATAAAGAGAAAGTTCAGGGAGCACATGTTTGAACTGGAGCTGGGTGCAGTGGCCGGGCCTTTGGAACTGATTATTCCTCCAGGTTACGAAATTGTGGAAAAAACGGCGCTCACCACAGGTCAGATTCGTTTGAGCGTAAAAAATCCCATAGCCGAAGACGGAAATGCACTGCTGTCGAATGTGATGAAGCACACTACTGTCTACTCCTTCAGGGAGATTCTGCCCAGCATGAATGATATTTTCATTCAGCAGGTACAAGACGTGAATGGTAACAATCTGCTCTAACTCTCGGGAAAAATGAATAAAACATTACTCATTCTTCAGCGCGAATACCTCATTAGGGTAAAAAAGAAGAGCTTCATCATCATGACCTTTTTAGGTCCCCTGCTCATGGCCTCGCTTATGGTAGTACCAATTATTCTGGCCACCATCAAGGATGTTGGCAGCAAAAGTGTGGCCGTTCTTGACGAAACAGCTTGGTTTGCAGGAAAATTTGAATCGGGCGAACAGATGAGTTTCATCATTGTTGACCAACCACTCGACTCTTTAAAATCTCAGGTCATTAAAGGCCAGTTTGACTTTCTGGTTCACATTCCCGCCACTCAGCTCAATGTTCCCTCTAACGCTGAGCTATACAGCATCAAGCAACCTTCGGTTACGGTGAGGTCCTATGTCCGGAATGTCATTAAAACTGAAGTTGAAAACCGGAAGCTGCTGGCCTCCGGTATCGATCCCGAGGTCATCCGCCAATCCAAAACAACGGTAAATGTGCTCACTTATCAGCTGGGCGCTGATGGCGAGCTGAAAAAAAGCTATACCGATGTGCAGTCGGCACTCGGATTTATCAGTGCCCTAATGATCTACTTTTTCATCTTCCTCTTTGGTTCTCAGGTAATGCGTGGTGTTATTGAAGAAAAAACGAACCGTATAATTGAAGTCATTGTATCATCAGTCAAGCCATTTCAGCTTATGATGGGCAAGGTGCTTGGCATTGCCCTGGTAGGTCTCACACAATTTCTACTTTGGGTGCTGCTCACACTCGGCATTTATCTGGTACTTATGGGCATCTTTGGCAGCGAGATTGCACAACAGCCCGCTGTAATGAGTGGGGATCTGCTGCAGCAGATTCCTGAGGAACAAATGGATGCAGTTAGCAAGGGTATGGCCGAAGTGTTCGAAGTTGTGCGCAGCATCAACTTCCCGCTGATTTTATTCAGCTTTGGATTTTATTTTCTGGGTGGTTACCTTTTATATGCAGCCCTTTTTGCCGCCATAGGTTCTGCTGTGGACAACGAAACTGACGTGCAGCAGTTTATGCTTCCTGTCTCGTTACCTCTTATTCTGGGGATCGTTATGATGAACTTCCTGATTAACAACACCGATAGCAGCCTTGCATTCTGGCTTTCTGTGATTCCCTTTACCTCGCCCATTGTGATGATGGTGCGCATACCATTCGGTGTACCTCCGTGGGAACTGGTCCTTTCGATGGCCGTACTCATTGGCGGGTTCCTTTTCACTACCTGGGCGGCGGCCAAGATTTACCGCACCGGCATATTGATGTACGGTAAAAAAGTGAGTTGGGCCGAACTGTGGAAGTGGCTTCGCTATTAATTGAGCGCTTTACTCTACCTTCTGATCTTCCTGAATATTTTTGGTTTTGGTGGGTGAGCAGCACGACCCTTTCACCTTCATTTCCTTTTCAGGTGTAAGCACCTGCGATTTCGGACTAATGTAGGGAATGCCAAGGGCCATGCCTCGCAGAATGAAGATAATGCCCAACATCACAATAAATACGGGTACAACATTAGCTAATTTTGACCGCACGCCCCCGCTTATCATATTGCCAATCAGCGATAAAGCCATCATAACAGGAAGTGTGCCCAATCCAAAGACAACCATAAACAAGGCACCAGCAGCTAAATCGTTGGTATTGATGGCACCGGCAACAGCCACGTAAACCAGACCACACGGCAAAAGTCCATTGAGCAAACCGATTACAAAAAGGTTGCGGTGCGAGTGTTGGCCAAACAGCTCCCTGAATCTGGCAATCAATCGTGCAGAATAACCTGAGGTGAGGCTTCCGATCTTTATCTTCTCGCGGAAAACAACCGGAAAGATCACGCTTACAATCATTACAACCCCCATGACAACAGATGCCCATTGCTGAAGTCCGGTAAAATGAAGTCCTTTTCCCAGCAGGCCAAACAAGGCGCCGATCATACCATAAGTGATTGCCCTTCCAACATTATACAGCAGGCTGCCTAGTGCTTTATCGGCCCACCCCTTGCGGCCAAGGGGCAGAGCCACAGCAATAGGACCGCACATACCAATGCAGTGCAAACTTCCAACCAGACCGATGGTTAATGCTGTAATCAGATGAAAACTCAGATTCATTGAATGCTGATCGATTTTTCAACAAAATACTCTTTAACCCCATCTGTCCAGGTAATTCTGGCAATATATCGACCACGTAGTGAAGCGGCTGAAAACATATAAATACTATCGCCGGTATAGGAAAATTCGTACGAAGCGTCCTTGGTATCGTCCGAGCGGTTGTACATGAGCAGGTTTCCGGAGAGACCCGCCTTGTTGAACAGCGGCGGAAGTTCAAGCTGCAACTGATTGTCTGCCCAAATGATATTGACTTCTGAAGCAAAAAGAAGACCATTGTCCCGCATTTCAATCTGCTTCTGAAACTCCTGTGCTTTTGGATAGTAATCGCGCTCGACCAACGAAATCGATTCCCGCATCATTAGCAAGCCGAATGCAATGAGCATGACCATAAACAATGCCGCGGCAATAAATAGTTTTGTGCCCCAATTCCACTTCATAGAATTATTTTTTGTCGATGTCGTTTGGTCCAATAAAGGTAACTTTCGTTTTGTCGATGAGCTTTCCATCATTGTTAACACTGATCGTCAGAGGAGTGCTGCTTAAACGGAGGCTGTCGCGATGGATTACAACCAAAAAATTGGATTCGATGATGCCACCTCCAGGTACCCGGATGGGCCCTCCGATCATGACAATTTCACCATTGAAATTTTCGATCCTGAGGTCGGCATTCACTTCATGCCGTGTTTTGTTGACAAGTTGCACCTTGTAGAAGTTCGACAATTTATCAGGGCCATACTCCTGAAACATTGTTCCGGGTACCCTGAGCATTGTGGCTTCAACCTCGCTGCGGAAGAAAAACAAAGAAGTAATAAGCGATAAAAGTAGAACCAGAACAACCGTATACGCAATGGATCGCGCGTTAATAATATTGTTGTGCCCGTCTGCAATGCCCTTTTCAGATGCATAGCGTATAAGGCCACGGGGAAGTTTTACTTTATCCATGATGTGGTCGCAGGCATCAATACAAGCAGTACAATTGATACATTCGAGTTGTGTACCATTTCTTATGTCGATACCGGTCGGGCAAACTGTTACGCAGCTAGAGCAGTCGATGCAGTGACCCTTACCCGATGAAGCACGATCCTCGAGCGGGTTGTGCTTTCCCCGAGGTTCCCCCCGCTTATAATCGTATGTCACCACCATCGAATTGCGGTCGAGCAACACCCCCTGTAAACGGCCGTAAGGGCAAACAATAATGCAGGCTTGTTCGCGGAAATGAGCAAACACGAAATAGAACACGCCTGAAAAAATGACCAATGGGACAAACGTGCTCAAATGCGAAGAAGGTCCGTCGGCCACAAGCTCTAAAAGCCTGTCAGAACCAATTAAGTAAGCAAGAAAGGTATTGGAAATCAGGAAAGCTATGGAAAAAAACACGACATGTTTAGCTGTCTTCTTCCAGATTTTCTCGAAATTCCAGGCCTGACGAGAAAGTTTTTTCTGCAGATGGGCGTCACCTTCAATCAGGTATTCGATCTGCCTGAACACAAACTCCATAAAAATAGTCTGAGGGCATGCCCAACCACAAAACAGCCTCCCGTATACTGCTGTGAAGAGAATAATGAAAACGATGAGGGTAATGAGGCCCAGTACAATCAGTTGAAAATCCTGAGGCCAGAAAATCTGACCAAAGAGGATAAATTTTCTTTGCAGAACATTGAGCAGTAAAAACTGTTCGCCTTGAACTTTAAGCCAGGGTGCGATAAAGAAAAAGACCAAAAGTACAATAGCAACAATCCATCGTCTAGTGTAAAACTTTCCTTTTGGCTTTTTCGGGAATATCCAGATTCGTTTCCCTCCTTCGCCTACCGTTCCCAGTCGGTCGCGAAATGATTCTTCATGCTTATCGGGATGGTTCTCCGTGGTCATTGATCGAAAAGCTACAAAGGGTAATCCTTTGTCATTCGTAGGATTACCCTTTATTCATCAATATTTAGCTCTAAATGTTGTCACAGGATGTTGTAATCTGTAAGCTTAACCGCTTTACTCGTAGAGCTCTCCCTGAGGCTCTTTGGGAGCAGCAGGTGTCGATCCGTTAAGTCTGAGCATGATATAGCTAATCACTTCGAGGCGTTGCCGGGGTGTGAGTTGGTCTTTGTATGGAATCATTCCTTTTTCAATCACCCCGTTGGTTAATACGGCAAACATGTCTTCGACTTTGTTACCATGAATCCAGTATTTATCGGTCATATTTGGGCCAACAAGTCCGCCGCCATCAGCCAGATGACAAGCAGCACAGGTTTTTGTCCAGGTTTCCTTACCATTATTCAACGACAAATCGTCTTCCAGATAAGCCATTGCCAGTTCTTCAACAGGCCTGTTCATCTTTGGAGCGGCTGCCATTTCCTTCTGGAACTCCTTTTCCTGAATGAGGTCATCGGCTCGGAAAACCCATAATCGGACAAGATAAACCAACGAGAATACGATGGTGATAATGAACAACCAAACCCACCAAGAAGGCATGTCGTTGTCCAGCTCCTTAATTCCATCATATTCATGGTCTTTGATAAGAGGGACATTGGTTACGCTGTCAACCTCTTCACCTTTCCTGATATTTTCGTCTGCTTTGGTCATGTTTCAATGTTTTTTCTGATCGTTTTCATTGCTTGGATAATTGTCGTCGCTTTGGGGCATATGGCTGTATTCATCAACCTCCTCACGGCTCATTCGTGCCACATGAAAAATTAGTGCGATGAATAGTGTAAAGAAAATAATCAGGCCGATGATCGGGAAAATCTGAATATCGGCAACCCCTTCGAGGATTTTGGTGACAATCTTCATATCGTTGACTATTTCTGCCCAAGTGAGTTATTCTCATGAATATCAACGCCAAGTCTCATGATGTAGGCAATGAGTGCGATGACTTCCTTTTTCTCGTCCACTTCGATACCGCTTTGTTTCAGGTTAAAGGCAATTTCGCGGGCCTGCTTCATAAGGTCGTCGTTGGCTTTCTGGTCATATCCTTCGGGATAAGGAACGCCAAGCGATTGCATCACGCGAATCTTTTTTGCAGTATTACTGATGTCCAGATCATTTTTAATGAGCCATGGGTAGGGCGGCATTATAGATTGAGCTACTACACGCTGCGGATCGAGGAAATGGTTGTAATGCCATGATGCTGGTTTATAAACCGGACTTGTTTTTACGCCTTCGCGTGCAAGGTCCGGGCCAGTGCGCTTGGAGCCAAACTGGAAAGGATGGTCGTAAACTGTTTCGCCGGCTTTGGTGTAATCGCCATAGCGCTCAACTTCAGAACGGAAAGGCCTGACCATCTGGCTATGACACAAATAGCACCCTTCCCGCACATAGATGTCACGGCCTTGCAACTCGAGGGGTGTATAAGGTTTGACACTGGCAATGGTTGGCACATTGGATTTAACCATGAACATCGGTACAAATTCAACAATGCCCCCGATGAGTATTGCCACGAGCGATATTACGGTAAACACGACTGGTTTACCTTCTATCACACGGTGACCACGATCCGACCCATGTTGCTGGGCATGCAATGCAGGCGCCTGATCTTCCTCGAAAGGCACAAAGGTGCCGGCTTTTGTAGTTTTGATAAGGTTGTAGATCATGAGCAGGATACCTGTAATGTATAACGTTCCGCCAAAAACGCGGATGTAATACATTGGTAGAATCTGGACAACAGTTTCAATAAAATTGGGATATTTAAGAAAGCCTTCATCGGTGAATTCTTTCCACATCAGGCTTTGGGTAAATCCGGCAAAATAAAGCGGAATGGCAAAGAAAAGCATTCCCGTAGTGGCAAGCCAGAAGTGGGCATTAGCCAATCCCCTGCTGTAGAGTTTTACACTGAAGAGTCTAGGCCACAGCCAATAGAGCATGCCGAAGGTGAGCATGCCGTTCCATCCCAGTGCACCTATGTGCACGTGTGCAATGGTCCAGTCGGTAAAGTGACTGATGGCATTAACTGATTTTAGCGACAGCATAGGACCCTCAAAAGTGGACATACCGTATGCAGTTACACCAACAACGAACATTTTGAGTACCGGATCCTCGCGCACTCTGTCCCAGGCACCCCTGAGGGTGAGCAATCCATTAATCATACCCCCCCAGGAAGGTGCGATGAGCATGACCGAAAATACGACACCTAATGCCTGTGCCCAGTCGGGCAGGGATGAATAGAGCAAATGGTGCGGGCCAGCCCATATATACAGGAATATCAAAGCCCAGAAGTGAATTATGGATAACCTGTATGAATAAACAGGTCGGTTGGCAATTTTTGGGATGAAGTAATACATCAGACCAAGGTAAGGAGTGGTAAGGAAAAATGCTACGGCATTGTGTCCATACCACCATTGTACAAGTGCATCCTGCACTCCCGCATACACCGGATAACTCTTAAGAAACGAAACAGGGATATTAATTGAGTTCACAACGTGCAGCACTGCAACTGTAACAAAGGTCGCGATGTAAAACCAGATGGCAACGTAGATGTGCTTGGTTCGCCGATTGATCATTGTCATAATCATGTTCAAGCCGAATACCACCCAGATGATGGTGATAGCAAGGTCGATGGGCCACTCGAGCTCGGCATATTCCTTGCTGACAGTATAGCCCAAAGGCAGAGTGAGTGCGGCACTGACAATAATCAACTGCCAACCCCAGAAGTGTATCTTCCCGAGTAGCTCGCTGTACATTGGGGTCTTAAGCAGCCTCGGCGTACTGTAGTAAACCGCTGTAAAAATTCCATTGCCCACAAAGGCAAAAATTACAGCATTGGTGTGGAGGGGTCGCAGTCTGCCGAAAGAGAGCCATGGAATACTGGCACTCATGTGCGGAAAAATCAGCTCGAGGGCAATTATCAGCCCCACGAGCATGCCTACCAGACCCCATAGAATGGTGGCGTACATAAACATACGCACCAATCGGTTGTCATAAGCAAACTTCTGTAGCTCCATGCGATGTTGGTTTTTAAAGTTTTTTTTGTTTGGTTTCGGAAATCACCTGACTGCCTGAGTCGCTTGAATCGCTGTCAGTGCTCTTCTTTGGATCGAAGAGCATCCGCACCGACGGGGTGTAATCGTCATCATACTGTCCGCTGCGAACGGCCCAGATGAATGCCACTGCAAATCCCCCGGCGACAACAATTCCAAGAATTATCAAAAAGAAGATTGCGCTCATTCAGGTATTGGGGTGCTTGATAAATGCTTTCGAAAACAAATTTATAAAAGTGTTAACTATTAATAACGCCTTTTAACTTATTTAGAATATTTCTAAATTAACTTTCAATTATCTGCGCTGAGGCAAATGTCTGAGCGACAGCAGCATAATGCTGAAAGTATCGAAAGCAACAACCGAGACAGAACTTACCGGCATAAGGATGGCCGCAATAATAGGTGAAAGATTGCCTGTAATTGCAAAGCTCAGCCCGATGATGTTGTAAAGAAACGAAAACACAAAACTCATCCGGATAACCATGAAGCTGAGACGGCTGAAACGAAAGTACCTGTTTAGATATCCAAACATACCTGCATCCATGATGGCATCGCAAGCGGGAGAGAAGCTATAAATATCCTCTGCAATACTGATTCCGGTGTGGCTTTCGGCAAGAGCGCCGGCATCATTCAATCCGTCACCAATCATGGCCACACGCTTTCCGCTCGACTTCAACTTCAAAATGTATTCTCTTTTATCGCCCGGACTTTGATTGAACATCATGGAGGTGCGGCTGCCAAATATGCTTCGGAGATTGCTTTCTTCGGCGTTGTTATCGCCTGAAATCATATGAAGTTCATAGTGCTTCTCCAGCTCACTCACCAGCTCCTTCAGACCTGGGCGGTAAACGTTTGAAAATTTATAATAACCAATCACAAGGTTGTTGATGGCTACATAAACCCTTGTTTCTGATGCTGTTTCGCTGACAGGGTTGCCTGTTACAAATCCTGATGACCCAAGGGTGATTCGCTTGCCTTCCACCTCGGCCTTTAAACCTTGTCCCGGTATCTCTTCAAATTTTAAAACATCGTGCGATGGTAAGTCCAAAATGCTTGCAGAAATGGCCTGGCTTAAAGGGTGAGCGGAATGCCTGACCACAGAATAAATAAGCGATTGCACCTCCTGATCCATCCTTTTTCCCACAAAATCAACATTCATGCTTTGGTTAAGGGTAAGGGTGCCTGTTTTATCGAATACAATGGTGTCGGTTTTATAAAAATCCTCAACGACATCGATTTTTTTGAGATATAATCCCCTTCTCCCGAATGCCCTTATCGTACTGCCAAAAGTGAATGGTACCGTTAAAGCCAGCGCGCACGGGCAGGCCACAATAAGCACCGAGGCGAGTACATAAACCGCTTTGCCGGGTTGGATGGTAAGCCACCAACCAAAAGCTGAAAAGGCAATGATGAGCACAGCGGTTGTAAAGTATTTACTCACCTTGTTGATGTGACTGTTGATCGAATGCAACCCCTCTTTCTGGCTGTTATGATTCCACAGTTGGGTAAGGTAGCTTTGTTCGACAGGTTTTTCAACAACCAGATCGATTGAGCTTCCCACCTGCCGGCCTCCTGAATAGATGAGGTCTCCCTTGCTGCGTGCAACAGGAATGGACTCGCCGGTAACAAAGGAATAATCGATATTGCCCTGACCCTCAGTCAGAATGGCATCAGCAGGCACAAGTTCATGACTATGAATCCGGATGATATCACCTTTTTGAAGTTGTGAAATTGGCATCTGCACCTCCCTCCCTTCCACAAAGCTAGTGACTGCAACGGGAAAATAGCTGCGGTAATCGCGCTCGAACGATAATGCCTCGTAGGTTTTTCCCTGATACCACTTGCCGATCAGAAGAAAGAAAAGCAAACCTGCCAGCGAGTCCATATATCCAATGCCGTTTCCATTGAATACCTCCCACGAACTTTGCAGAAACAAGGCGATGATTCCGAGTGTAATGGGCACATCAAGGCTTACCACCTTGTGCTTCAACCCTTTCCAGGCCGCCAGATAATAATCGGATGCGCTGTAAAAAACAACTGGTAAAATGAGCAGAAAACTGAGCCAACCAAATATGTGCTTGAAATTTTCCTCCAGCAGATGACCTCCAGGCACATACTCCGGAAAACTATACATCATAATATTAAGAAAGCTGAACGAGGCTATGCCCAGTTTCATCAGTAAACTCTTATTTGATCTCAGCTTTTCAGGTTCGTCGAGATGGCTGAGGTTGATCTCCGGGACGTAGTGTATGGCAGCAAGAAGCTCGGCCAATTGGCGCAGGTTGAGTTGATCTGGTCTGAAGCTGATTGTCACCTCCTTACGGGGAAAGTTAACTGTTGAAAAAACGATTCCGGCATGAAGCGACTCGAGGTGCTCGAGCAGCCAAATGCATGAGGAACAGTGAATGGCCGGAACAAAAAATTTGACTTTGGCAATTCTTCCATCATTGAACATCAGCAATTTTGAGGCAATATCCTCATTTTCAAGAAAAGCAAATTTCTTCAGGGGTTGGCCGGTATCGATCTTGATACCTGCCATTGGCTGGATTTCATAATACTGCTTCAGATCGTTTTTATGCAGAATCTGATAAACAGTACTGCACCCTTGACAACAAAACTTTTTGTTCTCCCAGATCACAGGATGACTGCCACAATCAGCGCCACAGTGAATGCAGGCGTTATCGTTCATTGCGCATCAGCATTCTGCATCCCAAATCGCACTTTCCACATACCCCTCAGTTCACCTTCCCTGAAGCCAATTGCTTTGTCGTCAGGATACAGGGAGCGTACCAAACTGATTGTCTGATGGTTTATTTCTGTTTCAGGCAGGCCGTGGCATTGCAGACATGCCGGGAGCGTCAGTATGGGCGCCATGTATACATAAAATCCGGACTCATCGATTACAAGCGTATCTGGCAGCCTTCCCACTTGCAATTCTAATTGCCCGAAGTATTTCATCATCTGCTCATCCAAAGGCTCCGGTGCATTTTCAGGGTTGCGAAAACGCAGGGCAGTCCTACTGATGTTCACATTCATCGCTTGCGAAAGTGAATCGGTAAGAGGTAGGGCATGTATGTTGCAAAATGCAATGGCGTGATCGGTTCCCTGCTCAACAATTGCCTGCTGCAATCGTGTGCTCAACGCACCAAAGCTGAGACTAACCACCCTGCGGCCCTGACTCAGATACCCGGAGTAAGTTTCGGCCTGATTTTCGGTGATTTTGTCCAACTTTCCTTTGCTTGGGTTGCAGCTGGTAAAAAGCGCTGCAATCAGCACAAATACTATTGATTTATTCATAAATACTTCATTGTTGTGGTTGCAAAATAGCATGAATCTCTTCGGTGGTAGCAGCACGGGTGCGTATGACTTTTCCAGTAAATAGAAGGTCGAATCCTGCAAGATGGTGATTAAAGTCCATCTTCACTTTATCGGGCTGAACCTCAATAATTTTACCGTGATAACGATTGCCATTGGCGTCGCCCATGGGAAATACATTTCCCGGGTTCAGGGCTTCAAAATCAAGGTTCCCGTTTTCGTCGGCAAAATTCTCAACAGGCACAAAAACAATGGCCTTTGGATTGAACTCCCCATAGGCCTGAGAGGCAATGAGCTCAAAGCTGAAATCCTGGCCGGCATTAAGACCCTGGAGGGTTTCTTCGAAGCCATCGAGCAGCAATCCATAACCGAATAGCAGGTCCTGCTCATCAAAGCTACCCATAGCTTGTCCTGTTCTGGCATTGCTGAGCTGATAGTACAGCGTGGCGATTACACCTCTCGATATTTTCGGTCCGGTCATGAGATAATTCACTTGAGCAACAAGCCTCCTGAAGAGCATCAGGAGGCTTGGCAATTATTCAACAAACTACTTTTAAGTTACTTCTGGAGTGAGCGCACGTAATGAATAATTTTCCACCGGTTCTCGGGAAGTATCTGGCCAGCATGAGCGCCCATCAGGCCTGATAATGAACCCATGGTGATTACATGATAGATCTCCCCATCCGGTTTGTTCCTTACATAGGCTTCTACGAGCGAGGTGGGTTTGGCCACAAACAAGCCACTGCTGTGCAAATGCCCATCGCCTTTACCTTCGATTCCGTGGCACACTTTGCAATAGATCTCGTATTGCTCCTTCCCTTTGGCGAGCACCTGGTCGTCGAGGGCGATGGGATTCACAAGCTCAAGGCCTGCTCGCGTCTGGTCGTCGAACGATTTGGCTTTATATGGATAGGGTTCAGGCCCGCCACGGAAAATTGTGCCTTCGGCCGGTAACCGATTGGTTTTGCCCTCGGCAAATACAGGGTTCACAGAATAGGTTTCGTAGGCTACAGGATAATGCATATCAGGAAAATAGATGTATCCCGGATGGTCCTTGCTTTTATTGCACGAGCTTACCAGCAGCGACAGCAGGGCTAGCAGAATTATTGTGTTCAGGTTCTTCATATTACCTATTATATTAAACCAATTTTGGTCTGCTGTTGTCAATAATTTGTATGATAGTCAAGGCTCTCCTTGTAGAATGGATGCTTGTCCGGAACCAGAGCAGCTTTGCTGATTGTGTAGAGCGCAACCAGCATGAACAACCCTGCAAAACCCACAGTAAGCCCGATTTCGAGCAGTCCGAAACCAGCTTTTTCCACACCAACGGCACCTGGCATGATCATCTGATATAAATCAACCCAATGGCCGGCAATGACAATGAGCGACACAGGAACCAAAACGCTGAAAGAGCGCTTGGAGTTACGCGTCATGAGAGCAAGGAAAGGAACCACAAAGCAAAGGAAGAGGTTGAGGTAAAACACAACCGGGAAGTCCTTCAGCCTGTAATAGTAATAAACTGTTTCTTCAGGAATATTGGCATACCAGATGAGTAAGTATTGGGCAAACCACAGGTAGGCCCAGAAAATGCTGAATCCGAAAAGGTACTTTCCCAGATCGTGAAGATGTTCTTTGTTCACATGTTCCATGTGGCCCATCCGTTTCAGGATGTATAGGATCACAATATAAACCGCTACACCGGCGGCAAGCATCGAGCTGAAAGCATACCAGCCATAGAGCGTGCTGAACCAGTGAGGATCGAGCGACATGAGCCAGTCCCACGCCGAAACAACGCTTGTGAGTGCATAAACCACCACAAAAATAGCCGAGCGTATGCGCATCTGCCTGAAATACTTCAGATCTCCGGTATCCATTCCTAATGAGGCCTTTCGGATATAATGGGCTAGCACGGCCCAGGTGGCCAGCATAACAACAGCCCTGATGTAGAAGAATGGCTCATTCAGGTATGGCTGCTTCTTGAGCAATAAGGCATCAAGATGTTCCTTGTGCGTCCAGGGGAAGATGCTGTGCAAACCGCCGAGAAGGAAAAATGCCATAAGCAGGATTGCTCCGACAGGAATAAATGCCGACATGCCCTCTCCGATACGCTGAACACTGGTATGCCAGCCTGATTCGCTGATCGAATGAACTGCGACAAAGAATAAGCCAATAAGGCTGATGTTAAGAAAATAGTAGTTGTTGAGCAGCAGGTTAGCGGCAATACGTTTGCCATCTGTTCCTGCCAACAGGGCAATCAGAAGCGAGAGCAGGCCAATGCCGATCATCGCACCCAGAATAGTATAAGTTTTCTTGCTGATGCTCAATGTCTTATTCATGGCTCAGTTCTTTAATTGTTATACCCTGGGCACCGGCCGCAGTCATTACACTTTTAATTTTATCGGTCTGAGGTTCCTCATTCTCAGGCACGGACACAATAACCAGAAAATGGTCATCGGTTGTACGCTCGTCGTGAACCAGCGGATTTGCTCCGGGGCCGATGTTGTGGCTGATGAAATAGGCAATTACCATTGAGAATGCAGCAAATAGAACAGTCATTTCAAAGGTAACAGGCATGAAAGAAGGGGCCGAAAAGAGGGGCTTACCTCCAAAATTGATTGGATAGGCCACTGTAAACACCCATGCCTGAAACAGGAAACCCAGTATTCCACCAATGGCACCACCTGCAAATGCCACTCGGGTAAGGCGCGAACGACGCAATCCCAGTACCTTGTCAAGTCCATGTACGGGGAAAGGACTGAGTACATCAGCAACCTGCAGTCCTTGGCTCTGCATATGACGAATGCCTTTTAGCAGGTCGGCTTCGTCAAGGTAATACGCGGTAATAATCTTCTTAGTGCTCATGGTGATCTTGCTTTTTATTGTCGCCAGATGACTTCAGTACGCTTTTCACTTCGGCAATGGCCACAACCGGGAACACTCGGACAAATAGCAGAAATGCTGTGAAGAATATGCCCAGCGTTCCAATATACAGGCCTACTTCGACCCAAGTGGCCGAATACATCGACCAACTTGAAGGAAGATAATCACGGTGCAGCGATGTAACCACGATGACAAAGCGTTCGAACCACATGCCGATGTTCACAAAAATCGAGATGATAAAAACAACCACCATATTGGTTCGCACCTTCTTAAACCAGAACAGCTGTGGGGTCACCACATTGCAGGTCATCATTATCCAGTAAGCCCAGGCATAAGGTCCGAAGGCCCTGTTCGTAAACGCATACTGCTCGTACACAACTCCTGAATACCATGCAATAAAAAATTCGGTGAGGTAGGCAATACCAACGATTGAGCCTGTAAGAATGATGATCTTAGTCATCGATTCGATGTGGGCAACGGTGATGTATTCCTCGAGGTTCATGGCTTTACGGGCAACAATGAGCAGCGTCAGCACCATTGCAAAGCCAGAGAAGATGGCCCCTGACACGAAGTAGGGCGGAAAAATTGTGGTATGCCAGCCCGGGATGACCGAAGTGGCAAAGTCGAAACTCACGATGGTGTGCACCGAAAGCACAAGCGGTGCAGCCAATCCGGCCAAAATCAAACTTACCGTTTCGTGTCGTGCCCAGTTTTTGGCCGATCCTGTCCAGCCAAAACTAAGAAATCCATAAATCAGCTTCCGGATCTTGTTTTTGGCCTTGTCGCGCACAGTGGCGATGTCGGGTATAAGGCCCACATACCAGAATACCAGCGAGACCAGAAAATAAGTAGTGATTGCAAATACATCCCACAGCAACGGTGAATTGAAATTGACCCAAAGCTCGCGGGTGTTTGGATATGGTAATATAAAGAAACCCAGAAGCAACCGACCCATATGGATGAGCGGAAAAAATCCGGCTGCTGCAATGGCTATGAGCGTCATGGCCTCGGCCGATCTATTGATGGAAGTTCTCCATTTCTGTCGGAAAAGCAATAAAATAGCTGAAATAAAGGTGCCGGCATGGCCGATACCAACCCACCAGACAAAGTTGGTGATGTCCCAACCCCAGCCGATGGTTCTGTTCAGTCCCCAAGTACCTATACCTTCATATACCGTCAGGTAAGAGGTGTAGGCTCCGATGAGGGCTGCAATACCGGCGATGGTGATGCCCATGTACCAGTATTTGGAAGGCTTTCCTGCCATGGGCGCCAGAATGTCGCGGGTCACCTGGCTGTAGGTCTTGCCTCCCCTAATGAGCGGTTCTCTGAGTGGAGATACGTACATTATGCTTGGTTTTTTGGTTATACGGTGGTGTTTTTTACTTTAGTAAGGTAGCCTACTGAAGGCAGGGTATGCAGCTCTTCGAGCAGGTGATAATTCCGCTGGTCGGCGTAGAACTTCGACACCTTGCTATCCTTGTCGTTCAGGTTGCCGAATACGATGGCCTGCGAAGGACAGGCCTGAGCACAGGCCGGAACCACCTCACCATCGCGCAGCTGACGATTTTCCTTCTTGGCTTCAAGCTTCTTCTCCTGAATGCGCTGCACACAGAATGAGCACTTTTCAATCACACCCTTGGCCCTGACTGTGACATCGGGATTAAGCACCATGCGACGCAAATCAGTTGACATCTCAACCTTGTCGTACCTGTTCCCCTTGAACGTATCTGCACCCGTGTAGTCGAAGAAGTTGAATCGGCGAACCTTATATGGGCAGTTGTTGGCGCAGTATCGTGTTCCGATACAGCGGTTGTAGGCCATCTGATTGATACCTTCGGAGCTATGGGTGGTAGCTACCACCGGGCAAACGTTTTCGCAGGGTGCGTTGTCGCAATGCTGGCACATCACCGGCTGGCGCACAATGGCCGGATTGTCGGGGTCGCCGGTGTAGTAACGGTCAATCCTGATCCAGTGCATCTCGCGCACCATCAACACCTGTTCTTTGCCTACCACAGGTACATTGTTTTCAGACGTGCAGGCCACTAAGCAAGCATTGCATCCCGTGCAACTGTTCAGGTCGATGGCCATGCCCCAGTGCAAACCATCGAAACTGGCCTTGGGGTAAAGGGTTTTGAGGTGTGATTGAATTTCCTTGCGTACCTCGTTGCCGGCCATGGGATTCTCATTCCATTCGGCAAGCGTGGTTTCGCGCACAATGGCCCTGCCCTCCATGCTGTGATGGGTTTGGGTGCGGGCTACCGGGTATTTCCCTCCAACTTTTTTTAAGTCAACATCTGTGTTGTTGAACAGGCGAATCCCATTTTGATTGCCAAGCAAGGAATAAGCGTTTCTGCCCACACCCTTTGAGGCTGCGCCACCTACGGAATGGCCATAGCCTAATGCAATTCCAAGGGTTTTATGTTCCTGGCCTGGCTGAATCAACGCGGGCAGTTCAATACCATTGACATTAACTAGCATTTCGTCCTTGATGCCAAGTTCCTCTGACAGCTTTGGCGATATAGCCACGTAATTGTCCCAACATACCTTGCTCACCGGATCGGGTAGCTCCTGCAGCCATGGATTGTTGCCGTGTTTGCCTGTACCGACGCCGACTGTTGTGTAAAGGGTTAGTTCAATTTTGTCCTGACCCACACCATCCGACCTTATTGCAGACGCGGTCTCAATGGCATTGGGGCTAAGCACAAGCTCCTTCTCGCCGGTTTCGAGTACTCCGTCGTGAATGCATTTGTTCCAGAAAGCAGTGAAGGTTCCAACAAAACCGGCCTTCGGATAAATACTCCTTTCCCACACTTTTTGCAGGAACGTGCGGTAGTCCGTTTCCTGACCGGCCCATCTGAGCAAGCTGACCTGGGCTGCCCTGGTATTGAATATCGGTCTGATTGCAGGCTGTGCAGTGGAATAAATACCGGTCTTCACTTCAACATCGCCCCAGTTTTCAAGGTAATGATGGTCGGGGCAAACGTAATCGGCCACCTCGGAAGTTTCGTCCATTTGCACTGCCATTGATATTTTAAGTGGCACTTTGGCCATGGCATCAGCAAAGCCAGGGTAGTCGTACGCGGGATTAACGTCCCACATGAGAAGGGCGTCAACCTTACTGCTGTTCATCTCAGCCAATAGGGCCGACATTTGAGCATCATCGGCCTTTCTCAATTTCAAGTGAACATCTGTTTCGATGGTGTTGCCGTAATTGCTCAGCAGTTGATTGATCGCATTTACAACAAGCTGCGCTTCGACATCATTACTACCGCATACTACCAGTGATTTGCCTGCTTTGTCCCATAGTTCATCGGCAATCCTGCTTATGTCGAAGGGTAAGTCCGAAGGCTGTGTCATGCCCATACCCGCTTTGGCTTTCAGGGCGTTCATCAGGGCAATTAATGCCGCTTTCTGCATCGAAGGTCTGAGTTGCACACGCTCATCGGCATTGGAGCCGGTCATCGAGAAGTTGCCCTCAATCTGGATGTGGCGCGACATGGTTTGCTTTTCACCGTCAAGCTTGCGTCCCTTTGCGTATTGTGAGGCAAATTCCACAGGCGACAGCCAGGTATTTAGAAAATCGGCATCAAAACTTACAATGAGGTCGGCTTTGTCGAACCTGTAGTTCGGAATGAAGGCTTTGTCAAAGGTGATTTGGTTGGCTTTTAGCATGCCAGTGGCTGATAACACATCGTATTGAATATGGGTTGTAGTAGGGAAGGTGTTCACAAATTCTGCTATGGAAGCCTGCGAACCCGGACTGGCAATGGTTGGTGTAAGCAGCACAATACGTCCGCCTATAGCATTGACTCCATGAAATTTAGCAATGATTTCGGAGTCAACGCTTTCCCAGTTGCTTTCATTTCCGCCTGCTTTGGGGGCTTTGTAGCGGATATCATCGTATAGGTCGAGCACCGAGGCCTGAGCACGTGCACTGGTTCCCCCACCGGTGACAGATGATAGCTTATTGCCTTCGATTTTAATAGGCCGTCCATCGCGCACCTTAACAAGGACGCTGCAATAATCGACCCCATCAAAATAGGAAGAAGCGTAATAAACAGCTTTGCCGGGAATGATCCCTTCGGGTTGGACGAGCAGCGGTATGGCCTTGCGTACCGGCTGCTCGCAGCTCGAGGCAATGGCAGCACTGGCAACAGTGAAACCGAATGCCTTCAGGAAATCGCGGCGCGAAGTGCCCTCCGACTTGCTTTCCTCCTGCAATTGCATGATAAATTTCTTATCGCCGTAGGTCTTGTTTTCCTCCCTCTCAAGATCAATGCTCAGCTCTTCGAGGCTTCTGAAATATTTCTTTTCCATCAGGATTCTTTTTTACTTAATAGTGACACTTCATGCATTCGCCTCCACCCACCATGTCGGGGGTTACCCTGCGAATCTGTCCATTCTTGAACTGCTCGTGCAGTTTGGTGTAGGTTTCATAAAAACCGTTGCTGCCAAACTGGACTTCTTTCGTGCGGTGGCATTCGAGGCACCAGCCCATGCTGAGGTCGTTCACTTGCATCACTTCGTGCATGGTCTCTACCTTACCATGGCATTCGGCACAATCGAGTTTGCCGGCATTCACATGCTGAGCATGGTTAAAATAGACATGATCGGGCAGGTTATGCACCCTTACCCATTCGATGGGCTGCCCTGTTTCCCACGCTTTGATAATTTTTGCAATTTCCTCGGTGCCCGTAATCTTGCCTTGCCTTACTACGTTGTGACAATTCATGCACAATCCAGCATTGGGAATCACGGCCTGCTTGCCGTAGTCCACGCCTGTGTGGCAATATTTACAGTCGATTTGATTTTGCTCTGCATGCACCTTATGGGAGAACCAGATTGGCTGAGTAGGCTGGTAATATTGCTGCCGACCGAGGGCTGTAGCCTCCTTATAGGTAATTTCAATAATAATAAACACTGCGACCAGGCTCATTGTAATGTGTACAAATCTGGCCTTCAACACTTTAGAAATAAAAAGATCAAATAAGGCCAGCAGCAGGACAATCAGCGAGATGAAGAAGGTAGTGCCGAAATTACGGTTGGCATCGCGCTCTATCTCCTGTAGTCGTTGCTGACGGGCTTCCTGCTCTGCCATGATTTGCGCTGCAAGTGCTGCCTGTTCGGCCTGGGCTTCAGATTGAGCCGTAAGGTATTGGTCAGCTACCTTACCGCCATTGTCGATGTATAATAGAATGTCGATAATCTGTTCATCCGTCAGGTTGTGCGAAGGCATGGGGATGCGATTATTTTCTTCCCAAAGTTTTACCGCCTCAGGGTCACCAGCCTGAATCATTTCCTGTGAGTTGCGGATGAAGCGTATCAGCCAATCCTGAGAGTGGCGTTGAGTTACACCCGCCAGATTGGGGCCGACGAGTTTAGGACCATCAATGTTATGACAGGCTTTGCACTGCACGAAGTTCTTTTCCGCTTCCGGGGTTTGTGCCCTGAGATGGACGACAGAAACAAACAGCAATAGCAAACTCAAAATGATGGCTCGCCATAGCATTTCCATTCTCCCGGGGGAGGTTAAGGTATTCAACATAAGTTATGCTGGTTAGGATTAAACAAGGTAATGGTGATCTTTGAGAAACACAGAGTGCTCATAGAGAATACTTTAAACGTGTGTTGGTGTTAGGAGAGAGTAAAGAAATCAAATTTAGACTTTTTTAACACAAAAATACAATTCAACAACAACATACCACAATTTCGGTATGTTGATGCGTAAATTTTTTTTTAAGAGGAGTGCAAAAACCGTGTTTTATAGAGCAGAGGTTTGGCTATCAGCCATTTAAAATTTGGTGCGAACGAGACTCACCAGCTGCCGCCTGCTCCGCCACCGCCAAAGCTGCCGCCGCCAAAGCCTCCGAACCCACCGCCGCCAAACCCGCCCGAACCACCGGAAAACTTCCCCCAACTGCCCGAATGTCCTTTGTTGGCCATTGACGCGAGCCAAATCAGCGTCCACAAATCCGGGCTATTCACCCGTCCGCCGCTCATATGAGTGCTTCGGCTGCCAAGTACTATTATTAAAACTACAAATGCCACAATAGCCAGCAGCACCAAACCTGCAGCCAGTGGCATTTCCTCTTCACCCTTCTGGCCTTCATAGGTGCCGGCAGCCAATGCGATGATGGCATTCACAGCATTTTCAATACCTCCATAGTAGTCTCCGGCCCTGAACGAGGGAATCATTTCGTTATCGATTATGCGCCGCGCCCTTGCATCGGGCACTTTTTCCTCCATGCCATAGCCGGTGGCAATAAATGCCTGACCACGCGAACGTTCCGTCTTTGGTTTGATGAGTATAACCACACCGTTGTTGAATCCCTTGCGGCCAACACCCCAGCTTTGTCCGATGCGGTAGGCGTAATCCGCCGGATCAAGGCCGCCAAGGTCGGGCACTGTAAGCACAACAATCTGAGTGGAAGTGGAATCGTCGTAGGCCACCAGCTTTTGTTCCATCGTCTGCTCCTGGGCAGAGTTCAGGATATCGGCCAGATCTACTACAAGCCTGGGGGGATCGGGCGGAGCCGGCAATTGCGCCGGCAGAAATACCGGAAGAAGCAGTAAGCTTAAAATCCAGAAGGATTGCTTTTGCCTAACTGAAAGAAATTTCATCAGATAATTCATTGACGTCGTTGGCTTTGAATGGAAAATGCTTCTTGAGCTTTTTGCCGGTCCGTTCGATGGCCTTCACAAGTCCAACCATGAATTCACCGCGTTTGAAGTGCTCAGCCATCAAATGTCTGACATCATCCCAATAGTGTTCTTCCACAACGGAGTTGATGCCCGCATCGCCAATGATGGCAAACTTACGGTCCTTCACTGCAATGTAAATCAGCACGCCATTGCGGGCTGCCGTGCGGTTTATGCCAAGGCTATCGAACAGAAAGGCTGCACGGTCGAGCACCTCACCGTGACAGCTTTCCTCGAGGTGTACCCTGATCTCGCCTGTAGTGGCGTGCTCAGCCATTTGTATAGCTGCAATGATCTGTTGCTTCTGATCCAGCGTAAAAAAGACTTTTGCTCCTGGCATTTTGGCTGCAATTAAAACTCAACTTTTGGAACCTCTTCTGCTCCTGCTTTGGCCTCAAAATAGGGTTTATCATCGAATCCAAACATGCCTGCCAACAGGTTCTGCGGAAAGGATTTGATGAAGGTGTTATATTCACGGGTGGTATCGTTGAACTTCATTCGCTCAACTGTTATTCGGTTCTCGGTGCCTTCGAGCTGAGACTGCAATTCAAGAAAGTTCTGGTTCGATTTCAGGTCGGGATATTGTTCCACCACTACCATCAGCCGTGCCAGGGCACTGCTCAGGCCTGCCTGTGCTTCCTGAAAAGCCTGAAGGTTTTCGGCAGTCAGATTGTCGGCCGAAAGGTTTACAGATGTGGCCTTTGCGCGGGCTTCCACCACACCGATCAGCACTTCCTGTTCCTGAGCGGCAAATCCTTTCACGGTATTAACAAGGTTCGGAATCAGGTCGGCTCTGCGCTGGTAAACATTCTCCACCTGAGCCCATTGTGCATCCACCTGCTCGCCAAGCCGGACCATATTATTAAAGTTGTTCTTGAAGAAGCTGTAGAAAACCAACACAAGAACAATGATTACGCCTATGACAATTAAGGTCTTTTTCATGATTGATACGGATTTATAACAGGCTAAGATAAAACAATTGCATTAATTGAATATTAACAAATAAATAAGGCCGGCAAACAAAAAATTACCGGCCCGTATTAAAGACAATTGCGCATCAGGCAAGGTTTTCCATACTGGCCCTGATAAAGGCATTCAGCTCCTTTCCTTTAAGCAGATTCCTCGAGAGGCGCGCCAGATCGTAGAGATAGCTTATCTGTCTGTTACGTTCGGATTCATCCTTTTCCCACAGACCCGAGACGAGTGGATGGTTTTCGTTGACCACAAGATTATATTGCTCTGGCATATCGCCAATGCCCATCAGCGGACTCCCACCAACGGCCGACATATCTTTGTAACGGCGCATGAACTCGTTCTGGGTAATGACCACGGGGGCATCACTTTCGCTTAAAGGCTCGAAAACAACTTCATAACGGGTCTTATCAACGGCATTTTCGAAAGCTGCTTTCAAGGCCTGCTTCTGCTCATCATTCAGCTTCGAAGGCAGGTTCTCCTCCTGCTTTTCGATGAGTTTGTCGATCGAATTGCTGTCAACACGCACAAACCGGGTGTTGCTCATTTTTTGCTCGAGGGTGTTAATGAAGTGTGCATCCAGTATACCATCCATCACCAAAACATCGTAGCCGCGTTCGCGGGAAGATTCAATGTAGCTGTATTGGTCATCGGTATTGCCGGCATAAAGAACTATTAGGGTGTTATCCTTGTCTATTTGATTGGTTTCGATGTGTGCTTTGTACTCTTCGATTGTAAAGTGCTTTCCATCGACGTTCTTTAGAAGTACAAACTTTTCAGCACGCTCGTAGAACTTCGGCTCCGAAATCATGCCATACTGAATAAACAGCCGGATATCGTTCCATTTTTGCTCAAAACCTTCGCGGTCTTTTTTGAAGAGGTCTTCCAGCTTATCGGCCACTTTTTTGGTGATATGGCCTGAGATTTTCTTCACATTCTGATCGCTTTGCAAAAAGGAACGGCTCACATTCAGCGGAATATCGGGCGAATCGATCACGCCATGGAGCAGGGTAAGAAAGTCGGGTACAATACCCTCGACCGAATCGGTTACAAACACCTGATTGCAATAGAGCTGAATCTTATTGCGTTGCATCTCGTAGTTGTGCCTGACCCGCGGGAAATAGAGAATGCCGGTCAGGTTGAACGGATAATCAACATTGAGGTGGATGTTGAAAAGGGGTTCTTCGAAGCTGAGTGGATACAGTTCGTTGTAAAATTTCTTGTATTCGTCATCACCAACTTCAGAGGGTGCCTTCTTCCAGAGCGGAAAAGTGTTGTTGATGATCCAGGGTTTTTCGATGGTTTTTGTTTTTGCTTTACCCTCGTTATCGGTCTCACCTTCAATCGGTTCCTCCTCTTTGCGTGTGCCAAACTGAATAGGTACCGGAAGAAACTTGCAATACTTGTTTAAAAGCTCTCGGATCTTATATTCTTCGAGGAAATCCTCGTTTTCCTTGTCGATATGAAGCACAATTTCGGTGCCGCGCTCAGCTTTTTTAGTATCGGTGATGGTATATTCCGGACTTCCATCGCACTCCCACTTCACAGGTTGCGCGCCCTCGCGATAGCTCAGGGTGAACAACTCTACCTTTTCGGCCACCATAAAAGCCGAATAAAAACCTAGCCCGAAATGACCAATGATGGCATTGGCTTCGGCCTGTGATTTGTTCTTGAACTGCTCAACAAATTCCTCTGCACTTGAAAAAGCAATCTGATTGATATACTTTTCCACTTCCTCACGGGTCATGCCAATACCGCGGTCGCGAACCGTAATTGTTTTCTTCTTTTTGTTCACTTCAACCTGTATGGTAAGGTCGCCCAGCTCACCCTTTGCCTCCCCGGCCGATGATAAGGTCTTCAGCTTCTGAGTGGCATCAACAGCATTGCTGACCAGCTCACGAAGGAAAATTTCGTGGTCAGAATAAAGAAATTTCTTGATGATGGGGAAAATGTTCTCGGTCCTGACGTCGATGGTTCCTTTTTGCATTGTACAAGATTTTATGGTTTGGCATCCATTTGCAAAGTTTGTGCCAGCCACCGATACTGACAAATTGACAAACAAGCTGCTGGCCAAAAAAGGATAATTTAGCAGCCACATGGAACAAGGGCCAGAATGGAGAAGAATTCAAATACAGGACAACTTTGGGATGCGCTGACGAAATCGGTGCATCAGTCCACATTGGTAAAACTGATTATAAGCAAACCACGGCAGAAGCAAAGCGAGCTCAGACGTGTAAGTCTGCGACCGGTCCAAATTAAAGGAGCGCTGATGCTCCAGCTCACCGAGCATTACGAAAGGCGTGAAATTGTTAAAAATCACCCCCCATCCGACGCCTTGAATCTGGCTTACCACATATTCGAAGAGCATTTTCTGGAAGCCAACTTATTCACGGCTGTCGAACACCTGCAACTCACAGGTAATCTCAAAGGCACGCAAAAATTAATTGCCCGGCCACTGAAGCAGGAAATGCCGGTAAGACTGAGTCATGACAAAGTCAAAAAGCGACTCATAGATCCGGCAGGTTTTCATTGGTACCGTTTGGGATTAACCGATGCTTCGGGCAAAATCCTGCCCTCCATGCAATTCAAATTCAGGCAGATTCATCAATACATCGCCATTTTGCAGCCGCTTCTCGAACCACTCATAAAGGGCAATTTCCTAACTGTGGCCGATATGGGTTCCGGAAAAGGTTATCTCACTTTTGCTCTGTATGAATACCTCAAATCTGTTTATGGTGATAAATGTGAGGTCAAAGGCATTGAACAACGGCCGGAGCTGGTTGAACTAACCAATCAAATTGCCCGTGATGCCGGCTTTGCCGGGCTTCGCTTTATTCAGAGAGACATAGCCGGGTTTGATGCCACCGGCATTGATGTACTTATTGCTTTGCATGCCTGCGACACTGCCACCGACGATGCCATAGCCACCGGAATAAAAGCAGGTGCAAGGCTTATCGTTTGTGCCCCCTGTTGCCATAAACAACTACGCAATGCCATGTTGCCTCCGGGCACAATGCCTATGCTAAATTACGGTATTTTTTGGGAGCGTCAGGCCGAAATCCTGACTGATACCCTTAGGGCACTGATTATGGAGAAGCATGGATATAAAGCTCATATACAAGAGTTTATCGACGTAGGCCACACGCCAAAAAACCTGCTTCTGACCGGTATGAAAACAGATAAAAAACCTGATATAGGAAGAATAGACGAAAAGATTGCAGGACTAAAAACTCAGTTTGGCATCCGCCAACACTATCTGGAATCGCTATTAGTATCATTAAATCCCTGAAAATGATCATCCTCGGAACCATTGCTAATGTGCTTGCGGTGCTGCTGGGTGGACTGGCCGGTCTACTTCTTCACGCCCGCCTTCCGCAACGGTATGTGACCGCACTATTTCAGGCCATAGGACTGTTTACCCTTGTTTTGGGTATGCTCATGGCACTCAGGGCCGAGGAATGGATACTGATTGTCCTGAGCCTCATTCTTGGCGCACTAACCGGAGAATTGCTGGGTTTGGATGACTTTTTCGAGGGTTTAGCTGAACGTATCGGCCGCCGTACCGGGGCAGGAGGAAGTCGCTTCAATCAGGGCCTGATGACCGCGTTTCTGCTTTTCTGTATGGGATCGATGACCATCTTAGGGGCTGTTGAGGAAGGTATTAATGGCGACCGTTCGGTTTATTACATCAAGTCGATGATGGATGGCATCAGCGCCATGGCTTTAGCATCTGGATTGGGTGTTGGTGTTTTGTTTTCTATTGTTCCGCTGTTTGCGTATCAGGCCGGCCTCACCTTGCTGGCAGCTTGGTTTGGCGCTTCCATGCCCCAACTCATGATCACCAGCATGACAGCCACCGGCGGAATTATCCTGGTCGGACTGGGCTTCAACATCCTCGGCATGACAAAGATAAAAGTGCTCAACCTGCTGCCTTCGCTCGCTTTCGCCCTGATTGCCGCATGGATTTTTCCATTTCTGTGATTCATGAAAAGCAGGATTGCGGAAAAAAGCACATGCGAATCACCGATAACTTTATGATTGTTTATTTATTCACAATTCACGGAATAAGCATGGACATTTTCCCTAAATTAGCTTCATGAAAATAAATACACAATTCATGGATACAACAGAAGATATAAACTGGGGCAGCCTGCCCTTTGGCTATTTCCGCACCGATTTTAATGTCAGGTGTACTTATCGTGACGGAGCGTGGGGCGAGCTGGAAGTTACTGATAGCGAGTATATTAGCATCCACATGGCTGCCACAGGACTGCACTATGGGCAGGAAGCCTTCGAGGGGCTCAAGGCCTATCGTGGTGCCGATGGAAAGGTGAGGCTGTTTCGCTGGCAGGAAAACGCACGCCGGATGCGCATGTCGGCCAGTGGAATTATGATGGGCATTCCACCCGAAGCGTTGTTTTTTGAAGCCATTGAAAAAGCTGTGCGATTGAATGCGCGCTTCATACCACCTTACGGAACTGGTTCTTCGCTGTATATCAGACCATTGCTGTTTGGCTCGGGCGCGCAGGTTGGCGTGAAACCCGCAAAAGAATATATGCTTGTCGTTTTTGTTACGCCGGTGGGGCCATATTTCAAAGAAGGCTTTAACCCTGTAAAAGTTCAGCTGGTGCGCGATTATGACCGCGCTGCTCCTCTGGGAACGGGCCACATCAAAGTAGGTGGCAACTATGCTGCGAGTCTGCGTGCCGCCGAGCGTGCCCACACCGAGGGCTATTCATCCGTGCTCTTCCTTGATGCCAAAGAAAAGAAATACATCGACGAAGCTGGTCCTGCAAACTTCTTCGGCATTCGCAACATGAGTTATATCACTCCCAAATCGTGCACGATTCTGCCTTCGGTGACCAACAAAAGCATCGAAATCATTGCCGATGATCTGGGTCTGAAGGTAGAACGTCGTCCCGTACCGGTTGAAGAACTGGAAAGCTTTGAAGAAGCCGGAGCCTGCGGCACTGCAGCCATCATCAGCCCATTCAGGTCGATTTACGACCGCGAATTGAAAAAGGAATACTACTACGGCGAAAAAGCCGGTGAATGGTCAACCAGGCTCTATAACACCCTCAGAGCCATTCAATATGGCGAAATTGAGGATAAATTCGGCTGGACAACGGTTGTTGAAGGCATCTGAGCTGATACTAAGAAAATCTGAAAGCCGCCCTGAATCAAAGAGGCGGCTTTTTATCTTAGTAAATCGAAGAAACGCTAATTCCCTGAAGGAGTTTATGGGGTTCTGCTTTTCAATTTAGATAAGGCCACGTTGCTTCAGGTAAATAGCCATCTCCTGTTGCAACCTTTGAGCCTCTGTGTGTGCAACTTCCGCAAAATCCTTATCCATTGATGCGTAGATGATTGATCTTGAAGCATTAACAAGCAATCCACAATGGTCATTTATGGCATTTTCCACGACTTCGGAAAGGCTACCGCCTTGTGCACCCACACCTGGGACCAGAAAAAAATAATCAGGTACAATTTGCCTGAGTTTTGCGAGCTCGGAAGGCTTTGTGGCACCCACCACAAACATCAGCTGGTCAGGACCAGCCCATTGGCTGGCCTTACGCACAACATGCTCGTATAATTTTATACCGGCCTCGTCCTTAAGCTGCTGAAAATCGGCCGAACCGTTGTTCGATGTGGCAGCGAGCACGATGGTCCACTTATCCTTATAGTTAAAAAACGGACTCAACGAATCAGCACCCATATAGGGTGCCACAGTTATGGCATCGACCCCCATGACATCGAAAAAGGCGCGTGCATAGCTTGCCGAAGTGTTGCCGATATCACCCCGCTTGGCATCAGCAATGATCAGAATATCAGCATATTTCTCCCTGATATAGGCAACAGTCTTTTCCAGACTAATCCATCCCTTGAGCCCATTTGCTTCGTAAAATGCAGTATTTAACTTAAAAGCAACCACATAGGACGCTGTGGCATCGATGATGGCCTTGTTGAAAGAAAATACCGGATCGGGATCATTGTGAAGCATTTCCGGAATGCGTCCGTGATCGGTATCAAGGCCAACACACAGAAAGGACTTCCTACGCCTGATGTTTTCGAGCAATCTCTCTCTGCTCATGGTTCGGTATTATGCACTGATGAGCTTTTTAATGTTTTTCAGATTCTTCGGTCCAACCTCGACTGTCATCATCGAAGGGCCTGCGTAATACCTGAACGCTATTGCCCTGGCATGTTGCATTTTGTTCATCAGCTCAGGTGTGATGACATAATGATAGCGCACCTGCCGGCTCTGGGTGGTTGTATAACCGGTTACGACCGAAACTCTGGTGGAATCGGCCGTGAGCACATCTTTTCTGTCTTCAGAGATGTGAGTTTGAATATTCTGCTCAGGATCGAGGCTTTCGAATGGAAATACCTGTCCATCAACAATCAGATAAACGGTGTTATCGGGCCTGAAGCTACCAAGCGTGAGGCTCAGATGGTCGTATACCCTTATCATTGCCTGACCATTGGCCGCAACCTCCTTAAGCATTGTTTTATGTAAGTTAAGGAATGGGGTGCGGCGCTCGGCCACCTCATTGAAATAGTATTCCTGCCTGAAACGCAGAGTGCTTTTAACTAGATCATGCTCTTCGTAAAGCCGGGTACGGAAATAAAACCCGCACGAACTCAATGTGGGGCCTAGTATTGTAAGCAGCGTAAGGAAGACTAATAAAATATCGCATCTTTTAATAGTCATAAGATCAGGGGGTGTTTAACTGCCTTCAAGCTCCGTTTTCAGTCGTTCCGCATTTTCGGCCATCTGTAGTTTTTCGATCAGTTCGTCGAGCTCGCCATCAATAATAACCTGAAGGTTGTAAAAGGTCAGGTTGATGCGATGGTCGGTGACGCGACCCTGAGGCCAGTTGTAGGTGCGTATCTTGGCCGAACGGTCGCCGGTGCTCACCATGGTTTTTCGTTTGGAGGCCACTTCTTCGAGGTATGTGCTGTATTCGCGTTCAAAGAGGCGGGTACGCAACACCTTCATGGCCTTGGCTAGGTTCTTGATCTGCGATTTTTCGTCCTGACACGAAACCACGATGCCACTGGGCACGTGCGTCAGGCGCACCGCCGAATAAGTCGTATTAACTGATTGACCTCCGGGGCCTGAGGAACAGAAGGTTTCTTTCCGGATATCCT
The DNA here is from genome assembly GCA_964459375.1 of uncultured Lentimicrobiaceae bacterium. Lineage (GTDB taxonomy): Bacteria > Bacteroidota > Bacteroidia > Bacteroidales > F082 > JALNZU01. The sequence goes on along the minus strand of CAYWLJ010000005.1, from coordinate 144,805 downwards.
TTTCATTGAGTTCGATGTCGAATTCTTCGGCTTCCGGCAAAACAACCACACTTGCTGCTGAAGTATGTATGCGGCCTTGCGTTTCGGTCTTTGGTACCCGCTGCACACGGTGCACACCACTTTCAAATTTCATGATGCCATAGGCATTATCCCCTATCACATTGAAAATAATCTCCTTGAAACCGCCAACAGTACCTTCGTTCATGTCCACAAGCTCGGTGCGCCATCCTTTGCGCTCGCAGTACTTTGCATACATCCGGTAAAGGTCGCCGGCAAAGATGCTGGCCTCATCACCTCCGGTTCCAGCCCTAATTTCGACCACGGCATTTTTTGAATCCTGTGGATCCTTCGGGATCAGCATCAAACGTATATCTTCCTCAAGCTTTTCCTTTATGGCCTCCAACTCGTCGAGTTCCTGCTTTGCCATCATCCTGAAATCCTCATCCTTTTCTGTCCACATCAGCTCACGCGCATCTTCGATGCCTCTGATCACATCCTTGTATTGAGCAAATGCCCTGACCACAGGCTCCAGGTCTTTATAGTCCTTGTTCAGCTTTACGTAGCGTTTCATATCGGCCATCACGGAGGGGTCGTTGAGCTGCTCGCTCATTTCTTCCCACCGGCGGCGGATATCCTCCAGCTTGTCAACTATTTCCACTTATCCAGCTTTTGTTGTGCAAAATTAAGATTTTTTGGCAGGGCTGCTACCTTGGTCCAATTACACGTCCGATCACCTTAAATCATTGCATGACAGCGCATTGAGCTATGTCTGCTCAGAAAAAAAAGAAATGCAACAATTGCTTGTCTGTTCAAGGCTTAGCAAACTAATCGCGATGAAACTGCCGGATCGTCGCAAATCAGTAAATATACTCCCCAAAACTGTTTCGGATGGTTAGTTTCCTGTGTGCGGAGGCTTCCACATGCCCGATAATTTTTGCCTCAACATTAAACGAACGCGCTATTCCGATCAGTGCTTCAGCGGTACTTTCATCCGTGTACACCTCCATCCGGTGGCCCATATTGAACACTTTGTACATCTCCTGCCATGAAGTGCCGGAGGCTTGCTGGATCATGCGGAAAAGTGGCGGAACCTCAAACAACTGATTTTTAATGATATGCAGCTTATCAATAAAGCGGAGCACCTTGGTTTGCCCTCCGCCGCTGCAGTGGATGAGACCGTTGATTTTTGGCCGGTCATTGTTTAGCAATGCCTTGATAATTGGGGCATAAGTGCGTGTGGGCGCGAGTACCATCTGTCCGGCATTCACACCAGGCACTTCTGTTGGATCGGTCAGACCATATTTCCCGCTATAAACCAACATATCTGATATGAGCGGGTCATAACTTTCGGGATACTTTGCTGCCAGCAACTTATTATAAACGTCGTGCCTGGCCGAGGTGAGACCGTTGCTGCCCATGCCTCCATTGTAGGTACTTTCGTAGCTTGCCTGACCAAAAGATGCAAGACCAACAATCACATTTCCAGCCTGAATATGGTTCTCAATCACCTCGCTACGCTTCATGCGGGCAGTTACTGTGCTGTCGACGATGATGGTGCGTACAAGGTCGCCTACATCAGCGGTTTCACCTCCGGTGCTGTAAATTCCAATACCCATGTCGCGCAATTGAGCAAGAAATTTTTCTGTGCCATTTATCAGGGCCGAAATGACCTCTCCCGGAATCAGATTTTTGTTCCTTCCTATGGTTGAAGAAAGGAGTATGTTGTCGGTTGCACCTACACAAAGCAGGTCGTCGGTATTCATTACCACGGCATCCTGTGCGATGCCTTCCCACACGCTCAGGTCACCGGTCACCTTCCAGTACAAATAAGCCAGCGACGATTTGGTTCCTGCCCCATCAGCATGCATGATGTTGCAAAACTCAGGGTCGCCGCCAAGTATATCAGGGATGATTTTGCAAAACGCATTGGGATACAATCCCTTGTCGAGATTTCTAATGGCGTTGTGAACGTCCTCCTTGCCGGCTGAAGCGCCCCGCTGCTGATAACGGCGATCATCTTTCATCATGCTTACCTAAAAATCAGCTTACGGTTTCGGGTGCTGATTTCATATTCGCCCATACGGCTGAGCACTCCAGTACCGAAAACCAATGGCGATTCGGTTTTGTGCCGAACAACGATTTCGACATTATTAATTGTTCGGTTGGCAATACGTAGTTCTCTGATGTTGAACACTGCTCCGTCGGCGATGTTGCCGGCCGTAAGTATAAATTCGGCCTCTCCTTTCAGGTTATCGCGGCTCAAAATACCCTTGCGAAGCCAATCAAGCGCCTTGGCAAGCGAGACGTAGGCCTGTTCGTTGCGGACAAAAACAAAGTTTTCGTTGAAGCCGTCAACCACACATGGTATTACGATGGCACCGTCGGCATTGGTATTGAAAGCAATTTCGTTTTCCTCGGGGTTAACGACAATACGTACTGCCGTTCCCACGGGCTCATTGGTTACTTTAGGCACAAAATCCTTGCTCAGCACCCTGAACTCGGTTCGGCGGTTGAGCTGATGAGCGGCCTCCTTTTCATCGTTGCTGCGCAAACTATTGATGAACTCTTCGGTGAGCACTGTTCCAGCCCTGAAAGTAAATCCATTTACGACCATATCGCGCTCGAGGCGACGTGGTACCCTTTCGCCATAACCCTTGGCTACCATGCGCTCAGGCTCGATGCCACGTGCAATCAGGTAGTCCACCACCGATTGGGCACGTCGTTGCGAGAGAATGTCGTTTCGTTCGTCGGTATCGCGGTTATCGGTGTGCGAGGCAAGCTCAACCACAATGGTGGGATTGCGTTGGAGGGTTACGATGAGACCCTGCAAAGAGTCTTCGAACTGCGGCTTTAACTCCCAGCGTGCCAGATCGTACAAAATATCGGGCAGCACGATGGGTGCCTGAGGGATAGGTGACAAAAGGAAGTCTTTGGTGATGTCTTTTGAAAATTCGAGTCCGACCGTGGTTTCGACAACATTGAGGGTGAAATAGTTGGGTTTATCAACTATGACTTCGTAGGTTGTATTTTTGTCAATCTGGGAGTTACCGAAAAGGTAGAAGCCCTTATTATTGGTTCTTGTACTTACCGAAGTGCCGTTTGAGCCTATGAGCCGGATGGTGGCATCTTCGACAAACTGCAGTGTCTTTTCATCCTTGACAGTTCCGCTTAATGTGAAGAGCACCGGGGGTTCGATGAAATAATAAAGGTTGTCCACCCCGCGGATATTGTCGCGGTTGCTTGATAAAAAGCCCCTTTCCTCAGTCGGGTGAAAGATTACGGCAAAATCATCATAAGCCGAATTCATTGGATATCGCATATTGCGGGGCTTGCCCCATTGGCCGTTGTTGTCAGGGCTGCTCACAAAGATGTCGAAGCCTCCCATGCCGGGGTGCCCATTCGAAGCGAAATAGAGGCTGGTGTCGTTTCGATAGAAAGGAAATATCTCATCCCCTGAAGTATTTACATTTAGGCCGGCGTTTACGGGACGTCCAAATGGCTGGCTTTTGTTGTCGCGCATGGCCATCCAGATGTCTTTTCCACCAAAGCCGCCTTTGCGGTCGGCGGAGAAATAGATGATTAGTTCATCCTTGCTCAGACTCGGGTGACCGACAATGTCGAGGCTGTCCACGCCCCTGATCTCCAGGGGTACGGGCTGACTCCAGGTACGTCCCTGACGGTTACTCACCATGATCTGACATCCTGATGCCTGCTGCGGCGTGTTGTTGCATCGGGTGAAATAGAGGGTATTGAAGGCGCTGTTCATGTGTGGGGCGCCTTCATTGGCTTTGGTGTTGATGGACTCGGTATTATCGAAAGGCTGAGGGGTGCTCCATTTTTCGTTACGATCGAGGCGGCTGGTATAAAGGTCGCTGAAACTCTGATTAGTCCAGCGGTCCTTTTCTTTACCTGTTGACCCGTTTCGTGTGGAAGTAAAGATAATCTCATTGTATTCGCCTGACCCCCATGAGGCTCCAAAATCAGATTCCCTTGAATTAATTTGCTTAACAAGTGTAAGCTCAAAACGAGAGGGATTGGCCATCCACTCTTCGATTTGTGCAGCCAGCGCTGCCCCTTCAGGGCCCCTCGGGTCGTCAGGTACTGCCTGTGTATAGCGATTGTAATATTCTATTGCTTCGGGATACTTCTGAATAACCTTAAGCAGATCAGCATAAATAAGCAGTAAGGATGGGTATTGGTCTGGCAGACTGGACCGCATCACACGCCTGTAAGTTGCTTCGGCACGTTTAAAGCTGCCGGTAAGCCGGTAGCTCTCGGCAAGACGCCAGCTGATGCGGTTTTTTTCGTCCTTGTCTTTAACTCTCGAAAAGGCTTTCTTATACCTGTCGATTGCCAGCGAATATTGTTTGCGATCAAATGCCTCGTCGGCACTTTTTACCAACGAACGCTGCGCCCAGCCATGCTGAGCGAGCATGATGAATATTAATACAAAGAATATTTTAAGATAATTGCTCATCCAGACAATGTATTTCCTTGTTTCGAACGACGCATCTTATGATTTATTGGAATCAGCGGTGTTTTGTGCAACTGATGTTTCAGGAGTGGTTCCAAAAGGTATAGCACCAAAATCCTCAACAGGAGCTTCCGTAACAGACTCAGGGCTTGCATCCGACGGAACACCAGCCTGAGGGGCATCGGCCTTAAAAGAGCTTTTCAGTTCATTCAATCCGGTTTCGCGCTCAAGGCGCATGGCTTCTTTCTGAATCTCGTTCCGGAAACCAGCCGAAGCCCTTTTCATTTCGTTGATGGCTTTGCCTACCGTTCGGGCAACCTCAGGCAACTGACGCGGACCCACAACAACAAAAAGCACGATAAGTATCAATATTATTTCGCCTGTTCCGAGATCAAAAAACAGCAGCATGGCCTTCTGTAAATTTGGACAAAGGTAGTTTTTTTGGTCATTACTGTCATGAAGATCCTCTGGCCCTGGCTTGAGACAGACAAAAAAAATCCGGCAGGAAAACCTCTGCCGGATTTTAAGCAATGCAATGAATGATTACTTTTTCTTGTTAAGCTTTTCTTCGGCCTGACGTGCTGCTTCTTCTTCCTGTTTAGGTCCTCCCAGAAGGTCGTAAACAATAGGACTTGCGTTGAACACCGAGGAATAGGTACCAACAAGGATACCCATGAACAGTGCAAACACAAATCCTCTGATAACCTCGCCACCAAACAAACCGATCATCACAAGCACAAGCATAGTGGTACCCGAAGTGTTGATGGTACGAGTGAGAGTCTGGTTCAAGCCATCGTTGATGTTCTGCTTGAGCGACTTACGCGGATGAAGTCCAATGTTTTCGCGGATACGATCGAAGATAATTACCGTGTCGTTGATGGAATATCCTATGATGGTAAGGATGGCTGCAATAAACGCCTGATCCACCTCGAGGCTGAAGGGCAGGATATGATGGAACAAGGCAAACAAGCCGATGACTATGAGGGTGTCGTGCGAAAGTGCGATCAAACCTGCCAGACCATATTGCCATTTGCGGAATCGGATTGCGATATAGGCGAAGATGATGATGAGTGCAAAAAAGACGGCCGTTACCGACTTGTTGCGAATATCGCTTGCAATGGTAGGTCCAATTTTCTGAGAACTTAGGATGCCTACATATTTTTCTTCGGATGATTCCTCGTCTGAAGTGAATTCGTTGAAAGAAATTGGTGTACTGAAGAAGTCCTTTAGGCTGCTGAAAAGCATGACCTGAATTATTGAGTCAGCTTCACGGCTATCGTCTTCAATCATATGTTTGGTTGTAATCTTAACTTGACGGTCGGGGCCAAAAGTCTTGACTTCCGGTGTTGCTTCTGTAAACTGTTTGGAAAGTGCAGTTCTTACATCAGTTACCCTTACGTCCTGGTCGAAACGCACAAGATAAGTGCGACCTCCGGTAAAATCAACTCCATAGTTAAGGCCACGGGTGAGAAGTGAACCAAGACTGATGACAATAAGAACAGAACTGAGAATGTATGCTTTCTTGCGTGTTCCAAGCCAGTTGAAGTCGACGTTTTTGAGAAAATTCTTTGTGATTGAAGTGCTAAACGTCACTTCTGCGTTTTTGTTAAGCAACCAAACAAAAATAATACGTGAGATGAGGATTGCAGTGAAAAGGGAGGTAAGAATACCAATGATTAGTGTGGTAGCAAAACCTTGAACCGGGCCGGTTCCGAAAGTGTAGAGTACAATACCTGTGAGCAGTGTGGTTACGTTACCGTCGATGATGGCTGAGTAGGCATTCTTATAACCGTCCTCGATGGCAAGCCTGAGTCCTTTGCCAAGCTTCACCTCTTCCTTGATACGTTCGTAGATGATTACGTTGGCATCGACAGCCATACCGAGTGTAAGCACGATACCGGCGATACCGGGTAAGGTCAGCACAGCTCCGAGGGAAGCCAGTACACCAAACAGGAAAAAGATGTTGGTCAGTAGCGCAAAGTTGGCAATCAAACCTGCCTTATTATAGAAAAACCACATATAGGCAAGAATCATGACAAACGCAATCAGGAACGACCACAAACCAGCGTTCACGGCTTCCCGGCCGAGCGATGGGCCAACTACGGCTTCTTCGAGTATACGTGCCGGAGCAGGCAACTTACCAGCTTTGAGGATATTGGCAAGGTCCTGGGCTTCTTCAATGGTCATGTCTCCACCGCTAATGGATGATCGTCCACTGGGAATCTCATCGTTTACAACGGGGTAAGAATACACATAATCATCAAGAACAATAGCCACTTGACGGCCAATGTTTTCTCCGGTAAGACGCTTCCATGACTTGGCTCCTTCGCTGTTCATCTGAATGGTTACCTCAACCCTTCCGGCCTGATCATAGTCCTGTCGTGCGTCAACAATGACTTCTCCGCCAAGTGCCGATTTACCGTCGCGCGAGGTTTTGAGTGCAACCAGTTCAAGAACTCCTGCCTGATTCGAGGAGCCGCCACGAGGCTTAACAGTCCATGCCAGCTTCATGTTGCGGGGGAAGATTCCCTGTACCTGCCTGAGCATATAGTTGATGCGGGCGGTGTCTTTCACCAGGGCTGTGCCCACACGCGCTGTGTTGCCCGGGAAAAACCTTCCCTGCTCGTCCTGCACATAGGAGGGCATCAGATAGGCATAGAGCGGGTTTTCTTTGGCATATTCGGCAAAGCTTTTATCTTTAGCAGCTGTAGTGTCCGACTTAAGTTGGTCAGCCAGACTGAGGCTATCGGATTTAGGTTCGGTTGTAGTGCTGGCTGTATCTGCTTGTGATATCTGATTTTCAGCAACTTCAGGTTCAGAATTGGGAGCATTGGTTTCAGATGTGGTTTGAGCAAGTCTTTTGTTAGCGTCGTCGAAATAGGTGTACGCCTCCGAAAAATTGTATGTTTCCCAGAACTCAAGCTGTGCAGTACCCTGAAGCAATTTACGAACGCGCTTGGGATCCTTGATACCCGGCAATTCAACCAGAATGCGGCCCGAAGTTGCCAGACGCTGTATGTTCGGCTGGGTTACACCAAATCGGTCGATACGTGTACGCAAAATCTGGAACGACCTGTCGATGGCAGCTTCCGATTCTGCCCTTATAACATCCAGCACTTCCTGGTTGGTGGAGTTAACTGTAATGCCCTTGTCCTTAAACTCAAAAAGAAAGATAGCAGCCAATCGTGCATTCGGGTCAACCTCGTTGAACGATTCGCCAAAAAGGGTTACAAAGTCTTTCTGGCTGTTCATTTGCTTCTGGGTGGCCAGATTGATGGCCTGACGGAAGACTGGGTCCTGACTGTAACCGGATAGGGCATCGATGATGTCGCGCACCGAAACCTCCATTACTACGTTCATACCACCCTTGAGATCAAGTCCCAGGTTTATTTCACGTTCTTTAGCTTGCTGATAGGTGTATTTTCCGATAAGCAGGTTGTAAACGGGCTGGGTTTCCATCGAATCTAGGAAGTAGGTTTCGCGAGCCTGAATGATGGAATCCAGCAAATGTTTGTAAAGCACCTGATCGCCCTTTGCAAGATCATTTGCAAGTATGCTGGCTGCCTCACTTTGTGCATAGGCCTTAGCCTTGCGCTCAACTTTTGATGTAACGAAGGTGAACGAAAGCTGGTACAGCGACACAAGCGCCAGCGCTATTGCAAAAACTTTGATCGCTCCTTTGTTCTGCATTGCTGATATTTATTAGTTTTTGAATTGCTTACCTCGGATTTTTGAGGGTGCAAAATTAGCATATTATTTTACAAACTTCCAATGTTTCAGATTTATTCGGTCTATCGGACGGTAATCCAGAGAATACCCCTATCGAGGGCAAGGACTCTTTTCAACACCCTTAGATCGCTTGCGACAATGGGTACAAAATCGATTTATTTACTTTTACACCCAAGCATCATTAAACTTCTTATTGGCCTCAAGAATTTTAAACATAACTTTGCAAAGCAAAAAACCTCAATTTAACAAACTATGAAGAAGTTTACAATCGCTATTCCGTCAACAATTTTGGCATTTGCTCTCATGCTCAGCAGCTGCGGAGGCGGACAGCAAAATGCGCAACAGGAACAGGTTAAGCAAGAAGAAACACAGGCTGTCGAACAAGTCAGCCCTGAAAAAGACTTCGCTCTTGGTGCCAAAATTTTCAACGAAAAGTGCCTTGCATGTCATCAGGCCAATGGTCAGGGCATTCCGGGCGCATTCCCCTCGCTGGTCGATTCGGATCTGCTCCGCAACGATAAGCTGGCTGCAATTCATCAGGTGTTGAATGGCGACCCGGGTGGAAATGTTATTAAAGGAGTACAATACAGTGCCCCCATGCCACCACAGGTCAATACACACGAAGAAGCTGTTGCTGTAATCAACTATGTGTCCAACCACTTCGGAAACGATCTGGGCTATATCAGCCTTGAGGAAGCTAAAACAGTTACCATTAATCCAAAGTAGGACTATGACCAGAAGCTATTTTCTCATCATTCTGACACTGGTCAGCTTTTCGCTTTTATTTTCCTGCGGCGGACATCAGCACAAGCATGATCACGATCATGACCATGCCACCGAAGCCCTCCCATCGACCGGCAGTTTTGGTGAAGCCATCACCAAGGATGGCGCTGTACCTGTTGCCGAAATTGCGGGCCTGATCACCGAAGACACCCCCATAGAGGTCAAGGTTTACGGCATGATTGCAGAAGTCTGCCAACACACAGGATGCTGGCTTACCATGGACCTTGGCAATGAAGAAACCATTCAGATCAATATGAAGGACCATGAGTTCTTCGTGCCCATGGATGCTGCCGGTAAAATGGTTTGGGTGGAAGGTGTTGCCCTGCGCGAGCTTATCAGCGCCGAATTGCTCAGGCATTATGCCGAAGATGCAGGCCGCTCGCAGGAGTATATCGACAGCATCACCGAAGATGCTCATCAATACACCATCGAAGCCAAAGGTGTTATCATCGAGGAAGTTCCTTCGATCTGATATCATCAAATGATTAATAAAGGCTGCCCCCGGGCGGCCTTTTTTTTTAACGAAGACTTAGTATTTTTCCGGGCCTGATCTCGGAACCATTGTATAAATCATTCATCTTCAGGAGCCTGCTCAGCCGGATGCCGTATTGTTGCGACACTCCGTACAAACTCTCCCCGACGCGAAGAATATGTGTTTTGTGATCCTTCGAACGTCGGGCTTTTTTCTCTAGGTAAATAAACTGTCCAGGCTCGGGTTCTTCATTTTTCGCAAGCTCATTGTACTTGCGGATCTGGAAGCTATATATGTTGAATTCGTCTGCCACAGAAGCAACCCGATCGCCTTCGCGGGCAAAAATCATTTTCCTGCAATTGTTCTCAAAAATATACCGGCCGGATTTCGACTTACCAACTACTGCATACTCTGATGGACTAACCACCAGAAAACGGTGATCTTCCTCATTGACTACAAGGGCCGGTGCCATTTCGAGCGCTTTCATGGCAAGGCTGTCGAAGCGGAACAGCTGATGTCGCTCTATGATTCTGATAAGCAACTCGGGATAACGGGGGTTGGTGGCATAACCTGCCTTGCTCAATCCATGCGCCCAGGCTTGATAACCCATCGGATCCAGTTCAAAAAGTGAAGCATAGCGCGGTCGTGTAGTCAGAAAAATTGAGTGATCGTGGTAGGATTGCTCAGGATAATCGTAGGCACGAAAGCACTCATTCTTTTCATCATCATCAGCATGAAAGGTTTTCCCTTCCCAACCCCTGTGACATTTTATTCCAAAATGGTTGTTGGCTTCACGGGCAAGCACACTCGTGCCACTTCCAGATTCAAGAATGCCCTGCGCCAGGGTAATCGAAGCCGGGATACGATACTCCCGCATTTTTTGCATCGCGATGTCGCTGAACCGGTTGATATACTGCTCGGCTGCCGGCCATTGGGCGAAAATACCGGTTGGAATAATCATCAAAAATATAAAAGCCTTAATAAAGATTCTGGTCATTTATTGTTTCTAGGTGGCTTCAAAACTACTCCCTTGTCCTTTTATTGCCGTAAGGCAAGCCTCCGAATTGCTGACAAGCAGTTGTTATTATCGCATTGATGAAGAAGGTAATCGTTGTTGGAAACGATTTTATACCTTTACGCGCCTTTGTGCCACCCTCATGGAGCTGATCAGGAAGTATTTTCCGGAACTCGACACGGCAAGGCTTCAGCAATTTGAAGCCCTGAAGCCGTTTTATGAGGATTGGAATGCACGCATCAACCTTATTTCGCGTAAGGACATGGATCATTTCTACGAGCGGCACGTCCTGCATTCGTTGGCTATAGCACGATTTGTGCAGTTCGTTCCCGGAAGCCGTATCCTTGACGTAGGAACAGGCGGCGGATTTCCGGGGATTCCTCTTTCGATCATGTTTCCGGAAGCAAATTTTCTGCTTACTGACAGCATCGGAAAAAAGATAAAAGTGGTTAATGAAGCCATTGCCCACGTGCAGCTGACCAATGTTAAAACACAACAAATCAGATCCGAAAGCCTGACAGAAAAGTTTGACTTTGTGGTGAGCCGGGCTGTTACCACGCTCCCGGAGTTCTATAAATGGGTTGCAGATAAATATTCAAGATCAGGGCGCAACAACAAAGCCAATGGAATAATATATCTCAAGGGCGGGGATGTGGATGAAGAGATCAAGTTGTTGCCCCGCAAGGTAATTGCCAAAACCTACCCCATAAGGCACTGGTTCGAAGAGCCATGGTTCGATACGAAACTGCTGATTCATATTTTTTAATGTATAATCATTCAAAAACTTCAGACAATGACTGAAACCATCAAACAATCGCTGCGCGATTCGAAAACTGCACGATGGGTCGTGCTTGCGCTGATTTCGCTCACCATGTTTTTCGCCTATTTTTTTGTGGATGTGGCAGCCCCGCTTCAAGGTCTGCTTGAACGCAACCACGGGTGGTCGCCCAAGACCTTCGGAATGCTTGGCGGTTCGGAGTTCTTCCTCAACGTCTTCGCGTTTTTTCTGATTCTTTCGGGCATCATCCTCGACAAGATGGGCATTCGTTTCACCATACTTACCGCAACCATTGCCATGGTGCTTGGGGGCTTTATCAAGTATTACGCACTCACCGAAAGCTTTGCTGCCACAGGATTCCATAGCTGGCTGGGCAGTTTCTGGACTGCAGTTCCGGGCAGTGCTAAACTGGCCTTTTTCGGATTTGCCATCTTTGGGATTGGTGTCGAAATGGCCGGCATTACAGTTAGTAAAACCATAGTTAAGTGGTTCAAGGGAAGAGAGTTGGCATTGGCAATGGGGCTGGAGATGGCCGTGGCACGCCTTGGCGTTTTTGCAGTTTTCAGGCTTTCGCCCATTTTTGCCGAACACAGCGGTGTTACAGGAGCAATATTTTATGGTGTAGCCTTTCTGATGGTCGGTTTTCTCACAGCGCTGATCTATACCTTTATGGATATCAAGCTTGGTCGCGAACTAGGAGAGGATGCTACAGCCGAACCGGAAGAGGCGTTTCGTGTGAGCGATCTCGGCCTGATTCTGCGTAATCCTGGATTTTTAGCCATAGCTAGTCTATGCGTACTATTCTATTCAGCAATTTTTCCTTTCCAGAAATTTGCTACCGATATGCTTTCCAGCAAGCTCGACATCTCAATCAAGGATGCCGCAGCCATGTTTTCGTTCTTCCCCATCGGTGCGATGATACTCACCCCCTTCATCGGTGCTTTCCTCGACCGTAAAGGACTTGGCGCCACCATGATGCTCTACGGGTCTATCCTGCTCACCATTTCTCACCTGATTTTTGCTCTGGTGCCTGCCGAAAGCTTCACGCTACCCATTGCCTATGGAACTATTGTGATTCTGGGCATCGCATTCTCGCTTGTACCTGCTTCTATGTGGCCTTCGATTCCCAAGATTGTTGAGGAACGCTACCTTGGGTCGGCCTATGGCCTCACATTCTGGATTCAGAATATCGGCCTGCTGGCAGTACCCATACTGATTGGCTGGGCGTTGAGCACTACCAATCCGGGCGTTGCGGATGCCATAGCATCGGGCGATACTGCAGCCAGATACAATTATACAGTACCGGAACTCATATTTGCCGGCTTCGGTGTTCTGGCTATGATTATGTCTGTAGTTCTGCGCATTGTCGACAAAAAGCGTGGCTACGGCCTCGACCTGCCAAATAAAAAATAGGGATATTCCTTTCTGAACACGGATTAACCGCCTTTCTTCCGGGGGCGGTTTTCGTGTTTTATAAGCATCAAAACCAGAATTTCAGGGCAAATGAGTATCTTTGTAGCCTGAAAATTCCATAATACATTTCAATATGAGCAAAGAAACCGATCTTGAACCCAAAGGCATCTGGAAGCATTTCCACAGCCTGACACAAATTCCCCGCCCTTCGAAGAAGGAAGGCCGCATCATCAGTTTTATGAAGGAATATGGCGAAAGCCTTGGCCTGGAGACCATTGTTGACGAAGTGGGCAACGTGATCATCCGCAAACCAGCCACATCAGGCTGTGAATCAATGCGTGGAGTGGTGTTGCAGGCACACCTGGATATGGTACCTCAGAAAAATGAAGGCACTGACCATGATTTTGAAAACGACCCAATCGAGACCATCATCGATGGCGATTGGCTAAAAGCCAATGGCACCACACTCGGATCGGACAATGGCATCGGTGTGGCAGCAGCAATGGCGGTGCTCGAATCCACCGATATCGCACACGGGCCCATCGAAGCCCTTTTCACAATTGATGAAGAAACCGGCATGACCGGGGCAAAAATGCTGCAGCCCGGACTTCTGCACGGAGAGATACTTCTCAATATGGACTCGGAGGACGAAGGTGAGCTTTATATTGGCTGTGCCGGCGGTATCGACACTACCGGTGAATTTACACCAGCCTACGAAGCTGTGCCTGAGGGCAGCAAAGCCTATCGTCTGGCCGTGAAAGGGCTGAAAGGCGGGCATTCGGGCCTTGATATTCATCTTGGCCGTGGCAACGCCAACAAAATTCTCAACACACTCATGCTGATGGCAGCAGATAAGTTTGGCCTGAGGCTGAGCGAAATCAATGGCGGAAGCCTGCGCAATGCCATTCCACGTGAAGCATTTGCAATTGTGGTGGTACCCGCCGAACATGCAGGAAACTTTGAAGCCTTTGTGCAGGAATTTGAATCCATTTCGAAAGAAGAATTCCGTGAAACCGATGGCGGACTCAGTATCAGCGCAGCTTCAGCCGATCTACCTTCCACTGTAATCGACGCCAAAACTCAGGACGGACTGTTTGAGGCTGTGGCACGATGCCCCAATGGTGTCATCAGCATGACTCCGGACATGCCCGATGTGGTCGAAACTTCAACCAATCTGGCTATCGTTAAAACCAGTGGTGAAAAAATCATCATCGCAAGTTTGCAGCGCAGTTCCGATGATGCCAGCAAAGCCCGCCTTGCCGAAAACATCCGTCAGGTGTTCACACAGGCCGGGGCCAAGGCCTATTCTAATGGTGACTATCCGGGCTGGAAACCCAACGTGAACTCCCCCATACTCACCACCATGAAGAAGGTTTATGCCGACAAATACAGCAAAACCCCTGAGGTTAAGGTGATTCATGCCGGACTGGAATGTGGCATTCTTGCCGGTGCTTATCCGCATTGGGATATGATCTCGTTCGGTCCAACCATCCGTCATCCCCATTCACCCGACGAAAAAGTCCATATTGGCAGTGTAGGTTTGTTCTGGGATTATCTGGTAGAAACCCTGGCCAACATTCCTCTTAAAAACTAAGCATCAGGCACACTCGTATTGGCATCCTGTTGCGGCTGCGAGGCTGGCAGGGCGCCATTTTTTTGCTTGATATTCAAACAATAAATAAAAAAATTGGATGGCGATTTGGTGAAAAGAAAAATTTCAATACATTTGCACTCCCAAAATAAGACACCATGAAACGTACTTATCAGCCGTCGAACAGGAAGCGCAAAAATAAACACGGGTTCAGGGAACGCATGGCTACCGCCAACGGACGCCGCGTGCTGAAGGCCAGAAGAGCCAAGGGAAGGAGAAAGCTCACCGTTTCCGACGAACGATAACCCCTGCGTTTTCAATATAAAAGTCTAGCGAAGGCGATGGTATTTCCATTGCCTTCGTTGTTTTTTACACACATCACATAGCCCTTACCAACAATAAATCATAATTTCGCAAGGCTGCCAAAGCCGCAATTGGAAAGCATGGAACAATTTCTAGCCTTTATATTTTATTTCATCGTTGGCCTGTATATACTCAGGCTGGGATTCATCTATCTCCTGCCATGGCTTATCAGACGATGGATGAAACGTGTTGCAAAGCAAATGGAAAACCAACAGCATTACCGAAACACTTCTCAACCCGATCCGCAACCGCAAAACAGCCGAAGTAAACTGGACGATCTGGGTGAGTATGTTGATTTTGAAGAAATTAATGACGAAAAAAAATAACATCATGAAGCAAATATCGCAATACCTCAGGTCGGGAGTGCCATTCTATACCGCCATCCTCGTCTTCGTCATGGTCACTTTTGCCTATCTGCATCCCTTGCTCGATGGAAAGCAGATAGAGCAGCACGACATTGCCATGTATAAGGGAATGTCGAAGGAAATCACAGATTTCAGGGAACGAACTGGAGAGGAACCTTTGTGGACCAACTCGATGTTTGGCGGTATGCCTGCATGGCAGATCTCTGTGGTTTACACAGGCAATCTCATACGACATGTTAAAAAAATTGTCAATCTCGGCATGAGCTATCCTGCCTCAACGGTCTTCATGTATTTCTTTGGTTTCTATATTCTGCTTTTGGTGTTGCGTGTCGATCCCTGGCTCAGTATTGCCGGTGCGCTCGCCTTTGGTTTCTCGTCTTATTTCTTTATCATCCTTAATGCCGGCCATAGCTCCAAGGCCAATGCCATTGGCTATATGGCCCCGGTAATTGCCGGCATTATACTGGCTTTCAGGGGAAAATATGCCGAGGGCGGCCTGCTCACTGCCATTGCACTGGCCCTCCAGCTCGAAGCCAATCACCTGCAAATCACTTATTACCTCCTGCTGTTGGTTGTCATTTTAGGAGCTTTCCAGCTGGCAGATGCCATCCGTTTCAAAACGCTCCCCCGCTTCTTTAAGGCCATAGGCGTACTCATTCCTGCTGCAATTGTAGCTGCACTCACGGTTGGCACTAACCTGTATGCAACATGGGAATATGGCAAAGAAAGCATGAGGGGTCGGAACGTTCTTACCAAAAACGTTGAAGATCAGACCAAAGGACTCGATCGGAGCTACATCACACACTGGAGCTATGGCATAGGTGAAACCTGGTCGCTGATGATTCCCAATGCCAAAGGTGGCGCAACCAAAGCCATTGGGTCTGATCATCCGGCGCTGGACAATGCCAGCAGGGAGTTCAGAAGACCACTTTCGCAGCAGAATGCTTACTGGGGCGACCAACCCGGTACCTCCGGACCTGTGTACACAGGCGCCATCGTGGTATTTCTTTTTGTTCTTGGTCTTTTTATCGTTAAGGGAAAATACAAATGGATATTGCTGGCTGGCACACTTTTATCGATTTTGCTCAGCTGGGGCAAAAATTTCATGCCTTTCACCAACTTCTTCCTCGATTATGTGCCCGGCTACGACAAGTTCAGGGCAGTATCGATGACTTTGGTTATTGCCGACCTTACCATGCCACTGTTGGGATTTCTGGCTTTATGGGAAGTATATAAAAACCCAGGGCTGCTGGGCAAAAGTAACAAATGGCTGTACGCAGCATTTGGCCTGACCGGTGGACTTGCGCTCTTGTTCTATTTGATGCCCACAGTATTTTTTAGCTTTTTCAGTAAATACGAAATGGAGCAGTTCGCCCGGCTGAGGCAGGAAAGCCCTTCTGATGCCGGTCAGATTAACCTCTTTATGCAAGAATTGGAAAAGGTGCGTGTGGCCATTTTCCAAAAAGACGCCATTCGCAGTTTTATGTTTATAACGTTGGCTGCTGCACTGGTCTTAGCCTACAGCCGGAATAAACTCAAGGCCAACTGGCTCACTGCAGGCCTAACATTGCTGGTTTTGGTGGATATGGTTCCTGTGGATACCCGGTACCTCAATGCAGGCGATTTTATTCAACGCCGCAAATTCGATAATCCCTTTGAAGCCAATGTAGCAAACCGTGAGATATTACAAAAGCAGCAGCCCAACGAACGCGTGCTCGACCTGACCAACAGCACCTTCAACGATGCTTCTGCTTCATTTTTCCATCACTCTATCGGTGGGTATCACGGCGCTAAACTGCAACGATATCAGGATCTTATCGAGCATCACCTGCAAGGCAAGATTTCCGCCCTAGCCCAAATAATGAACAACAGCCCAAGCATGCCGGCTATTCAGGAAACAATGCGCAATTGGCAAGCACTCAACATGCTCAATACCAGATACATCATCTTCAACCCCAACACATCCCCCATCACCAACCCTTACGCATTTGGTGATGCGTGGCCTGTAAAATCGGTGGTTTGGGTTGATCATGCCAACGACGAAATCGACGCCATCGAAAACCACTCGCTCAACGAAGTAGCCATAGTGCATCGCGAATTCGAGCCACTACTGGCAGGTCTCTCAATGGGCGACAGTCTGCAGGGAAGTCTGGAGCTTAAGCTTTACGAACCCAATCTTCTGGTTTATGATGCCAGGTTGGAAAAAGAAGCCTTTGTTGTTTTCAGCCAGATCTGGTACACAGCCGGGTGGAAGGCTTATGTTAACGGGCAGGAGCAACCGCTTATCAGAGCCAATTACCTTCTTCGTGGTTTGCGTTTGCCGGCCGGAGAATCAACGGTAGAGATGCGCTTCGAGCCGAAAGTCTGGAAGATCGGTCAGGCGATTTCGCTGGCTTCATCGGGATTGCTCATCCTGCTGGCACTGGGCTGGATTGTTGTTAACGTCAGGCAGCGTGGCAAAAGCGAGGCATGAAACGTATTCTGATTATCACTTATTACTGGCCGCCCACAGGCGGATCGGGGGTGCAACGGTGGCTGAAATTTGCAAAATATCTGCGCGATTTTGGCTGGGAACCAGTTATTTACACCCCGGAAAATCCCGAGATGCCCTACGAAGACACTTCGCTGCTGTGCGATGTGCCCGATGGTCTGGAAGTGATTCAAATAAAGATTTTCGAACCTTACCAACTTTATAACCTGTTCACAGGACGCCGGCGCAATGCCAGATTTCAGCATGGGTTTCTGAAGTCGGATAAGAAAGAATACCAGACGCTTAGCCAGCGACTGGCGATATGGGTGCGCGGCAATTTGTTTGTTCCCGATGCCCGGATGTTCTGGATACGACCCTCGGTGAGGTATCTGAAAAAGTATCTCCTCAAACATCCCGTTGACGCTATTGTAAGTACAGGTCCGCCGCATTCGATGCACCTGATTGCGTTAAAAATCAAGCAAACGACAGGGCTTCCATGGCTTGCCGATTTCAGGGACCCATGGACCGGCATTTATTATTTTGACAAGCTGAAGGTAGAGAACATAGCACTGCGTATTCACAGGAAACAGGAACTAGCCTGCCTCGAAGGGGCCGACCTGCTGGTTACGGTAGGTCGCACTATGAAGCACGATTTTTCGAAGCGGACCAACACCCCTATCGAGGTGATTACCAATGGCTATGACGAAGATGACCTGCCTGTTGCAAACCATATCAGGCCTTCCGGCTTCACCATCATGTACAGCGGCATCTTCCTTCCGGATCAAAATCCTGTTGAGTTGTGGCCCCTTCTTCGCGAAATGCGCAACGAAGACGCTGCTTTTAACGATAGCCTGAAACTCCATTTTCTGGGCAGGGCCGATGCTTCCATTCTTGCGGATATTCGCGCCAATGGTTTAGACAACTGCCTCAGGCTGACTGATTATATTCCTCATGCCGAAGTCCCCGCACAACAACAACATGCCGCTCTACTTCTGTTGTGCATCAACCGCATACAGAATGCCCCTTATATCCTGACCGGAAAAGTGTTCGAGTATTTGGCCGCACGCCGACCAATTCTGGCCTTATGTCCGCCTGAAAGTGATGTAGCCGAAATCATCCGCGAGTCAAACGGTGGCTGGGTGGTGCCTTTCGGCGATGTGGCTGCGCTGAGAATGGCTGTCAGGGCTGCTTTTGACTGGTACAGCAGCAAGGAACCCTGGCCCTCGGAAAACATCGGTAAATATTCGCGGAAAGCGCTCACAGCAAGCATGGCCGGGCTGTTCGACCGAATTACAGGACAAGGATAATCAGCTGTTTTCGAGGATGTTTTTGACGAATTTCTTGATGTCGTAGTCGGCATTGAACACCTTGTACAACTCGGCCATGATCGGATAACCCGACTCAACATCGCCCATCGCGGCCAGCAATTCATAAAAAACATTCACAGCAATGCGGCCCTCGAGCACAACCTTTTCGCTGATGCCCTGGGTGAAAAATCCTTTTCCGATAAGCAGGCCGAGGGTGCGGTTGCGGCTCAGGTCGTTGAGTGCCGTGAGCGAAAAATCGCCAAAACCGCAATAATTAAATATGGTCTGCTCTTGCCCGCCAAATCTGACAAGTAAGCTGCGCATCTCGTTGATGCTCCGCGAAATCACTAACGAACGGAGGTTGGGCGAATCGAAATTGGCATCCACTATGCCGATCACTATGGCGTAGATATTCTTCAGGATGCTGGCATATTCCACGCCTCTGATATCGGTACTGTAATCGAGGTAAACGGGAGTGTTATCGAACAGTTCATGCATCATGGCAAAGACTTCCTCGTGCTGCGAAGCGGCAGTAAGCGAAGTTGGCTGCCTGTTGAGAATTTCGCGTGCAAATGAGGGCCCTTTGAGCGAAACAAGCCGGTTGGGTACAATGCCGGAAATGGCATCGGGCAGCAATTGGCGCCCCGGACCAAACCCCTTGGCCAGATTGACCAGCACTGCGACGGAAGGAATGAACGAAGTGTTGGCAGCGAGATACGACACAACAGCAACCGAAGGAATCGCCAGAAAAACCATGTCGGCCGAAAGCAATATGTTTTTATCGTCGGTGGCCTTCAGAAGAGGCGTAAGCTGAATATTGGGGAAATATGCCGCGTTGACATGGTCGTTGTTGATCGAAGCGATGACATCGGGCTCCTGAGAGAGCAGGTGCACCTCAGAATCTTCGTCCGACGCCAGCACATTGCCTAAGGCAGTAGCTATAGCTCCGCTGCCAATAAACACAATGCGCTGATTATATGATTGTTTCATGATAGACTATCTTAAGCGGAGGCGAAATTACGACAATTTAGGCACAGAATCGGGATCTGTAAACCCGGCTAATATTGACTTTTGGTATCTAAGCCTGAACCAGGCCATTTAATATCACTTGCAATTTTTCTTTTCGTAATGAACAGTCGAAAGAAGCAAGCACCCTTTGCTGAACAACCCTTAGCATGTCAGGGTCCATCTGGAGGGCACTGCGTATTGCGGCAGCGGCCTCTTCAGCGTCCATTGCCTCAATGGAAGGCACTCCTGTGCCCGCAAAAACCTCGGCCGGTCCACACCTGTTAGCTATCACAGGCACACAACCGGCAGCCAGTCCTTCGAGCAGGGCAATGCCAAACGATTCCTGACGCGAAAACTGGCAAATTGCTCTTGTTTTGCAGTAGATAGATTGAAGTTCATCGAACGAGACCGGACCCGACAACACCACATTGGGTGGCGCAAGGCGTTTTGCTTCCTTCATGGCTTCGCCACTCAGGCCGACAACCATAAATTCTTGTCCGGGCATGACGGCAGCAGCCTTCAGAAATATATCGATTCCCTTGATATAAAGTGTGCGCGTTGCTGAGGCAAGGGCGATGCTCAGCACCAGATGACGTTCGGCCTGCCCGGGCCTGGCGAACTTTAAAGCGGAGTAGCAGTTGTGAACAACCATGGCTTTACTTGCAAGCTTTTCCGAAACATTACGTCGCAGGTCGCTGAGTGTAAATTCAGATACCGGCAAAAGCAGGTGGGCCAATAGTACCGAAAGCCAGAGGCTGATGTGTCCGATAAATCTTGATTTAGTACCATATTGATATTCGGGCAAATATGCCGCATCGACCCCGCCAATCACAATCACACACTTCCTTCCGGTTAACCTTGCAAACAAGGCAGGTAGCACTGAGTGAAAATCGGCAAACCAGATGTAGATCATCCTGCATGACCAGACATGACGAAGCAGAAACAGCTTCTGCCTCAACAACTCCAGTATCACACCCGGTCCTTTCTGCTGCCTGAATCGAAAAACATGAACCGTCCCTAAACTCCGAAGCATCTCCTCGTCACGTCTCACGAAAGTGGAGGGATGAAGCTGAATCATCAGCACCGGCCATCCGGAGTTGGATTCACCATGTTTATTCATCATGGTTATGCTGTTGGAGTGAACGACCTGCCCTCATGATGCTGGCATTGAGTTCGTAGCCGATAAGCAGAATGTAGGCGTTAAAAAATATCCACATCAGCAGGATGATGAGCGTTCCGATGGAGCCATAGAGGGCATTGTAGCTGCTGAAATTGGCGATGTAATAATTGAAACCCAGTGTGCCGAAAACCAGCATTATTGTGGCAAGGATGGCCCCCGGACTGAAGAAGTAAAAGTGCTTTCGGTTGGCCGGAGCGTAATAATAAAGGATTGATGTGCTGAAAAATACCAGCGCCAGCGATACCAACCACTTCACCGACCATAAAGCCCAGATAGTGAGCTGTCCGCTGATCCACCCCCTGCTAATCATAAATTCTATGATCAACCCTCCTGTTGTAAGAAGCACAATAGAAATGATTAACATTACCGACAGGATGATTACAAGCAGAAAAGATATGATGCGCTGCTGAAGCCAGTTGCGCGTTTCGGTGGTGTGCATACTCGTGTTGAAACCGTCGATGATGGCACTGATGCCATTGGTACTGAAAAAGAAGGTGAGAACAAAACTCAACGAGAGCAATCCGCTGTTTTGCTTCATGATGATGCCATAAATCGTGGTCTCCACCATCGAAAAGGTTTCAGGGGGTATGACATCGGCAAGCAAGCCGAAAAGGGAATCCTGAAAATCTCTGACAGGCACGTAGGGTATCAGTGTGAATAAGAACAGGATAAAAGGAAAAATGGCCAGAAAAAAATTGAATGCTACTGCTGAAGCCCTGAGCGAAACTGCGCCCTCGAACAAGCCGCGGATATAAAGCGAAAGCACCTGATGTAATGTTATACCCCCGAAACTCGGCAGCACTATCCTGATGAAAAAGTGCCTGAGCCTGTCTTTCTGAGCATAAAAACTCAACAGGATGGTCGTCCTGATACGCTCATGATATACCTTCAAATATCTGATAATCATTGACTCAGGTTATAGCCCTTAGACTCATGTCGAGACTCCGGATATGATGAGTGAGTGCCCCCACCGAGATGAAATCGACGCCTGTTGCAGCGTATTGGGCGATGGTGCTTTCGGTGATTCCTCCGGAGGCTTCAGTTTCGAAGCGACCCCCAACCATGCCGACTGCTTCGGCAAGTTCGGCCGGACTGAAATTGTCGAGCATGATTCGCCGGATACCTCCACACCGGAGTACGATGCCAAGCTCTTCGAAGTTGCGCACTTCCACTTCAATATCAAGAGGTTTATTTTGCTCAACAAGGTATTGCTTAACTGCCTCAATCGCCGTTTCGATGCCTCCAGCAAAATCAATATGGTTGTTTTTAATCAACACCATATCAAATAGTCCGAAACGGTGGTTGTATCCACCCCCGATGGCAACGGCCATCTTTTCAAATATTCTGTTGTTGGGGGTTGTTTTTCTGGTGTCCAGTAGTTTTGCTTTTGTGCCGGAAATGAGTGTCGTATAATGCCTTGTGCGTGTTGCAATTCCGCTCATGCGCTGCATATAGTTGAGCACAAGGCGCTCGGCCGAGAGAATGGTACGTGCACTGCCCGAGACGATAAAGGCCTTGTCGCCGGGCTTGACAGCATCGCCATCGCGCATGAGCGACTCAAAAACAAGCTGATGATCCACTTTCGAAAAGACCTTTCTGGCAATGTTGAGACCCGCAATTACTCCGGCTTCCTTAATGAGCAGCTGCGCCTTACCCTGAGCAGATGCCGCTATGGTGGCTATGCTGGTATGATCGCCATCACCAAAATCTTCGGTTATGGCCATCTCGATGAGTTGGTCGATACGGCTGTCGGGCATCATTTGCGTTGTATGCTGAAAGAAAAGATTTTGTGTCCTTCGGCACGATTTTCGGCCTGAATATAAAGTCGGTATTCGGTTTCACCACTGGTGTAGGTTCCGATAAAATAATCGTTACGGGGGTTCAGGGCTCCTTGCTGGTCGATGGTTATACCCGAAGGAGGATACTGCCTGAAGAAATTGTTCAGCACTATTTGCATCTGACTATGGTTGAAAGCCCCTCTCTGGCTCGGAATGTCAACATCGACCATGGGCGACATATGATTGAGCAACTTTCGGGTGTCGCTTAGCAACATCAGTTTTACCCAATCTTTCTGGCCCTCCTGCTTTGGTGAACTTTGGGCCTGCAAACCAGAAACCATTGATGAGCAGAAAAAAATCAGCAACACAAATCGTGAAATAGTCATTCGGGAATACATTTCGGCGTGTAAATTTAATATGATTTAAAAGCTCAGACCATGGTATGTCAAGCAAAATTCGTACCCTTTTTGCTTGAACCGGATCGACAGCCTGCAAGTGAAGCTTCATGATACAGCCAAAAATGAATAACTTTGGAGGTGAAAAAGTTATTGCAATATGTATTTTAACAGACTCATGTACAGATACTTAAATACCATGCTCGGCTTGTTAACACTCACTTTACTGACTGCCTGCGAGCCACCGAAGCAGGAGTCGGAAACTGAACGCTTCGAACGGGAGTTGAAAAGCTTCAACAACCAGATGGACAATCTGGGACAGCAAATGGAGCTGCTCGAAGCCATGCAGTCGGAACTTGATGCCCTTGAAAAACAGCGTGCCACAGGCGAACTCAGCGATGAAGAATTCAGACGTAAGACAAGTATGGTTAAAGATACCTACGGCAGGGCACTGGTGAAGCGGGATCCCCAGCAGAATTTCACCGGTTTGCCAGGCTGGGCAGTTGAGCTTGGATTGAGCATGCCAAACGGGATGCAACTCGATCAGGCTTTTTCGCAGATCACCTCAGCCAGCAATGCCGATGAAGGATTCAACTCAGTCTTGCTGGTATTCAATGGCGACTATCAGACCGCCATGCAGGAAGCCAATCGCATTGCCAGACAAGCACGCATCCCCCTGAGCAAAGACTTTGAGGAAGCCCGCGATATTGCTGAAAAATACGGCAGCTCGCCCCTGAAAGGCATCGCCTATATGAACTTCGAACCCTTTAAAAAAGATGCTCCAGTCAACATTTCCATCACTGTTGACGAAACAGGGGTGCTCACCATCAGTGCCGTTGATGTGCAACAGATGAACCGACAGCTCAACCGCGACCAGGACAGCAATAAAAGCACTCCATGAATATTGTTGTTACAGGCGCCAGTCGCGGCATAGGCTTCGAACTAACAGAGCATTTTGTCCGCAACGGACATAATGTGGTGGCAATTTCCAGAAACATTGCCCCCCTGCAAGCGCTCAAAGCAGAATTGGAACGCAGTGCACTCATCCCCCTGAGCATCGATCTGGAAGATCCAAACTCCCCTGATGAGATACAAGCAATGGTGTTGCGGAATTTTAATCTCGTAGATGTGCTGGTGAATAATGCCGGACTGCTGATTAACAAACCTTTCCGATCGCTCACCAATTCCGATTTCGACCGCATGTTCGAAGTAAATGTTAAAGCCCCTTTTCGTATTATCCGTGCTCTTTTGGATTATTTTGCGCCTAATTCACATATATTGACTATTGGCAGCATGGGTGGCTTTCAGGGCAGCGCAAAGTTTGCAGGACTTTCACTCTACAGCGCCAGCAAAGGCGCTTTGGCCATTCTTACTGAATGCCTGGCCGAAGAGCTGAAGCCAGAAGGCATCAAAGTGAATTGTCTGGCCCTGGGCGCAGCCCAGACCGAAATGCTGGAAGAAGCATTTCCCGGCTACAAAGCACAGGTTTCGGCCGAAGAGATGGCCGGTTTCATTGCATGGTTTGCACTCAACGGCCACCGCTTTTTCAACAGCAAAATATTACCGGTCTCAATAAGCACTCCATGACAAAGAAAATCGAAAATATTGAGCATCCAGGTCTTGTAATCAAAGTGCATGACAAATATGTGGAAGTAAAAGTGCTTTCGCAATCGGCCTGCAGCAGCTGCCATGCCAAAGGCGCGTGTTCGATGGCCGATATGGAAGAAAAACAGGTCAAAGCATTTAAAATTTCGGGAAACACATACTCCGAAGGGCAGCAGGTTACGGTATATATGCAAAAAAACCTTGGCAATCTGGCCGTCTGGTATGGTTATTTTGTTCCATTTCTACTGGTTATAATCATGCTTTTTGTGCTTGTCGGATTTGGTTCTTCAGAAGGTCAGGCCGGCCTTGCCGCGTTGGCCATTCTTGTTCCATATTACTTTTTACTATACCTGTTCCGCAATAGGCTGAACAAAACATTTGTGTTTTACGCCAGGTGATTTTGGCGTGAAATGTTGATATTACATATGTTCTAAATTGCTGATTTTCTGTTAATTTAGAACTTTTCTAAACAATTTTACAGCCTGCTGAAAATCAATTGGTTTCGAAGTGGAGCTCTCGAAACGAAAAGCATATATCACTTGTAACACATTGTTATTAAGCTGATTACATATCGTTTCCGCTGCGTTTATTATTATTTAATTTTCACTGCAAACTTTCTACTTTTGCTTTGCTGTTTACGCACTAACAGTAAATAGCGCCGGATTGTATAATCAAACATACTCAGCCGTGAATGAAGTCATTATCAATGCATTGCTTTTGCTCGGCCTGCTTGGCGGGGTGATGGCAGTGATTCTGTATTTTGTTGCGCAGAAGTTTAAGGTGATCGAAGATCCCCGCATCGACCTTGTGGATGATGTGTTGCCCAAGGCCAACTGTGGAGGTTGCGGTTACCCCGGTTGCCGCAATTTTGCCGAGGTGAGTGTAAAGTCGGCCAGCGAGCGTCAGAGCCTCGAGGGACTTAACTGTCCTGTAGGCGGCAATGCTGTGATGAAGCAGGTGGCGGCCATACTTCAGCTCGAAGTAGCCGAAGTTGATCCTCAGATTGCTGTTGTGCGCTGTAACGGCACATTCACCAACCACCCCTCGCGGGTGAGCTACGAAGGCGCTAGTTCGTGTGCCTTTGCCCACAACCTCTTCGGGGGCGAGGGTGGCTGCCAGTACAGCTGTCTGGGCCTTGGAGACTGCGTGGCATCCTGCCATTTCGATGCCATCCACATTGATCCTGTCACAGGGCTACCTGTGGTCAATGATAAATGTGTGGCCTGCGGGGCCTGCGTCAAGGCATGTCCGCGCAACATCATCGAGCTCAGGCCGCGAGGCAAGAAAGACCGGCGCATATTTGTAAGCTGCATCAACAAAGACAAAGGTGGTATCGCCAAAAAGAACTGTGAGGTAGCCTGCATTGGCTGCTCAAAGTGCTTCCAGGTTTGCCCCTACGATGCCATAACCATGGCCGATAATCTGGCATACATCGATGCCGAAAAATGCAAGCTCTGCCGGAAATGCGTGGAAGTTTGCCCAACCAATTCAATTCACGAAATCAACTTCCCTGCACGTAAGCTGAAGGTGGAAATCGGCGATGGCGCTGTTGTTGCCGAGGCCGCCGCTGCCCGCAAAGCGGAGAAGGTGATCAAGGAAAAACCTGCAACCGGCGAAACTGAAAAACCGTCCGAACCCACCGCATAAAAACTTTAGAACCTATGAAAATCAAGACATTTGCACTGGGCGGCGTTCATCCTGAAGAGCACAAGCTTTCGGCTAATGCACCCATCACTGTATTGCCTCTGCCCTCGCAGCTGGTTGTACCTCTGGGGCAGAACCTCGGCGCCCCTCCAAAGCCAATAGTCAAAAAAGGCGACGAGGTCAAGACCGGACAGCTTATTGCCCGCAGCGAATCCTTCATCTCGGCCAATCTCCACGCCCCGGCCACCGGTAAGGTGCTCAAGGTGGACGATGCTCCTGATGCCTCGGGCTACCGCCGCGCTTCCATCTTTATCGAGGTGAATGGCGAAGACCAGTGGGCCGAAGGCATCGACTGCCGCCAGGAGCTTGAGACGCGACTCAATTTTGGCCGAGACGAAATCATCGCCAAAGTAAAAGATGCCGGAATCGTGGGCCTGGGGGGCGCAACCTTTCCTACGCATGTGAAGCTGATGCTGCCCCCAGGCAAAAAGGCCGACTATCTTCTGATCAATGGCGTCGAATGCGAACCCTACCTTACATCGGATCATCGGATGATGCTCGAGAAAGCGCAGGAAATCATGCAGGGTATCCGGCTGATGATGATTGCTCTCGATGTCAGGCAGGCCATCATCGGATTAGAAAACAACAAACCCGATGCCATAGCCCACTTGGCGGCCATGGCTCTGTCGCATCCCGGCATCAGTGTTCAGGCCCTTAAGGTGAAATACCCCCAGGGCGGCGAAAAGCAGCTGATCAAAGCCCTGCTCAACCGCGAAGTTCCTTCGGGCAAGCTACCCATCGAGGTGGGTTGCGTGGTGTCGAACGTAGGCACTGCTTTTGCTGTTTATGAGGCTGTTACAAAAAACAAACCTCTGATCGAACGTGTGGTGACCATTACCGGTCTGGCACTTGCGAGGCCTTCCAATCTCATGGTGCGCATAGGCACTCCGCTTTCAGCGCTCATCGAAGCTGCCGGAGGCCTGCCCGAGGGCACCGGTAAAATCATCAATGGCGGCCCTATGATGGGCAAGGCCATGACCAGCCTTGAAATACCTGTTGTCAAAGGGTCGTCAGGCATACTGATCATGCCGGCTGAAATCAGCAGCCGCAAGCAGCCTCAGCCCTGCATCCGATGCAGCAAATGCACCAATGTGTGCCCCATGGGCCTCGAACCCTTCCTGCTGGCAAAACTATCCAAGTTGGAACGCTACGAGGATGCTGAAAAAGAACAGATTATGGACTGCATCGAATGCGGTTCGTGCCAGTTTACCTGTCCGTCGAACCTGCCGCTGCTCGATTATCTGCGTCTGGGCAAATTCCGCACAGGTCAAATGATAAGAAACCGAAAATAACAAAGCGCATGAGCAAACTGATCATTTCCGGCTCACCCCATGTGCATGGCGACGAAAGCGTAAGCAAAATCATGTACACTGTAGTACTTGCCCTGGTGCCGGCCATGCTGGTATCGGTATATTTCTTCGGATTCGACGCGGTGCGTGTGCTGGCCATCTCGGTGGCAGCCTGCGTACTCTTCGAATGGCTGATTCAGAAATACCTCATCAAGGGACCACTCACCATTGGCGATGGATCGGCCGTGGTGGCAGGTGTGCTGCTGGCGTTCAATGTGCCTGCCAACCTGCCATGGTGGATTCTTGTCATCGGCGCTCTGGTGACCATCGGAGTCGGCAAAATGTCGTTTGGGGGGTTGGGTCGCAATCCTTTCAATCCTGCATTGGTAGGTCGCGTATTCATGCTCATCTCGTTTCCGGTTCAGATGACATCGTGGCCACTGCCCAAACCATTGTTTGCCGGAAGCATCACCGATGCGATAACAGGCCCAACAGCTTTAGGAATACTCAAAGAAGGCATCGGCGCCGGCAAAACCATCGAACAGATCATGACCGACCCTCACATGCCAGGCTATATCGACCGACTTGCGGGCAATATGAGCGGTTCGCTGGGCGAGATGTCGGCCATCGCTCTCATCCTGGGCGGCATTTTTATGATCATCCGCAAGGTGATCGACTGGCAGTTGCCGGTGTCCATTATTGCAACCGTATTTGCCTTCGCCGGTATTTTTCATCTCATCGATCCCCAGCACTATGTTGATCCTGCTTTCCATCTCTTTACCGGAGGACTGATGCTGGGTGCCATCTACATGGCCACCGACATGGTGTCGTCGCCCATGAGCATGAAAGGGAAAGTAGTCTATGGCATTGGTATCGGCCTGCTTACCATCATTATCAGGCTCTGGGGTGCCTATCCTGAAGGCATCTCGTTTGCCATCCTGATTATGAATGCCTTCACTCCGCTTATCAATATGACCCTCAAGCCGAGGCGGTTTGGAAAGGCAACCAGTTAACCCAACGGAAAAAACACAACAATGGTACAGAAACTCGCATCAACTTTTCCGAACATGGTGATCACGCTGCTTGCCGTAGCCTCGGTGGCAGCGCTGAGCCTCGGGGCAGTATATAATATGACCAAAGCGCCTATTGAGGCAGCACAGAAAAAGAAACAAGAGGAAGCCATCCGTCAGGTGCTTCCGTCTTTCGAGCGACTCGAAGCCAGCAAGGCCATATCGGCACGCGGAAACGACTCGCTCAGCATGTTCTTTGCCTATCAGGGCGATCAGATGGTGGGCGTGGCCGTAAATACCTATACAACCAAGGGCTTTAGCGGTTTAGTCCGCCTCATGGTAGGCCTGCTGCCCGATGGCACCATTAACAATACGGCCGTGCTCGAACATAAGGAAACCCCCGGTCTGGGTGATAAAATGCAGCAAAGCAAATCGGTATGGAGCCTGCAGTTCAACGGCAAAAATCCCGGCACCAACAACATCCATGTGAAAAAAGACGGAGGTGAGGTGGATGCAATCACGGCCGCCACCATCAGCTCACGGGCGTTTGTGGATGCCGTGCTTCATGCCCACGAAACCTACACCAAAAAACAGGGAGGACAAGAGTGATGAACAAGATGCAGAATTTTACCAAAGGCCTCATCAAAGAAAATCCGGTGCTTGTGCTCCTGCTGGGGCTATGCCCTACGCTGGGTGTTACCACCTCGGCTATCAACGGGCTGGGCATGGGACTGGCCACAACCTTTGTGCTGGTTATGTCGAATCTGGTGGTCTCGCTGATCAAGAACCTGATCCCCGATAAGGTGCGTATCCCGGCCTTCATCGTTATTATCGCATCGTTTGTGACTATGGTCGAGCTGCTTATGCAAGCCTATGTGCCGGCTCTTTTCGAACAATTAGGACTTTTTATCCCCCTGATTGTGGTCAACTGCATTGTGCTGGGTCGCGCCGAAGCCTTTGCCTCGAAAAACAATGTGGGTGATGCCACCATTGATGGTCTTGGCATGGGGCTTGGCTTTGCGCTTGCCCTCACCATCCTCGGGGCGGTGCGCGAACTTTTAGGAAGTGGCGCCATCTTCAGCATTAAACTCATACCCGGCGATCTCATGCTGGTGTTTGTACTGGCCCCGGGTGCATTCATCGCCCTCGGTTACCTGATCGCCCTCAGCCGTAAGTTCAATAAATAATCCGGAACGCCATGGAATACATTATCATCATCATATCAGCCATCTTCATCAACAACATCGTATTGGCGCAGTTTCTCGGCATCTGTCCGTTTGTCGGAGTGTCGAACAAGATCAGCACCGCTGCCGGCATGGGTGGCGCCGTAGTGTTTGTCATGACCGTGGCTACCATCGTCACCTGGCTCATCCAGACCTATCTGCTCGAGGCCATGGGAATACAGTTTTTGCAGACCATCGTATTCATTCTGGTCATTGCATCGCTGGTGCAGATGGTAGAAATCATCCTGAAGAAGGTGAGCCCTTCGCTCTATTCAGCCCTGGGCGTATTTCTTCCGCTCATCACCACCAACTGCGCCATTCTTGGTGTGGCCATCCTGACCATTCAGAAAAACTTCAACCTGCTCGAAGGCGTGACCTTTGCCATTGGCAATGCCATTGGTTTTTCGCTGGCCCTGGTTGTTTTTGCCGGCATACGCGAACATCTCGACCTGATGGAAGTGCCGTCTGGGATGCGTGGTGTACCCATTGCACTGGTGGTAGCCGGTATCCTTGCACTTGCCTTTATGGGCTTCACAGGCCTGGCTTAAGTAAAAAAAAATTTTTCGACCTAAACCACCGATGTGTCCGGTGGTTTTCTTGTTTTAGAGTACTGCTTGTTGAACCATAAACATTCATTTACCTCCGGTAGCACCTCGGCAATTGGTAGTCGAGGTCGTGTGCTGCGTGCTCCACGCACATCTCGGGGTCGCAGCAGGTGAGGCACACACGTTTGTACGAAATGAAGTATTGCAGCTCAATGTCTGGTGATAGAAAATGTTCCTTTACAGGCTCTACGCGCATGAGGTCGGTGGTAAAATATTTTTTGTTCGAGTCGGCAAACACCGTGACCACCACTGCCTCTTCGCCCAGCATTTCCTGAGCCATCACTGCCCCGATAAAATTAGCTCCCGAAGAGATGCCTACACCCAGCCCAAGCCCGTCCGAGAGCTTCTGCGCCATGATGATGGCATCGCCATCGTCCACACCGATAATATCGTCGAGCATTTCGAGCTGGCAGATGGATGGGATGAATTCGTCCGAAATGCCCTGTATGCGGTGTTTGCCAACCTTGTGGCCTGTGGACAATGTGGGCGAGTTGGTTGGCTCGAGAGGGAAAGCCTTGATGGCCGGGTTTTGCTCTTTGAGGAATTTGCCCACCCCCATCACCGTGCCACCGGTGCCAACACCTGCAACAAAGGCATCGGGCTGCAAGCCCCTGAAGCGAAGCTGCCACCAGAGTTCGGGGCCGGTAGTTTTGTAGTGCGCCTCTGTGTTGTGGTAGTTGCTAAATTGCCGGGGCAGGAAGCCTCCGGATGCCTCGGCTGCTTCGTTGGCCATGGCAATGCTGCCCAGAAAACCACCTTCATCCTTAGTGACAAGACGGATGTTGGCCCCCAGCGAGCGGATGATGTTTTTGCGCTCGTCGCTCATCCAGTCGGGCATGTAGTTGTTTACCCTGTGCCCAAGCGCTCGGCCAATGGCCGCAAACGAAATGCCTGTGTTGCCGCTTGTGGCCTCGAAGATCTCCATACCAGGCGCAAGCCGTCCGGATGCAAGCGCATGCGACAGAATGTGATAGGCCATACGGTCCTTGATGCTGCCGGTCATGTTGAGGTTTTCGACCTTGGCATAGATGCGCCGCTGACGGCCCTTGTAGAAGAAATTGATCTCGAGCAGGGGGGTATTGCCCACCATGCCCTAAAGCGATTTGATGATACGAAGAACGGTTTGCATAAGTGCAGCTCGCGGTTTTGGTCTGGCCAAAAATAGGGATTTGACAGCGGTTGGCAATATACTATAGAACTGATAACTTAAAATATCAACGGTGATTGAACCACCTAAACATTGGGCGAATGATTTTTGCAAATTTCTCTGGCGACCCTTCTACTGTTGATCAGACCAACTCTTTATTGATGTTCCAAAGTTTAATACATTAATCCTTAGCAGAATACAACCAAGTGATATCAAAATAGAAATACGATTTTCAAAGCAATTGAAATAAGGGCTGCGTCGGTAATTCGAAAGTTTTAAGCAGTATTTTCTTCTGTTTGATTTGACAGGAAAAAAGCCAGCGATCCATTGCGGCATTTTCGCTCTATCCTTACCTTCGCCCTAAGCCATCACCGCCTTTCATAAACAGGAAATAACAAACCATCAAACCTTGCCTAAGTGAAGATAGAAGTGGAAAAGGTATGGTCAATGGAATGCGAGAAAGTCGATAAGTAATGTTTACAACTTTGTGATTAATTTATTCCTCATCGATTAAGCTGCCTATACGTTGAACAAAACACCCTCAGTATTTATTTGCAAAGCTTACCCAATCAGCATGGTTATCCAACATCCCACGATCTTCATGCCATTGGTTGCCTGAGTTTCTTTCGGCTGGCGTTTGGCCCCTCTGCTGTTTTTGGTTAATTTGCACAACTGAAACAACAGACCCGAATGGAGTTTCTTTTAGCCATTGGCGCATTTATGGCCTTTTTACTGGCCTGGCTGCTGAGCATCAAAAAGGGCCACAGCAGGGCCGATACGGCCTTGACGGCAGTGTTTCTGGTGAATGGCATCACCATACTGCTTGGCTTTCTTGAGATTGTTAACCGCAAGGCGGGCTATCCCTTTGCGTTCAACCTGCACACTTCCACCCCACCTATACTACTGCATGGGCCGCTGATATGGCTTTATGTGCAACTTCTCACCAAGTCGCACTTCCGGGTGAAGCCTGTTCATCTGCTTCATGTGCTGCCTTTTATGCTCGTGCTGCTGCTTTTTACGGTCCGGAGCTATATACTGCCCGCCGAACAGCGCATAACCGACGAGATGTCGGAGGCCTTCAGACAGGAACTCATGTTTCCAGTGGTGGTGATGCTCATCTTTGCCTCCACACAATCGTACTACTGGTACGGCTGGTTTCAGCTGAGAAGGTACCGAAAGGCACTGGAGCGCTATTTTGGCAACCTCGACGACAAAGACCCGGCATGGCTCAGGCACCTGCTGGTGGCCGCGGTGGTTTTTTATGCGGCCATAAGCCTCCTTTATATCGCCGACTACCTCTTCACCCTGATGCCCTACGGTAGTCTGCAATCCATCGGATATTTGTTTGCATCGGTTTACACCCTCTATATGGGCTGGTTTGGCTTCAGACAGGGTGATGTATTCACCCGCAACAAGCCCGAGGTAGCCCTTGAATCTTTGACGCCAAGCAATCTGGGAAGGGCCGGATCGGAGCAGGAAGAGGTATTGCTCCTCAGCAAGCTGATAGAAACCACTAAAATGTACACCAAGCCCGAATTGACCTTAGCCCAGCTTGCCCGGGCCGCAGGCACAACGCCCGTGAAACTTTCCTCGCTGCTGAACCAGCAGATGGGAATGAATTTTTTTGAGTTTGTCAACCGATGGCGTGTGGAAGAATTCAAGAAACAAGCGCTGACCGACGAAGGCAAAAAGCTGAGCTTGATGGGTTTGGCATACAATTGCGGCTTCAACAGCAAACCCACTTTCAACAGGGTGTTCTGGTCGTTCACCGGTAAAACTCCAAGCGAATGGCTGGCCGATCAAAAAAAATAAAGCAATCCTGGGGCGATTCACCACAGCAACGCCTGAGCTTTGAAGCCTTTGCTTCGGGCATCATGCCCCATGAGCTGGAGTATGTGTGCAGCAAACAGCACTTTAAAACAAAGGAAAACCTTACCATCCTCGACCAGCTCAGGGATTCGCTGTTCCGGCCGGCACATTTTGCTGGTTTCGACCGAAGCATTGATAAGCGGCACTATTCGTATGTGAAAAAGTGGATCGGAGAAAAACTGAATGCCATCGATGCCGACGTTTACTTTGAGCGGCTTTCGGAACTGGACAAAAAGATTATGACCGATGCCCTCGATACCGCCGATGAACGCCAGATGCTGGGCATGATCCGGGCGAGCCGAAAAACCGACTACTACTTTGTCCGCTTTTACGAGCTCATACAGAACTACCGTTATTATCTGCTCATCCGGATGCGACACAACTACCTGAAGGCCATCAACAACTATTTGGAAACCAACCGCGAGGTATGGGTTAGATCTAAAGCCATCAATCAGGAGCTTCACGAAGCCACGCGCGATATTGTGGACCAATATGCCTTATCGTCGGGAAGTTCAAAACAATGGGAAGCCCGCCTGATCAATATTTTTGAGGATGACAAGCTCGACGGACTTAACCGCTATTATGCCATTGTACGCCTTACTTTCATGTATTATAATTATAAGGAGTACGACAAATTGCTTCAGTTGTATCATCAGCTCGACCAGCTGATGCACAGCGGCATCATCTACAGCCGGAGGATTCTGGCCAACTACTACGCCAACCGGGTGCTGGTGCATTCGCGAAAGAACGAAAACGATCTTGCCCTTTATTTCGGCCGCCTTTCGATACGTCATAAGGGAAGTGATTTTTTGTTCTATCTGAGCAACCATTGCAGTGTACTGATCCGATGTGGTCATTATGCAGAAGCCTATCAATTGCTCAGGGTCAATATGTTAGAATACCGCAATGCCATCAGTCCGCACAACCGCATCGGGTTTGCTTCGCTCTACGTGCAAACACTGGTTTTCAATAGGAAAGCGCAGCAGGGACTTAATTTTGCCCGTCAGTTTCTCGACCAATACCGGCAGGAACTGTTTCATTTCCGCTGGCAGTTATTTTTCACCTCTATGATTCTGGCACAGTCGAGGCTTGAGCGCTACCGCGACATCATCCGCACAGTCAGGCGCTACGATTTGCTCCGCCTTGAGCAGGGACGTTCGGCAAGGGCAGGTTATATCCCCTACATACAATGGTTTTACGAACTGGCGCGTTACAAGGAGTGCCAGATTGACGAGCACAAACTGGCTGAGACCCTGCGTATTTCGTCGGAAGGATTATGGGACGATCCGCATCGCGCCAAACTGCTCGAGGACCTGCTCGAGGAGCTTCGGCGCCACGTGGCTGAGCTGCATAAAGGCATGCTGCACACCCGCTGATCCGGAAAGGGGAATTGGTTACTTTTGCCGATTAAGTGCTGACGCATGAACTACATCTATTCATACTTCGGTGAATTGTGGCATCTCACGGTCGATATGTCCCCATACCTCCTTTTTGGCTTTCTGGCTGCGGGGGTGCTCAGGGTTTATTTTCCGCGCAATTTTCTGATCAGGTATATGGGGGGCAACAATATTCGCGCCTCATTCAATGCCAGCCTGCTTGGAGTGCCTATGCCCCTGTGTTCCTGCGGCGTGCTTCCCGCCGGAATCTCTCTTTACAACAACGGTGCATCGAAAAGCGCCACCACTTCCTTCTTGATTTCGACACCCCAGACCGGAGTCGA
This sequence comes from uncultured Lentimicrobiaceae bacterium, assembly GCA_964459375.1. Classification (GTDB taxonomy): domain Bacteria; phylum Bacteroidota; class Bacteroidia; order Bacteroidales; family F082; genus JALNZU01. The sequence continues at coordinate 109,512 of CAYWLJ010000005.1, read as the reverse complement.
TTCCATCCTGGCAACCTATGCCATGCTGGGGCTTCCGATGGCCATCGTCAGGCCGGTGGTAGCATTGCTGACCGGTTTTGCCGGAGGAATTACAGCCGGCCGATTCGACAACGGGGTGAACAATGTACCCATTGTGGCCTCAGAAGAAATAATTCCAAAAAAACTCGGCTATATGCTTCGCTATGCATTTGTCGAGTTTATGGCCGATATCAGCCGTTGGCTTGTTTACGGGCTTCTTATTGCTGCCCTGATTGCCGTTCTGCTTCCCGACGATTTCTTTGCTAATGCCGTTTCCAATCCTTATCTTCAGTTGATGGTGATACTGCTTGCCAGTATTCCCGTTTATGTTTGTGCCACAGGCTCGGTTCCCATTGCCGCCGTGCTGCTGCTCAAAGGCATTTCGCCCGGCGCCGTTCTCGTGTTTTTGATGGCCGGTCCGGCTACCAATGCGGCCTCGCTCACTGTGCTCAACAAGGCGCTTGGACGCAAGACTACCATCATCTATCTGACCACCATTGTTGCCGGAGCACTTATCTCGGGCATGCTCATCAACCAGTTGCCTGCCGGGTGGTTCAGGGCTTTTGCCTCAGCACACCATCACCACAGCCTGCTGCCTGAATGGGTGGGTTCAGGATCGGCCACCTTACTTATTGCACTGATATTGAACAGCTTCATCGTTAGTTTTCGAAAAAGAAATGAAAAAAAAAATTTGCATATGGATCAAAACAGCGTTTTAGTCAGTGTTGAAGGCATGACATGCAACCATTGTGTAAGGAGTGTAGAAAACAAGCTCAGGGGATTGGAGAACGTGCAGGTCGTTCAGGCAAGTTTTGAGCGCGGCGAAGTGCGCATTGAGGGCCGGAATATTGACCTTGAGCAGGTTAAAAAAATCATAGAAAATCTTGGTTACACTTTCAAGGGCGAAAAGGACCAGTAAGCCGGATGTTGATTATATTTGGTGAAATTAAAATGTTTATTTTCTGATGTTGAGATTTTTTGCTATCATTTTTGTCTTGCTGCTAACGGGATTTGGCACAAATGCACAAATTGAGGTTTTTCATACCGAGTCGGATGGGCTGTCGATGCAACTGGTAATTTCGTCTGGCCAGCAGATGGCTGCCCTGACTTGGAATCGTGGTAGCAAGCCCGGATTTGCTCTGTTAAATCAGACCGGGTTGGCCGAAGGAAGCATTTCGCTGCAAGAGCAGGACGGCCATGTGTTGCTCGAAGGGCGAATTAGGAATGGAGCGATAGATGCCCGGCTCAGTGCCGGAGGCGAAGCCATCGGGGCAGCGCTGAAGAGTGCATCATCCGGCGAACTGTCGGGATGGCGCTTTTTAAGGGCTGAAGGTAGTTCCCGTCATAAAAATGATCATGTCAGCGGAGCCATTATCGAGCTGAATTATCTGTTTCCTGATGATCAAAGCCTTCAACTCAACGGCATCCTGGCTGCCTACTATGGTCTTGATGCTCAGGCTGGGTCGCTCGAGCGCATGATGCATGCCGATATCAATACCAATTTGAACCGTTACCGGTAGATGAGCACCGCCTCAGAAGGCAACACGCTGGAAATGAACTGGATGAAAAGCGCTACAAGCCTACCCGTATTTATCAGCGATCATCTGGTCTGTCTGGTCAAACTATCGGTGGTGAGTGCCGGACAGCAGTCGGTGCGCACCCATCACGATTTTGCACTGATCGATACCCGGACCGACCGCAGTTTGTTGTATGACGATATCTTTGAACCTGAAAGTAATGAAGCACTTTCTGCCCTGCTCGTTGCTGCCTTGCGTGAACAATTCTATCTTGATAGCGACGTGAGTCTGCGGCAGGCAGGATTTTTCAGCGATTCAGTGCAACCGGGCAGCAATATTTTCCTTGGCGCCGGTTCAATTGGCTTTGCTTACAATGTATACGAACTTGGGGCTCCGACAAAAGGTCAGCCTGTTCTGATGCTGCCCCTGACGGCTGTTGAACCTTTCCTTAAAGGTAGTTTAAAAGCACTGCTCAGATAACCAGTACCCTACCCAACCTTCTGATCGATGAGCCTGCTTTTGGTGATATTCAAAGTTCTCGGTGCGATGGCACTGCTGCTTTTCGGGATAAAGCTGCTGTCGGAGTCGTTGCAGAAGCTTGGTGGCCGGCAGTTGCGCAAATGGCTTTCGATGGTGGCAGGCAATCCTGCCCGTGGACTTTTTTCGGGCTTTCTGCTCACGGCCACGCTTCAATCCTCCTCAGCCACAACCGTTCTTCTGGTTGGCTTTGTCAACTCGGGACTGATCTCGGTTTATAATGCCACCGGGCTAATATTCGGAGCCAACATCGGCACCACCATTACCACATGGCTGATAACTTTCTTTGGTTTTTCCTTCGACATCAGAGCCTTTTTGCTACCATTGGTGGCACTCAGCATACCCTTGTTCTTCACTTCGCGCTCGTCACACAAAAGTTTAGCCGAACTATTTATTGGTTTTGCCCTGCTTTTTTTCAGTTTGCAATTCCTCAAGGATGCACTGCCTCCGGTTGATGCAACCAGCCCGGTGTTCAATTATGTACGTACGCTCGATAGCAAAGGTATTCTTCCCCTTTTGTTTGCCGGTCTAACGGGTTTGTTCGTGACCTTGCTCTTACAATCTTCAACGGCTACCATCACCCTTACCATCATTCTGCTCACCGAAGGTTACATTGGCTTTGAGGTGGCTGCAGCCATGGTGATAGGCGAAAATATCGGCACCACAGCAACTGCCAATCTTGCCGCGCTCATTGCCAACCGCAATGCCAAACGAGCAGCCCTTATACATACCCTGTTCAACCTGAGCGGGGCATTGCTGCTAATGCCTTTTTTTCTGCCGGCGATCAGGGGTGTACAATGGCTGGCCGAAGCCCTCAGCCAGACTCCCACATTCGACGAGGTGTTGGCGGCACCGCTCATGGTGAGCCTCTTTCACAGTCTTTTCAACCTTATCTTTGCCATGCTCTTTTTACCGTTTGCACATCTCTTCGAAAGAGCAGCACAAACAATTATCCCTATCCGCAGCAGTGGTGAGCAGCCGGGCCTGTATTTTGCCGACAGTTTTATTGCACCGGTTTCGGAGCTGGCAGTGATTCAGGTGAGCCGGCCTCTGAATACCATGAGTCAAACCATTGCCGAGATGCTCGATACCTTCCCGATGCTGCTCACCGAAAAAAACCACGAGGCGTTTGCTTCCATTACCGAGGGCATCCGCAAACGCGAACAATTTAACGACGAGCTCGAAAGAGCCACCCAACAATACCTCTCACGCCTTGGCGAAAGCAAGCTTAGCCAGTCGGTATCGCGTATGATCAGCACCGTGCTGATAGCCACCAATAATATGGAAAGCATCGCCGACATCTGTTACAAGATCAATCTGACCATCGAACGCAAAAACAAGGAGAATGCCTGGTTTACACAGGACCAGCGAAACGACCTGATGTTTCTTTACGAAAAAGTGCATTTAGCCATCTTTACCATGCAACAGCAGATTTCACGCTCGACAGAAGAAAATCTGCAGACTGCTCTGGCCATCGAAAGCGAGATCAACAGCCTGCGCTATCGCATCATCGAGAAGCAGGTGGACGAGCTGCGCCTGAAGAAATACCCCCTGAGCTCGGCCAATTACTTCAGGCAACTGGCTGGCTACCTCGAAAAAATAGCAGATCACGCATTGAAAGTCACCGAGACTCTGGCGTCGTCGCAGCGTTAGCTTTTCTGGAATTTGAAGTTTAATGTCTTATTTGAAGCAGGTCTGCGGGCCTACCATCCGGAAGCCAGCACATCCACAACGTGGATTACTTTGATGGGTAGTTGCTGTTTGCGTATGTAGCTGTCCATCTGCATCAGGCAGGAAGAGTCGGTGGATATGATAAACTCTGCTCCTGTGCTCAAGGCGTGCTGCACTTTTTGTTCTGTCATGGCCACCGAAATGGGTTCGAAGCTAGCTGAAAAGGTGCCACCAAAGCCGCAGCAAACATGCCTGTCAGGCATCTCTGTCAGCTCGAGGCCTTTGACCTGGTCAAGCAACATCCGGGCTTCCCCGCTCAGACCATACTCGCGGAGGGCAGCGCAGCTGTCGTGATAGGTAACCCTGTGTGCAAAAGTGGCGCCAAAATCAAAAAAGCCTAGCTTGTTGACGAGAAAATCAGTGATTTCGAATACATTCCTCACCACTCTTTTATACTCCATGTGGCTTCCAGTGTTATGAAACAGCTCGGAAAAATAGTTTTTCACATAGCCGGTGCATGAGGCCGAGGGGCTGACGATGGGGCGCTCGTTGGGAAAGTCGTTCATAAACTTCTCGCCGAGCCTTTTGGCTTCGTCCCAGAACCCTGCATTGAATGCAAGCTGTCCGCAGCAGGTTTGTTCGGGGTTGTAATGCACATCCACCCCAGCCTTTTTAAGCAGTTTAAGGCTATTCAACCCTGTTTCGGGGAACATCTGGTCGATGAAGCAGGGAGTGAAAAGGTCAACAGTCATTTCGTGCGAATGTGTAGCAAATATAGTGGATATGATAAAACCCAATTATCAGTTTAAGAGACACCAGACTCATTTAAATTGAAAATTTTCCATGGCATATCATCAGGAGGTGGTGCTGTGACAAAAATCAACTGTTTATTTACCGGGTGGATAAAGCGAAGGCTTCGTGAATGCAATGCGATGGCTCCTTTGTTGAGAGTTCGCGTGTCGCCGTATTTAAGGTCGCCGGCAATCGGACATCCTATGGCAGAAAGCTGGGTACGGATCTGATGGTGACGTCCGGTAAGCAGGTTGATTTCAAGAAGAAAAAAGCTAGTTCCCTGTTCAATAATCCGGTATTCGAGCGTGGCCTTTCTGGCATCGGGTCGGGATGCGTCGGCAACGAAGGATTTGTTCAGTTTTGCGTTTTTCCAAAGGTAGTGTTCCAGAGTGCCAGCCTCATCTGGTGGCCTATTGCGCACAACAGCCCAATATTTTTTTTCTATCTGGCGCTCTTTGACCATTAGGGATAGCCTGCCGAGGGCTTTGCTGGTTTTGGCAAAAATGACACAGCCACTCACCGGCCGATCGATGCGGTGCACTAGTCCGGCAAAGGCATTGCCAGGTTTCTGGTGACTGATCCTGATATGCTCCTTCACTGCATCAAGCAGACAAGGATCGCCGGTTTTGTCGCCCTGCACAATCTCGGACGGAAGCTTACTGACAATCATTATATGATTGTCATCATATAAAACCCGTTGACTTAAGGGTAAGATCACTTCAATATTGTTCGCGGTCGCTGGGGAAGTCGACGGTTTTCACATCATGGATATAGCTTCCAACTGCGCCCCGGATTTCCTCATAGAGGTTGTGATACCTTCGCAGGAAACGTGGCGAAAACTGCTGATTGATGCCAAGCATATCGTGCAGTACCAGTACCTGGCCATCCACACCGCTGCCAGCTCCAATGCCAATGGTGGGTATGCGGAGCGATGCCGTGACTTCGGCTGCCAGAGCTGCCGGAATTTTTTCGAGCACCACGCCAAAACAACCCGATTCCTGCAAGAGCTGTGCATCGCTCCGAAGTTTTTCGGCCTCACGCTCCTCGCGCGCCCTCACCACATAGGTTCCGAACTTGTTGATGCTTTGCGGTGTGAGACCCAGATGGCCCAACACGGGAATTCCTGCGCTGAGGATTCGTTGCACCGACTCCACAATTTCGGCTCCACCTTCAAGCTTCACGGCATTGGCACCTGATTCCTTCATGATGCGTATGGCCGACTGCAAAGCCTCCTTCGAGTTTCCCTGATAGGTTCCGAAAGGCATATCCACAACCACCAGCGAACGTTTTACGGCCCGCATCACCGACGAGGCATGATAAATCATCTCGTTGAGCGTGATGGGCAGGGTGGTTTTATGACCGGCCATCACATTGGAGGCGCTGTCGCCTACCAGTATGACATCGATGCCCGATTCGTCAAGAATCTTGGCCATCGAATAATCGTAGGCCGTAAGCATGGCAATCTTCTCGCCCTTGAGCTTCATTTCCTGAAGCACATGAGTGGTTATCTTTGGAATATCCCGCGATAAATACATGTTAAATAACGTTGTGTCCTGCCACAAAGGTAAATCAAATAAATACCTTTCATATCTTCAGGAAAACCGGTAACATATAAACGGCAACATAACATCATGATAAACGTTAATTTTGCACCCGCTTAATGTCAAACCCGCACATGTTTTACAGAGTCATTACCGCCATTGCATTACTGCTCACACTCTTTATGGGTTCGTGCAGCACCGATGTTGACAATTTCGCAACTTACAAGGACATTACCATTGTTTATGGTATGCTTGAGGACGGAGCCGATACCACTTTCATTAAAGTTACCAAGGCTTTTCTGGGGCCGGGCAATGCCTTGCTGCTTGCGAGAATACCTGACTCGAGCAATTATCCGGGCAAGCTTCAGGTGCAACTTCTGGGAAAAGTAGGAGCAAATAATCTTCCTCCCATCACACTTGATACGCTGACCATAAAAAATAAGCTTGCGGGCGATTCTGTTTTTTATTTCCCCAGCCAGAAAGTTTACTACACCCGAACTGCACTCAACCCTGGTGCAACATACACGCTTGCAATCAATAAACCTGACGGGCAGGTGAGCGCAACGGCCAATATGGTTAACAATTTTACCATTCTGCAACCCACCAACCGCATCAATTTTGCTGCAACCGCACCCTCGTTCATCCGCTGGAATTCGGCCGTCAATGGCAAGCGCTATGAGGTTAAGATGGTGTTTCATTACGAAGAGCTTGTTCCTGGAATAGCCGACACACTCAAAAAAACCTTAGTGTGGAACCTCGGTGTGCGCCGTTCGGATAACCTCGCAGGTGGCGAAAACATGGAATTCAGCTATCTGGGCGATGAATTCTATAATCGCCTGGGCAGTCAATTGACCAATCAACTCAATGTTCGCAGGTTTGCTGGACCGGTAGATGTTGTCATCGCCTGTGCAGGCGATGAACTAAGCACCTATATCGACGTTAATAGTCCGAACAACAGCGTGGTACAGGAGCGGCCCCAATTCACCAATATCGAGAATGGTACGGGAATATTCTCTTCACGACGAACTGTTATACGTACTTACAGGCTTTCGGTGCAAAGCGAGGTTAAGCTGGTGGAAGACTTTAATTGGGGCTTCGAAATCAAGCCCTTCCTCTGACGGAAAACTGACCCTGTTTCTGTCACCTGACATTGTGTATGCAATCATTCCCCTTTAATCTTTCTTACATTCTGCCTTTTTGTCATACAGCTATTTGACTAATTAATTTAAGGCTGATAAATCGTATAATATTAGTTTAGTGATATTTAGTCATTTTTGTTCGGCCGTCTGTACCAAATATTCCTATGAAACCCTGATATCCAGTCCATTCAAGGCTCACTTGGCATAATGCTTGACAAAAAGGAAAAAACTGATAAATCAGGAGGATATATAATAATGGGAAAAATCATCGGAATAGACCTGGGGACAACCAATTCGTGCGTATCCGTAATGGAAGGTAACGAACCAGTTGTCATCCCCAACAGCGAAGGGCGCCGCACAACCCCGTCCATCGTTGCATTTACTGACAATGGCGAGCGCAAGGTGGGCGATCCGGCCAAAAGGCAGGCCATCACCAATCCCAGACGCACCGTTTACTCCATCAAGCGTTTTATGGGGGAAACCTTCGAAAGTGTGAAGATGGAAGTTGAGCGTGTACCGTATGTTGTTGTCCGGGGCGACAACAATTCGCCGAGGGTGAGTATTGACGACAGGATGTACACCCCTCAGGAGATCTCGGCAATGATCCTTCAAAAAATGAAGAAAACTGCCGAGGATTATCTGGGACAAACGGTTACCGAGGCCGTTATCACGGTTCCGGCCTATTTCAGCGACTCACAGCGTCAGGCTACAAAAGAAGCTGGTGAAATTGCCGGCCTCAAAGTTCGCCGTATCATCAACGAACCTACAGCTGCAGCACTGGCCTACGGACTCGACAAGAAAAAGAACGATATAAAAGTGGCCGTTTACGACCTGGGCGGCGGCACATTCGACATCTCCATCCTTGAGCTGGGCGATGGCGTATTCGAGGTTAAATCGACCAATGGCAATACGCACCTCGGTGGCGATGACTTTGACCAGAACATCATTAATTGGCTGGCCGAGGAGTTTGTTAAAGATGAAGGTGGTGACCTGCGGAAGGACCCCATGGCCCTGCAGCGCTTGAAGGAAGCCGCCGAAAAGGCCAAGATTGAGCTTTCGAGCTCCACTGAAACCGAAATAAATCTGCCGTACATCATGCCTGTGGACGGTGTGCCGAAGCACCTGGTGAGAAAGCTCACCCGCTCAAAGTTTGAGCAGCTCAACGACCACCTCATCCGCGCCACCATCGAACCATGCCGTCAGGCACTCAAAGATGCCGGACTCTCAGCTTCCGATATCGACGACGTTATTCTGGTTGGAGGATCGACAAGAATTCCGGCAATACAGCAGATTGTCCGCGACTTTTTTGGCAAGGAGCCATCGAAGGGGGTAAACCCTGATGAAGTGGTTGCTGTTGGTGCTGCAATACAGGGTGGCGTACTCACCGGAGAAGTAAAAGATGTACTCTTGCTCGACGTTACACCCCTCTCGCTTGGCATCGAAACACTAGGCGGTGTGATGACAAGACTCATCGAATCGAATACCACCATACCTACCCGCAAATCGGAAGTGTTTTCCACAGCTTCGGATAACCAGCCCTCTGTCGAAATACACATCCTTCAAGGTGAGCGCCCCATGGCAAACCAGAACAAAAGCATCGGCCGCTTCCACCTCGATGGCATCCCACCTTCACCCCGTGGTGTGCCTCAAATTGAAGTAACTTTCGACATCGACGCCAACGGCATTCTCCACGTTTCGGCAAAGGATAAAGCCACAGGTAAATCGCAGAGCATCCGCATCGAAGCCTCATCGGGACTGACCGAGCAGGAAATCAAACGCATGAAAGACGAAGCTGCTGCCAATGCCGAGAACGACCGCCGTGAAAAAGAAAGGGTGGACAAACTCAACGCTGCCGATGCACTCATCTTCCAGACCGAAAAGCAGGTCAAAGAATATGGCGACAAACTGCCTGCCGATAAGAAAGCCGAAATTGAAAACGGACTGGAACAACTCCGCAATGCACACAAAAGTCAGGACCTGAATGCCATCGATAGTGCCATGAACAAGCTGAATGCCGTTTGGCAAAGTGCCAGCGAGGAAATGTACCGCAATACACAACAGCAACAACAGGCACCTCCACAACAGGAAACCGGTCAGAGCACAGGTAATCAGGGTGGAGGCGATGACGAGGTAACCGATGTTGACTTCGAAGAAGTAGATAAAAAGTAATTCCGGGATCTTTGTTCTGGTTTGCAGACCGCCTTCAATTTGGAGGCGGTCTTTTTTTTTTAGACGTGTTTCAGATTAAATTCTTTCTTATTGACATCCAGTTGATTACAATAATGTGATGCCACTATCCGGAAACATGAAACCAGTCTGAGTTTTCTTGAGACTTTCTTTTTTCAGGGCGATGATAGTTTTGCCGGCAAAAATCATAACCTTAATGATATGCTCTTGCAAAACATCAAACGTAAACTGAAAACAGGAAAAATGCTTTCCGCCTCTCTGTTAATGTGTTTTACCACTGTCAGCACACCGGTTGTAAATGGACAATCGGAAAAATCCACGATCTTTCCGTTTCATCTCGAATTTGATCAGCTATCCCGCATCCTGCTTGTGAATTTCGAAGGCGATCCCGATACGCTTTTTATGGGATTCGAACCACAAGTATTTCCGCTACAGGGAGGAGGCGAAGCTCATCTGGTTATCGGCTGGCGAACAGATGGAAGAGTGGATAAATATCATCAGCCCCAGCTTTCGCCCGACCCGAACAAATACAATATTACCGGTAAAGGTTTGACACATATGGTCAGTACAGCCATCAACACTGCCGAATTTATGTTGATGGCCTCAGGCCTCAGTGCACATTACGCATTTACGGACCTGCTCGGCAGAAAGATACGAATCCGCATTACCGAAAACGATCACTTTAAACGGCGCCCCATCAGCTTATTAGCACCTATGGGCCTTGCTTCCAACAATCCGGAATCCCTTCCTTGCCTTTTTCTACATGACTTCTATTTTGTCAGGCGAAATAAAACAGAGTTCCTGTTAACCATATCCGGCAGATCGCATGCCCCCGACAAACTGCCATTTCCTATTGATGGCAAGCGTATGTTCTTTACCAGATATTGTCTAAGTCCAGTAATTGCAACTTTTTTGCCTGCAATCAATCTCAAACCCTATTCCGATACGGCTTTCAACAGTTTTAGCAAGGGAATTTGGTCGGCCGATGCCGCAAACACAATCATCTGGAATGGCGTCGATTATGAAGTCAAACTCAGCCTATCATCTCTCCTGCCCAGCATTGCTGAGCTTATGCAATACAAAACCCACTTCGAATGTGGGTTCACACTCAACGGCCACCAGTCAACAGGAAGTATCAGAGGGATTTTTTAGGCAAGAAACGATGGAGAGGCAATTTATCTGAAACTACAACCCACCAAAGGGTGGAAACCAAAACCTGACCGCTTCAGTCTGTGGATGCTTTATCGTCTGGCAGAAGCTTTCCGCAATTGGCCAAAATATTATGTCTGGAACGCAGTGGCCCGTGAATATGCGAATGGCAACGTTTATATGCAATCGGCCTGGACTAATAACCGTAAATTATGAATAAAATAGTACCAGCAATGACACGCATTGTCGTCCCACATATTACCTCAGGCCTATTGAGGATCATCCTTATTATCGTCAAAACTTAACATCAAAATAACATGAAAAGATACATTATTTTGCTCATTCCCACCCTGCTGCTCTCGTGCAGCACCGGAAAATTGGCAACCCACAGCAGTATCTCTGTTCATGCCGGCATGAACTCGGGCGGAATCACCGAAAATACCGATCTAAAATCAATCGGAAAGCTACCTGATGCATTCTCCGGCGCAACCAAAACAGGTTTTCATGCCGGCCTGAAAGCAACGCAGACCATCGGTGCGTTGGAAATTGAATCGGGGGGCAACTTAATGCAGAATCGTCAAACGTTGACTTTCAACAACTTGGAGCTGGAATACAGTGGCCAACGTAGTATAGCGGTCAATCAGATGAATGAGCCTGTTACCATTGGCGTACCCTTGCTCAGAATACAGTTTCCGAGGACCAACCTTAAAATTTCGGCCGGCTATCTAATGCAATTTAACCATCTTTTTGTTGAAGATCAGTGCACGCTGCCTGGTTTCACCTTGAGCAAACGAAGCTCCGGAGCAGCCCTCAGTTTACAGGCAAACCTGCTCACCGAAAACGGGAGGCCCCGGTTTGGAATCTATGGTATGCTTTACCGTGGCTTGCGCATCTATACCGATCCTTACAATTCGATAGGCCTTGAAACTCCGGGTTCGTCGTTTGCGGGCATTGGTCTGACATTTTTCCTCTTTTCACGTTTAAACACTTTAGAAATAATGAAATATCTCTTTGCATTTTTGCTGCTGGTGCATGGCAGCATCCACCTGATGGGATTTTTAAAAGCATTCAGCCTTGTAAATATCGAGGCCCTCGAGCTTTCCATCGGCAGGGCAGCCGGCATGGGTTGGCTGGTGGCCACCATCCTTTTCCTGATGTCACTTATCATGCTGGTGACAGGCAATGAATCTTGGCCATTTCTTGCCCTGGCAGGGGTGGCTGTCTCAGTTGTGTTGATAACCATTTCATGGAGCGCCGCAAAATACAGCCTGTTGCCCAATGCCCTCATTCTGGCAATAGCCGCCATGTGTTTCGGAATGCATCGCATGGATATTTCGAACGAGGATGAACTGAAAAGGCTGATGACTGCCAGCAAACATCAGCATGATTTGCTACCCAAGAAGACAGACAGCCTGCCAGAGCCTGTCAGGAGGTGGTTAAGGCGCAGCGGTATTGACGAACACCCTGCCATTCGCTCGGTTTGGGCTGAACAAGAGCTAAAGATGAGGTTCAAGCCAGATCAGGATCGGTGGGTAAATGCAGCGGCCGAGCAAGTGGCGTTTGTTGAACCTGCTTCATTCATCTGGAAAGTGAAACTTGAAATGAGTCCATTTATCCAGATCCGCGGAAGGGATATTTTTTCGGAAGAGCAAGCTGAAAAGCACATCCGTGCTAATGGCCTGATTGATATCGTGAGGGCAGACGGACCAAAAACTGCCGAGGGTAGTCTGATACGCTACCTTGGCGAGCTCGTCTGGTATCCTTCGGCTGCCTTGTCGCAAGCCGTGGAGTGGAAGGACAAAGACAGCCTGAATGCAATTGCTATCATCAGGGCAGGCGGGCAAAGCGCTCAGGCATGCTTTACTTTTGACAAATCTGGCCGATTCAGGGCACTTAGTGCAATGCTTTTCATGGGCGAAGCCGATGAACAACGCCATGAATGGGTGACCGAAGCCTTCGAATGGCAGGTTTTCGACGGGGTGGAGGTGCCGACGGCCATCGAAGTAAGCTGGATGCTACCCGAAGGTAAATGGACCTGGCTCAAAGTGCGTGTGACCAAGCTGCAATGGAATCCGGCAGAGATCCCCAAAGGCATTTTCTGATTGCACAACGCAGGCATATCATTTTGAAAAAATGCTTAAAAGGACATCCCTGTAGAGCGTCAATTTGGCACTCGTCAGCGAATTGGCTATCTTAGCGCCAATTACAAATTCCTGACAATGGATAATATTAAAAACTACATTGAAAACAACAAGGAGCGTTTTCTCGAAGAGCTTTTTGGACTCATCCGCATTCCCTCTATCAGTTCGCAGAGTGATCATAAACCCGATATGATCCGCGCGGCGGAATATTGGCGTAATAGCCTGCTCAAAGCTGGCGCCGACAAAGCCGAAGTGATGCCCAGCGATGGCAACCCGGTGGTGTATGGCGAAAAAATCATCGACCCTGCCCTTCCCACTGTGCTGGTCTATGGCCATTACGACGTGATGCCCGTTGACCCCATTGAATTGTGGAAAAGCCCTCCGTTTGAACCGGAAATCCGCGATGGAAAAATATACGCCCGTGGTGCCGATGATGATAAAGGCCAGGCCTTTATGCATGCCAAGGCATTCGAAACCATGGTGGCCACCGGCAATCTTCCATGCAATGTCAAGTTCATGATCGAAGGAGAGGAAGAAATAGGATCGCCAAACCTTGGTAAGTGGTGCACGGCACATAAAGACATGCTTAAAGCCGATATCATTCTGGTTTCCGACACCAGTATGATTGGCCCCGACATCCCTTCGATCACCACCGGATTGCGTGGCCTTTCGTACTGGCAGGTGGAAGTTACCGGCCCGAACCGCGACCTGCATTCCGGCCTGTTCGGCGGTGCCGTAGCCAATCCCATCAACACCCTGGCCGAAATGATTGCCTCAATGCTGGGCAAAGACAATCGCATTTCGATACCCGGATTCTACGACGATGTGCTCGAAGCCACACCAGCAGAACGCGAACTGCTCAACAAAGCCCCATTCAGCCTGGAGGCATACAAAAAGGCCCTTGATCTGGATGAAGTGCGTGGCGAAACCGGATTTACTACCATCGAACGCGTTGGCATCAGACCGACTTTTGATGTCTGCGGCATTTGGGGTGGATACACAGGTGAAGGAGCAAAAACCGTACTCCCTTCAAAAGCTTATGCCAAGATATCGTGCCGCCTTGTTCCAAACCAGCACCACGAAAAAATCGGTAAGCTGTTTGCCGATTATTTCACCAGCATCGCACCGAAATCGGTAAAGGTTGAAGTTGAATACCTTCACGGCGGACAAGCCTATGTGTGCCCGATCGACCTGCCGGCCTATAAAGCAGCCGAAAAAGCCTATATGCAAACTTATGGCAAGCAGCCTGTACCCATGCGCAGCGGAGGCAGCATCCCCATCATTTCCACTTTTGAACAAATCCTTGGCCTGAAAACCATCCTTATGGGCTTCGGCCTCGAGTCGGATGCTATTCACTCGCCCAACGAAAACTATCCGCTGGCGAACTTCTACAAGGGCATTGAAACCATCACCTGGTTCTACCATCATTTTGAGGGTCAGAAAGCCTGAACGCATATTTGCACAAAATAAAAGGGCTACTTCCCAGGGGGAAGCAGCCCTTTTTTATCGGTTATCATTCCTTAGGTCGGGATCCTGAAAACAGACTGCCTTTCGCGAAAACTCCTGACACCATCCTGCAGAAATTTTACAAAAGCATCACGGTTCAGGTCGTAGGCACGTGGCTGCACCAGCACCTCACCCTCGTGCCCCATAATCACGTAAAACGGCTGGGCATTGACATTGAACTTTGTAATCTGAAAGTCGGCCCATTTGCGACCTATAGTTTTTTTCACCTTTCCATCGTAGGTCGAGGTCACCCATTCCGATTCGGGAAGACTGGTTTTGTCATCAACATATAAAGCAATTACAACAAACTCATCCTGAAGCAATTGCAGCACACGGGGATCGCTCCAAACATTGGCTTCCATCTCGCGGCAGTTGACACACCCATGTCCTGTGAAATCAATGAAGATAGGCTTGTTGAGTGCTTTTGCACAGGCCAGGCCCTGCTCATAATCGAAATAGCCTTCAAGGCCATGAGGCAGATGCAACTTGTCGGCATACTTTGGCGGGTCGCATTTCTCCAACTGGCTTTGCCATTGGGCTGCCCCTCCGCTTGCCCGTGCCTGCTCCCTGATGATGCGGTTCAGGTCGAAGTCGTGCGTTGCCATGGGAGGCATATAGCCCGAAAGGGCTTTAAGCGGGGCACCAAACATGCCAGGAATCAGATAAACCACAAAAGTGAAGGTGACGATAGCCAGCAATAATCGGGGCACACCCAGATATGGCATTTCGTCGTCGTGGGCAAAACGTAGTTTGCCAAGAAGATGCATTCCCATCAGGAAGAAAATCACAACCCAGAAGGCAATGTAAACTTCCCTGTCGAGGATCCCCCAATGATAGGTCTGATCGGCCACACTTAAAAACTTCAGACCAAGCGCCAGCTCAATAAATCCAAGCACAACTTTCACCGAGTTGAGCCAACCACCAGATTTTGGCAGATTGCTCAACCATGAGGGGAAGAAGGCAAAAAGCGTGAATGGCAATGCAAAAGCAAGCGAGAATCCAAACATTCCAATAATTGGCTTGAGCACCTGTCCGCCGGCCGATTCCACTAGAATTGCTCCTACAATTGGGCCGGTGCAGGAAAAGGAAACCAGAACAAGCGTTATGGCCATGAAAATGCTGCCCAGATAACCACCCTTATCGGCCTGAGCGTCGGCCTTGTTAATCAGCCAATGCGGCAGCGTCAGCTCGAACATCCCGAAGAATGAGGCAGCGAAAATGACAAAGATCAGGAAAAACAAGATGTTTGGCAGCCAGTGCGTACTCAGCCAGTTGGCAATATCCGGACCAGCTACCACAGCCAGTATCGATCCGATAAGGGTGTATATGCCAATGATAGAGAAACCGTAAACCAAAGCCTGTAGCTTACCCTGAACCTTCTTGTCCTTATCTTTCATGAAAAACGACACTGTCATGGGTATCATCGGGAATACACAGGGTGTGAGGATAGCGGCCAAACCGGCAAGGAAGGCTACAAAAAAGAAAACCCAGAGGTTGGAGCTGGCACCAAGGATTTCGGCCCTGCCTGCTCCTTCAATCACTTGGGCCTGTTCTTCTATTGGACTGACAAGCTTTTGCCCGTCAAAAACAAGGTCGAAGTCTTCATAAAGTGCAACACATCCCTTATCGTCGCAAACCATATAGGATATTTCGCCCTTGATGTTGAATGGAGCTTCGGCAATAGGCTTCATCCGCTGCCTGAACTGCGCCTTACCTTCAAAAGTGCCGATCTCCATTTCAAAGACTTCGTCGAACTTGATCTTGGGGGCAATGGCCTCAATGATTCCGCCCAAAAGCTCAAATTTTCCTTCGTTGGCCAGGATGATTTCTGTGGGCAGCGGGCCATTTTCAGGGATATTTATTGAATACAGATGAAATCTGTCCTCAATAGCGGCATCCAGCACAAGCTCCAGCTCGCCCGATTGCAGCTTTTCTATTGAATACTTCCACTTTACAGGTGCAAGCACCCCTTGCTGGGCAGCAGCCGGGGCCTGAGCATTTGCTGCGGCATTGGTGCTGCTTCCCTGCAGGGTAAACTGAAAGTCCTGCTCGGTGGGTGGTGTGCAACGTGTGTCGTCGCAGGCCATGAACTCTATAGTGCCTTTTACAATTACTGTGCCTTCGCCCTTAAGCTTCACTCGCTGCCGGAAAGTTGCCTCCCTCGAAAACCATTTTAGCTTCATCTCGAAATTCGGGTCGTATTGCTCTTCGGCTCTCGGCTCTCTCACCTTTCCTTCGAGGGCGAAGGCCTGCGAAGGCTCGAAGCTGAATACAGTGGCCGGCGGACTCATTGGAATGTCCTGGGAATAAAGGTGCCACTTAGGTTCGATCTCGGCAATAAATAAAATGTCGTATTCCCGCTCTCCTACCTTTTCGGAGCTGAAACGCCATTTGACCGGCTCCAGAATCTGAGCCTGCAATGGCATCAGCCATCCGGCAAACAACATGGCTATGAAAGCCGCTAACCGTTTATTCATATGTTTTTTACTGAAGTAAGCTGCAAAAATAAGGATTAAGCTTCAAAAATGGTGATACTTATGCGATTTAAAATGATAATGATCCTGTATCGTCAGGTGAGCGGTTGACGAATTCGGATCGATAGCACCATGCGGGTATTGCTTGTTATCCTGTGGGGGTGGGCGATGCGAAAACCGCTGATCCAGACAATCGCCCCTCTGGCATCGACAATCAGCTGCGCTTGTGCTTTTGTTCGGATTGTGAAGTGGTTATTGATAAAAAAATCGCTGAGCTTCTGAGAACTTTCCATACCAAGCGGGATAAACCGATCACCCTTGCGCGGGCTTCTTACCACCAGAGGCAGTTCAAGGGTTTCAAAATCCAGCCAGGCCTGTGTCGGGTCTTTCGGAAAAATGCGACCGGGCTCCCAGTCGGTTAATACGAACTCGAAACGACATTTTGGGGGTATATCTGGATAAACCTCATAGGCTTCACTTTGAGGTTCAGTTTTTCTGCTGATTTCAATAAACTTTCGGCCCAAATATACTTCGACCTGACCTGAAGAAAACTTCTTACCCGCCTGGCCATTTAAGGCTTTGCTCATCTGCAAGACCTGCTTGCTGTTGAATCCAAGTGGAGAAAGCAGTTCGTATAGAATAGCAGAGCTGTGAGGATGCAACTGTAGCTGATCCCGGCTGATTTGAACAATATCCTGCTCGTCCTTCCTCACCATCCGATTGTGCAACTCGTCAGTGAGTGATGCAAAGAGAGCTGCCTGAGCCGAAATGAGTTGCAAACTGTTAGCCAGGCCACCATGATTTTCACCCGCTATTTCGTTGAGCTTAGGCATCAAATGGTGGCGGATTCTGTTACGCAGATAATCGTCCTTCAGGTTTGAGCTATCCGTTCGCCAAACAAGTTGATTTTCAGTTGCATATTGCTCAATTTCAGCAGCATAAGCAAATCCAAGCGGACGAATGACGTACCCATTCACAGGCCGTATTCCGGCAAGGCCTCTGATACCTGATCCACGCAACAAATTGATGAACACGGTTTCGATGCTGTCGTCGAGATGATGGGCAACTGCAACTGCCGCTGCATTTGAATCTGAAACAAGCTTATCAAACCATTGATACCTGAGCTTGCGTGCTGCTTCCTGAACCGAAAGTTGTTGAGCCTTGGAAAAAGATTTGGTAACAACCTTGCGAACATGGCATTGGATGCCCCAGATGGTTGAAAGCTTTCGGACAAACAACTCGTCTTCATCGCTTTCGCCGGCCCGGAGCTTAAAATTCATGTGAGCTGCTTCAACCTCATAACCGGCATTGATCAACAGATGGAGCAACACCACCGAATCGCGACCTCCGCTTACTGCCACAATGAGCCTGCTGCCAGGCAGAGGCATATTGTGAAGGCGCATATAGCTGAGCATCCGGCTTTTCATGTGATAAATTTAAGCAGAAAAAAACCGCCTCCAACAGGAGGCGGTAAACTATGGTTTTGGTTCTCTGTTAGTCAATTGTCCATGTCGGGCCGCTTTGCAGCATGTCGTCAACAGTTTTGATTTTAGAGCTTTCTCTTTCAAATTCAAGCACCTGCATCAGGTTTTGGTCAAAAGTTGGTGCAGCCACCGATCGTATTACGCCCAAGGCTACCGGAAACACGGGGGGCATCATGCGGGCGATCATCATGTGGATTCCTGGATCCCTTTCATACTGATCATGAACGAGTATATCCGATTCCGATACGCCGTTTTCGCCAATGGTCACCACTTCGAGGCGAGTACCCCTGAGCACGATGCCCCTATTTCGGTCTTTCCCGAAGATAAGTGGTTTGCCATGTTCGAGCCAAAGCTGGTTGTCGTCGCGGGTTTCCTTGTTGGTGATGAGTTCGTGGGCCTTGTTGAAGAATATCACACAGTTCTGCAGGATTTCCACAACGGAAGTACCCTTGTGTTTGGCAGCTTCCATAAATACCGTGGTCATGCTCTTTGGGTTGGTATCCAAAGCTCTAGCAAAGAAATTTCCTTGCGAGCCGATGACCAGTTCTCCGGGATTGAATGGTCTTTCAAAGGTTCCTTGCGGACTTGTCTTGGTTTTTGATCCCTGTGGGGTAGTTGGCGAAAATTGTCCTTTTGTCAGTCCGTAGATCTTGTTGTTGAATAGCAAAATATTGATATCAATATTGCGGCGGATGGTGTGGATGAAGTGGTTGCCACCGATGGCCATGCAATCTCCATCGCCGGTAATCATCCAGACACTTAGTTTGGGATTGGCCAGTTTAACACCGGTTGCCAGGGCAGCTGCACGGCCGTGGATGCCATGCATTCCGTAAGTGTTCATATAATAGGGAAATCGCGATGAGCAACCGATTCCTGAAACAACTACAAAGTCTTCTTTGGCGACACCCAGATTTGGAAAAACATTTTCTACGGCATGCAGTATGGCGTGGTCTCCACATCCGGGACACCATTTCACCATCTGATCGCTTGCAAAATCGTCTTTGGTCAGCTGCAAGGATTGAGCTTCTATATGCATATTTTCCATGAGGTTAGCCATTTAAAAGTTTTTCAAACTGTTCCTGAAGCTCGGCCACCAGGAATGGAAGGCCTTGAATTTTGTTGTACTGGTGATATTTAAACTGTGGGAAGTTGATTTTTAGATACTTGACAAACTGTCCGTTGTTGATTTCACAGACGATAATTTTCTTGTAGCGTGAAAGCACTTCTTCGGTATTTCGGGGCAGAGGCATGATGTATTTGAAGTGTGCCAGAGAGATCGAGTGACCCGATTGCTGCATCTGTTCAACCACAGTGCGCATCACTCCGTACGTTCCGCCCCAGCTTACCACCAGAAGGTCAGCGGACTCGGGGCCAAACACAGTTTGCTCGGGAATATAGTTGGCCACACGCATCACTTTTTCTTCACGCAGAAGCGTCATCCTCTGATGGTTAAGTGGGTCGTGCGACACGTTACCGCTTCCATATTCTTTTTCCAGCCCTCCTACCCTGTGACGAAGGCCTGGTGTGCCAGGAATAGCCCATTTGCGCCTCAATTTTTCAGCGTCGCGGCGATAAGGTTTATATTCCGGATCGTTGGCTTGGGCAAGCGGAGGGTGAATCTCGGGCAGATCAGCCACGGCAGGTATCTTGAACACTTCGGACCCATTGGCCAGCGAACCGTCGGTAAGCAATATAGCCGGGGTCATGTGTTCGAGGCTCAGCCTGGCAGCTTCGAATGCACTGTAGAAACAATCCGAAGGGCTTTGGGCGGCAAGAATAATTACTGGTGCTTCGCCGTTGCGTCCATAAAGCGCCTGCATCAGATCGCTTTGTTCCGATTTGGTAGGGAGGCCTGTCGATGGGCCACCGCGCTGCACATCAACAATCACCAAAGGCAGCTCGGTCATCACGGCAAGTCCGATGGCTTCCGATTTGAGCGACAGCCCCGGTCCGCTGGTGGTGGTTATGGCTAACGATCCGGTGAAGCTTGCCCCGATGGCACTCACAATGCCTGCAATCTCATCTTCGGCCTGAAAAGCCTTAACGCCAAGGCTTTTGTGGTAGCTCAGTTCCTGCAGAATTTCGGTGGCAGGAGTGATGGGATACGAACCAAGAAACAAAGGTCTTCCTGAACGTTCGGAAGCAGCAATAAAACCCCAGGCTGTGGCAACATTGCCCGTAAGATTGCGATACTTTCCCGTTTCGAGGGGTGCAGGATTCACTTTGTAAACATAGCCAACAATTTCCATGGTGTCAGCATAATTGTAACCTGCTGCCAGCACGGCCTTATTTGCTAAAACTACAAGCGGATTGGCCGCAAATTTCTTTTCGAAGTAATTGAATATCACATCAGGTTCACGACTAAACATGTGCATAACCATGCCCAATGCAAACATGTTTTTGGTCTTGAGGGTAGTTTTAGGGTCAAGGTTCAGATGCTTTACTGCTTCTTTGGTGAGGCTGGAAATGGGTGTTCGGATGATCCTGAATCCGTCGAGGCTCCCGTCGGTAGTCGGGTCGGAGGTGTATCCGGCCTTTTCGAGCCATTTATCCGAAAAATTGTCGCTGTCGATAATGATCAGCCCTTGCTTTTTGGTCCAACGAAGATTTGCCTTGAGCGAGGCAGGATTCATGGCTACAAGCACATCGGCAAGGTCGCCTGAAGTGTAAACACTTTTTTGTCCGAAATGAATCTGAAATCCTGAAACACCCGACACTGTCCCCTGTGGCGCCCTGATTTCGGCGGGATAATCGGGAAATGTAGCAAAATCATTGCCTGCAAAGGCCGTAGAGTCCGAAAAAAGCGAGCCTGTCAGCTGCATACCATCGCCGGAGTCACCGGCAAAACGAACCACTACCTGTTCCAGTTCAACAACTTTGTTATTGTTGCTTGTCATACCGCTGTGATTGATTTTCAGGCAAAGGTAAAACTTATTTAAAAGGCGTTTAAGGAATAGGTCACACGGCACCACTACATCGCAATGCCTTTTTCTCAAAATTTCAACTATTGTATTGTTTATCTGGTTTTTACGCAAAACCTAACGGAGATTCAATCGGCCAGATGAGACTTTAATTATAATCAGTCTAAATTCTGAAACAGGTTCATCAATTCATTTTCAATGACATTATGTTCTAGTTTAGATTTGCTATAAATTAATCATTACCGCATTTCAGGTATTGACAGTTCTATATCTTTGCAGTGGTAAACGTTCATAATAAACCAAAACACTACCACTATGGCTTATAAAATTACCGATGACTGCACAGCATGTGGCACATGCATCGATGAATGCCCCGTTGATGCCATTTCCGAAGGCGATATTTACGTAATCGATCCTGATATCTGCACCGACTGCGGTTCGTGCGCCGATGTTTGCCCCGTAGAAGCCATCATTCCGGAATAACATTCAGCAGCTACGCCCAAAAGGCATCATTGATAGTCTTAGAAGTTAAGGAGCAGCTTTCGAACCAGCTGTTCCTTTTTTGTTTAAGCCTGAACGCCTGTGTAGGTCAGGCGCAAAGTGTTTTATTCTAATTTTGCAGGTTAAACACTAGCCCCGGCTTCATGGACGTTTACAACTACCTGAACAGCAGCGACCCATCGGTTATTGAAGACCTTTACTTCCGCTTTCGTAGTGATCCTCAAAGCGTTGAGGAAGGTTGGCGAAAATTTTTCGAGGGTTTCGACTTTGCTGCCCGTCATTATTCGGGCAAGCCTCAGAGCACCGTAGCACCTTTGCAAACGACCAATGAATTCAAGGTGCTCGAACTCATCAACGATTATCGTAAGCGCGGTCACCTTTTCACCGAGACCAATCCAGTGCGCAAACGCAGGCAATATAAACCCACGTTGGATATTCAGAATTACGGCCTAAGCGATAAAGACCTTAACACGGTTTTTGAGGCTGGACGCGAGATTGGCCTCGGGCCAGCCAGTCTTTCCACCATTGTCGGTGCATTGAAAGAGACCTATAGCAGGAGTTTTGGTGCTGAATTTATGTTTATCCGTAATGTGGAAATCGTACAATGGCTACTATCCCGTATGGAGCCTGTGCGCAATTTGCCTTCATTTCCCGTTCCGGACAAAAACTGGATTTACGTTAAACTCGATCGGGCTGTCAACTTTGAAAAGTTTATCCACAAGAAATTCCCCGGACAGAAACGTTTTTCGCTCGAGGGTGCCGAATCGCTTATCCCTGCACTGGAGGCCATACTCGAAAAAGGGGCTGAGCTGGGTACTGAAGAATTGGTGATAGGGATGGCTCACCGGGGCAGACTCAACGTGCTCACCAATGTTTTGCGCAAACCCTACATGGAGGTGTTCAGCGAGTTCGAGGGAAAGGAATATGAAGATGAAACACTTTTGGGTGATGTCAAATATCATCTTGGCTACACTTCGGTACGCAAAGGCACAAATGGTAAACCTGTCAAGCTGACACTTGCCCCCAACCCCTCGCATCTTGAAGCCGTTGACCCTGTAGTTCAGGGAATCGCCCGCGCCAAAGTCGATCTGTTGTATCAGGGCAACTACAAGAAGGTTGTGCCCATACTCATCCATGGCGATGCTTCCATTGCTGGGCAAGGCGTGGTTTACGAAGTGGCACAGATGTCGGAGCTGCGGGGTTATAAAACAGGGGGAACCATTCATCTTGTCATCAACAATCAGATCGGGTTTACCACCGATTACCTTGATGCCCGTTCAAGTACATATTGCACCGATGTGGCCAAGGTAACCCATTCACCAGTTTTTCATGTCAACGGCGATGACCCCGAAGCTGTTGTTTATGCCGTGCAGCTTGCCATGGAGTTTCGGGAGAAATTCCATAAAGACATTTATGTTGACCTGCTTTGCTACAGAAAATATGGTCACAACGAAGGCGATGAGCCGCGCTTTACACAGCCATTACTTTATAAGGTAATCGAAAAGCACCCTAACCCTCGCGACATTTATGCCCAGCGGCTCATTCAGGAGGGAATTCTTACTCCGGAACGGTCAAAAAACATTGAAGATCATCACCTCAAGGTCCTTGAAGACAGCCTGATCGGTGCACGGGCCAAACAAAAAACGCAGATCAGCAATTTTCTTCAGGATGTCTGGTCCGATATTCGAAAAGCCAGTGAAGCCGATTTTCAGCATTCACCGGAAACAGGTGTTGATGAAACCTTGCTGCGTGCATTTGCCGAAAATCTCACCTCACTGCCCGAAGACAAGCTGTTCTTTCGAAAAACAATTAAACTGCAGGAACAACGCCGCGAAATGGTGCTCAACGACGGCACGGTTGACTGGGCAATGGCAGAATTGCTGGCCTATGGAAGCCTGCTTTCGGAAAAACACATTGTCAGGCTCAGCGGACAGGACGTTGCCCGCGGCACTTTCTCGCATCGCCATGCCACACTAAGAGTTGAAGACAGTGAGGAGGAATACACTCCGCTCAACCACATTTCTGAAAATCAGGCGAGATTCGAAGTGTATAACTCCCTTCTAAGCGAATACGGAGTATTGGGCTTTGAATACGGATACGCCTTGGCTTCCCCACAAACGCTTACCATTTGGGAAGCGCAGTTTGGTGATTTCAACAATGGTGCACAAATCATTTTTGACCAATTTGTGAGCAGTGCTGAAGAGAAGTGGAATGTGATGAACGGACTGGTCATGTTACTTCCACATGGTTTTGAAGGTCAGGGGCCTGAACACTCCAGCGCACGCATCGAAAGATTTCTAACGCTTTGCGCCGAAAACAATTTGCAGGTGGCTAACTGCACCACACCTGCCAACTTCTTCCATATCATCCGTCGCCAGCTAAAACGCCCCTTCCGCAAACCCTTGGTAATTTTTACACCCAAAAGCCTGTTGCGTCATCCGCTCTGCATTTCCAAGCTTTCGGAGCTTACCACCGGTAGCTTCCGGGAGGTGATAGACGATAACCAGGCCGACCCTTCGGTAGTGACCAAAGTAGTTTTCTGTAGTGGTAAAATTTACTATGAACTATTTGAGGAAAAGAGCAAGCGCGACACCGAAAACATCGCCATTGTCCGATTGGAACAGCTTTACCCCCTTCCGGTGCAGCAGATGCGGGAGATCATCAAAAAATACAACCTGGCCAAAACACATCTCTGGGTACAGGAGGAGCCCCTGAATATGGGCGCTTGGCGTTTTATTCATCACGAATTCAAGGATGTACGCTTGAAACTTGTGGCCAGACCACAGAGCGGTAGTCCGGCCACCGGCTCATCCAAATTCCATGTGATCAGTCAGCAAAAAATCATCGACAAAACCTTCGAAAGCTGCGAGTGTCTGTTGCTCGAAAAAGAGTGTGACATGCTCTGCATTGGCAATAAATGGCGTTCATTTGAACAGGAACTGAAAGACCTGAACGTGGATATGCTGGACAGCAAATTCCACTCCGCTACCAAAAAACTGGAATAATCAGCCATAACTATGAAGATAGAAGTAAAAGTTCCCAGTCCGGGCGAATCAATCAGCGAGGTTGTACTTTCCAACTGGCTTGTTGACGATGGCGCCTATGTAGATAAGGATCAGGACATTGCCGAAGTTGACTCGGACAAGGCTACACTCAGTCTTGCTGCCGAAGCTTCCGGTACTATCCGGCTGAAAGCCAAAGCAGGCGATACGGTTGAAGTAGGTACTGTGGTGGCTTTGATCGAAACCACAGGAGAAAAAACCGAGGCACCAGAGCTGCCCAAAACCGATACCCCGGCCGCCACAAAGGCAACTACCTCTGCCGAAATAATCGCCATTGAACCCGCCAAATCAGCTGAATCAAGCGAAAAAATATTAAACATCAGTCCATTGGCGAGAAAAATGATGGAAGTCGAAAACCTGAGCGAAAGCGAGCTCATCGAGTTTTTAAGGCACCTCAGGTTGGGCCGGAAAGAAGTAGCATACCTAGCCGAACAGCGCGCCAACCTTGCTCAAGAGACCAGACAAAAAACGTCCACGACTGCGGCAACAACTTTGTCTTCATGGCCAGGTGGCCGTGACCAGGAGCGCAAACGGATGACACCCCTGCGGAAAAAGCTTTCGGAGCGACTGGTTTCGGTCAAAAATGAAACCGCCATGCTGACCACTTTCAACGAGGTGAACATGACGCCCGTGATGGAGCTTCGCAACAAATACAAAGACATTTTCAAAGAAAAACATGGCGTCAACCTCGGCTTCATGTCGTTCTTCACCAAAGCCGTGACCGAGGCGCTGCGACTCTTTCCTCAGGTGAATGCGCAAATTGATGGCGATGATATTCTCACCTTCGACTATGTAGATATGAGCATTGCCGTATCAGGCCCTAAGGGGCTGGTTGTTCCGGTGATCAGAAATGCCGAATCGCTCAGTCTGGCAAGCATAGAGCTAGCCATCAAGGAATTAGCCGCCAAAGCCCGCGATAATAAATTGACGCTCGAAGAAATGAGTGGAGGCACCTTTACCATCACAAACGGCGGAGTATTTGGCTCAATGCTTTCGACACCCATTATAAACCCGCCTCAGTCGGCCATACTCGGCATGCACAACATTGTGGAACGACCTATCGCTGTGAAAGGTAAGGTTGAGATCCATCCTGTAATGTATGTGGCCCTCAGTTACGATCACCGCATTATCGACGGGCGCGAGTCGGTTGGTTTTCTTGTCAAGGTAAAGGAAATGCTCGAAAACCCGCTTAAGATGCTTTACGGGGCTAAAGACCCGGCCGAAATCATGCTCGACATCTGAAAGAATGAGAATCTATACTGATTTTCTGGTTATTGGAAGTGGCATTGCCGGGCTTAGTTTTGCCATTAAAGTTGCTGATCACGGCAAAGTGCTTATTGTGAGCAAAACGGTGCTCGACGAAACAGCTACAGGCTACGCTCAGGGAGGCATTGCAGCAGTGATGTACAACCCCGACAATTACGATAAGCATATTGCAGATACCCTGAAGGCAGGCAGCTACCTGAATGATGAGGAAATCGTAAGGCTGACCATAACCGAATCAACCGAACGGGTGAAGGAACTCATCAACTGGGGTGCGCAGTTTGACAAAGAAGGCACGGGACGTTATGCCCTGGCTCGCGAAGGGGGGCATTCGGAACACAGGGTGTTGCACCATCAGGACAAAACAGGTGCTGAGATACAGCGTGCCCTTACTGATAAAGTGATGAATCATCCGAACATCACTATATTGGAAAATCAATTCACCGTTGACATCATTACGCAACATCACCTCGGCCAGATTGTAAGGCGCTCGCGCAACGACATCACCTGCTATGGCGCCTATGTGCTCGATCCGGCAAGTGGCGAAGTGCATACCATACAGTCCAAAACGACTATGATAGCCACCGGAGGCGCGGGCAATGTTTATCAAACCACAACAAATCCGGTAATCTCCACCGGCGATGGCATTGCAATGGTTTACAGGGCTAAGGGTATTGTTGACAATATGGAGTTCGTTCAGTT
The DNA here is from genome assembly GCA_964459375.1 of uncultured Lentimicrobiaceae bacterium. Classification (GTDB taxonomy): domain Bacteria; phylum Bacteroidota; class Bacteroidia; order Bacteroidales; family F082; genus JALNZU01. Next base: position 82,907 of record CAYWLJ010000005.1, on the reverse strand, counting down.
TCATCCAACCAGCCTTTACAACCCGACCGAAAAACCCTCTTTTCTGATCACCGAGGCTATGCGTGGCGCCGGAGCAGTGCTCAAAGATATCCATGGCAGGGAATTCATGCAACGTTACGATGCAAGAGGCAGCCTTGCGCCCCGCGATATAGTTGCCAGAGCCATCGACAGCGAAATGAAGCTATCGGGAAGCGATCATGTTTATCTTGATGCGCGGCTCCTGAAAGAAAAAGAAATTCTGGAACATTTTCCAGCCATTCATGCCAAGTGCCTGAGCCTGGGCATCGATATCCGCAAAGAAATGATTCCGGTGGTTCCTGCGGCCCATTATGTTTGCGGGGGGGTGCGAACCGACCGCTTCGGACGCACCTCAATCCATCATCTCTACGCCTCTGGGGAAGTGAGCTCAACCGGTCTGCATGGAGCTAATAGGTTGGCATCTAACTCTTTACTCGAAGCGCTTGTATTTTCGCATCGGGCAGGAATCGATGCTGCTGAAAATGTTGGCCGCATCAGCTTCTGCGAGGGCATTCCCGATTGGAATGCCGAGGGCACAGTACTCAACGAGGAAATGGTGCTGATCACCCAGTCGCGCAAGGAACTTCAGACCATCATGAGCAGCTATGTCGGTATTGTTCGTTCGGACCTTCGGCTTAAAAGGGCGCTCGACAGGCTTGAAATCCTTTACAACGAAACGGAAGACCTTTATGAAAAATCGGTGCTCACTGTCGAGATTTGCGAACTCCGCAACATGATAAATGTAGCCTATCTTATCGCCAAATTTGCATCGCAGCGGCGCGAAAGTATCGGGCTGCACTACACGATTGATTATCCACCGGTGAGCAACTCAAGTCTAAACAAATAAATACTATGGCACTAGTCAGGGCTGTAAATAACATTGAGCCTAAGTTCGGGGAGAATTGTTTTTTGGCCGAAAACGCCACTGTGGTGGGCGATGTTGTCATGGGCAACAATTGCAGTGTATGGTTCAATGCTGTTGTGCGCGGCGATGTGCACTACATTCGTATCGGAGATAATGTGAATATTCAGGATGGTGTGATTATCCACTGCACTTACAGGAAAGCCCCGGTCGAGATTGGGAACAACGTCAGTATTGCCCACAATGCCATTGTGCATGGGTGCACCATTCACGACAATGTGCTTGTGGGTATGGGAGCCATCATCATGGATGGGGTCGTGATAGGCAGCAACTCCATCGTTGCAGCCGGAGCGCTCATCGCCAAAGATACGGTTGTTGAATCAGGCTCAGTGTATGCCGGGGTACCGGCAAAAAAAATCAAAAGCATCGACCCTGCCCTGCTCGAAGGCGAGGTGCTACGCATAGCAAAGTCATATATGACCTATGCAAGCTGGCACGACTCTTCAATAAAACCCATTGCTGAAATTTAAAAAACCGGCAATGCCGGTTTTTTGTACCCGAGGCCGGGCTCGAACCGGCACAGCCGCAATGGCCAAAGGATTTTAAGTCCTTCGTGTCTACCTATTCCACCACTCGGGCACTGAAGCAATTAAAAAATCCCGACGACACACATCGGGATTTGAAGCTTGAGCGGAAAACGAGACTCGAACTCGCGACCCCGACCTTGGCAAGGTCGTGCTCTACCAACTGAGCTATTTCCGCAGAACTGTTTTGAGGTTGCAAAGGTAATATCATTTCTTTTTAACCGGCAAGTCTATAGCGCAATTTTTTTATTTCCCGAGCAATCTTTTAATTTCGTGAAGCTTGATCAGGGCTTCAACCGGCGTAAGGGTATCGATGTTGGTGTTCAGTATCTCGTCCTTAATTTGCAATAGCAGTGGGTCGTCGAGCTGGATGAAGCTCAGCTGAATGCCATCTTTATCTTTCATGTTGCCACCAACTTGCTGAAAAGCTTCCTGCGAATGCGATTTTTCAAGCATAGCCAGCAGTTTGTTTGCCCTTTCGATCACTTTTGGTGGAATGCCAGCCATGGCGGCAACATGAATGCCAAACGAATGAGCGCTTCCGCCCTTTTTGAGCTTGCGCAGGAAAATCACTTTGTTGCCGGCTTCCTTAACCGATACATGATAGTTTTTGATGCGTGGAAAGCTTGCCGCCATTTCATTCAGCTCGTGATAATGCGTTGCAAACATGACCTTAGGCCTGAAAAGCGGGTGTTCGTGCAAATATTCCGTAATAGACCAGGCAATGCTGATTCCGTCGTAGGTGCTTGTTCCACGGCCAATTTCGTCGAGGATGACAAGGCTTCGGGTGGAAATGTTATTCAGAATACTGGCTGTTTCGTTCATCTCGACCATAAATGTTGATTCGCCTGATGAAATATTGTCGCTAGCACCAACCCGGGTGAACACCTTATCCACTATTCCCAGTGACGCCTCTTCGGCTGGCACAAAGCTACCCATCTGCGCAAGCAGTACAATCAGGGCGGTTTGTCGTAACAGCGCCGATTTTCCAGACATATTAGGGCCTGTGATCATCATGATTTGCTGACGTTCGCTGTCGAGGTAAACGTCGTTGGCAATATAAGTGTTGCCGGGAGGCAGTTGCTGTTCAACCACAGGATGCCGGCCTTGTTTGATATCCAGTACAAAGCCGTCGTTCATTTTCGGCCGCACATAGCTGTATCTGTTCGCCAGGCGTGCAAAAGCACCCAGACAATCGATTCTTGCCATGACGGCCGCATTTTGCTGAACAGGGCCAACATGAGCGGCGACTTTTGTCAGCAACTCAGCGTATAATTGATTCTCAATGGCAAGCATATGCTCTTCGGCTCCAATTATTTTCTGTTCATAGGTTTTCAGTTCTTCGGTAATGTAACGTTCTGCCCCGGTCAGCGTCTGCTTCCTCTGCCACTCGGAAGGCACTTTGGATTTATGGGCATTGGTGACTTCTAGGTAGTAACCGAAGACATTGTTAAAACCGATCTTTAAACTTTGGATGCCGGTTTTGGCAGTTTCACGCTGCAACAGATCCGAAAGGTAATCTTTTCCCGAGCGAGCAATCCGGCGAAGCTCATCAAGCCCTTGGTGCACGCCATTGGCAATAACATTACCTTTTGCTAGGGTGGCTGCAGGCTCGGGCATCAGGTTGGAGGTTATGGTACCAATCACTTCAGCACAATCGGTGAATTCGACGGCTAAATTTTTCAGTGAAGCCACATCGGCATTTGCGCACATTTGCCGGATCAGCTGAGCCTGATCAAGCGCCTTTGCCACCTGCATGAGCTCGCGCGGATTGGCTTTCATCAGTGCCACTTTCGAAATCAGTCGCTCCAGATCGCCTGCAAGTTTCAGCTTATCGGCCAATTGCTGAAGCATATCCGGACGTCCTGTCAGGGCCTCCACCATATCGTGTCGCTCTTCGATGGCACGGCGATTTTTCAGTGGCAACGCAAGCCATCGCCTCAGAAGTCGCGCACCCATGGGCGAAACGGTATGGTCGATAACATCCATGAGTGTGCGAGCCTCGGGGTGCGATGATGACCAAAGCTCAAGGTTGCGGATGGTAAAGCGGTCAAGCCACACATAATCGCCTTCGTCGATGCGCGACATTCCGGTGATATGGCCAATTTTATTGTGATGCGTTTCTGTAAGGTAGTGAAGGGCGGCACCCGCTGCAGCGACGGATCTGGGCATTTCCTCGACTCCGAATCCCTTGAGCGAACTTGTGCGGAAGTGGCTGCATAGTTTTTCGAACGCGTAATCGGAGCTGAATACCCAGTCGTCGAATACATTGATGTAAAATCGCTCACCAAACTTCTCGGTGAACTGGCGCCGGCGGTTACGCTGCACAACCACTTCGCTTGGCCCAAAGCTCTGAATCAGTTTGTCGAGGTATTCGTCATTGCCTTCGGCCACATAAAATTCTCCCGTTGAAATGTCGAGGAAAGCGATACCACTCAAACCTTCCTGCAAGTGTATTGCCGCCAGAAAATTATTCTCCTTTTGCGTAAGCACATTATCGTTGTAAGAAACACCTGGTGTAACCAACTCTGTCACACCCCGCTTCACAACAGTTTTTGCCATCTTCGGATCTTCAAGCTGATCGCAAATTGCTACCCTGAAACCTGCTTTAACGAGCTTGGGCAGGTAGGTGTCCAGTGCATGGTGAGGAAAACCTGCAAGATCAACATAGGCTGCCGCACCATTGGCTCTTTTGGTAAGTACAATACCCAGCGTTTCGGCCGTCTTTATGGCATCCTGACCGAAGGTCTCATAGAAATCGCCGACACGGAAAAGCAGCAAGGCATCGGGGTAGCGAGCCTTGATCTGGTTGTACTGCTTCATCAGTGGGGTTTCGCCAAGGTCGGTGGGTTTGCTCATCTGAATGCTTGCAATAACAGTATCAGGGCAAAGATAGAACAATGCACCGGAATGCCCCGGGCTTTGTAAATTTGCGATAATATTGACGATAATGCGGAAACTAAAGCTTGACGAATTAGGAAGACCAGACGCAGAGGCTTTTCGGGCTTCTTTAAAAATACCAGTCGTTGCAGTGCTCGACAATATCCGTTCGCTGCACAATGTTGGTTCAGTATTCCGTTCGGCTGATGCTTTTGCCATCGAGGCCATTTATCTCTGTGGCATTACGGCTCGTCCCCCTCACCGCGAAATACACAAAACAGCATTGGGGGCAACCGAAACAGTTGCCTGGCATTATTTTGAAAAAACCGCCGATTGCCTCAAAAAGCTTTCCGAAGAAGGGTATGAGCTGGTTGGGATTGAGCAGACAGATGAAAGCATTCCCTTACAGACATTTTTACCCGCATCCAGAACAGCCCTGATTTTCGGAAATGAAATTGACGGCATATCTGATGAAGCACTGTCGTTTTGCTCAAAGGCTGTGGAATTGCCACAGCATGGCACAAAGCACAGCCTGAATGTTTCGGTTTGTGCTGGTATAATATTTTGGCATTGTTTTCTTTTCTTGCGTAACTTTGGATAAATAACTTATACATCAATTACCAATACATCAACATCTATTCCAAGAATACTATTATTTATCCTCGTGATGGTTTTATGGATACTATGTGTTTTTTCGAAACAGTGTAAAAAAAACATAAACTACTTGTATTGCAGTCCATTTTGCCTATTTTTGCGGTAATTATATGTAGAGAGCTTAAGTGTCTCAGAACGAATTTAATACAAATATCAAATCAAATCAACAACTATGAACAAGAATCAGTTACGCTCAGGTTTTGTGTTGGTATTGTTGCTTGCGCTGTTTCCTGCCGCACTTTTTGCACAGCAGGAGAAAGATAAGAAAGGCACCGGTAATCCGGCATTTGACAAACACCTCTATCTCATTGGTGATGCTGGTCTGAGTCTTTTCCACGGCGACCTTAACCAGTACGGTTTTGCACCCGATCCACGCTATTACAAATTAAACGGTAATTTGGGTATCGGCTATCAACTTTCTCCTGTCTTTGGTGCCTTTGGACGTATCGGGGCCGGGCGTTTCGGAGGCGAAAAAGATTGGCGCAACGCCAAGCTTTCAGAAGCTGACCATATACAAGGCAATATTAACCTGTCGTTCAATCTGGTCAATGCTATCTGGGGATATAATCCCGACAGACTCTTTACTTTTGCCCCGCACATCGGTTTTGGTCAGAGCAACTTCAGAGCCAGAGCCATTGACCTGAACACCGGCGCGTTTCTTCAAGAGGTTGGTTACACTGCCAACACGCCCGAAAAAGGATGGCTGGGCAACAGGGCAAGTGCCTTTATCGTGCCGATCGGTGCCGACTTTAACTTCAGGGTAACTGAGAAAACTGATATCTACGCCAACTATACTTTCAATTTTATTGACAGCGACCGTTTGGACGCTTTTCAGGACAAAGATTTCGGGCAAAGCCGCGAAGGCACCGTGGTTAACGATATGTTTGCCCACTTCAATGTTGGGATGCGCTATAAATTCATCAACAACAGTGTAAAAAACATGGTGACCAACTTTGGTCAGGTTACCCTCGAAACCATTCCTAACCCCCTCGAAGAGCGTGGCGATTCAGTTGAAGTGACTATCAAGGGAACTTTCCCTCCAAAATATTTTCGTAAGAACGCAGTGATGAACTTCACCCCTGTACTCACATTTGAAGGCGGCTCGATTCCATTGAAAGCCATTAACCTGAAAGGTGAAGCAGTGAGCGGAGACGGGCAATTGATCAGCTGGGAAAATGGCGGAAGCTTCACCATCAAGGATAAGATTCCTTACAATCCCAAGATGAATGTAAGCGAACTAGTTGTTGCTCCGCTCATCTATCCTGCAAAGACCATCACCAACACTACCCGTGAACAGGTGATGCAAAATGAAAAATACTTTGCCGCCGAACAACGCAAGCTTGCTGATGGCGTGATTTATACATCCAAACGTATTGAGGATAAACCGAGGACCATGACGGCCAAAGACCGTTATGAAAAAGTGACCATAGTTCCCGCTGTTGCCAACATCTATTATCAGGTTAACCTGTTCAACCTGAATTGGGACCTTCCTCTGAACCGTAAGGAAGAAAATCGCAAAACCCTCAGGGAAGTTACACAGCACATGCAAAAAGGCTGGGAAGTTAAGGACATCACCATTGCAGGTTGGGCATCGCCCGAAGGTGAAGAAACCTTCAACAACAATCTCTCAGGCAATCGTGCCAGCACAGCCAGAGGCCATATGGAAGGCGAAATTCGCAAGCTGCTCCGCAACAAGAATCATGGCATGGCTTTCAATGACCTTAACCAATTAAAATTTGAAACCAGCGCCAATGGTCCCGACTGGAATGGATTTATGGCTGCTGTTGAGGCTTCAAATCTGAAAGACAAGAATGCCATCCTCAATGTGGTTCGCTCAGCAGCTCCCGAACAACGCGAGCAGGAAATCCGCAACATGATTCTCATTTATCCTGAAATCGAAAATGAGATCTTGCAGCCTTTGCGTCGCAGCATCATCACCATCAATACTTTCGAACCCAAGAAGACTGATGACGAGATTGCCCGTTTGTCAACCGCTGATCCTTCAAAGCTCACGCTCGAAGAGCTGCTCTATGCTGCAACCCTCACCAACGACCTGAAGACCAAAAAGATGATCTATTACAGCGGCATGGACCTGCATCCAAAATGCGCCAGATTTGTAATGAATGCTTCGGAAGTTGAGTTCCAGCTGGGCAATATTACTGAATCGAAAAAACTGCTCGAAAAGGCTCTAAATATGACAGATAAATCACCTGTGGTGTTCAATAACCTTATTCTTATCAACATTATCGAGCGCAACTTTAGCGAAGCAGAAAAGAACCTCAACAAGGCCAAAGACCTTGGCGGCGATGTAGATTACAATCTGGGTATCGTGAAAATCTACAAAGGCGATTATGCCCGCGCTATCAGCATGATGAACAACAATAAGTGCGACTACAACTTAGGTTTGGCCCAGCTTCTGAATAAAGATTATGCTGCAGCCAAAGCAACTCTCGATTGCGCACCTGCCACAGCCAGTGCTTCTTACCTGAAGGCTATCATCGGTGCCCGCACCAACGAAAGTGCTTATCTCTACAGCAACCTCATGAAAGCCATTGAAAAAGATGGTAGCTACAAGAACACTGCCAAGTGGGATCGCGAATTCATCAAATTCTTCAACGAACCTGATTTCCAGGCTATCGTGAAATAAATTATCGGTTAAAATATAAGCCGGCTTTAAAAGCCGGCTTTTTTTTGATTTTGACCTTACTAAGTAAACGTAAAGCGGTGTATGCCTGGCTCGTAGGGCTGGAATATAATGTCCAGAATCCGGCGGTAATCCTCGTCACGCGAAACAAAATCAAGGTCGTTGGTGTCGAGCAATAAAATGCGCATATCCTGCTGCTGCCGGATAAAATCGAAATAGCCGGCCTGTATCCCGGCCAGATACTCATCCTTTATTTGTTGCTCATACGACCTGCCACGCTTGCGAATGTTCTGTTGCAGTCTATCAACGTCAAGATACAGATAGACCAGCAGGTCGGGGCGCGGTAGGGTAGGATTGATCAGATGGAAAAAACGCTTGAACAGATCAAATTCATCAGGCTGAAGTGTGTTCTGCGCAAAAACGAGCGACTTGGCAATATAGTAATCAGCAATAATGAAGTTTCTGAACAGATCAAGCACACCCAGCTGGTCCTTCAACTGCTGAAAACGTGATGCCATAAACGACATCTCGAGCGGGAAGGCGTATTTTTCGGGCTCTTCATAAAATTTAGGCAGAAATGCGTTGTCCTCGAACTGCTCAAGGATCAGCTTTCCATTTAATTCGGAAGCTATGCGTGAGGCAAGAGAAGTCTTCCCGGCACCTATAGTGCCCTCAATAGCGATAAAATTGTATGGTGTAATTGCCATCATCCGGGAAAAGCATTTTGTTTGGGATGAAGCCAAACGCGGCTCTCGTCTTTAAGCTCAGAAAGCAACTGCAGATGTGATTTTCCTGTTTGCGGATGAATCACATCAGGGGCAAGTTCGACGAGCGGGACTAGTGTGAAGCGCCTGAGATGCAAACGGGGGTGCGGCAATATTAACCCCGAGCTTTCAAGCATCATGCTTCCCAGATAAAGTAAATCGATATCAATGATGCGGTTGGAATAAACGGCAGAAGCCGGCCGTTTGCGCCCGATTACCCTCTCAATTTCCAGAAGTTTATGCAATAAACTCAGTGGCGGCTCATCAGTATCGTAAATGACCAACTGGTTGAGAAAATCCTGACCCGAGAAACCCCAACTCTCGGATGCATACATGTGTGAAAGCCTTTTGGGATTTCCCAAGTGGCCCGAAATGAGCTCGATAGCCTTACTAATGGTCTGCTCCCGGTGCCCTTCGTTGGATCCAAAAAGAATAAATGCTTCCATGCGCTTCGTGTGGCACAAATTTAAGATATAGGCACTACAGCACACAAAGCAGGTTTGTGTGATTTACCAACAAGTCAGAAACAAACACAGATTAATCGAAGAGAATTGATGTCTTTCGCTTCACAGGCTCCGGGCTCGCACCTTCGAAAATGCGCGAAAGTAACATATCTATTTTCGTTCCGTAGTAAGGATCCGTAGCCCATCGACCGGTGAGCTGATGATAATTGGTTGCTATTCCACGCTTTACCATACCAATACGGCTGGCGACAGGCGGATTGCTTAGCGGCTCAGTGGTGGCATAAGCTTTAAGGTGTTGAATGTGTGCCCTGACTCCCTCTTCGAGGGTGGCAAAACTCATGCCTGGTTCACCCTGACCCGTTGCACCGAGTCCGCAGAAGTTATTCTGACTTGCCCTGACGTCACCATTAAACCTGAGAAAACCTGTTTCGAGGCACATTTGCACAAACGCAATATCGTGGTTAACCCCTTCGATGGCAGCTTCTTTGATATAAGTGCCAGCAAGCCGCTCAATAAGTTCAAGATCTGCTTTTGGATTATGCATCCATAAAAAGCTGACCAGCCGGCTCGTCGGAAGTTGTCCCTTACTTATGATATCACTTGGCTTCTCGAAACTTTTCGGACTTGGAAAAACCTTTGTATGATCGATGTAGTATGTTACAACTGGCTCAGGTTCAGGCAGTTCATAGCCAGAGGGAAGGGCAAGGCCATGACTCACTACTCTGGCACGGCTGTCGGAGGGAGGGTTATTCAATCCGGCACCCATATCAGCTGGTATCAGCAGAATGAAGGAAAGTGCCAGTAATGAGTGAATTAGAGGCTTGAGCATATTGGATATAAAGATGCTAAATCTGCTCTAAAGATGGTGAACTTAGATATTCGCTATTCATTAAAATTCATCATTTTTTTCACATAATTTTGTTGATTACAGCCAACTTGCGTCCGAATTCGTACAGAGGTTGTATCTGATCGTACAATCATGGCAATGGCTTCAGAGATAATTTGCTACAACCCGCTGACAATCAGTTTTATTTCAAAAATTGCATTATTTTTGGTCTGAGTTCAAAACACACAAACAACAAACCCATGAAACAATTTTTTAAATTTCTTCTCGCCTCATTTACAGGCACAATACTGTCGTTGCTCTTTTTGCTTTTCGCATTTGCCGGATTAATTTCGGCTTTGGTTTCATCAGCTGAAAAGCAAGCTGTAAAAGTGAAAGAAAACTCAGTGTTGTTTATCACCTTCGATGCCCCGGTTTCTGACCGAACCTCAAAGGATCCGTTTCAGAACATCGATTTTATGTCGTTAAAGCCAACGCAGAGCATTGGTATGAACGATATTCTGAAGAACATCGACAAGGCGTCGACTGACCCTAATATTGTGGGGATTTATATGGAGCTAAAAAATGTGGAAGCAGGCATGGCCAATCTGGAGGAAATACGCGAAAAGCTGCTCAAATTCAAGGAATCAGGCAAATTCATTGTCAGCTATGGCGAAACGTATAGCCAGTCGGCCTATTACCTCGCCAGCGTTTCGGACGAAATTTACATGAATCCCGATGGCGGACTCATGTTCAAGGGGATGATTGCCCAGCTGACCTTCCTTAAAAACATGTTGGGGAAGCTTGAAGTTGAGCCGCAGATAATCCGTGGTCCTAACAACAAATACAAGAGTGCTGTTGAGCCGCTGATGCTCGACAAGATGAGCGAAGCAAACCGCGAGCAGATGGAATTGATCCTTGGTACCAATTGGGCCAATCACCTCAAAAAAATTAGCGCCAGCAGAAACATCAGTGTTTCCGACCTGAACCGTTATGCCGACGAACTTGCCACAGCGTCCAACGAAAAATCGGTTGAACTTGGCTTTGTTGACGGCCTCAAGTACAAGGATGAAATACTTGCACTGCTGCGTGAGAAGACCGGAAAAGGCCCGAAAGACAAGATTGAAACCGTTACACTGGCCAAGTATACCAATGCCGTGGTCAATAAACCTAAAACATCGAAGAATAAACTTGCTGTGATTTATGCTGTGGGCGAGATATTAGATGGCGAAGGGTCGGAAACTTCCATTGGATCGGACGATTTGTCTAAGCTCATCCGTAAGCTGCGTGAGGATGACAAGGTAAAGGCGATTGTAATGCGAGTCAATTCTCCCGGCGGAAGCGCATTGGCATCGGAGGTGATCAGGCGCGAGGTTGAGCTTGCCCGGGCCGAAAAGCCCTTTGTTGTTTCGATGGGTAATGTAGCAGCTTCGGGAGGTTACTGGATATCGACCAATTCCGACTTTATCTTTGCCGATGCAGCAACCATTACAGGTAGCATCGGCGTTTTTGGTGTCATTCCCAACTTTAAAGGCTTGTTCAACAACAAATTGGGTATCACTTTCGATAAGGTAATGACCAATCGCAATGCCGATCTGATGGATGTGATGGAACCTATGAAGCCTTACCCAATGGAAGTGATCAACAGGGTAATTACTCGAATTTATGATGATTTCATCTCCCTTGTTGCCGAGACACGCGGACTCCGCAAGACCTATGTTGATAGCATAGCACAAGGCAGGGTCTGGACAGGTGAGGATGCACTAAGTATTGGTCTGGTTGACTCGATTGGCGGTTTGCAGGCAGCCATTGCCTATGCTGCTGCAAAAGCCAATCTGTCTGATGACTACCGTATTGTTGAGCAGCCCGAGCAAATCGATCCATTCAGAAAGCTTATCCAAGAAATGGGTGGGGTAAACAGCGGCAAGCGTGCGCTAAAATCGCAGCTCGGCGAACACTACCAATATGTTGAATATATAGAGCAGATGAGTCGTATGAATGGGGTTCAGGCAAGGCTACCTTTCATGATGACTGTCAATTAATCGGTTTAATGAATAAAAAAGACCCGAAGAAAATCCTCCGGGTCTTTTTTTTTTTGACATTAAATTTTCATAAAGGCATCAACCCACGAAGCAACGAATCGGACAATGACTCGATAGGCAGATCGCGTTGATAGCCAGGCAGAACACTTACCCAGCTTCCGTATATTGCATTGGGCAAAACGATAAACCTTCGTCCGAAAACCGCTTTATTCAGATCGGTTTGCAACATACGTTCTCCGGCATCCGAAACTTCGAATACGCCTGAAAAATCGTCGAGGTTGTCGCCCAGCAGCATCACGATCTCAAATTCTTCAGCAATTATTAGTCGTCGGGGTTCCTTCTCGTTGCCAGCACCTTCCTGCCTCAGCAGCAGATATTGATCATCGGCATTGGGGAATCCTAGCTTTTTGAGATTATCGAGGGTGGGTTGACGAAACTCTTCCTTTCGGTTGCTTACATAAAATATTTTTATGCCAGCTTCAGATGCTTTGCTAAGAAACTCGAGCGCACCCGGCACTGCCCATGCATCAGCTGCATTCATCCAGTCGGCCCAACGGGTGGGATAGCCAAAACCACTAATTATTGCAGCAGCCTGATAAGGACTGTTGTCAAGGATGGTTTCATCAATATCGGTGATAATGGCCAATGGTTTGGCGCTTTGCTGCTTCATAGCTTCGGCAAGCTGTATCTCTGCCAGATTAAAGGCCTGATAGCACAAGGCACGATACTCGGCAGCCTGTTGCTGAAAAAGTGTAGCGTATAAGCTTGGGTGCATGCCACGATGGTGCTCATGGTGATGGCCGCAGCTGGCAAGCAAAACACTAATAATCAGAATGGTCAGGGATTTTGTGATGATTTTCATACGCATGGTTTCTTTGTGTTCAAAATTGATAAAAAAACCGGGCTTGTGGCCCGGTTATCAAATTATTTTGCGTACTCCATAGCTTCGAGGCGCTTGTAGTAGTCATAACGCCATTTGGCATTTTCCTGAGCAATCTTGCCTAGGCGGACTGCCTCCTGGGGGAAGGTTTTTCGCAGCGACGAGAAACGCACCTCGTTGTTGATAAATGTCTGGAACTTATTCCAATCGGGTTCCTTAGAGTCAAGCTGGAAAGGATTCTTGCCCTCGGCTTCAAGCAGTGGATTATAGCGGAAGAGTTGCCAGTATCCGGCTTCAACAGCCATTTCGGCCTCGGTTTGTGCCGTACCCATACCGCTGCGGATGCCATGGTTGATGCATGGAGAGTAGGCAATGATAACCGAAGGTCCAGGGAAAGCTTCGGCCTCCTTGAGTGCTTTGAAGAACTGGTTTTGGTTTGCACCCATGGCAACCTGCGCTACATAAATGTAACCATAGGTCATGAGCATGGCGCCAAGGTCCTTCTTTTTCACTTTCTTGCCCGATGTGGCAAACTTCGCAACTGCACCAACCGGTGTGGATTTGGAAGATTGTCCTCCGGTATTGGAATAAACCTCCGTATCCATAACCAGCACATTAACATCTTCGCCCATGGCCAGCACGTGGTCCAGACCACCAAAACCTATGTCGTAGGCCCAGCCGTCGCCACCAAAAATCCATACTGACTTTTTAACGAAATACTGGCGAAGGGCCATCAGCTCTTTGGCCAGATCATCTTTTGTTCCATCAAGCACTTCGATAAGCTTCTTAGAGGCAATCTCCGATTTGGCTGCATTGTCCATACCTTCGAGCCATCGTTCGAAAGCATCGCGGCGCTCCTGTGGCAGTTCTTTCTTCAGGGCATCCATAATACGCTCTGCAATTCGTCTGCGCAACTTATTAATGCCCAATGCCATACCAAAGCCATACTCGGCATTATCCTCGAACAAGGAGTTAGCCCAGGCCGGTCCTTTACCTTCTTCGTTAGCACAATAGGGTGTGCTGGGCGCCGAACCTCCATAAATAGAGGAGCAGCCCGTGGCATTGGCTACCAACATGCGATCGCCATATAGTTGGGTGATGGTTTTGATATAGGGTGTTTCGCCGCAACCAGCACACGCGCCGGAGAATTCGAACAGCGGACGGGCAAACTGGCTGTTTTTGACCGACTGGAACTTGTCAACGATTGTGTCTTTGTAGGTAACCTTGTTGGCGAAATATTCCCAGCGGCCGATCTCGGCTTGCTGCGTTTCGAGGGGCTTCATAATGAGCGCCTTTTCCTTGGAAGGGCAAATATCGGCGCAGTTGCCGCATCCTGTACAATCGAGCGGGCTCACCTGTATGCGGAACTTATGTGGGGCAAATTTTCCTTTGGTTTCCTGCAGTTCGGTGCCTTCCGGCGCATTGGCCTCCTCTTCAGCGGTAAGCAGGAATGGCCTGATGGCTGCATGGGGACAAACATAGGAGCACTGGTTGCACTGAATACAATTGTCGGCCTGCCACTCCGGGATATTTACCGCAATGCCGCGCTTTTCGTAAACAGTGGTCCCGGCGGGAAATGTTCCATCTTCGCGGTTCAGAAAGGCGCTCACAGGCAGGTCGTCGCCTTTCATGGCATTGATGGGCATAACAACGTCCCTGATGAATTCGGGGATGTGTCCGAGGTTATGACCGGATTTTGGAAGTTCGAGTTTTGACCACTCTGCAGGCACCTCAACTTTAACCACTTCACCACCACGATCAACGGCAGCATAATTCATTTTTACAATAACTTCACCCTTATTGCCATAGGATTTAAGGATGAAATCCTTCATTTTTTCAACGGCCTTCTCGTAAGGAATGATCTCTGCCACTTTGAAGAAAGCCGACTGCATGATCGAGTTGGTGCGTCCGCCCAGACCGATCTCTTCGGCAATACGTGTGGCGTTTATAATATAGAAGTTGATCTTGTGATCTGCAAGGTACTTCTTAACGTCGTTTGGCAGCTTCGACTTGGTTTCCTCTTCGTCCCAGATGCTGTTGAGCAGGAATGTTCCACCAGTTTTAAGACCTTTTAGCATATTATATTTACCCAGGTAAGCCGGCACGTGGCAGGCCACAAAATCGGGTGTTCCGACAAGATAAGTTGCCCGGATGGGCTGATCGCCGAAACGCAGGTGCGAAGTGGTTACCCCACCCGATTTTTTGGAGTCGTAAGCAAAATAGGCCTGGGCAAACTTATCGGTTGTTTCGCCTATAATCTTGATGCTGTTCTTGTTTGCTCCAACAGTACCATCAGCTCCAATACCATAGAACTTGGCTTCATAGGTGCCCTTTGGACTGATACTGATTTCGGGGAGCAGTGGCAGGGAAAGGAATTTCACATCGTCAACAATACCAACGGTGAAACCGGTTTTAGGTTCGTTGAGCTTGAGGTTATTATAAACAGATAAGATCATGGCGGGAGTGGTATCCTTGCTGCTGAGTCCATAGCGTCCGCCAACGATGAGTGGGGTGTTTTCGCGGCCATAGAACACATCTTTCACATCGAGCAGAAGGGGCTCGCCATTGGCTCCGGGTTCTTTGGTGCGGTCGAGAACTGCAATACGCTTTACGGATGCAGGGATAACCCTTAGAAGATATTTGGCCGAAAAAGGACGGTAAAGATGAACTGCTACTAATCCAACCTTTTCGCCCTTTGCACTCAGATAATCGATGGTTTCGCGAATGGTTTCAGTCACCGAACCCATGGCGATAATGATATGCTCTGCTTCGGGGTCTCCATAGTAGGTAAACGGATGGTATTCGCGGCCTGTCATCGAGGAAATCTTCTGCATGAAATCCTCTACCATGTCCGGGATAACATCGTAAAACTTGTTTGCAGCTTCCCTGGCCTGAAAGTAAACATCAGGGTTCTGTGCGGTACCGCGGGTAACAGGATGCTCGGGATTCAGGGCATTGTCGCGGAAGCGCTGCAAGGCCTGGGTATCGAGGAGCGGACGAAGCTCATCGACATCAAAATACTCCACTTTCTGAATTTCGTGCGAGGTTCGGAAGCCGTCAAAGAAATGAAGGAAAGGCACGCGCGACTTAATGGCAGCCAGATGTGCAATCGGAGCTAGATCCATAATTTCCTGGACGCTGCCCGTTGCCAGCAGGGCAAAGCCTGTCTGACGTGCACTCATCACATCGCTGTGGTCGCCAAAAATTGAGAGCGCCTGTGCGGCAAGGCTGCGGGCACTCACATGAAATACACCGGGTAAAAGCTCTCCTCCAATCTTGTACATATTTGGAATCATCAGGAGTAAACCCTGTGAGGCAGTGAATGTGGTGGTTAATGCACCAGCCTGCAACGAACCATGAACAGCACCGGCGGCACCACCCTCGCTCTGCATTTCGACAACATGCACCGTTTCGCCAAACATGTTCTTTCTTCCGTGCGAAGCCCATTCGTCCACATACTCAGCCATCGTGCTCGATGGAGTAATGGGATAAATAGCGGCTACTTCGCTGAACATGTAGGCCACATGCGAGGCAGCATAGTTGCCATCGCACGTAATGAACTTCTTAGTCTTGCTCATATTTATTTAGGTAAGATTGTGTTTAAGCTGTTAAAAAAAGAACAATTGCCGTGCGAAATTACTCAATTAACGAAAAAGAAATGGGCTGTTTTTCCCCCAACTGTCTTGTAATGAAGTAATTTATAATGATTTTAGATTAGCCGCTTTGATCACCCTCTTTCAAAAAAGCCTTACTTTTATGAGCTGAAATGAATACCTAAACCGACAGCAATCATCAAATACCTAAATCTATGAATATCAGCACGAATTATCTTGGATTAAAGCTGAATAACCCCATCGTGGTTGGTGCATGCAACCTGACTTCGGATGTGGAAATGCTCAAAAAACTTGAAGAAGCCGGAGCCGGTGCAATCGTTTACAAATCGCTTTTTGAGGAACAGATTCAACTGGAAAACCTTGAGCTTCATCAACATATGACAGATTACGATCACCGGAATGCCGAGATGACCGATCTGTTTCAGGAAGACCTTTACGAAGCTGGCCCTGAAGAATTTCTGGTGCATTTTGCCGAAGCTAAAAAAGCGCTCAGCATCCCACTGATTGCCAGCCTGAATTGTGTTTACGACGACACCTGGTACACCTATGCCAAAAAACTTGAAGAGGCCGGTGCCGATGCCATCGAAGTGAACTTTTATGCTGTTCCCACAGACTTTGATGTGGACGGCCGGGGCATTCTCAACGAAGAACTGGATGTGATTGAAGGCATAAGAAAGGTTGTCAGCATTCCTGTTTCTGTAAAACTCAGCTCCTTTTACACCAATCCACTATACACCATTGCCGAAATGGACCGTCGTGGCTCAGCAGGTTTCGTGCTTTTTAACAGACTTTTTCAGCCTGATATCAACATCGAAACAGAGAAGCATCATTTCCCGTACAACCTGAGCAATGAGATTGATAACCGCCTGGCCCTCAGGTTTGCCGGCATGCTGCATGGCAATGTGAAAGGCACAATCATTGCTAATCAGGGCATTTTCAACGGGGCAGATGTCATCAAGATGATCCTTGCCGGTGCCGATGCTGTTCAGGTGGTCAGCACACTCTACAAGAACGGGCCAAAGCAGATTTCCAAGATGCTTCAGGACATCGAAGCCTGGATGGAGACCAAGGGATATACTTCGCTCGACGATTTCAAAGGTAAATTATCGAACAAGAAAAGCACCGACCCTTTTGCCTATCGCCGCGCACAATATGTT
The DNA here is from genome assembly GCA_964459375.1 of uncultured Lentimicrobiaceae bacterium. GTDB lineage: Bacteria > Bacteroidota > Bacteroidia > Bacteroidales > F082 > JALNZU01. The sequence continues at coordinate 65,521 of CAYWLJ010000005.1, read as the reverse complement.
GATATCCTGATGAAATCGGGTGAGATCTTCAAGCAGTATCCCATGCTCTGAGATCGACCAGACCAGCAAAACACAACAGGCTACCTTGATGGGGTGGCCTTTTTAGTATCCGTAAGCCCTGGCTTCCAACGTTTCGGGGACCAGCCTGAACACACAGACATTTTCGAGCGATGGGCGGCTATATTCATAATCTCCTTTTGCGTACTGGCTCATAATGATGTTGAGCGCAGCAATCTTTTCATCCAGCCTTTCTATAAACTCGACACTGCCCCGCGCCATTACCGACCTGTATTTCATACCATAGCTGCAGGCCACCTTTTCGTTCTGCCAGCGCAGCTGATGGTCGGTGCTCAGTGCAATACACACCTCGGGAAACTCGCGCAAGAGGTTGATTTTTGTGCCATCAGGGGCAGAATGAAAATAGAACACGCCATCCCTGAAGCCAAAATTCATGATGACCACATACGGACGGCCATCGGGCATACTCATGGCAAGGCTGCATACTTCGCACCTGCTGATGATTGCTTCTATTTCGGGCTTAAAGTCAAGCACTCGTCTTTTCATTTCTAATAAATTGAATTCCAATCGATACCAAAAAGAAACTCAGGAACAGCATTCCCATGAGGCACGTTGTAGCTTAAGCGAAAACCAACGGCAACGGGAGCAGGCATACGGAACAGGTGCACGTCGGCCCAGATTTCTGTACCCATGGAGTTGTATATATTCTTGCGGCTCGAAAGCATATCGTAGAACAGGTTGGCTCTGAGACGCTTGGTATAAACCAATGGCCCGACCCTGTGATCGGGATAAGCAAATGGGAAAACATAATCGATTTTCAGGGCTTCCATGTCCGGGTCAAAAAATCCAACCTGCCCGCGGGGCAGCGAGAGGTAAGTTCCGAAGTTGTAGAAACCCGGTTTGCCTCGCTGAATGGCTGAATAAAGCCTGAAACCGTGATGAGCCGCAAAGCCCGGAAAATAGGCCTGGGCTGAAGCAAAAAGCTGGCTGCCGGGTTCGGAGTCATAAGGTGTATGCCTGTATATCAGACGCAACACTTGTCCGGTTTGGGGAAAAATATCCCTGATCTTGCGTCGGTCGAGGTTGTAAACCAATAAACCATAACTTAAAGCCGTTGTAAAATCTTGCTTGAAATTCAGGCCAACTTCCTCATCCATTTTACGATGGATCATATGTAGCCCTGAGCTCAGGTTGAGCCCACGCTGCCACCGGCTTCTGGTAAAATTGAGGGGCACCATGACCTGAAGACCTGCGATGGTTTCCCTCCACCGGAGGTTGTAGGGAATTCCGTTCACCTGCGTATTGCTCTTGCGGTATCCATTGCTCAGGCTTGCATCCAGAACAGGGAAAAGGCCGTAATAGGTCATGTTCAAAACGGTCTTACCTGTACGCTCGTTCAAATCGTAGTCGAAACCTGCAGTGGCAACCATGGTGCTTAGGCTGTTTTGCGACATGAGGCTCAGTCCGGGCCTGATATGTTGGGTGGCAGCATCAACATAAGCCGGTGCCCAGCTGTGAAGCCGGAAAAGACCCAGACCTCTCCGGTATGGTTTTACCGGGTAAATTGTATCTGGCAACACCACTTTCCCGATGTTGAATCGCTTATCCTGCAGTTCAAACCCTAAAAGCGACGATTTGTTATCACCAACAAAATTCACAACTGGTATCTGCCTGTTGTCAACTTCTGCAGCGGCTAACATCCAGCCATCCGATGTGTAGTGAGCATAGACCATTTTTTTTCCATCAGGGTAAAGCACCGGATCGGCTGCTCCGAAGGGGGTCAATGTCAGCCTTTTGAGTTGTTGTGTCGAAAAGTCAAAGACATAATTTTCTTGTCTGTCGTTCCAGGCACCATGTAAAAAAACCTGGCCATCGGCCGCTGATGACAGACGAAAGTCGGTATCAATGAACCGGGTATATTGCACTGCATGCATGCTTCGGGTGTTGAGCAACCAGATCGATTTTCCTTCTGGGCCGGTTGCCAGAAAAGCAATATGTTCGTCATCGGTAAGCCATTTTGGCTGGTGCAGAAAGAACTTTTCGGAGGTATACTCGAAAAGTCTGCCACCCGTAGCAGCATCGAGCACCACAATGGCCGAACTGCCATCCGATCTGACTTCCGAAACAGCAATCCTTTGGGCCGAATGATCGAGATCAGGGGCATAAAAATAGCTTTTGTGGCTGATTTGTAGAACTTTTCCCTTTGTGATACTGCCAATCTTGATCACTGAAAATGCCTTATTGCTCCAGCGCAGGTCGGGCTGAAATTCGTTCCAGACCACAAAATCGTTTCTGGCCGAAAAACCTTCTGGAAAGACATAGAAAGGAGAAAACAGCACACGCTCGCCCACACTGTCAATCAGAACGATACGACTAAGGTCATCAAAAGAAGTACGAAAAGCGACAATGCCATAAGGGGTAAGCTGAGGATATCGGTAATTGGTATAAGTTGGGTGTTGGCGGGTTATGCGTTGATTGGGTGTTTCAATGTTGTCCGGTGAAGGTTTCCAGAGTTCCCTAAGGCTATCCATAGTGGCTTTGTATAGTTTTCCTACACCAAGACCGGTTTGTTTTCTAAGTGATGAACTAAATGGATATATTCGCCAGGGCTGCTGTGCGCTGAGGTTGATGGCACTCTCCCAGAGCTTTTCACCATATTGCAGATTATTGTAGGCAACAATATGGTATCCAAGCTCATAAATGTCAGGAGTGAAATCGCGATATGAACCGAACCAGGCTTTCTCATAGGAGTAAATACCCTTATCGGACAATTGCGCTTTCAGTCCGGCGGAAAAAAGTTGCGATCTCCCTCTGCCGGCATCGCTGAGCAGGGTTTCTGTCCAGACAGCATCCCCTTCCATAAACCAGTTTGGTAGGAACAGACCAGCCATTGCACCTGTAGCCTGTTGACCTAAAATGACCCTGAGCGCACTACCAAATCCGGTTTCGAGCCGGCTCATCTGTGCAACATGACGAAGTTCGTGGAGCACAAGCTGACGCATCCACTCCTGTGAATAACCATCCTGAGGAGGAACGTGAAAAAAATCCATTCTCCGGGGCGCCCAAGCCACCAATGCGTTCGAAATGGAGTTCTGGTTGTGGAGCACCACATCGGTGCGCAGGGCTCTGGCTCCAAGTCCGGCATTTACCTGAGGGTACACGGCCTCGAGGAGTCGGGCTGCATGCTGAGCCTGATGCTCGAATGATTCCGGAAAAATCAGTCTGAAATATGTAGTTGATAACTGACTCCATCTTGTGCGGATTGCATCTTGACCGGTGAGGTAAAACTGCGCATTTGCTCCAGGTCTTGACAAGAGAATTATTGCGATAAACAGAATGGTTTTCTTTGTCATCATCGTGCTTTCAGTCAAATGCGAAAGCACCAGTTTGCTCCAGTTGCTTCCAGTATGCCGGATAAGATTTTTCAACGCACTGATGATCATCAATATGCAAGGTTTCAAGTTTCAGGACAAGTGGGGCAAAAGCCATAGCCAACCGGTGGTCGGCATATACGTTGAAAGTAGGAGAATCTGTTTGGGCGGCAATGTCAGCGAGTGGTTTGAGCTGCCAAGTGCTTTCGTTCACCTTGTTAAAATCCATGCCAATCCTGACCAGTTCGCGAGCAAGTGAAGCTGTGCGGTTCGACTCCTTGAATTGCAAATTGTCCAGCCCTGTAAATGTGGCATTCAGGCCAAGCCCGGCACAGGTGACCAACAAGGAAGGCAGCATATCCGGATGATCGTGAAGGTCGAAAAACTGTCGCTCCTCAACTTCGCCTGACGGCCGAAGCAGCAGACCACCCGAAACCTTCTCTGTTTTCACACCAAGCCCCGAAAACATGACAACAGCCCTGCTGTCGCCCTGCATACTATCAGCATGCAGGCCCATGAGCAGCACCTCGGCATTCTGGCTTAGAGCAACTATTTCGTACCAGAAGGCGGCCGAGCTCCAGTCGGGTTCTATAGTCATAATATGTGGTTTGTAAGCAACCGGCAGTACCGAAACTTTTCTTCCGGCTACCATCACTTTTGCGCCGCATTGTTCCATGGTGCGGATCGTCATTTCCAGGTATGGAATCGAATTGAGGCTATCAGTCAAATCCAGATCAAGGCCTTTGGGCCAGATGGGGCCAGCCATGAGCAGTGATGAAGCAAATTGACTGCTTTGCTGCATACTGACCGATGTTTTACCTCCTTTGAGCTTTTGTCCGACTATTCTGACCGGTGGAAAACCATTTTCTTCGGTGTAGTAGATTTCAGCGCCCAGCGCACGCAAACTGTCCACCAATCCGGCAATCGGCCTCGATTTCATCCTGACGGTCCCTGTGAGCATCCAGTTTCCGGGGGTTGTGGCCAGATAGGTAAGCAGGAAACGGAAAACGGTACCTGCATTGCCGCAATCCACGATGAGCGGCATCGAGGTATTAACACAATTTTTGATGTACTCAAGGTTTCTGATAAGCATCTGCGTGTCGTCGGCAATAGATAGATTATTGATTCTGAATGGAGTGCCAGAGTAAGCAGCAATCATCAGGGCGCGATTGCTGAGACTTTTGCTGCCTGGCAATTCAGCTTCGTAATTGATCGTTTTGCTGAGTGAAGTAATTTTCATCTGAGTTTATTATTAGGATTTAAGGCAGTAGAAGTATAAAAAAATTCAAGGCTCTCGCCAATCAAGGATTCATCAACAGGCACATCCCATACCACTTTTCGTTGCTGATTGAGCAATACAAACAGCATCTGGTCACTGGAATTTTTCTTGTCGTGACGCATGCGGGCCAGCAGCGCCTCTGTGTCGGACTGGCCAAATGGAGGTTTCTCGAACAAATTGAAATACATCTTCTTATAATCAAGCAGTACCTCTTTGTCAAGTCCATTGATTTGAACTGACAACCAAACTTCTGTCAGCATACCAGCAGCCACAGCCTCACCGTGCAACAGGTCGAAACCGCTTTCAAGTGCATGGGCCTCCATGGCATGCCCAATGGTGTGGCCGAAGTTAAGCACTTTTCGAAGTCCCTTCTCCAAGGGGTCCTGCTCAACGATCTGGGTTTTGGTGTTTGCCGATGTTCTGATGATTTCTGTCCATTCCGATGTGGCAGTGGTCAGCGGCAAAAAAGGAATTTGGTTTCCGCTGATCAAAGCGTACTTGATTACTTCAGCAAAACCGGAATGAATATGACGCATCGGCAATGTTAGCAGGAAAGGGCTGAAAATGCACACTTGAAGTGGAGGGTAGAAAGTGCCCAGGTGATTTTTAAAGTGTTGAAAATCAATACCTGTTTTACCACCAATAGCCGCATCAACCATACCCAGGAGCGATGTGGGAATATGCACTACGTCGATTCCCCGTTTATAAGTGGAGGCAGCAAAACCGCCGATATCGGTGATCATACCGCCCCCAAGACAGAGCAGCAGGGCATCGCGTCCGGCGCCAGCATTGGTCAGATTTTCCCATATCTGGACAAGAGATGCGAAATTTTTAGATGCCTCACCTGCCGGAATGATGATTTGTATCATATCATCCTCAATTCCTTCGACCATAGATTCCAAAACAGGAAAGCATATTTTATGCGTATTGTCATCTGCAAGCAGGATAACAACAGCGCCCCTTCGCTTCCTCTTTTCTATGGCCTGTTGCAGCCATAGTGCAGCGTCTTTGGCATATCTGATCATTTTGGGGGGAATGGCCTTATTGGGCAAAAATACTAACTAAGGCCTACAGGCATACGCTGAAAGTTGATTTTATGGGATGCGACGGCTAATAAAAGGCAGCCAATAGCAGGTCGAGGTGTTGAAAAGAAAGGTCATGGAGGTTGCTGATCTGCTGACTGGTAAGTGTTCCGTTGAAGATGTAGGCACCACGCGAAAGTCCTCTGTTGATCTTCAGTGTATTACTCATACCCCCATTGTCAGCAATTTCGAGCAATAGCGGTGCAAAGAAATTGCTGAACGATGTGGATGCGGTCTGGGGCACACGCGATGCAATGTTGGGCACACAATAATGTGTAACGCCATAAGCCTGATATACAGGGTTCTGGTGGTTTGTAGGTCTTGAGGTAGCAAAACAACCACCTTGATCGATGCTTACGTCGATGATCACCGAACCCTGCTTCATCCGTGCAACCATAGTTTCAGGGATGAGGCATGGGGATACGCTGGTGCTGGAGTGCTTTGCTGCAATCACCACATCGGCGGTTTCGAGGGCCTTTGCCATGAGGTGGGGCTGCATGGTGGAGGTGTAGAGATGCGGTCCGATAAGGGCCTGAAGACTACGGAGTTTGTACATGGAATTATCGAAAATCTTCACCATTGCGCCCATTCCGTTGGCCACGCGTGTAGCGCTCTCGGCCACAGTTCCTGCACCGATGATGACCACTTCGGTTGGCGCAACGCCGGGAAAACCGCCGAGCATGATCCCCTTGCCATATTGCGGATGGCAGAGGTACTCGGATGCGATGAGGATGGTGGTATTGCCGATGATTTCGCTCATTGACCGTACGAGTGGCAGTGCCCCTGTTTTGTCCTGAATGTTTTCGAATGCGATGGCATGAATTTTTTTTGCCATTAGCTGCTGAAAGTAATCGCGGGTGCGCGTTGGTAGGTTGAGCACCGATATGAGCGACCGTTTTTTTTCGAGGAGCTCAATTTCTTCCCTGATCGGAGGTGCAATTTTCAGGATGATATCAGCCTGAAAGATGCGCTCGCGGTCGCGAACTATTTCAGCACCGGCTTCGGCATATTCATGATCCAAGAAATGGGCTTTCTCTCCGGCCCTTTCTTCGATGATTACCTGCTGGCCGTGCTCGCTCAACAGCTTCACGGCAGCAGGAATGAGGGCGATACGGCTTTCATTTGGCGATAACTCGCGCGGTACTCCGATCGTCATTCGTGAACTCCGCACGGCTGTTTCAAGTAGCTCTTCCTGAGGCCTCATGGAGGCGGCACCCCAAAAACTCATTCCTGACGGTTGTTCGTTCATCTGACCTTCACTTCATTTGCGCTGGTAAATATACCTCTATCAGGCGGTCGTTGCACCCAATCCCTTGCGTTAAATGAATTTCTACGCATTCGTCGGGCAAAAGTTGCCCGATTTTATCCGGCCATTCGATCAGACAGGGATATCCACTGAAAAAATAATGCTCGTAGCCAATGTCGTACACTTCGTCAAGCTTTTCGATCCTGTAAAAATCAAAGTGATATACCGGATTGCCATCAGCGTTCTCGTATTCATTGACTAGGGCGAATGTCGGACTACTGACATTTGACTCAACTCCCCATTGCGCACACAAGGCTTTAATAAGCGATGTCTTACCCGCTCCCATCGGCCCGAAGAAGGCAAACATGCTATACTCCGGCCACAGGCCCGCAAAGCCAGCAGCTACCGCAGTCAGTTCGTTAATACCCGATATACTGAAACTTAAAAAAGGTTTCATCTGGCTTTAAGGTAGGCTACCGGTACCAGCATTTCCTGAAGCGAGATGCCCCCGTGCTGAAAAGTGTTGCGGTAATAATTGACATAATGGTTATAGTTGTTAGGATAGGCAAAGAAGTCGGCCGACCGTGTGAACACATAGGTAGTGCTCACATTGGGCCTGGGCAGGTAAATACTTTCAGGATCTTTAACTTCGAATACCTCGCGGGCATTGTATTTCAGGTTGCGGCCGTATTTGTAGCGGAGGTTGGTGTTTACGGTACGATCGCCCAGTATCTTGACAGGGTCTTTCGCATATACCGAACCATGGTCGGTGGTTACAATGAGGTCACATTTTTTTGAAGCAATAAACTGAACAATATCGTAAAGCGACGAATGCCTGAACCACGAAAGCATGAGCGAGCGATAAGCCGGCTCGTCCTCAGCCAGTTCGCGGATCATTTCCATTTCGGTGCGCGCATGCGAAAGCACATCCACGAAGTTGTACACAATGACATTGAGTTTGTTCACCATCAGGTTAGCCATGCTCTCGGCCAGTTTTTTTCCGGCATTCAGGTTGAGCACCTTGTTGTAAGAGAATCGGATGTCCTTGCCAAAACGACGCAGTTGCTCAGCCAGGAGCTCGGCTTCAAACTGATTCTTGGTGCCTTCGTCTTCCTCGTCAGTCCAGTATCTTGGATACAGCCTCCTGATCTCGGAAGGCATCAGGCCAGCGAAAAGCGCATTGCGGGCATATTGTGTTGTAGTGGGCAGAATGCTGTAATACAGGTCGTCGGATTCAACTCTGAAATATTCGTCAATGAGGGGTTGGATAGCTTTCCACTGGTCGAAACGAAGGTTATCGATAAGCACAACAAACAGCGGTCGGTTGGTGCTGTCGAGCCGGGGCAGGATGCGATCGCGCACAAGGGTATGAGAGAGCACCGGCTTATCGGAAGATTTGTTGCCCAACCAGTCCACATAATTATCTTCAACAAACCGCGAAAACTGCCTGTTGGCCTCCTCTTGCTGCATGCGCAAAATTTCCATAATCCCCTGATCGGCCGACTGTTCCAGTTCAAGCTCCCAACGCACCAGCTTACGATAAAGTGCTATCCATTCGTTGTGGTTCAGCTTGTTTGTAAGTTCCAGACCAATGTTGCGAAATTCCTGCTGGTAGGCAATGGTGGTTTTTTCGCTCACCAGCTTACGGTTCTCGAGGTTGCGCTTCAGCGAGAGCAGGATCTGATTCGGCTTGACTGGTTTGATGAGGTAATCGGCAATTTTGCTGCCGATGGCATCCTCCATAATATGCTCTTCCTCGCTTTTGGTTATCATCACCACAGGCAGATTAGGCAGCATTTGCTTAATTTTCTCCAGCGTTTCGATGCCTGACATCCCTGGCATATTTTCATCGAGAAAGACAATATCGAATGGCCGGGAACGCACAAGATCAAGGGCATCGCCACCATTGTTGATGGTTTCCACATCATACCCCTTATGCTCCAGAAAAATGATATGCGGCCTCAGCATGTCGATCTCATCATCGACCCATAGAATTCTTACTTTTTCCATCTAATTAATTATCAATTTATTGTGAAGGGGTAAAGAGGTGTGGCGCGCTAGCTATTTTTGCAATACAATGAGCCTTTCTGGTTTATTATTGTCTAAAGGGCCTGCAATCAAACAAATTTAACGAATTTTAGCCTTCATTATGCCACAGCGGAGCAAAATCATCAACGATCCGATTCATGGATTTGTCAGTATTCCTGGCGAAACCCAATTCAGGATCATCGAACATGCCTGGTTTCAGCGTCTGAGGCGCATTAAGCAGCTAGGGCTTACTTATCATGTATATCCTGCCGCTCTGCATGCGCGCTTTCAGCACAGCCTTGGTGCCATGCACCTGATGAACCGAACACTCAACCATTTGATAACAAAAGGGCATTCCATAAGTAAACAGGATCGTGAGGATGCCCTCAATGCTATACTGCTGCATGATATTGGTCACGGACCTTTTTCGCATACGCTCGAAAACACGATTGTTACCGTGCTTGACCACGAACAGCTAGGCTGTGCAATTATCCATCAGCTGAACCACGAGATGGGAGGTGTGCTTCAAGGTGCAATGGCAGTGCTTGATGGTAGCCATGAGCGTCGTTTTCTATGTCAGTTGGTGTCGGGCCAGATGGATATGGACCGGATGGACTATCTGAAGCGCGATAGTTTTTACACCGGTGTTGCTGAAGGCTATATCAACCTCGACAGGCTGCTCGCTATGCTCGATATTGCTGATGATGAGCTGGTTATAGAGGCAAAGGGCATTTTCACTGTTGAACATTTTCTTGCCGCCCGACGAATGATGTACTGGCAGGTCTATCTGCACAAAACAGTGCTATCGGCCGAATTTATGCTCAGCAAGGCCCTTTTGAGGGCCAGATACCTTATACAAGATGGAATTAAACTTGATGCGAGTCCATCACTGCGCTATTTTCTCGAAAATACCCCCGATCTGAACGATTTTTCGGAAAATGGCAATGGGTTGGAGCATTTCACCAGCCTCGACGATGTAGATATCCTTGCGGCGCTTAAGAGTTGGCAATATGCCGGCGATCTTGTGCTTAAAGTGCTTTCGTCAGGCATACTGAACCGCAACCTGTTTAAAATTGTGTTGCAGGAAGAAGCATTTGATGAAGAATATCTCGTGGAACTGCACGAACGAATCTGCAAAAATTTCGGGATACGACCGGATGAGTCACACTGGTTATTAATTACCGGTCAATCATCAAATCAGTTGTACAATCTTCTCCAGGCCCCTATCAGGGTCATGAACAAAAATGGGACTTTGACTGACCTCCATGAAGCCTCACCCGTTATTGCACACTCCGGGCAGATGGAACCTGAGATAAAATACTTCGTCTGTTTTCCTAAAGCATTATATTTGGAAACGCTATGAGAAATAAACTTTCAGAAATCAGATCCCGGGCTTTTACCAAATATATCAAAGACCACTTTAACCTTCGCCCGGAACTTGATGATTTTGACAGGGTACATGCTTCATTCCTGAAGGAAACAGTTTTCAAGGGGACAAACCTCTGGATTCTGATTTTTGCCATTATCATTGCATCTGTCGGGCTCAACATGAATTCTACTGCGGTAATCATTGGTGCCATGCTTATCTCACCTTTAATGGGCCCAATCAATGGCATTGGATACAGCCTTGCTACTTATGATTTCATGCTACTCAGAAAAGCCATCAAGAACTTCTCCTTTGCAGTGTTGACAAGCATTTTTGCTTCGGCCTCCTATTTTTTTCTGACACCCATTTCAACAGCTCATTCCGAACTGCTTGCGCGAACCAGTCCGACCATTTATGATGTTATTATTGCCATGTTCGGGGGACTGGCCGGGATTGTTGCTATAAGCAGTAAACAAAAGGGAAATGTGATTCCCGGAGTTGCTATTGCAACTGCTCTGATGCCACCTTTATGCACAGCTGGTTATGGCTTGGCCACCTTTCAGCTCAGGTTCTTTTTCGGTGCAATCTATCTCTTTCTCATCAACTCGGTGTTTATCGCATGGGCTTCCATGGTAGTATCACAGTTTTTGAAATTCCCGATTCGTGCCCCGATCGATGCTTCAAAGAAAACAAGGGTAAATCAGTTAATTTGGTTAGTCATCTGGCTTACAGTGATTCCAAGTATATATTTTGGTTATGGGTTGGTAATGAAAGAACAGTTCAACCAACGGGCATCTAATCTGATTGAAAATGTAGGCGCTATTGGTTCGAATTACTTATTGAAAGCAAAAATTGATCAGGAGCATCAAAATGTAGAGCTGGCATATGGTGGTGCAGGGTTAAGCCCTGAAGAGATAAATACGGTACTTGGTATTGCAAGCGCCTTGAAGATTGATTCAGTTCAGGTAAAGATTACTCAGGGATTTTCGTTTGATACATTCTTAAAAAAACAGGAAAACGAAAAAGAATCCCATTCTCGTGAAATGGCATTACTCAGAAAGCAGGTTGTGCATTTAAAGACAAAAAACGACAGCCTCACCAATGCCATTAGGTTCGAAAAAGACATTCAGCTTGAATTACAGTCGGTGTTTCCTCAGGTGATTGCAGTCAGCATAAACAAAACAAACTACAGTGGCAATGATGATGCAGAGCCTGAAAAAAATATAGCTATCTGGACTGAAAAAGGTAACAGCCTGGAAATGAAAGATAAGCTCAGAATTGAGAAATGGCTTGAGTTTAAGCTTGATAAGAAGGAAATCAATATTGCATTTATTGAGATATAATATTGTTGTTGTCAGGAGTTGCGCAACTTATCCCTGACACTATCCTCAACGTCATTAAAATAAAACTTAAAACCATCGGCCAGAAGGCGCGAAGGGAGGGCTTTGGTGCCTTTAAGCAGCAGCTCGTCGGCCATTTCGCCGAGCAAAGCTTTTAAAACAAATCCAGGCATAGGCAACCAGGAGGGCGATCTCAGGGCCTTGCCAATGGCTTCGGCCACTTTTTTTTGCGGAACAGGATTGGGGGCAGTCAGGTTGTAAGGTCCATTGCTCAGCGGATTATGTAGCAAATGCAGGATAGCCTCAATTTCATCCTCCAGGTCAATCCACGAAACCCACTGTTTGCCTGTTCCTACCGGTCCACCATTCCAGAATCTGAAAGGCATGGCCATACGGGGCAAGGCTCCGCCATTGCGAGCAAGAACCACACCTGATCGTAAGAAGACGATTCGGGGCGAGATATCGTTCCATATCTTTGCCTTTTCTTCCCATTGCCTTGTTACATCAGCCAGAAAGCCTTCGCCGGGAGGGCTGTCTTCGTTAAATTCCATATCATCAGAGAATCCATAGTAGCCAATAGCTGAGGCTTGTATAACCAAATCGAGCCGAATCTCAGCTGCTGCAAACAGCGTGTGCAGCATTTCGATACTCTGCAGACGGCTGCCGATGATGGCATTCTTCCGCTCCTGTGTCCAGCGGGCATCACCAATGCCTGCCCCAACCAGATTTATTATCACCCGTGTTCCATCAATGAATGCAGCCAGATGCGATGGCGGCTGATGCCAATCGGCATAATGCACACCTGCTCCAAGAAATTTTTTTTTAGCTTTTGGCACATCGCGCGAAAAAATAACAAGCTCATGTTTATCAAGCAGCCTTTTCACCAATGCTTCGCCAACAAGTCCGGTAGCACCTGCAATAACGATTTTCATTTCCAATATTTTAACCCATAACAATCAATTCTGAGGATTGTTTGGATGCTGAGCCTCTCAACCGAAAGGCAATTTATGTCTTCTATGGGCCTACCTTTGCCATCATTTTTATAATATTTTGACACCTGATATTTCCTACAAACGTATTTGGCATATCGCCTATCCCATCATACTGGGAAGTGTGGCTCAAAACCTGATTAATGTTACTGACACGGCTTTTTTAGGTCATGTTGGCGAAGTTGAACTTGGCGCTTCGGCACTCGGAGGCATGTTTTATTTCGTGCTGATTATGCTCGGTCTGGGTTTTGGCACTGGTATGCAAATCATTATGTCGAGACGGTTTGGGGAAGGAAATACAAATGAACTGGGCCGCACCTTTTCGCACGGCAACTATTTCATGGCTCCGCTTGCCTTGTTCTCATTTCTTTTCATGCTACTATTTTCCCGTCCACTACTGGCAATTTTCATTCAATCAGAAAGCATCTACAAGGCAACGCTCGATTTTATTGACTACAGGATGTATGGTGTTTTCTTTGCTTTCGGGCAGGTAATGTTCAGGGCTTTTTATGTGAGTATTGCCAGCACACGCGTCATTACCTGGAGCACCCTGGTCATGGCTGTGGTCAACATTATCCTCGACTATAAGCTGATTTTTGGCAAGCTCGGGCTTCCTGAGATGGGGCTTCGGGGTGCTGCTCTGGCATCCACAATTGCCGAGATGACAGCAGTAATTTACCTGGCGGCAGATATCCTGATCCGAAAACATCATATCAGATTTAACCTTTTCAGGTTGGGCAACTTCGACAGAAATCTCTTTCGTAGCAACCTCAACCTGGCCTATCCAATCATGTTCCAGAATTTTCTTTCGCTGGGGGTATGGTTTGCATTTTTCCTTCTGATCGAAAAGCTCGGCGAGCAGTCGCTGGCCATTTCGAATATCATACGAAGCATCTATGTTGTTTTTATGATCCCCATCTGGGGATTCGCTTCAGCAGCCAATTCGATGGTAAGCTTCCTCATCGGAATGCGTCAGGACAAAATAGTATTTGTGCTTGTTCGTCGTATCATCAACCTGACCTTGCTCGGTGTTTCATTGCTAGTGGCCATCAGCTTCATTTCGCCCTCTTTGCTGATAAAGCTCTACACCAACGACACGATGCTGGTTACAGGCAGTCTTCCTGTATTGTACGTCGTTATGATGGGAGCCCCTTTCTTTGCCAGTGGCATCATCCTTTTTAACAGCGTGATGGGTACAGGCAAGACAAATGTCTCCTTTATAATCGAAGTGATTACCCTTGGGCTTTACCTCGTTTATGTCTTTGCGCTCGTGAGTCGTTTTAATGCTGGTGTGGTCATGGTCTGGACTTCAGAGATACTATACGGCCTGTTGCTCACGGGCCTCTCCTATACTTATTTGAAATTCGGAGCATGGAGAAAGGCCTGATACTGTAGGGTTTCAATTGAGTCTGAACAAGATTAATTTGTTCTTTTCATAAGCTCCAAGAAGTAAAGGCCCCGAAGCCTCGGCACGTCCGAAACCATAGTTTCCTCCCTTGGGCAAATCCGGATACGTAAGCAGGCCATGCTGCATAGATGCCACTGCTGCAATCCCAGAGCGTGCCATATCGAAGCACCACACTCCGGGTATACCTGTCGCTGCGGCGATGATTGGCTTCTGATCTATTTCGCGAGGCAAAAGGCCTTCGAGTATTAAGCGGTTAAAACGGTCGTAAACCACAACCCGGCTGCCATCGGCATACATGAAATCGGGGGATTGGTCGGCATCAAAGTCATCATATAGGAAGTAATGATTTTGTGAAAAGCGCTCCGGGCCAGATGTGCGGCTGATTCCGGAGCTTCCGATGTAGACTTGTTCTCCCTGAATACCGCTGGTCAGAAACAAGCCTCGCGAATTGGTTCTGTTAAGATGTATCCCGGCCCCTTCTGCTTTATTCAACGGTTCCCTGAGTCGAATACGCTCGAAGCCGCTTTCGTCAAAAATCTTTAACGTACTTTCGATGGTGCTGACAAGAACATACGTCATTTCGCCAGCATTGAACACCATCGGCGATACCATTGAAATATCGGGCAGTAGTGGCGGGATCCAGCCTGCGAGGGGTTTGCCGGCAAGATTAAAAGCATAGGTTCGGCGGTCGGCGCTGTTTACATAAAATGCCGGAATCAGGTTATTGGAAAAGGTGAGGCCCGATGTTGCTCTTGATGGTAATTGCAAAGGGAAACCCGGAACATGATTACCTGAAGCATCCGTGAGAAAGACCTTGTCTGTCGTATTGAAAATAAAGTGCCGTCTTTTAAGGCCGGGGTGATTCACGACAACGGGTGTACTGATTGGCAAGCCTCCAATCTGCTTTTTCCAGAGCATACGCCCCTCCGACGAAAAACCATACATCCACCCGGAACTGTCGAAAGCAACAACCCGGCTCTCATCAGTGAAAATGAATGGCGCAAATGCTCCGTTGGCATCCAGTGGCTTCGACCAGACGGGTATGGCTTGCCCCATTGGATTGCTGTTTCCCCGCACCAGCAAACTTAAGTAGATCTTACCCGCGGATTTGCTAAGTTGCAGACTCACCGACTCAATGCCATGCATAGCAGCAGCATCGCGTGCCAATCTGTATTTTAGCCGGCTTTCCGAAACCTCAGACAAACGACCGGCGGCCTTGCTTATCTGATGATACAGCAATAAGCCTGAACGCGAGGACAAAACATCCAATAACCGGGTTATATCAATGTCCGACAAATGTTGTTGCTGGGATTCAATATAAGATCGGAGAAACAAGAGATCAGACGAAAATAAAAACAAGCGGCCGTCTGTGGTAACAAACGTTTTTTGACCTGAACTTAAAAAAGGAGATGCAGAAAGACCCGCAATTAGCCCGGTTGCATCCACCGGAGCACTCCACTGAGGATTCCAGGGGGATGCAACTCGTGGTTTTGAAGCAAAAACTGTCTGCAGAATACCTTCCGGGGCATCGGGCACGAGAATCAAGAATGGCATACCTGAACCAGAATTTGCAGCCCTGCCGCTAATCATGAATCCCGCCTCAGGTGCTGCAACATAAGAGGCCCGAAAAGCCATAGTACCCACAGGGAGCCATCGAATCAGGCTGTCCGATGGCAAGCGCCCTTGCTCGTCCACCTCAGCGAATAAACTTCCTCCATACAGCAGACCATTGATTAAAAGCACATTGTCCCTGATATGCAGATCCACGGCAATCCATTTGTCGAGTTGTTTGGTTGTGTTGCTAATGGAAGTTGACCATGGAGGAAGAAAAAGCGAGGAAAGCTGATCACTTAACCGGGCAGGTTGAGCAAACAGCATAGCATCACGAGAAGAAGGTCCCATTTGGCTAGCAACTGTCTTAAATTCCATGCTCTGTGGTGAGTCCATTGCGCCTACCGCGGTCTCAAAAGCCTCCCGGCTAAACGACACAATAGCCAATCCATTTAGAAATGCGTAGTTAAGCTGACGACGCTTTTGGCGGTCAAGCAACAGAAAACCATTGCGACCGGCTGTTTTACGTTTTAGAAGTTCGAATCTGTTCCCAAAAACCGGTAGCGCTTTCTCGTGCAGGTCCCAGTATGGAAAAGCCCGGCCAACCTGAGCATAGAAGACAAAATGCTGTGTTCCGGCTGCTTCGAGGAGAACGACGGCAGCATCGAAATTCCCTGAATGTTGCGAAAGGCCGCTGAGGTGAAGCAGGGTATCGAGCAGCGCAAGGTCGGCCGACAAAGTGCCTAAATAATCGGATTTTTCCATCGAAGACCACCACGATGTCTCCTTTAACCGCTTACTGAAAAAGGAAGCATCTGGCATATAAAAAACACCTGTGGCATTAGCAGGGACGCTTTCCAGCACCGAATTCTCGCGCTTTGTCCGAAAAATCAGGATAACCACCACAGCAAACAGTAGCGCAGCAAATAACAAAAACCATAAAACCGACCTGAAGCTCATCTTTTGCCAGGAGTTCATCATCCAAAAATAAACATTGAGACGGCAAGTATTTACTACAGCCTTAAATGGGGAGCCTGAGCTGAATTCCAGTTCTGAAACTTTTTCGGTGATACTCTGTCAAACCATGATTATGAATGGCAAGGCGATGTTTCCGGGTAGGATATCCCTTGTTGTTTTGCCAATCATATAGCGGATATTGCTGGTGTAGCGTTTGCATTAACCTGTCACGCTCTGTTTTTGCGAGGATAGATGCTGCAGCTATAGACATATAGATGGCATCGCCCTGTACAAAACATTTATGGGGTATTCCATAAAAAGGATTGAACCTGTTGCCATCGATCAGGAGGAGGTCCGGTTTATGATCAAGCTGCTCTATGGCCCTGTGCATGGCCACAAAGGATGCATTCAGGATATTAATCCGGTCAATCTCTTCGACCGAAGCATGGGCTATTGACCAGCTTACTGACTGGTTTATAATGATTTCGCGCAGCTTCTCTCGCTGAATCGAGGTGAGCTTTTTTGAATCGTTGAGCAAAGGGTGAACATAGTCTGGCGGTAAAATTACCGCGGCAGCAGTCACCGGGCCGGCAAGGCATCCCCTGCCTGCTTCGTCGCATCCGGCTTCTGAAACAGCGATACTACTGTAATGCGCTTTGAGCATTGGAAAAGATATAATAGATATTGCCTGCAAGGGCGAGTAAAATATATAGCCAAATGACAACTGACGCCCTGAAAGTACGATTTAGCCCTCCTGCCCAGATTGCAAGATGTGCACTGAAAGGAATAATAAAAAAGGCATTGGACTCCAGAGAACCATTTCGAAGGAACAACGCCCCCAAAGCAATAAAAAGCAAGGCATTTAGCATAGCTTTACGCTTCCTCACAGCAATGTTACGGTCGGCCAGCTTACTATAGTTGAAGCTCAAAGCATTAATAACCATCAATATAAGAAAAGCAAGAATTATTATTTGCAGGGCTGAGGGGACCTGTGGAACTGAGATTCCTTCGCAAAAAGCAAGCAGAAACCGGGGGAGATTTGTGAACAACTTATTCTGCAAGAACCAGAACACAAGGAGGTACAGCAACGGAATAAAAAAGCCAAGCATGGGTATCATCCATTCCCGGAGTCTGCTGACACGCAACACCAACAAAACCGCAAAAACCCATAATAACAGAATCCATGCACTTGCGTTCGTCAATCCAGAAATTGAAATCATAATGCCGAAGTTGAAGAGCTTGAAACTATTGCTCTCCTGTTCATACATAGAAAAAGCCAGATTGAGTGAAAATAACAGAAAAAGCATGGCTGGCCATAAAGGCTGAAACGACATGGTGGCTGGCACACTACCTGAGGCAAGCACCCAAAAAAACAGACCAAATACTGACGTGCGAGGAATGAGTCCGTGAAGACAAAGCATGGAGTTAAAGACGTATCCGCTGAAAAGCATCAGGACAAATGCAAACAACAAAGAAATAAGTGGGAAGGAAGCTAAAGGTGCAGCCAGTAACCTGAAGATTGGTTCGCTGTTAAAAGCAGGTGGTGCTGGTTGTGGATTCAGGAATGCGGGCATCCAAAGCCCGAAAGCAAGAAAAAACAGAGCGAGGTATTGAACCAGAAAACTGCTTCTGAAAAAGCGAATCATAAGGGAGTTTAAATAAAATGTCTGCTTAGTAGATCGAGACCGATATCGCGCCGGTAATATGCACCATCGAAGGTAATCCTGTTCAGACAAGCAAGGGCCTTTGCGCGGGCTTCCTCGATGGAATAATCCAAAGCAGTGAGGGCAAGCACTCTTCCGCCGGAAGTTTTTATGCTGCCATTTTCAACACATATACTTGTGCCCGAATGAAAAAGCAGACAATCCAATGTATCATATAGACCATTTATAGGTTTACCTATCGAAAAGTGTTCAGGGTAGCCGCCTGAAGATATGATGAAGGTGACAGCATAACGATCATCGCTTTCTGTTTTGACTTCGTGCAATCTTTCTTCATTACAAGCCAAAAGCATGGCAGCAAAGTCGCCCCTGATACGCGGGAGTATGCACTCAGCCTCAGGATCGCCAAGTCTGACATTGTACTCAATCACATAAGGGTCGCCTGCCACATTCATCAGACCGAAGAAGATGAACCCACGGTAATCCATGCCCCGGCTTTGTATCCCCCTGATTGTAGGCTCAATGACGCGCTGCCTCACTTTATCCATGAACTCCCTGTCGGCAAATGGTACCGGCGAAACGGCCCCCATACCGCCTGTATTGAGGCCGGTGTCGTTTTCTCCAATCCGTTTATAGTCTTTGGCCGAGGGTATCATGATATAGCTTTTACCATCAGTAAGCACAAATACTGATATTTCGATTCCCTTCAGAAATTCTTCGATAACCACTATTTCAGATGCCTTTCCTAATTTGCCATTCAGCATGGCCTCCAGCTCAGCCTCAGCTTCCTGGTATTGATCAATAATCAGGACTCCTTTGCCGGCTGCAAGCCCATCGGCTTTTAACACAAACGGAGGCTTTGAAGCGCGTAGAAACCCAATTCCTTCTTCGATGTTGTTCACATTGACCCTGACGAAGCCGGCGGTCGGGATGTCGTATTCAGCCATGAAATCTTTCGCAAATGCCTTACTGCCCTCAAGGCGTGCTGCCGATGCTGTCGGGCCAATGACGGCAATATGCTGCAACATACTGTCGTTGCGAAAAAAATCGACAATACCATTGACCAGAGGCTGCTCCGGCCCGATGACAACAAGCTGCACATCATGCTCAATGCAGGCCATGCGCAACTGAGCAAAATCGCCAACATCCATAGGAAGATTCTGACCTATGTTCATTGTGCCCGCATTGCCTGGGGCAATAAAAAGTCGTTTCACCAGGGGGCTTTGATTAAGCTTCCAGGCCAAGGCATGTTCGCGTCCCCCGTTTCCAACCACAAGCACATTCATGATTCTGATGATAAAGTTTTTTGAATACTTGCCCACAGGCGTTGAGCAGCAGCATCCCAGGTAAATGTCTGACTTCGTTCGAATCCTTTCCTGATCAGCCGTTCCCGCAATTGAGCATCGGATGTCAGCTGACGCATGGCTTGCGAAATTTCCCCGACACTAAACGGATTGATAAGCAATGCAGCATCACCAGCCACTTCGGGCATGCTGGTAACATTGGAAGTAATGAGTGGAACACCACATTTGAAAGCTTCCACGATTGGTATTCCAAATCCCTCAAAATATGAAACATAAGTATATGCAAATGCTGATGCTGTAACACGGTGCAGCTCCCCAGCATTCAAGCGTCCGCAAAAAATAACATCCTCTTTGTGCTTCATTCCTGAATAGGCCTGTTCTATCTCATCGGTCCACCATTTTCGCTCGCCTGCTAAAAGAAGCTTCATACAGCCACCATCGGTCTGTTTGAAACCATCAAAAGCCTTGAATAGCCGTGCAAGGTTCTTGCGCGGATGCAGCGAGCCTACAAACAAAAAATAAGGTGCTCCCTGAGTATATTGTGCCCGAACAGCATTGATTTCTTCAGGATTCAGAGGTCCAAAACGCTCATTTACACCATTATAAACAACATCAACCTTTTGTTCAGGCTGTTGATAAAGACGGCAGATATCCTGCTTCGAAAACTCCGATACGGTGGCAATTCGCACCGCCTTGCGTGCAAAACGGGGAAAAAACCATCGGTAATACCACCTAATCACCATCGGCAGATCATGGGGATAGTGCTCAAAATTCAGGTCGTGCATCACCGCTAGCGAAGGCACTTGTGTGCGAAGACTGAGGTACCCGTCGGGCGAAAGAAACAAATGGGGCTTAATACGATTCAACACTCTGAAAACTGACCATTCGAACCATAGGATGAAAAGTAGCGGATGCCTTGCCGGCGGCCCGATGACGATATGTTTCACATTTGGACCAAGCAAAAACTGAGGATCAGGCTTGCGATCGAACAGGAAAAAAAATTCTACCTCTGGATGAGCGTTCACAATACGCCTCAGCGTCTCGAAGGTAAACCAGCCGATGCCCTCGAGCCGGCCTGCCAGCAACAGGCGTGTGTTCACAGCAATCCGTAGGCTCATCAGGCTTTGGTTTTCTGGCTTATGAATAAGTTCTAAATTTGCAGCAAATATCCAAAATTTCGATGAAGCAGAGGTTTAAATTGTTGTTGCAGCGAATGCTTGGTTTCGACAATTACCTCTTCGTTTTTGCCATCTACATCATTACTACCCTTCGCTGGAATAAAAATGAGCGGGATTTTCTACACTTTGTCCGGCTGATTCCGGATGGACACACCATACTTGACATCGGTGCCAATATTGGAATCATGTCGGTCTGGTTTTCCCGAAAACTGCCCCGTTCGCAAATATTTGCTTTTGAGCCTGTTCCCCAAAACATAAAAGCGCTTGAAAAAGTCCTGCGTTTCTATAAGGCCCGAAATGTGAAGGTTATAAAGAAGGCGCTTGGCAACGAGCAAATGACAGCACAGATGGTCATGCCCGAAGTTGAAATGGTTCGCATGCAAGGCCTGAGTCATGTGGTTCACGCAAGCATCACAGAATTTAATGATGGACAAAGCTTCAGCGTGCCCATGATCAGGCTCGACGACTGCGAAAACATTCAGACAGTCGGAAAAATAGTTGCAATTAAGCTCGATGTCGAAAACTTCGAATACTTTGTGCTGGCTGGTGCCGTAAAGATTATTCATAAGCACAGACCCCTGATTTATGCCGAGTTGTGGGAAAATGAGAATCGAAACCGTTGCTTCGACCTACTTAACTCATTCAACTACAGAATACAGGTAATCGAGTATGGAAAGCTTACGGCATTCAACCCGGATGTTCACCGCACCCAGAACTTCTTCTTTGTTCCTGCGTCTGACTTCAACAAAAAGCGGTAAACCATGCAGAACCGCTTTGTTAAAAATCTGCTTTTATTGCTGACCCTCAATCTGCTCATCAAGCCATTCTGGATTCTTGGTATTGACCGCAACATACAGAACAGGGTTGGCGATAGCGATTATGGATTGTTTTTATCAGTAACCAGCTTTTCTTTTCTGTTATTTATTCTGCTCGATCTTGGCATCACCAATTTCAATAACCGCAACATTGCCCGGAATCAGCGCCAGTTGAGGAAGCATTTCGCAGGCATCATGGGTGTCAAGATCATTCTCGGCATCGTTTACATGCTGGTTCTGATGCTTTTTGGCATGATCATCGGATACAGCGGAGAGCAGCTCTCGGTGCTGTTCTGGGTAGGCATCAATGCCACCTTGCTTTCGATGATTATGTATCTGAGGTCGAATGTGTCAGGACTGATGCTTTTTGTAGCCGACAGTTTTCTTTCGGTGCTCGACAGACTGCTCATGATCATGCTTTGCAGTGTGCTTCTCTGGACACCACTACTAGGCAGACCTCTCACGATCTCGGATTATGTTTACTCACAATCAGCTGCCTATTTCGTTACATTTATGGTGGCTTTGCTTGTGGTGATGCGTCATGCAGGTCAATTTGCGCCGGTTTTCGACCTGAGGTTTATGTGGATGATTTTAAGACGCAGTGCACCCTATGCATTGCTGATTCTTCTGATGAGCTTCTACAATCGCCTCGAGCCCGTGCTGATCGAACGCCTGCTCACCGGCGAAACAGGACTGCAGCAAACCGGTATCTACGCAAAGGCTTTCAGGCTTTTCGATGCCGGAAACAACATCTCCATGCTTTTTGCTGTGTTGCTGCTGCCAATGTTTGCCAATATGCTGAAAAGGAAAGAGTCCGTTGCCAGTTTGGCAAGGCTGTCGTTCAGCCTCACATTCACACTATCGGCCATTGTTGCTCTTGGTGGAATCATGTATTCCGAGCCAATAATGAAATTACTTTATGGCCTGCGGCCTGCTGAAGACAAAATCATTTTTGCAGCGCGTATTTCGCAATCAGCATTGATTTTCAGCCTGTTAATGATTGCCTATGTTTCAGTTTCCACAACCTATGTTTTTGGTACCCTGCTCACGGCCAATGGCAATTTGCGGCTGCTCAACATAGTGGCAACGGCAGGCGTTGCGTTGAGCCTGATAATGAACCTTTTGCTTATCCCCCGTCTGGAAGCCACCGGAGCCGCCATAAGCAGTCTCTCAGTTCAGGCTATAATGGCAATTGCACAATACTTTGCTGCACGTCGGATGACTGGATTCAGGTTTGGAAAAATATACTTTTTACGTCTGTTAATATTTATCGGGCTGCTGATCGCAATGGCATTTATCATCAAAACACTGAATATCAGTTGGATGATAAAACTTGGTTTTACAATGGCAGCCGGAATTATCAGCGTACTCCTCACTGGCTTGGTATCATCCAAAGAAATCGTTTCACAGCTATTCAGTTCGGTAAACCAATTCAGAAAGCCCTGATATGACTCAAGGCCGCTTGTTTTGCAAGGATATTTGCTATTTTTGAACAGTCAAATAAAACCCCATCGGGAAAATGCACGATCCCAAACCACCTGAAATGCACGCATTCAGTTTGGTAAACCTTTCGCTGAAGCACAGGAAAACACTGTTTGTAATTGGCCTGATCACCATTGCGCTAACCTATTTATTCACCAGCCCATGGTTTATTACCCCACTCTACAAATCTTCGGTTATCCTTTATCCTACATCAACTAACTCCATTTCCAAAGTATTGCTGAGCAACACGTCCAGCGGTCAGAAGGATCTTCTGGAGTTTGGCGAAGACGAACAAACCGAACGGATGCTGCAGATCCTCAACTCAAACAAGATTCGCGACAGAATTATCGAAAAATACAATCTGATCGAGCATTACAACATCCCTTCGGGAAGCCGTTACCGGCTTACCAGACTTTTTGAAACCTACGATAGCAGGGTCAGGTTCAGAAGAACCGAATACATGGCAGTAAAGATTACTGTGCTTGATCAGGACCCGGTTCAAGCAAGTCAAATTGCCAACGAAATAGCCGAATTGTTCGACAGTACCATGAATATGATGCAGAAAGAAGTGGCTGTGCGAGCATTCCGCATCGTTGAGAATGAATATTTCAATCTTCGAAATCAGGTAAAACTGATGGAAGATTCGTTGAACGCCATTCAAAGGCTGGGCGTTCACGACTATGAAAGTCAGGCTGAAATGATTAACCAGCAACTCGCCATTGAGATTGCCCGAAACAACCAGGCTGGAATCAAGGCACTATATCAGAAACTCGATTTGCTGTCGCAATTCGGCGGCATCTATGTTTCGCTTCGCGACATGCTTGAGCACGAACGAAAGCAGCTCTCGCTGATCAAGGCAAGATATGAGGAAGCCAAGGTGGACGCAACCGAGAATCTTCCGCACAAATTTGTTGTAACGAGTGCCTTTCCTGCCGAGCGAAAATCTTACCCCATTCGTTGGCTGGTAGTTGTGATAACTTTGGTTTCGACACTTTTTCTTGCATTGCTAATTTTAATAATGCTCGAAAAGGCGGATTGGAATGAAAAAAAAACTTGATAGCGATTCAGCACCAACTCTCCCTGATTACAATGCGCCTGAGGCGATTTATGATACGACCACAACCAATCGAACAAGAAAAAAATAAAAAAAATAACCAGCATAATCTGAGCAACATGGAAAATAGTTTCAATAATACCTCATTAGTCAGACTGGTTTACCGCTGGCGTATCCATCTGGCCGCTATTACAATAGCTTCGGCATTGCTGGGAGCTGTATTCTCAGGACCATACTTTATTACCCCTCTATATAGGTCAGAGGCGGTGGCCTATCCAGCCAATATTAACAGCTATTCTGATGAAAGCGAGACAGAACAGATGCTTCAGATTCTTCAATCGCAGGACATAACTGACTCGATGATTGCCCGGTTCAACCTTATGGAGGTTTACAAAATAAATCCAAAATACAAATACTGGCAGTCAGCGCTGTTTGATGAATTCAGGCAAAACGTAAAAGTGCGTAAAACACCTTATGAAGCTATAGCGATAACCGTGCGCGACCGCGATCCTCAGCGCGCTTCGGATATGGCTGACGAAATGCTCAGACTCTACGACAAGAAAGTCTCGAACCTGCACAAGAAAAAGTACAAAGAGGTGGTGGATATGTACGAAATGCAGCTCAACAGAAAACAATTGGTCATTGATTCATTGCAAAACAGGCTTTTTGAGCTGGCCAATAAGCATGGTCTTATCGACTACGGGGCTCAATCGCAGGAAGTGATGCGGGGCTACCTGCGAACCATCTACGGAACAACAACGGCTAATATCAACACCAAAGCTGTAGAGCAGCTTAAAAAGAGTATTGAGAACCATGGAGGCGAGCTCATTACCGTAACCCAGATGCTGGTTGAAGAATCGCGCACCTACGTAACCATCAAGCTCGAATACGAACAATCGTTACGGTTCCTGAATGCCTCACTCACATACAGCAACATTATCAGCAAACCTTTCCCCTCGGATAAAAAAGCCTTTCCGGTGCGTTGGGTCATTGTGGCATTCTCGGCTCTTGGCGCCTTCCTTTTATCGGTTCTGATTATTTTGCTGGCAGAGCGAAAAGACGATCTATTTGGCAAAAAGGCCTGAAAACGCCAGACAATTGACCGATCAGATCAAAACAGCCTGGCTTTATCTGGGCACTGCAATCTACCTTACCATCAGTATATATCTGGTGGTGGAAAAGGATATCTGGTACTTTTTTGCGCTGCCTTTTGTGCTTGGCGTTCTTTTGCTTTACATCTACTCCCTTGATAAGGTTTTGCTGCTGATCAGCTTCCTTACTCCCCTCTCAATTAATATTGAAAACATGGAGGCAGGATTAGCCATCAGTCTGCCTGTTGAGCCAATGCTCATAGGAGTACTTGCCCTTTATGTAGCAAAATTGCTCCACGAAGGAACTTACGACAAGAAAGCAGCATCGCATCCCATCAGTCTGGTCATATTCCTTATGCTGTTCTGGATGCTTATCACGACATTTACCAGCGAGTTGCCCATCGTTTCCGCCAAAGCTATAGTAGCCAGACTGTGGTTTGTTGTGCCTGCATATTTTCTTGCCATTCAGGTCTTCCGCAAAATCAGGAATATTCACTGGTTCTTATGGCTTTATAACATTGCCCTGGTCTTTGTGATCGGATACACCATTTACAGGCATTGGACCTTTGGCTTTTCTGACAAATCTGCTCACTGGGTCATGTCGCCCCTGTACAACGACCATACGGCTTACGGGGCTGCACTGGCACTTTTTCTCATCATCACCATCGGCTATATTTTTTATCCGGGCATCAGCAAGAATCAAAGGTTTTGGGTGGTGAGCATGGCTGTGCTGCTTGCAGTGGCTACGCTACTCTCGCTCAGCAGGGCTGCATGGATCAGCCTTATTGTTGTGGCAGGTGTTTTTGTTGCCGTATGGCTTCGTATAAAATTCAGATACATTTTTACCGGATTTGCTGTCATCCTTACCTTCCTGATTAGTTTTCAGCATCAGATCATCGATGTTCTCGAAAAAAACAAGCAGGACAGCTCCGCTGATTTTGTTGAGCATGTACAATCTATATACAACATCAGTTCCGATGCCTCAAACCTGGAACGCATTAACCGCTGGCAGGCCGCCCTGCGTCTTTTTGAAGAGCGACCGCTATTTGGCTGGGGACCAGGAACGTATCAGTTTGTTTATGGGCCATTTCAGCGTTCAAAAGAAAAAACCATCATCAGCACCAACGCAGGCGACGGTGGCAATGCCCACAGCGAATATATCGGACCATTGTCGGAAATGGGTCTACCTGGCATGCTTTTGGTTTTCCTGCTTGTCGGGACAATGATTTACCAGGGGCTTAAGACATATAAAAATTCCAAAAACAAGCAATCCCGCATTTTGTCGTTGAGCGCCACTCTTGCGCTGATCAGTTACTTCACCCATGGGCTGCTTAACAATTTCCTTGATACCGACAAGCTTTCTGTACCTGTCTGGGGATGCATGGCAATTATCGTTGCTGTTGAGCTTTATTATTCAAAACTAGAGCCAGACAGCGAATTTTTGAGTAGCAAATCCGATAAATCTGCCCTCTAGCTTTTCATCTTTTGAATTTCGTTAGCCATGTCGGGCAAGGCACGGCTGAAGATTGTCTTGAGTTCCTCACACATGCTGTTGCGTTGATCAAGATCGAGATTTCCTGTGCGAAGCTCGAGCACAAAGAGCAGATCAGCAGCCCTTTCCATGCCAAACTGCCTGGCAGATGATTTCAAGGAATGCGCATGGCGCGATAAGGTTTTCAGGTCATTATTCCGGTTGGCTTCAATTAATTGATTCAAAGTGTTTCCGCTATGCTCAACAAACACTTCGAGCAATAAAACAAGGTCTGCAGAGCTGTTGCCAACTATCTCCTTAACTTGTGCGAGGTCATAATCCTTTCCCGGGTCTTTTGATTCAGTTTCGTGTTGCAGGTACGCATGGTCGGGCCGATGTTCCTGAATAAACCGGTTAATCTTGATGGCCAATTCTTGTGCCGTGTGGTACGACTTCAATATAATGCCATTTATACCAGCCGCGTGACACATCGAACGGGTTTCATCCGAGTCTTCGCCACTGTAAGCTATGATACAGGTCTGGCTGTCATTTCGTCTTACAGTTCTTGCAACCTCATACCCAGTGCCATCGGGCAAGTGCAAATCGAGCAGGATAAAGTCGTATTCGTTATTCGCAATCTTCTCCAATGCAGTTTCAATATCCATAGCCAGCGCAGCATTGCATTCCAAATCGCGCAAATAACGCATGGTCAGCATCTGAATCATTTTGTTATCCTCCACAACCAGGCCTTTCAAACCGGAAAGTTTATCAACCGGCCTGAGTTTGATCACATCAGGCCGCACTTTCCTGATTGGAGCACAATGCAGTAACATGGTGCGCAGGAGCTGTTCGCGCTCGAAGGGCTTCGATACAAAAGCATTCATTCCGGCATCGAGGCACTCCTCGATGGTAGTTTCAAGCGCTTCGCCCGATACGGCAATGATGGGATTGGTGAATCCAAGTTTCTGCCGGATTATGCGTGTTGCCTGGATACCATCCATCTCGGGCATGCGGATATCCATCAGCACAATCCGGGTTTCAGGATTGTTTCTGAGGTGTTCGATTGCCTGATGTCCGTTTTCGGCAAAATGAAGCTTCCAGTGTTGAAGAATGTGCGCTGCCATACTGCGTTGGTACGCATCATCGTCGGCAATCAGTATTGGTATTTCTGCCGTGATTTCCAGTTCAGGCAGATGGTTCGACACTTCCAGCCGCTCGGCATCGATTGCAGGAGCAAAGGTAATCTGAAAAAGAAATATCGTCCCCTGGCCAACAGCACTTTTAAGTACCAGATTACCCCCCAGACGGCGCACGAAAACCTTGGCCAGGCTGAGACCAAGACCGAGGCCACCGTAATTGCGCGTTATGCTGTCGTCCTCCTGACTGAAAAATCGAAACACGTGTAATTGGTTTAAGGCACCGATGCCTTTACCCTGATCCCGGATCATAAATCCAAATCGGTATCCTTTTTCGTCTTCATCAATGCCATCGTAGCTTATGGTAAGTTCGATAACACCCTTTGACGAAAATTTAATTGCATTTTCGAGCAGGTAGATCAATATGTCGTTAAGCTTTGACATATCACCCTTAAGCCAAAGATCGGCCTCTTTGGGAATGTTTACTTTCCATTGCAGTCCTTTGGCTGCCATAAGAGGCAAAATTTGATTTCCGAGCAAGGTGGCAACGTCCTTTATGCGAAATTCCATCTCCTCATCCACCAGTTTTCCCATCATCACATGTAAAAACTGAAATACTTTTTTGATGGTTTGAAAAAGACCTATGCCCGAGTCGCGAATAATAGAAACAGATTCTCGTTGAACCGAATTAAGCGGGGTATCGTTAAGGATATTGGAATAGCCGATGATCAGGTTCAGCGGATTGCGCAACTCGTGGCTTAGGGTGGCCATGACGCGCTGCTGCAAATCGGGATCAACAGCAAGCTGCTCAAGTGGGTTGGCTCCTTCTTTACGTCTTTCTGATTCTATTTTTCTGGCCAGACGACGGTTGAGGTGATTGGCAAATTTTGCCACGCCTGTTTTGACTACTTCGCGCAATTGTCCGTCGGGGCTAATCTCAAGCAAAAACTCGATTTCGAACAATAGCTCATTATTCACGCGGTAGAAAAACCTTTGACCTACATTGACTATTTCGCCTTGCGGTGGTTGTTGTTCAATGAGCTCATCCGGCAACTTCGCAGCATCTACATTTTCCCCACTCATCGATCTCATATCGGTAGGCAATTCCCATTGCGGACCATTCCAAAGTTTCGCTTGGTGCCAGAACACAGCCTTTTTGCACCAATTCTCGGCATTCAGTGCTGCCATGAACGATCGCATCTCGGCTTCGACTTCATCGTGATGGCCCGAAGCAAGCAATAGCTTAATCAAGATTTCCCTCCCATCAACCATATTGTCCATTGGAGCCTTTTATTATAGAAAAATATTTTCAAATATAGGCCATAATTGGTATTAACGAAAAATGTACAACGTAACCCGAGCAACCGGGCCAATTGTGTTTGGCATGCCAGTGCATTTAATGAAATCTTTCTAAATTAGTTAACAGTATTGATTTACCAGATGCTGTTTTTTACATTTGCTAATAAGTAAATTGAGGCCAACCAAATTAATCTCAGTCCGGCTCATGAAAAAAAAGAAAATCTCAAAACCTCGGTCAGCAATGGTAAAGGAGGGAAAGCCGCCGAATACGTGGTTGGCATCGGAGCCTCAGCAGGCAGTCTCGAAGCATTGCAGGAATTTTTCAAGGCTACACCGCTCGATACGGGCCTCGCTTTTGTTGTGATTCAGCACCTTAGTCCCGATTACAAGAGTCTGATGGACGAATTACTAACCCGGCACACGCAGCTCCCGATCAAGGTGGCCAAAGATGGCATGATTGCCGAAGCCGACAAAATCTACCTCATCCCCCCGAGAAAAAACATGACTATTTTTCATGGCAAGCTGTTGCTCGTGGATCAGGGATTGCGCAGTGGTCTGAATCTACCGATTGACATTTTTTCAGATCGTTGGCTAAAGATTACGGTAAAAACGCCGTGGCCGTGGTTTTATCGGGCACAGGCAGCGATGGGGCACTCGGCACCAGGGCTGTAAAGGAAGCCGGTGGTATGGTGAACGCACAGGACGAACGTACTGCCAAATTCGATGGTATGCCAAGAAGTACCATTAGCACAGGGCTGGTCGACCACATTTTGCCCCCAGGTAAAGTGCCGGAAGCCATTGTGACCTAACTCAAACACCCCATAAACGACCAAACAAAAATGGCCAATCCAGGGCTGTCGAGTAGTAGCGATAACCTGAGCATGGTGATGATGAAACTTCGCGACTACAGTGGTATTGACTTCTCCTACTACAAGGAAAACACCATATTGCGCAGGCTCGAACGTAGGCTCAGCATCAACCGCTTCGATCACATCGATCAATACCTGCACTATCTGAGCCAAAACGATAAAGATAAAGACATTCTTTACCGTGAGTTGCTCATTGGCGTTACACGGTTTGTCAGAGACGAGGAAGCTTTTGCCTCGATCAGAGACAAAATTATTTTTTGTCTGTTTGAGTATCGCCCCAAAATAGTGCGCATCTGGTCGGTAGGTTGCAGCACGGGCGAAGAAGTGTATTCGCTGGCCATGCTGTTGCAGGACTACCTGGATGCTAACCGGCTTCAAGTTGAAGTAAAGATATTTGCCACTGACATTGATAAACGCTACATCGAGCTTGCCAGCCAGGGCTTTTACCCCGAAAGTGTGGTCAGCGACATCGAAGTTTCGATGCTCTCAAAATATTTCAAGCGTCGCGAAAATGGGTACCAGGCTGGCGAAACCATCCAAAAAATGGTCATTTTCGCCACTCACAATGTGCTCAAAGACCCCCCGTTTAGCAAACTTAACCTTATTATTTTGCCGTAACCTGTTCGTCTACCTGAAATCGGAAAGCCAATCGAAAGTGCTCGAAACCTTTCAAATCGCACTCAAACCCTATCTCTTTTTATTTATGGGCAACAGCGAATCGCTTGGCAACCAGGCCGATGCATTTGAGGCAATCGACTCGAAAAACAAAATATACGCCAAGAAATCGACCTATTTCGCCAACCATCCCCATTTCCATTTATATCCAAAGCCAATCGGCCCAACCATTTCGGAGTTGCGAACAGGCATGGCAGCTCGTCAGGAAGCAAAGAGCGACCAGATTTTCGAGAAAATATTCGAGCTTTTGCTTCCGCCAGCCATTGTGGTTGACGACAACCTCAATCTTATTCAGATCATTAACGACATCAACCCTTACATTCAGCTCAAATCCGGAAAATTCAGCTAAAACCTATCCGTTCTTGGAAGCCAAGAACTCACCTTGCTGGTCAGGAACATTTTGCGTCAGCTCAAAAACGGTCGCGAATCGGTATCGTTCGAGCACTTACGCCTAAAATCGGACGATTACCCGTTTGTGACTATAGTAGGTCATTTACTGAAAGCCGACCGTGATCAACCGCTGTATCTTATTGTATTATAAGATGAAAAATCAAAAGCAGTACAGCACAACCCGGAAGAGTTCGTTAACTTCGAAGCACAATACCAGGATCGGCTAAACGAACTGCAAAATGAACTGCAGTTTACAAAAGAAAACCTGCAGGCCACAATAGAGGAACTGGAAACCTCGAACGAAGAACTACAGGCCAGCAACGAAGAGCTCATTGCCTCGAACGAAGAACTGCAAAGCACCAACGAGGAGTTGCAATCTGTTAACGAAGAGCTTTACACTGTCAACTCAGAATATCAGAAGAAAATTGAAAAGCTCATCTAGCTCAATTCCGACATCAACAATCTGCTACGCAATACCCATGTGGGGGCTCTATACCTCGACCGAAAACTGTGCATCCGAAAGTTTACCGAAAACGTCTCGTTGTTGGATAATCAGCTCGATGCCGATCTGGGCCGCCCTATATTTCACATTAGTGGCGCTCGCCTTTATCCCAAGATTTTCGACGATATCGAAAAAGTGCAGGAATGCCTCGTCACTATCGAAAACGAGCACCAGCTTGGCGATGGTAACCTTTACAACGTTCGAATCACGCCCTTCAGGGGAGAATATAACATTGTTGAAGGCGTCCTGATTACTCTGGTCAACATCAACAAAATCAAAGAGGAGCGCGACAAGTTGGAAAAAAGCAACCAAAGACTGAATGATGCCCTCGAAATGGGCAAAATGGCCTAGTGGGAATTGGATATCAGCTCAGGTAAAGTGAGCATGCACCCAAACAAGGCCACCATGCTCGGATATACCGTAAATGAATTCCCAACGGATGTTTACGAGATCTGCAAGCTCCTTCACCCCGACGACTACGAGCCCGTGATGCATCATATGCGCGATAATCTGAGCGGTCAGTTGCCCGAGTACAATACTTCCTACCGCATACGCACCAAAGACGGGAATTACAAGGTGTATCACGACCGGGGTGGCGTGGTAGGACGCAGCCCGGATGGCAGTCCGCTCAAGCTTGTTGGTCTGGTGATCGACATCACACGACTTCAGCAATCGAACTCCTGATTCAACATCTGCGGTAATGTTAATTGTGCAGCAGCTATTTCGACCATAACTAAAAGAAGCTCTTAACTGACAAAACAAATCGAAGATTTCCTCACGAACCCCGATTTAACACCGGAATCACTCATCCGTTAGGACATTCAGCAACTTTTGCTTAACATCAGCAATATGTATGCTGAGCTGGAAATGCAACATGCTGAACTCAAAAAATCACAGGACGAACTTGAAATCGGTAACCGAAAATTAAATCAACTGATCGACAAGTCGCCGTTTGGAATGGCTTTGCTGGATGAAGATGCTCAGATCGTTTTTATAAACAATACGTTCAAAACTGATCTTGCCAGCCACGGTGTTAATCGGCCCGGCGTAAATTTGCGCTTTATGCTGGCACCCGAGATGCAGGATGTTTTCGAGCATTATTTCAGGTTGGTCAAGTCCAAAAGCGTTTTCCAAACCACCACCCTCAAATTCGATAACCACGCAGGTCAGATCAATTGGTTCAAAGTGTCGGCCGAATTGTTTGACAAAGCGGTGGGTAAAAAAATTTACCTTACTGTATATGAAGACATTACAGAACATGTTCAGGCTCAGAAGAAACTCGACGAAACCAACCTCATTCTGCAAACCGTTGCCAACCAGTCGGTAGATATCATTGCCATCTACGACCTTGAGCTAAACATACAGTGGATCAGCCAGTCGGTAGAACGCTCAGGACTAAAAGCCAACGAGATGATTGGACGCAATTTGCTCCAATATGTTTACACCGATGACCATAATGTTATTGTAAATGCAGTGCAAAATCTCAATGATCGTTTGGATATTGGGGTTGCAGAATACCGATTTGTAAACAGTGCCGGCGAAATATTCTGGTGTGAGGCCACGGGTAAAGTTTTATCGGATGATCAGGGCAAACCCGAAAGGCTTTTAGTGATCAGTCGTGTAAACAACGTGCGCAAAGCAGCCGAGAAAGCCTTAAAAGAAAGTTTTGAGCTGCAGCAACAGGCCAACCAAACCAAGGACAAGCTCTTTTCAATCATCGCCCACGATTTGCGAAGTCCTTTTAATTCGATTCTCAGTTTGGCCGAGATGATGTCCGTAGATGATCTATGACTTGAACACGAAATCAAGCGCGAAATATCCCAAGCCATACATAAAGTGGCCACGGCCACGTTTAACCTGCTCGATGACCTGCTCATCTAATCACGCTTTCAGCGCAATCTTATTCAGCCTAATATTGAGCCAGTGGACATGTTTGATCTGCTGCACGAAGTGAAAGATTTTTACATGAGTGAGTGCGACAAGAAGAAAATCTCACTGGAATTCCAAATCGACCTTTCCCCTCCGGTCATTATGACCGACCGGAGGTTGGTGTTCACCGTGTTGCGCAATCTTATCAGTAACGAGATCAAGTTTTCGCAAGCGGGAGGTAAAGTGTACATCAAGGTTTACAAACTGCCCAATGGTAACAACGAAATATCGGTAGCCGGTACCGGTATTTGCATACCGCATAAACTTCAACCGATGTTGTTTTCGATTAATGATCATAAAACAAGGCAGGGCACATCGAACGAAAAATCAACTGGTTTAGGCCTGGTAATTATTTCTGACACTCTAAAACTACTGGGTGGCCATATACGTGTTCAAAGCGATGAAGGAAAGGGTGCTGAGTTTAATGTGAGCCTTCCTTTTGCACCCGAAAGTAATTGATGATCAGAGTTTTTCCTGGGCAAGGCGACGCAGCTGGGCCATCTCGCGCCATTTCTTTCTGGCCTCATCCACTGGCGAACCAAAGTAGGTTTTTCCACCCTTAATGCTTTTATCCACCCCTGAAGTAGCCAAAACCACAGCCCCTTTGCCAATTACCAGGTCTTTGTTCACTGAAACACGACCCCAAAGAATAACATCATCTTCAATGCGGGTAACTCCGGCAATGGCGGCAAAAGCACCAATCAGACAATTTTTTCCGATATATGTGTCGTGTCCTATCTGGCAATGGTTGTCCATCTTTGTACCCTCACCGATTACCGTGTCGCCGGTAACTCCTCGGTCGATGGAGCACAGTGCCCCAATTTCTACCCTGTTGCCGATGATTACGTTGCCACAGCTTTCAAATTTTCGGTAACCATCGGGGCGGCGCTGAAAGTAATATGCGTCGGCACCGATCACTGTTCCGGAATGCAGAATCACTTCGTCTCCAATCACGCAGTTGTCGTAGATTGTAACATTGGGGTGTATGATGCAATTTCGTCCCACGCTCACCTTGTGTCCGATAAACGCACCGGGCTGAATGATTGTTCCATCGCCAATGATGGCTGAATCACTTACCATTGCCGAGGCAGGTACAAATGGCCTGTGCTTTTTGATGATGCTGATGAACGCATCGAATGGCTTTTCGTGAAAGATAAGCGCCTTACCTTCAGGACGCTCCACCTGTTTTTTGATGATAATTGTAGTGGCTGCCGAATTCAGTGCCTTGGAATAATATTTGGGATGGTCAACAAAAGTGACATCGCCAGATTCAACCATATGAATCTCGTTGAGGCCGGTAATGCGAAAATCAGGGTCGCCATCAAAGTCTGAACCGAGAAATGCAGCAAGGCCGGAGAGGCTGTAGGCTTGTTCAAATTTCATGAGCGTTGGCTTATTCCTTTGCTCTTTCGCTGTATGTTCCCTCAGCGGTATTGATCTTCACCTTGTCGCCAATGTTGATGAAAAGGGGCACACGGATCACTGCACCGGTTTCGAGTGTAGCCTCTTTCATGGTGTTGGTAGCAGTATTTCCCCGTTCGCCAGGTTCGGTATAGGTCACCTCGAGCACTACACTCGCCGGAAGCTCAGCACTGAGCACACTGTCGGATTCGGTGTGGTAGAGCACTTCGGCAATATCGCCCTCGCGCAGAAACTGGGGAGCATTGATCAGATCCTTTGCAATGCTGATCTGCTCGAAAGTTTCACTGTTCATGAAGTAATAGTCTTCGCCATCGGCATAGAGAAACTGCATAGGACGACGCTCCACGCGTTGCACATTTATTTTTACTCCGGCCGGAAAAGTGTTCTGAAGGATTTTTCCTGTGCGGAGGTTTCTAAGTTTTGTACGCACAAAAGCGTTACCCTTTCCGGGTTTAACATGCAGGAACTCCACGATGGAAAAAAGCTCACCGTTGAACTCCATGACCAGTCCATTTCTGAAATCTGCCGTTGTTGCCATAAATTAGGACTAAGTGGGTAGAATTTTGAGCTTGCAAAAATAGGAAAAAAGGACTTTGTATGGCCCTTGGTATTGTTATTAAAATCACAATCACTTACTTATTCACGGTTTTTTCCGGGTCCCTTCATGATGCCACGCGTAGAATTAGCGATAAAATTCAGGATTTCATCCCGGTCGGGCGAAGCTGTCACATTGGCCTCAATGTGAGCAACTGCCCGGCTGACGTTGTAGCCTTTGAGATAGATGATACGATAAATATCCATGATGGCATTGATGCGCTCATCGCTGAATCCGCGCCGACGGAGACCTATCGAATTGACGCCTATATAGGACAATGGTTCGCGGCCTGCTTTGGTAAACGGAGGCACATCCTTGCGGGCCAGGCCACCTCCGCTGATCATCGAGTGAGCTCCAATCTGAACAAATTGATGCACGGCAGCCAGCCCGCCAATGATAGCCCAGTCGTCAATTCTTATGTGACCGGCTAGATTGCAGGCGTTGGCCAGAATAACATTGTCACCTATCACACAGTCATGGGCCACATGCACATAGGCCATAAGCAGGCAATTGTTGCCAACCACAGTCTCCCAATTGGCTTTGGTGGCACGGTTGATGGTCACAAACTCGCGAATGGTGGTATTGTCGCCAATACGCACTATGGTTTCTTCGCCATTATACTTCAGGTCCTGAGGTATGGCAGAAATGACCGCACCCGGAAATACCCTGCAGTTTTTTCCAATTCGGGCGCCCTCCATGATGGTCACATTTGAGCCAATCCAGGTGCCTTCTTCGATAACAACATTTTTTTCAATATTCACAAATGGCTCTATCACCACATTGGGCGCGATCTTTGCCTGAGGGTGGACATATGCAAGTGGCTGATTCATAATGAAATATATATACTACTTTTTAACAATCTGAGCCATCAGCTGGCCTTCGGCAACAATCTTATTTCCCACATAAGCCACCCCATGCATATTGCAGATTCCCCTTCGAACAGGCGCTGTCATTTCGAGTGCAAACACCAGCGTATCACCTGGCACTACTTTCTGACGAAACTTAACATCGTCAATCTTAAGGAAATAAGTGATGTAGTTTTCGGGGTCCGGAACCCCATGCAGCACAAAAACTCCTCCTGTTTGCGCCATGGCTTCAATCATCAATACACCAGGCATTACCGGTTCCTTGGGGAAGTGACCTACGAAAAAAGGTTCGTTCATTGTGACATTCTTAAGCCCGACGATGTATTCATCAGTAAGCTCAAGAATCCTGTCGATCAGGAGAAATGGAGGACGATGTGGCAGGATACGCTGAATCTGAAGCACATCGTAGACCGGTTCCTTCAGCAGGTCGAATGGCGGTTCTTTTTTCATGTTTAGAATGATTGTAAAAATGGTTGAAAATGGTTCTTGCAAATTCTGTATTCGCGTAATGACCTGGTCTGTAAGCCTTTACGTGGCCTTTTATTCTCTTGCCAACCAGGCTTAAATCGCCAACAACATCGAGCAATTTATGACGGGCAGGTTCATTCGGGAAGTGAAGCTCGAGGTTATTGAGTATACCCTCGTCCTTGACCTGCACCTTTGGCTTGTTAAATAATCCGGCCAGTCGATCAAGTTCCTCCTGACTTACTTTTCTGTTTACGAAAACGATGGCATTGCTCAGATCGCCACCTTTGATAAGGTTGTTTCCAAGCAAAAACTCAAGCTCATGAAGGAAAACGAAAGTCCGGCAAGGTGCAATGTGCGCTGCAAACTGTTCAAGGTTGCGCATTCTGGCAGTCTGAACATTCAGCACCTGTGTTCCGTAGTCGATGGTCACATCCACCGCAAATTCATCGGCAGGGCTGATGGTGAGCCAGAATCCCTTTTCTGTGTTTTCGATCCGGAGTTCTTTATCAACAACAAGATATTCACGATGTGCATCCTGTTTCACAATTCCTGCTTCGTTCAGGGCTTCAACAAAATAGCGTGCACTGCCATCGCGGATGGGAATCTCTTCCATATCCAGCTCGATGAGGACGTTATCTATCCCCAGACCTGTAAGTGAAGCCATTACATGCTCGATTGTATAAATCCTTGTGCCATCAATCCCGATGGTAGTGCCGCGCGAGGTGTCAACAACATTGCGCACATGAGCATCGATTCTGGGCCTTTCGGATTTATCGACCCTGCAAAAAACTACCCCATGACCAATAGGAGCTGGCATGAATGTAAGGGTGCCTTGCTGACCAGTGTGCAGACCTGTTCCAGAAACGCTAACCGGTCTTTTTATCGTACATTGATATTCAATCATTTGGGGTGCTGAAGAGGGTGAGGCAAAAGGCAAAATTTGGGCAAAAGTAGGATTTTTTCTACTCTGCTGCACCTCCTCCTGTTTCGAGCTGTTTCAGACGGTCTTCAAGTTGGCGAAGACGGCGGGCCATTTCGTCAAGATTCTTGAAATGCACATGAACACGCTTGAAATCGCCGATTGGAATGGCCGGAGTTCCAATGAGCAGTTGTCCCTTTTCTTTGATGTTCGATCCAACTCCTGACTGCGCCCCGAGCTTGGTTTCGTCGGCAATGGTCAGATGACCTGCCAAACCCACCTGACCGCCAATCATACACCTGGCGCCTAATTTGGTAGAACCGCTGATTCCTGTCTGGGCAGCGATTACCGTATGCTCACCAATCTCCACATTATGTGCCACCTGAATAAGATTATCAAGCTTGACACCTCGCCTTATCACGGTTGAACCCAGGGTTGCCCTGTCGATGGTAGTGTTTGCCCCAATTTCCACATCGTCTTCAATGACCACATTGCCCGTTTGAGGAACCTTTTTAAAGGCACCATCCGGCTGTGGGGCAAATCCAAAGCCATCGCTGCCGGCAACAACACCTGCATGCAAAACACAGCGCCTTCCAACAAGCGTACCATGATAAAGCTTCACCCCGGCATAAAGCACCGAGTCTTCGTCAACAACACAATCGTCACCAACATACGCCTGGGGGTAAATCCTTGCTCCTTTGCCAATAACAGCACGGTCCCCAATAAAGGCAAACTCGCCTATGTAAACATCGTCGGAAACCTTGGCTGTGGGCGAAACAAAAGCCATTGATGAAATCCCCTTTTTATCGCCTGAAGTTGCATTGTAGAGTTCCAACAGGCGGGCAAAAGCGCTGTATGCATCAGCCACCCTGATGAGCGTGGCCTTTATCGGGCGCTCGGCTACAAAATCGTTGTTCACGATGACAATCGAACTATCCGTCTCATATATGTATGAGGTGTACTTTGGGTTGGCAAGAAAACTAAGTGCACCGGGCTTGCCCTCTTCGATCCGGGCAACTGTTTTCACCGAAGCCTTATCATCACCATCGACCTGTCCGTTGATAAATTGTGCAATTTGCTGAGCAGTAAACTCCATTGAATTGAAAATTAAAGTGGTGCAAGTTACATCTTTCCTTTTCGCCGTCAAAACGCGGCTTCATCAGTGGTAAATTTTGCGCGTAAAGTGCTAGTTTTCATTAACTTTCGTTTCTTTTGTTTAACTTTTTTTAACTCCACCCTACCTAATTCGCTCGGTATCTTTGCGCCTCATAAAACAATTCGCAACATGGTTACTGACATCAGAGAGCTGAACGAAAAAATTCAATTGGAAAGCCAGTTTGTCGACCTGATAAACCTGGAGCTGAGCAAGATTATTGTGGGCCAGAAAGCTATGACTGAACGATTGCTGATTGGTCTGCTTGCCAATGGGCATATTTTGCTTGAGGGTGTGCCAGGCCTGGCTAAAACATTGGCCATCAAATCGCTGGCACAAACCATTGATGCAAGCTTCAGCCGTATTCAGTTCACTCCCGACCTTCTTCCTGCCGACCTTATCGGAACGATGATCTACAGTCAGAAAAAAGAAGAATTTCAGGTTCGGAAAGGCCCCATCTTTGCCAATTTTATACTGGCCGACGAAATCAACCGTTCGCCAGCCAAGGTGCAGAGTGCTTTGCTCGAAGCCATGCAGGAAAAGCAGGTTACCATTGGAGAAAACACCTTTATCCTGCCCGATCCATTTCTGGTAATGGCTACCCAGAACCCCATTGAACAGGAAGGAACTTATCCGCTGCCTGAAGCACAAGTGGATAGGTTTATGCTTAAGGTGGTCATCACTTATCCCAGGAAAGACGAAGAAAAGCTTATTCTCAGGCAGAACATCGTCAACGAAAGCAAGTTGGTTTCCAAAAAAGTAATGCCTTCCGACATTATCAAAGCGCGTGAAGTGGTCAGGGAAGTGTACCTTGATGAAAAGATTGAAAATTACATCACCGATATCGTGTTTGCCACGCGATTCCCCGGCGAATATCGCCTCAAAAGGTTTGAGCGTCTAATCTCGTACGGGGCATCACCGCGTGCTTCCATCAATCTGGCGCTGGCAGCCAAAGCTTTTGCATTCATCAAGCGCAGGGGTTATGTGATTCCGGAAGATGTTCGTGCATTGGCGCACGATGTATTGAGGCACCGGATAGGACTCTCTTATGAGGCTGAAGCTGAAAACGTGAGTACGGAAGAAATCATCAGCGAAGTGCTTAACACCATCGAAGTTCCTTGATAATCAATTTCAGGGAGAGGGAACAGGAATGAACGACAACAACATTGCAAACGATATCTTTGATAAGGTCAGGCGTATTGAGATCAAAACGCGCGGACTTTCGCAGCAGATTTTTGCAGGACAGTATCACAGTGCTTTCAAGGGCCGCGGGATGGCTTTCAGCGAGGTGCGCGAATACCAGTACGGCGATGATGTGCGCAGCATAGACTGGAACGTCACAGCACGGTTCAACCATCCTTTCATCAAGATCTTCGAAGAAGAGCGCGAGCTGACCGTCATGCTGCTCATCGACGTATCGGGTTCTAACCTTTTTGGCTCGGGCAATCAGATGAAGAAGATGCTTGCAGCCGAAATCGCTGCAGTGCTTGCCTTTTCGGCCATCAACAACAACGACAAGGTGGGCGTGATTTTTTTCAGCGAGCAGGTGGAAAAATTCATCCCCCCTAAAAAAGGTTCCTCGCATATCCTGAGAATTATCCGTGAAGTGATCATCTTCGAACCTAAACATCGCGGCACCGATTTGGGCGAGGCGCTCCGATATCTGACCAGTGCGATTAAAAAACGTTCGACCGCCTTTGTCATCTCCGACTTTATCGCCGATGATTTCGAGCATGCCTTGCGCATTGCTGCCCGCAAACACGACCTCATTGCGCTGCGCATCACTGATAGGCGCGAATCAGAAATACCCCCGCTGGGGCTGGTTCGTTTTGAAGATGCCGAAACAGGCGAAACCCATTGGGTTGATACATCTACATCGGAGGCCCGTAAATGGTATGAAGCATGGATCGCGAAAAAGTCCGACCAGCTCAATAGCACTTTTGCCCGCAATGGAGTGGATAATGTGGTTCTCTATACCGACGAAGATTATGTGAAACCCCTGATGAACCTATTTCGTCTCAGGGTCTGAATCAAACCATAATGCTGCAATAATGACCGCAATTGCCAGAATGAAAATAAGATTAAAGGTTATTACCCTGTTGATAGCCTTGCTACCGGCATTGCAAACAGTTCGTTCCCAAACTGTTGAAGCCAGAGCAGTTGCAAGTGCCGACAGCCTGCTTATCGGAGGTCAGCTCAAGTTGCAACTGCTACTGAAAATGCCCTCGGGTTTTACAGCCCAATGGCCCGACTTTGGCGACACTTTAAGTAAACCGGTGGAAATACTTTCCAAATCGGAACAGGAGACTTTGCCAATCGACAATAACCAGAGCGTGCTGTTGCGCCAGGAGCTCACCATTACTTCCTTCGATACGGGTTGGATAAACATACCTCCCATCAATATCCATTTTGCTCCCGCAGGCGACAGTCTGCACTTTGTTGCCTCGACCAACCCATTGATGCTGAGGGTATTTCTGCCAGATGTGGATACCACCGCACCCATCAGGCCCATCAAAGACATCGAAAAACAGCCTATTACCCTGGCTGAAATATTACCATGGTTTATTGGTGCCATATTACTTGCACTCGCACTATGGCTGGGCATATGGTACTACCTGCGTCGGAAAAACCGGCCCGTAAGCATCGCCCCTATCGAGGTGTCGGAGGTACCTCCTCATAAACTCGCACTGGAACAACTAGAGCAGCTCAGGTACGACAAGTTGTGGCAAAATGGCCATGTGAAAGAATACTATGTCAGGCTGTCCGACATTGTGAGGGTGTATATCGAAGGTCAGTTCACAGTAAATGCAGTGGAGTTGACCACGCCCGAAATCATGCTCGGTATCAGATTGTTGGGCATCAACGACGAAGCCAGAAAAAAACTGCAAAGTGCCCTTGAGCTGGCCGACCTTGTTAAGTTTGCCAAATACAGGCCGAATGGTGTTGAAAACGAACTGGCCCTCAATCATATCATCGACTTTGTGGTTGAAAGCTATGCATCAGTGGTAAAGACCGACGAAAGAATAATCAAGGAGGAACAAGGATGATGAACTGGTTGGCTGATGTCAGTTTTGCAAGCCCGCAATGGCTCTATTTGCTGATGCTGGTTCCTGCCTTAATGGTTTGGTATGTTTTCAGGCACAAAAAGCTCCATCCCAGCCTGCGACTGCCCGAGGCTGGAATGTTAGCCCGCATACCAAAAAGCCCGAGGGTGGCATTTCGTCATGCGCTATTTGTATTGAGGATGCTGGCACTTATGGTCCTTATCGTGGCAATGGCCAGACCACAATCGAGCAGCCGGGGGCAAAATGTAACTGTGGAAGGGATTGATATCGTAATCAGTCTCGACATATCAGGCAGTATGTTAGCGCGCGATTTCAGGCCCGATCGTATGGAAGCTGCCAAGGAACTTGCAGCCGAATTTATTAAATCGCGGCAGGGCGATCGTATTGGACTGGTCATCTTCAGTGGCGAAAGTTTCACTCAGGTGCCTCTGACCACTGACCACAATGTTGTCCTCAACATGTTAACGACAATAAAGAGT
The DNA here is from genome assembly GCA_964459375.1 of uncultured Lentimicrobiaceae bacterium. Taxonomy (GTDB): domain Bacteria; phylum Bacteroidota; class Bacteroidia; order Bacteroidales; family F082; genus JALNZU01. The sequence continues at coordinate 23,063 of CAYWLJ010000005.1, read as the reverse complement.
GGTATGATTGAAGATGGTACGGCCATCGGTGATGGACTTGCCACAGCGGTGGCGCGTCTGCGCGAAAGCACGGCTATATCGAAAGTAATCATTTTACTGACCGACGGTGTGAACAACAGCGGTTCGATCGACCCGGTCACCGCTGCCGAAATGGCCAAGCTTTTCGGGGTCAGGGTACACACTGTTGGAATTGGCTCATACGGAACTGCACCATATCCGGTTCAAACACCGTTTGGGATTCAACTGCGTGATGTTCCGGTTGAAATTGATGAAGCATTGATGCAGGATATATCGGATCGGACAGATGGACGATATTACAGGGCAACTGATAATCAAAAACTTCGTGAAGTTTATCAGGAAATTGACCGCCTTGAACGATCGAAGATCGACGTCACTGAATTCAGCAGGAAAAAAGAGGAATATATGCCGCTGATGATGCTGGCACTTTTCCTGATTGCAATGGAATTTCTGCTGCGGAACACCCTATTCAGAAGCATCACCTGAAACACGAGTTATGGAAACCACTTTCATAAGGTTTGAGCGTCCCGAAATGCTCTATTTATTGGCAGCACTTCCTTTTATGCTAGCCATATTTTTGTTTGCCAATTATTTACGAAACCGCACCCTGCTTCGTTTTGCCTCAGCCCCGATGCACAACCTGCTTATTCCTTACAGGAGCCAGGCCCGGCGCTGGATAAAATTTCTGCTGTTATCCACCTCATGGGTCTTTGCCGTTATTGCACTTGCAAACCCACAATCGGGTGCAAAACTCGGTCAAGTGAAACGCGAGGGCATTGATATCTTTGTTGCTTTCGATATAAGCAACTCTATGCTCGCCGAGGATGTTACACCCAATCGCCTCGATCGCTCAAAGCATAACATTATTCGACTTATCGACAGATTAAATGGCGACCGCATCGGGCTGATTGTTTTTGCAGGAAAAGCCTATGTACAACTACCCCTGACGACAGACTATGCCGCAGCACGACTGTTTCTGAATACCATTCGTCCCGACATGATTCCTGTGCAGGGAACAGCTATTGCCGAAGCTTTGCGGTTGGCAATGAACTCATTCGACGTTGAAGCCCGCAATAAAAGTATCATCATCACTTCGGATGGTGAAGACCACGAGCAAGGTGCAATCGAGGCTACCAAAGAGGCTGCAGCTGCCGGTATAAGGGTATTTACGATTGGAATTGGTTCGCCCGACGGGGTCCCTATCCCGGTCTATAACCAATACGGTAAGCAGACGGGTTATCGTAAAGACCGACAAGGAAACACCATAGTTACAAGACTGAACGAAACTATACTACAACAAATTGCAGCAATCGGTAACGGAACATACATTCGTGCCAGCAATGCACGCTCTGGGCTGGATCAGATTATGAATGAGCTAGAAAAGATTGAGAAGTCGGAGATTGAATCGAAGATATTTACAGAGTACAACAGTCATTTTCAATGGTTTGCGGGTATTGCTGTTGTGATGTTCATGATAGAGTTGCTGCTGGCATGGCGCAAATCTGACCTTGAAACCAGAATTCGTATTTTCAAACCAAAAACAGCTGAAAATGAATAAGCTACATTTGTTAACGCTTTTTGTTTTCTGCACATTGGCCTTACAGGCACAATCGGACAAGCAACAATTGCGAAAAGGCAACAGGTCCTATAACATGGAAAACTTTGAACAAGCCGCCCAATCATACCGCAATGCACTGGAAAAGAACCCGTTGAACGACAAAGCATCATTCAATCTGGGCAACTCCATGTTTCGGCAGAATAATCTTGAAGAGGCACTTCAATATTTCAGGTCGACAGCTGAAATGACGCGGGATCGAAACCGGGAAGGGCGTGCCCTTTACAATGCAGGAAACAGCTTGTTGGAGGCTGGAAAATTTGGTGAAAGCATACCCTATTATCAGCGGGCATTGCGTATCGATTCCAAGGACGAGGATGCGCGATACAACCTTGCTTATGCGCTGCGGATGATGCAACAACAAAATAATCAAAAGCAGAACGATCAGAACCAGAACAAGGATAAGCAGAAAGATAATCAGCAGCAGGGAAGCAATGATCAGCAACAGAACAAAGACGAACAGCAGCAAAACCAGAACAACCAGCAACAAGCTTCCGACAACAACCAGCAACAGACGAAGAATCGTCAGCCACAGCTATCGAAAGAAGAGGCAGAGCGTCTGATGCAAGCGCTCACCAACGAGGAAAAACGGACTATAGATAAAGTTAATCAACAAAAATTCAGAACTGGTCAGCGGGCTACACGCGAAAAAGACTGGTAAAGCCCCTTATCTAATGAATTCAAATGGCTATGCCAGGCTTTATAATGAACCGATAAAATGGGCGTTAAAAAAAGTGAAAACTGTTTATGAAGGCTGAGATGAAGAGCGTTTTGAAATCTTTTGCAAGCCAGATTGCATTGATGTTGCTGCCGGTGATTACCGTTGTGGCTCAGGATGCTGTGCTCAACGTATCGGGTAGTACACAGGTAGAAGTCGGCGAACAGTTCAGAATTGTTTATGAGCTGAATACAGAGGGCTCCAACTTCAGCGGGCCTAACTTCAGGGGGTTCAGGGTTGTAACCGGCCCAATGCTTTCTACAAGTTCAAGTATTCAGATTATTAATGGCCGCATGGAACGGACGAGTTCCCAAACCTTTACTTATATCATCAGCGCCACTCAGGAAGGCGAATTTACCATTGACCCGGCCAGTGTCGAAGTCAATGGCAAAACCATACGCTCAGGAAGACATACAGTAAAAGTGGTTTCTGCCTCGAACCGTCAGCAACGACAGTCGGGAGGAGGCGATAATCAATCGGGTAACCTAAGCCAGCGAGACCTTTTCTTGAGAGCCATCCCCGACAAAAAATCTGCTGTAATCGGCGAACAGGTGATCGTAACCTACCGCCTGTTTACCCGTGTTCCCCTCTCCGACCTTCAAATAGTGAAGCAGTCGTCTTTTAACGGATTCTGGAACAAGAACCTGCTCAATAACAATGAAATGCCACAGTCGAGGCAGGTTATCGACGGGGAGGAGTACGTGGTGGCTGATGTTCGCAAGGTTGCCCTTTTTCCTCAAAAAACCGGCAGATTGACTATAGAACCGATGGAAATCAGCTGCATAGCTCAGGTTCGGACCAGACAATCACGACAAAGCTTCGACCCGTTTGAAAGTTTTTTCAACGACCCGTTCTTTAACCGAGGCCTGCAAAATATTCCACAAACCATTGTTTCAGAAGAAGTTACAATCGATGTTAGCGCGCTTCCTGCCACTGGTCGGCCTTCTGCATTTACAGGAGCGGTCGGGCAATTCGGATTCAGCGCATCAATCAATAATGCAGAGGTGAAGGCGAACGAAGCCATAAACCTGGTAATCAGTGTTTCGGGCAATGGCAACCTCGAATTGTTCGATCTGCCAAGACCAGTATTTCCTCCAGGCTTTGAAGTGTTTGAGCCAAAAATGTCGGCCGATGTTAAAACTGGTGGAGATGGAATATCCGGAACGCGGCGTGCCGAATACCTTGTAATTCCTAGATACGAAGGCAACTTTCGGATCGAGCAGCTTGCATTTTCTTATTTCGACCCGCGTCGCAGAGAATACATCAGTCTGAGCTCCCAGGCCTTCGACCTCAAAGTATTAAAAGGCAATCCTGTTGAAGCAGGAGGGGCAGCATTAGCGAGTTCTCAGGAAGGCATTCAATACCTTTCGTCCGACATAAGGTATATACGAACTTCGGCCGGCCATCTGAAACCTCTAAATAGCTATTTTTTTGGTTCATGGCTGTATCTTTTATTTATGATTGGGGTGATTTCAGTTTTTGGCGCCTTGCTCTACTGGAACAATAAAGCCCGTCAGTTGAGGAAAAATCAGGCATTGATCCGCAACAGAAAAGCTACCGCAGTGGCACGCAAGCGACTCAAAGCCTCGAAACAGCTGCTTGTCAAGGGAGACCAGAATGCTTTTTATGCCGAAATGTCTCAGGCATTATGGGGTTACATTTCAGATAAATACAGCATCCCCCGATCGGAGCTTTCCATTGATACGGTGAAAAACTACCTGCTCGCACGAAACTCGGACGAAGATCTTATCAATCAGTTCGTTGAGACACTCAATATGTGTGAGTTTGCCCGATTTGCCCCAGGCGATACCGGAAAGAAAATGGAAGATCTTTACCATAAGGGCATCGAAGTGATCAGCAAGGCCGAAAACCTGATAAAATAATCCATGCTTATGAAAAGGGTAATCAACTTCAGCCTGATCTTTTTACTGCTTCTTCCACTGCTGTCATTGGCCTCAAAACATAACGAACATTTCCGCATTGCCGGCGAGCGTTATGCTGCTGCTGATTACGACTCAGCCATAGTCCATTATCGGGCCATTATTGATCAGGGATATCATTCTGCAGCAGTCTATTACAACATGGGAAACGCATACTACAAGCTCCGTAAATACCCCCATGCCATATTGTATTATGAAAAAGCCATGAAACTTGATCCGTCCAATGACGACATCAAACATAACCTTCAGCTTGCCAACACCCTGATAATTGACAAGATAGATCCCGTTCCAGTCTTTTTTCTCAAAAAGTGGTGGACCAACTTCTATAACCTGCTTCCTGCTGATACATGGGCCTGGATTTCAGTGATACTCTTTGCCCTTACACTAGTTTGCCTCTGGCTATTTCTAACATCACAGCGCATGCTCTGGCGGAAAACCGGTTTCTTTACAGGTCTGCTGATGCTTTTTATGTTCATTGGTAGCTTTGGCCTTGCTTCCCAGAAATATTACTACACCCAGCGCGTCAACGAAGCCATCGTGTTAGTGCCTTCAATTACGGTTAAGAGCGCTCCCACATCATCGGGCGTTGATCTGTTTGTGCTTCATGAAGGATCAAAAGTGCGGCTGCTCGACGAAAGTAACGGCTGGCACAAAGTTCGCATAGCAAACGGAAGCGTTGGGTGGATGCCTGCAGAAACCTTAATGGGTATATGAGTCATGGGCTACAGGGGATTGAGGCAGCCATTTTTATTCCTGACGCTTGTCATCGTTGCCGCCGCTCAATCCTGTCTCAAATCCAAAGAACCGGGTTTACCTGCAGATGTCGTCAGGGTGATTCAGCTTACCGGTCATAACAGGGTCGAACTCATCAAGGCCTTGTCCTGGTTTATCGAATCGGACGACACTGCAAAACGCAATGCAGTTTACTTCCTCATCAGTAATATGGAACGGCACTATGCTGTTGAGTACGAACTTATCGACAGCGCAACCAATGCATTACGTTTCGATCCACTGCAATACGATGATTATCAAAGTGTTTTGATCGCCTGGGACTCGTTATCAGCATTGCCCGGAGGCCTGATGTATTCGGCGAGTCGTTATACCCTTGATCGCGACACCATTCTCTCCGAACTCCTCCTCAACACAATAGAACTGGCCCTTTCGAGCAAAAAACACCCCTGGTCAAAGCACCTGCCTGACAGTATTTTTCTTCGTTATGTGCTACCATACCGGGTGGCCAACGAAGATCTGGAAGACTGGAGACCTTTGCTGTATCAGTTTTTTTCGGAATCCATCTCAAATCCGTCTTACACTTCTACAGATGAGGTTGCCAACGCGATAAACCTCCTTATCGACAGCCTCATCATAAGCGATAACCGGCTTATCAAAAATGCCAATATCACCTTACCGTCCGAAGTGATCAAAAACCGCAGGGCGAGTCCGCGCGATCTGGCCATATTCAGGGTCATGGCACTCCGCAGTGCTGGCATTGCTGCAACACTCGATTATGCTCCTTGGATAAACGACAGCCTCAACAGCATATGGTTTGCATCCTACTACAACGAACAAGGAAATTGGCAACCACTGCTACCCCGTGAATTTGAAGAGAACCTGCTTAAAGATGCCAGCCGCATTCCAAAAATCTATCGACGCATTTACCACTCAGTCGATTCAAGCCTGTTTGCACTCAAAGACTTAAAAAAGACTACCCCCCCTTTCCTTGGCCATTTTCACTACCTCGATGTAACTAAGTACTATCTGACTGTGCGCAATGTCAGTTTTCGGGGCCAATGTCCGGACCATCTCATTTATTTAGCAGTATTTAATGGGCGAAGCTGGAAACCGGTGGATTGGGCATTTTGTCATGGGGACTCAGCAATGTTCTTTAATGTTGGAAGGGATGTGGACGTCCGTTTCGCCTGGCTTGAGGAGCTTGGTGATTATCACAAAATCAATCTCATTGGCAGCAAAACTGTGGCTGACTGACAAGGTAAAATCAACTAAGTAATTTTTCATTGCTTAATCCGGCATACCAACCAATCAGATTTGGCTGATTCATCAACCAATAATTAGCATAAATTTCCTAATTATTCAGCTCAAAATCTACTCATTTCTAACAGGTTTATATTATTCGGAAAGGGCGTCAGCCCAATCGATAACGGAAGAAAAAAACCTTGTTAATTACTGTTAAAATTATTGCGCTTTTCCAGCTTGCCGGAAAGATTATTTGGCGTAACTTGTGCCACTGTTTTATACCGGAAACCAAATACAAAATACCCACAAAACTGCATGATATGAGAAAAGGACTTCTACTCACTGTTATCCTTCTGATTTTCAGCCTGAACTACCTGAATGCCAATCCAAACGCAAGCAGCAACCCTTCATCCACACGAATTACTAACGAGGCATATTTACATATGCTACGTAGTAATCAGCATACAGGGAAGGTGGATCCTGCACATGTGATGGAGGCTATCAATCAGGTAAATCAAATGGTTTCGTTCAAAAATCAGACGAATCTGACATGGACGCCGCTCGGTCCGGACAATTATGGTGGAAAAACCAAGGGCATCATTTATGATTCGCGCGATGCCCAAAAAATCACACTTTTCGCGGGTTCAACAGGCGGTGGAGTCTGGAAAACTGTAAATGAAGGTGTCACATGGCAGCCAGTCAGTAATGCTAACTTAATGGTTAGCTGTATGATACAAGCTCCGAACGGCGACATTTATGTTGGAACAGGCGATGGTTTCGGCTCACATTTATTCACTGGTTTGAATGATATGGCCTACACAAGCGGTTTCATGGGCACTGGTATCTGGAAATCAACCAATGGAACAAGTTTTACCCAACTTGCCACCACAGTACCTCAGTTGAACAATAATAATGCAGCCTGGGCCTTCATCAACGAACTTGCTGCAAACAGCAGCGGACACATTTTTGCTGCCACCAATGCCGGATTGCGCTACAGTACCGACGCCGGAAATACCTGGCAGATTGCAAAAGATAATGCCGGTAACGATTTGATTCAGAATGCCGGCGACGTGCATGTTGGAACCGATGGTACAATTATCGCATCGGTGGATAACAAGCTTTATGTAAGTAAGGACGGTAATCCTCAGGCATTTGTGCTAAGGTCTACTGCCGAAGCCAACACTTTACCAACAGCAGATGTTTCCCGCCTCGAGCTGGCCATTGCCCCCTCAAATCCCAACATTATGTACGCTTCGCTCGTCAATTCGTTTGGCATTCATCTCGGAATATACCGATCGGGCGATAAAGGTGATACCTGGAGTGTAATACTGCCTGCCACCACCAGCGTTAATCCCTATAACCAAAGAGGCGTCTACAATAATCACATCACTGTATTTCCCAATGACCCGAACCGCATCATACTTGGTGGGGTCAACCTCTGGCAGGGAAGGCGTATTCTGGAAACTGGTCTGTATGCATGGGACGTTAAATCGTCAAGCGGAGGTAGCCTGTTTAGTCCGTTGTATGTGCATTTCGGACAACAGAGAGTGGTTTTTAAACCGGGAAGCAATGATGTCTTTTTTGTGGCTACAGACGGTGGAATTTTCAAAGGTCAGGTTAATGGTGACGATTTCACCTTCAGCAATAGCAATAGGAATTATATGACTGCCCATTTCTACACTGTCGCTCCTTCGGGACAGGAAAACAGGGTTTTAGGTGGAGCACAGGATCAGGGCACGATATTTATTTCCGGAGCAGGCAACACAGTACTTCAGGGCGAAAAACTTTATACACCCACCAGTGCCGGAGGTTCTTGTGTGGTTTCCACCATCAATCCCAATGCCATTGTAGTCTCATCCACTGCAGGCAGTATGCAGAGGTCCGAAGACATGGCATTTACCTTTTCATCACAGTTTTTGCTTGCCACCGGCTTCGGCAACCCACAGGCATTCCGCACGCCCATTACCCTTTGGGAAAGCTATACTAATCAGAACAGCCGCGACTCTGTTACTTTCAAGGCAAAACGTAGCTATTCGCCTGGTGCTCAGGTTAAAGTTCGTAGTGCTAATTTTGACCAGCCATTCCTTACCAACCTGCCAGCCGGTGTAGGCCTTAATCAAGGCGATACTATCAGGATAAAAGACCCGGTTTCAACCCGGCTTTTCATTGCTGTTGCCAACCGCCTCTGGATGACCAAGGAACTGCTGAACTTTGCCAAGACACCTGAATGGTTTGAAATTTCCAACTCTTCTGTCGGGTTTATAGGCATACCTCAGTCAATTGCTTACTCTGCGGATGGTAACCACGTCTGGGTAGGTATGCGCGACGGACGTCTGGTTCGGATTTCCAATATCGCTCTGGCATACAATGCCCAACTCGCCAATGTATCAAGTCCGCAATGCATCATTGCTACACGCCAGATGCAATTGTTAATCCCGGGAACCTCCACCCCCGTAAGTCAGGCCATCACATCCATATCGGTGGACCCAAAGAACCCAAACAATGTTATGGTCACATTAGCCAATTATGGCAACAACCATTACGTTTTTGCAACCACAAACGGCCTCGATGGCAACCCACTCTTTGTGAGCAAGCAGGGTACGCTTCCGAAAATGCCGGTTTACTCAGGCGTTATCGAGATGAGCAACAATGGATTAGCAATTATTGGGACCGAGATGGGTGTATTCTACACTTACAACCTGTTCGATAACAACCCTATTTGGGCTGCCGACCAGAATCTGGCCAATATACCGGTAATGGAGCTTAAACAACAAATGATCAATAAAACTCCGGACACCCTGCAACTGATTAATGTGGACACCTTGGTTGCGCACTTCCCCGGCACCAACAATTTCGGGATTGTATATGCCGCCACGTTCGGAAGAGGACTGATGCGATGCAACGATTTCCGTAAGCCGGTGGGCATAAACGAACCGATTGCATCGGGCAATTCCAATAATTTCCCGGCATTTGTTTACCCTACGCCTGCCAAAGGAACTGCAACTATCCAATTTGAACTACCTACCGAGAGTAATCTTCGCTATAGCATTTTCAACATCAGCGGCCAGCTTATCGAAACCCGTGAGCTTGGACACATGAACCCAGGGAAACAGCAGACACAAATTAAGCTTCAAGGATACCGCGCCGGAACCTATATGGTGATGCTTTATGCCGGACAATACAAATCTGCTGTTAAATTTCTGGTTTACTAATTAATGAATTAGCAATAAAACGAACCGAAAATGAAAAATATCTACCTCGTTGTCGCACTGATTTTCTTGCTTTCGGCCAGCCTTTCGGCACAGACAAGGATTTACAGCCCAGAGCACAGGGCACCGGCGAACAATGCCACCGGACAAATGCCCAATGTATTACTCGATTGGGATGCCGTTACGGGTCAGGGCTTCATTATTAGCTATGAAGTGCAATTGGCCCGAAATGTTGATTTCTCAGACGCTGTTACCTTTCCACCTGTTACTGTGACCGCCCTGGAAATGGATCAATTACTCTTTAATCAGATTTATTACTGGCGCGTCAGGGCATCCGATGGTACAATGACATCCGATTGGTCGGCACCATTCGCTTTCAGAGTAGCGAATTCGGTTACCATTACCGCACCCGCCAATCAATCGAATCAGATGCCAAACCCCTTGATTACATGGAATGCCATTACAGGAATTACCCAATATGAAATGCAGGTTGATACTGCTTATTCCTGGGCAAATATGGCATCTGGAAGTACAGCCCAGCTTAACGATGTTTTTGAATTATCAGCAAATCAGGCCTGGGCTGTCGGCAGCGGCGGTGTTATTCTTTCTTTCAACGGCAATACATGGACCCCAATGGTCAGCGGAACAACACATAACCTGACAGATGTTTTCTTTGTTGATGCCAACAATGGCTGGGCTGTTGGTGCTGCGGGAACAATACTTTATTTCAATGGCACTTCATGGACAGCTCAGACCTCTGGTGTTACTGCAAACCTTAACGGGGTGTTTTTCACTTCTGCCTCCAATGGCTATGCCGTTGGCGCTGCAGGCACAGTACTGAGATATAATGGTACTGCCTGGTCGCCAGTGAGTGTCGGCATTGCAGCATCAGTCGCCATCAACGCTATACATGGCCTCGACGCCAACAACATCTGGGTAGCTGGTGCTGCCGGCAACTTTTCCTATTTTAATGGTAACACATGGACTAATGGTATAATTGCCAACCGCGAAATTACAGGACTTTGGGCACTGGCAAATAACAGGATATGGGCTTCGGCACGTGCCGGACGTATATTCTATTTTAATGGTCAGAGTTGGGTGGAACAAACATCGGGTTCAACGCGTGACCTCTGGGATGTGTGCATGCTTAGCGAAAACAATGGGTTCATTGTTGGCTCCAATGGCACACTCATTCAATTCAATGGCACAGAATGGAGTGTAATTGCCAGTGGCACTACCCAAAACCTGAATGGACTATATCTGATGGATGCCACAAAAGGATTTATCGTAGGTAATGCCGGTTCCATTATTAAGTTCCAGGGAGACGGGTTCAATAGCCCCTATCTGAAAAGCTTTCCCCTAACATCCGACCTGGTTCAGTTCAGGCTTTCGAACCTTGCTTTCGGTGCAAATCACTACGTGCGTATGCGCGCCCGCCATGCTCAATCAATATCGGAGTGGTCGTCCCCCAGGTCATTCTTTGTCAATGCAAGCCCGACACTTACCAGCCCAGCCAACAATGCTGTAAATATTGCACTTGACACACTGATGCGCTGGAGTGCCATGACTGGTATTGTCAATTATACCATTCAGCGCTCACTCACTGCTGACTTTGCTGACGCTTTCACCTTTGAAAGCTCCACAAACGAATATCGTTTTCAGGGGATGCTGTTTGGACGCGACTATTTCTGGAGAGTTAGGGCACGACATGCAGGAGGAGTTTCATTGTGGTCTGAAGTACGGAAATTTACTACAGCATCCACGGTCACCCTGACTGCTCCGGCCAACAATGCCACTAATGTAGTACGACTGCCACGTTATCAATGGCAAGCAATTCGCGGAACCGAACGTTATCAGCTGCAATTCAGCACAAGCAATGGCTTTGCCCCCGACGTAACAAATACACAGCTTACTACAACCAATTCATTTCAGACCGTCTTTCTCCTTTCGCCCCAGACATCATATTTCTGGCGCGTAAGAGCCATTCAGGGTCTCGACACCACCAGCTGGAGCCAGACATTCAGCTATGTTACCACAAGTGAAACTTCAATTGGCGAAAACCCGGTTTCGAACATCACTATCAGCCCCAATCCCGGACGTGGTTTGTTTACAATCAGTGCGCCAGGCCTCGCAGGAAACATTGAAATTGAAGTGTATAACCTTGTAGGTAAAAGGGTTTTCATTTTGTCGAAAATGGACGCTGCTCTTCTCGAAAGCCACCACTTTGACCTTAGTGAATTGGGCAAAGGCATATATCTGCTGAGCTTGCGAAGCAGCAATGGGCAAACCACAACAAGAAAACTCCTGATCGAATAATCACTGAAATGTGATTTCTGAAAAATCCTCCGGCAAAACCGGAGGATTTTTTTATTTACTTAGACCTGAATATGCTCCCCGGCTTCTCATATCAACGATCTCAGCATCCTTTTCCAAAGCAATGTGCTGGTATTGCTCCGAAAGTCGCGGATGAAGTGATGCATCCAATAAGAATAAACCCTTGCTATTGGGCAAAATTGGCCTGACCTTCCTACTTGTGTTGGAAGTGTGAATCAAATATACATCGGCATCAGGTCCTGATAGGGACTTTGTAACATCATAAAAACAAAAAAGCTTTCCCGAAAAAACAACATAATTGCCATCCTTAATCATGAACTCATTTTGAAATGAGTCAGCTAATCCTACCTCCACAGGATCATTAAATGATCTGGCGTTCCAATATCGGGTCATGTTGAAGTCGATCAAACCTTGATCGGACAAAACGGCACTGTCGGCCACCATCACATGCCGTTTTCCATGGATAAAACTAATAGCGGTGCGACTAGCCAGTGAGTAAGCCAGAAATCCCTCCTGCTTCAAACTGCGGATATGACGAATAGTCATACTGCCGATGGCCAGCAAAATCATGAGCAAAGCGGGTATGACAAGCTTATTCGATTGCTTTTGAACCCAGAGTGCAGCAAAACCCGCAATGGAAATGAGAGCAATCAACTCGAACCCATTGATGTACATAGACTTTATTACAGCCATTGGCAATGACTCTACCCAAAGTATCAGTGCATTCATGGCAAAAATAAGCGCCGAAGTAATCAGTCCGAACCCATATGGAAGCCATGGAAGCGGACTGCTAAGCAGCATCAGCATCCCGAGCGAAATAATCATGAATGACAAAGGGGTAAGAAACAGATTGCTGAGCCAGAAGTATAAAGGGAACTGATTAAAATAATAGAGTACGAATGGTGTGGTGCTGATCTGTGCGGCCAATGCCACTGTTGTAGCCTCCCAGAGATATCCGGCAATCCGATTGCGAAACCCCACCAACTGTGCCAGTCCACGCTGAAACAACAATATGCCTGCCACAGCAGTAAAAGACAACTGGAATCCTATGCTGAACAATGAAGCAGGATCGATGATAAGGATGAAAAGGGCAGCAGCAGCCAGCGAGTTTATCGCCTGCCCTCTTCGCTTCAGCATCTGACCAACAACTAGAAAGCTGATCATGAACGCCGATCGCATAACGGATGGCGAAAGACCGGTAATGAAAGCGTAAAACCAAATAATTAGTAATAATAGCATTCCGCGAAGCAATACACCATGTCGGATACGTTCCAAAAAACGTAGCACCAGGCCGAAAATCAGGAAGATGATACCAACATGAAGGCCCGATACGCACAAGACGTGCATTGCTCCTGCTGCTATATAACCTTTGCGCAGTTCAAGCGAGAGCATTTCATCATACCCTAGAAGTATAGCCGAGGCCACTGCAAACTCATCACCGTCCAAGCCATTATCTTTCATCACCTGAATTAGGTAATCGCGAGTATGGTATGCAAGGCCAAACAACGGGTTAATCCGCTTAATACCAGCGCTTTGCCATTTGTCATCGTTGAGGAAAACCTGATGAAGTATCCCCTTGCGCGCAAGATGTTTTGCAAAATCAAACTGTCCGGGGTTGAGTGGTGGTGGAACCCTCACCAGACTTTTGTTGATGATAATATAATCTCCATGATCAGGAAGTGCATGGACAGAAGGTTTTCGGAAGTATACCATAATTCTGCCGCGAACCGGAATTAGTTTTCCGGAATCCGCCATTGCTATTACCTCGGCAATTGCCCTGAAGGAGCTGTGCCGCTCGGAAAGCGGTTCAGTAAACCGGACAAGGTAGGCATTGGAAGGATTGTGCTGACTATAGTGACCCGGTATTGATTCCGGTATTCCAACTGAGGCTGACCAGTAACCAGCCGACAGAAAGACGATGTGAAGCATCAGGCCAGCCAGCCAGCGTAATGTGTATGATCTCACCAAGATGTGAAGCAAAAATGCTGCGATGAGTGAAATATATGTAAGAACAATAGAAACAGTTGAGTAGTCAGCACCTGTATCCCAGGCAATAAAAATTCCTGTTGCAAATGCCAGTGCAATCCTGACAAAAGGATATTTTTGAAGACTGATTTTCAAACCTAAAACCTGGTTGATTCTCTTTTTAAAATTAGGCAGAAAATGTCCTATTTGGTTGCAACAGTCAAAAAAAAAGCCGGATTAACCGGCTATTGTACTCCCTAGGGGATTCGAACCCCTGTTACCAGGATGAAAACCTGGCGTCCTAACCCCTAGACGAAGGGAGCTTTTGAATAATTGTGCAAATTTAGTCATTTTCCAAAAAACAACAAATTAAACATCGATGAAATTGTCAAATTAACAAATATTTGCAACTTTGAAGTGCTTCAGCTCCAAAGAAAATGTCTCGCGATATATACATAGAGCGTTGATTCAGAGCAAGAAGTTAATGACACTTATGATTATTGCCTGATAAAATTTGTGAAGAAATGAAAAGAAATGTAATACAATTGCTGAGGCAGGCTGCCGAAAAATACACCTCAGTACCCTATCTGAACGAGAAAAAAGCTGAAGGCTGGAAGGGGATTTCCTTTGCGGAGACTGCTAAAGAGGCCATGCATTTTGCCTCGGCACTCCTCGAACTTGGCTTCGGGAAGGACGACAGGGTTGCACTGCTGGCCGAAGGTCGCACCGATTGGGTTGTAACCGAATATGGGTTGCTTATGGCAGGCTGCATCAATGTGCCGCTGAGTATCAAATTATTACCTGAAGAAATCGTTTTCCGGCTTATTCACGCGCAATGCAAAGCCATCATTGTCTCGGCCAATACGCACGAGAAAGCGCTTCCGGCAATCGTCAGGCTGGATTCAGCCATAAAGGTAATTTACCTCGACGATGTTGCTTCACTGCAAAATAGTCTGCTCGAAGCCTCCGGCTTATCAATGGCTGATATCCTCACTCTGGACGAACTGAGGAAACTGGGGCAGGAAAACCTTGAAAAAAATAGTGCTACACTCCGTGAGTTTGAAGAAAATCTTTCTGAAGACCAGATTGTTAATATTTGCTACACTTCGGGGACAACTGGCGATCCGAAAGGCATTATGCTAACACACCTTAATTACTATACGAATAGCACGGATGCTATGAAGTATTTTGATGTCAGTTCAGGTGACCGGCTGTTCATCATTCTGCCACTCGACCATTCGTTTGCTCATACGGTGGGCATATATGCCTGCGCAGTGAAAGGGCTTTCCATCTATTTTGTTGATGCCAGAGGTGGCAATAAAAACATCATCCGCAATATACCCGAGAACCTCAAAGAAGTCAATCCGCATTTTCTTCTGACAGTCCCAACGCTGACAGGAAACTTCATGCAGAAAATGAAGGAAGGTGTTTATGCTAAAGGAGCACTCATTAGTCGCTTGTTCGAGGCTGGCCTTGCAGTAGGTATCGAGCAATATGGAAATGGTCTCAACACAGGAATAAAACTTTCCTGGCGGAAAAAGCTTGTTTATAAGCTCACCGATAAACTCATTTTTTCCAAACTAAGACAGGTTTTCGGCAGCAGCATCCGCTTTTGCGTGGGTGGAGGCGCACTGCTCGACTTGTCGCAGCAGCAATTCTTTGCCGCCATTGGTGCACCTGTTTATCAGGGATACGGCCTTACTGAAGCTGCCCCCATTATTTCTGCCAATACTCCCCAGGTTCACAAACTTGGCACCTCAGGCAGGGTGATCCCAAATCTGGAATGTATCATTGCCGATGAAAACGGCAATCCGCTACCCAAAGGGGAAAAGGGAGAGATCGTTATTAAGGGTAATAATGTGATGGCTGGTTACTTCAAAAACCCCGAGGCCAGTGCAAAAGTATTGCGCGGTGGCTGGCTGTTCACTGGTGACCTTGGCTACTTTGACGAGGATAATTTTTTAGTTGTAGTTGGCCGGCAAAAGGCCTTGCTTATTGCGCCAAATGGCGAAAAATATTCGCCCGAAGGTATCGAGGAGGCCATTACAAATACCTCACGTTACTTTAGTCAGATACTCATTTATAACGACATGAGGCCCTATACAGTGGCACTCGTAACCATGGACGAGATCCGTCAGCGCCGCCTGAACAACGATTATAATCAGGTGGATGCAGCATATATACTTGACCAGCTCGACAAAGACTTTCACGCTTATATTGAACACCCTAACTATAATGGTCATTTTCCAAAGCTCTGGTTGCCGAAAATGTTTGCCATTGTTCCGGAACCATTTACCGAACAGAACCACATGCTCAACTCGACAATGAAGATGGTGCGCTTTAAAGTGACCGAGACTTACCAACCGCTGATTGATATGATGTATAGTGCTGATGCAGAGAAACTTACTGCTGAACACAACCTAAGCATACTGAAAGCGATTCTCAACAATTAAACTTTTGTTGATGAAGCAGCTATGCTGCCGGCCTTTCCCTGAAAATACCGCGATACCGCCCCATCCATAGCTACAATTTTTCACGTTAACATTTTTTTAACAGCTTTTATCTATCTGTTTATCAGATAGTTATTTGTTACCGCATTAACTTTGTCTAACTTTTGTCTTGAAATGCTTGACAAATAAATTTTCTTGTTTAACTTTGTCAGCAAAACATTAAACATTTAATTCAATGACCGCACTTGAATTCAACTATAACCTTACCGGAATGCAGAAGAGCCTCGAAGCCTTTGCAAGGCAACTCACCGGCGACGAAGACGATGCCAAGGATTTGTTGCAGGAAACTTTCCTGAAGGCTTTAGTATACCGCGAGAAATTTGTGAACAACAACAATTTCAAGGCATGGGTTTACACCATCATGAAGAATAACTTCATAAACAACTACAGACGAAACAAAAAGGCCAAGACTTTTATTGATCAGACTGATAATCTTTATTATATAAATTCAGGCTCTGAAGATACCATGTTCAATCCGCTATCAGTGATTGCAACCAAGGAATTGACTCAGGGCATTGAAGAACTCGATAAGGATTTCCGTCGTGCTTTCGAGATGTATAACGAAGGTTATAAATATAAGGAGATTGCTGACCACCTCGGTTTGGCTATCGGTACAGTTAAAAGCCGAATTTTCTACAGTCGCAAAAAACTCATGGAGAACATGAGCGAATATAAATAATAATTTTTTTGCGTTTGAAATTTTTGTTTAATATTTAGCATAATATATTAAACATTCATTGCCATAAATCATCCTTAAAATTTACTAAATCCCTACTCAAATGAAACAACTCTACTTACTCACGATGCTGATGTTTACTTTGAGTTCGGCAGTATCTGCTCAAACTGCTAGACTGCAGGTTATTCTTAATTCTGCCGATGCCGCCGCAGCTCAGGTGGTTGTCTGGATTAACAACTCAAAAGCATTGTCCAACTTTGCATTCCGCACAGCCACACCATTTATTGATGTACCTGTTAATACTCCATCAACCGTTGCCGTGCAGCCACCCGGAAGCACCAGCGCCTCGAACCCGCTCTGGTCAGAAACCTACACACTTGAGCCTGGTCGGTCATATGTGCTGGTTGCCAATGGACTGGTGAGTGTATCGGGCCACAACCCCTTTAAGGCTTTCGATATTTTTGTGTAGCCTACGGCCAAGGAATCCTCTGCAACTAACTCATCTACCGATGTACTTGTATTCCACGGATCAACGGATGCGCCTGTGGTGGATGTTGTTGAAACGGGCATTGGTGCAAGCACCATCATTGATAACATGGCTTATGGTCAATTTGCAGGTTATCTCACCCTGCCCACAGCCGATTGTGTTCTTGATGTTCGCGATGAGACCGGAACTCTAACCGTGGCGCGCTACTTAGCCCCATTACTGACTCTGAACCTGAGTGGAAGTGCCCTCACGGTGCTGGCTTCGGGTTTCCTCAATCCAGCACCTAACATCAATGGCCCTCCCTTTGGTCTTTTTGTGGCATTGCCCACGGGTGGTGAACTCATTCCACTGCCAATTGTATCGCCCAATGCCCGAATTCAGGTCATCCATAATGCCGCCGATGCCGCAGCCGACCAGGTAGATGTGTGGATCAACCAAACCAAAGCCCTGAACAACTCTGCCCTCCGCTCAGCCACTCCTTTTGTGGAAGTCCCCTCCAATACCCCCCTCATCGTAGCCATCAAACCCACCGGCAGTACCACACCCGAAAACCCGCTCTGGTCTGAAACTTTTACCCTCGAGCTATACAACAGTCATGTGCTCGTAGCCAACGGTCTGGTGAACCAAAACGGATACAATCCCTTTAAGCCCTTCTATATCTTCGTCAAGCCAAACGCCAAGGAAGCCTCCGCCTCGGCCAATACCACCGATGTACAGGTATTCCACGGCTCAACCTATGCTCCCATGGTCGACGTAGTAGAAGTAGGTGCAGGTGCCGTAACCATCATCGATAACTTTGCCTATGGCGAATTTGCCAGCTACCTTTCTTTACCAACCGCCGATTACGCCTTAGCTGTGCGCGACGAAACTGGAACGGTGACCGTGGCCACATATGCAGCACCTCTCCAAACGCTCGGACTGGGTGGTAAAGCACTCACAGTGCTTGCCTAGGGATTTCTGTACCCAGCCATTAATAACAATGAACCTGCATTTGGCTTGTTCGTGGCTTTGCCTGATGGCGGCAGCCTCATACCATTGCCAGTAGTTACTTCGGTCAATGAGCGTCAGAATAATAATCTCAGAATATTCCTCAATCCAGCCAGTGACAGGGTAAATGTTAGCCTCGAGCTGAGTAAATCTGAAACTATTCAGGCCGATGTTTACAACATTGCAGGTTCGCTCATCAAAAGCCTGCAGATTGGCGAAAATCTCCAGCGCAATCAAGCCCTCAGTCTGGACGTATCTGATCTTAAATCAGGCATTTACATGCTCCATCTGCGCTCGGCAACTTTTTCGGAGATCCGAAAACTATACATCAACCGCTAATATTACTCTGTTTCTAACGAAACCGGCCTTCGCGCCGGTTTTTTTATGCTCGGGGGGTTAGTTCGGAGCGAAGGCTGGTCAGGGCTTCATCGGGAAACCTGAGCGATGCAGTAAATATCTCGCGGGCAAGCGCTTCAGGCGGAGCTTCAGGTTCAAGCGAAGCCATACTCAGGTGTACGAGTTGCACTATTTCTTCACGTGCAGCTGATATCAGTTGCCACGAAAGCTCGCTTACATAGAGCTGCTGCGAAATGTTGTATTCGAATTCATCGCGTATGTTCTGCAACATCAGCGCTGCAAGCTGCGATGCGGTCGAGGCATTAGCAATTTGCCGGTGAACAATCATACCGGGCTTGATGCGTTCGACCAGAACGATAAGTCGCTCAGCCGCCTGCACCTTAAGGGGAAAAATGGTTTCCTCCTTTCTCTGACGATCAGTTGGTTCGATACTGTTTTGCAGCTTAAGGAGCAAGTCATTCAAAATCCTCATTTTTTCCTGTTGCTTGCGATAGTGGGAAAAAACAACAAAACTCAGGACGGACAAAACTAGCAGATTGAAAACTCCAAGGATCAGCAGGGCAGATAACATGTTTTTAAAATTTTAATTGTAAAACTATCACTATTGTGTTTTGGTATGTCCGTTACGTATATGGTTACAATTGATTTTAGGTAAAGGCCGATGGCGCACTGAATTTGCTAATTTTGTCCATAATTTGCACTCTTTATGGAACAACAGGCTTTATCGAAAAGGGTCAGATCGCTAACTGAATCGGCCACATTGGAAATGACCCGCAAGAGCCGGGAACTAAAAGAGCAAGGCATTGATGTGATCACACTGAGCATTGGCGAACCCGATTTCAATACGCCAGAACCAGTCAAACAGGCGGGCATCAGAGCCATCGAGGCCAACGACACGCACTACCCTCCTGTACCAGGCACTGCTGCACTTCGTAATGCAATAGCTGATAAATTATTAAGGGACAATAATCTGCATTTCAAACCTTCGCAAATCATTGTATCGAATGGCGCCAAGCAGTCGATCATGAATGCCTTTTTCAGTCTTTTGGACGAAGGGGATGAAGTTGTTATTCTCGCACCCTTCTGGGTATCGTATCCCGAAATGGTAAAACTGGCCTCAGGTGTGCCGGTAATTGTCCCTTCGGGGGTTGAAACCGATTTCAAAATTAGTGCTGATGCACTTGAGGCAGCCATTACTCCCCGCACCAAAGCCTTGATTTTCAGTTCGCCCTGCAATCCCAGTGGTTCGGCCTATTCCTACGATGAGCTTAAGTCATTTGCAATCGTTCTGTCGAGGCATCCTCATGTGATGGTGATCAGCGACGAAATTTACGAGTTGATTCGTTTCGAGGGCAAACACGAAAGCATAGCACAATTTGAGGAAATTCGCGATAGGGTTATCGTTATCAATGGGCACTCGAAAGGTTTTGCCATGACGGGTTGGCGTGTCGGATACATGGCTGCTCCACAATGGGTGGCCGATGCCTGCAATATTATTCAAGGGCAGTACACTTCGGGAAGTTGCACCATATCGCAAGCTGCAGCCTTAGAAGCCCTCCTGACACCGCCTGCTGAGTCGGCCGAGCTGATTCAAATGCTCAAAGCGTTCGAAAGCCGGCGCAACCTATTGTATAACATGCTTTTAAATATTAAAGGAGTGAAGCCTAACTTGCCATCAGGAGCTTTCTATATGTTTCCGGATGTAAGCTGGTATTTTGGTAAAACCGACGGAAACCGTATGATCAGGAATAGCTATGATCTTTGTGTCTACCTTTTGAGCGAAGCGCATGTGGCTTTAGTGAGCGGTGAAGCTTTTGGCAACGAGGAATGCATCAGATTTTCGTATGCAGCATCCGAGGCGCAAATCGTGGAAGCTGTCAGGAGGATCGAAGCTGCATTGGGAAAACTCCATTAACCGAAAACCATTGGAAACTTTTCTGACCAGGGAGCAAGCCCACCAATTGCTTGACCAGTTCTCAAACCAGCGCATCATGGTTATCGGCGATGTGATGCTGGACGCGTATATCTTTGGCAAGGTTGATCGTATTTCGCCGGAGGCGCCGGTACCTGTGGTATCGGTCAAAGAGCGTACAAGTCGCCTTGGTGGAGCGGCCAATGTTGCACTCAATTTACATGCCCTTGGTGCTGAGCCAGTTATGATATCAGCGATTGGCAAAGATGCGCGTGGTGATGAGTTTCTCAATCTGACTCATCAGCTTGGAATGAGTTCAAAAGGCATCTTGCGAATTGACGACAGACCCACCACAACAAAATTCAGGATAATTGGAAACAATGTCCAGATGCTAAGGGTGGACGAGGAGACTACCCGAGGGCTGGACGAATCTGTTACCGACGAGCTCATTCGTCTGGTTGCTTACGAGATGAATAACAACAAAATACATGGCATTGTATTTCAAGATTATGACAAGGGTGTAATTAGTCATCGATTGATTGACAAGGTGATTAAAATGGCGCTTGAACACAAAATACCCGTTGCTGTTGATCCTAAAAAGCGTCATTTTCTTGACTATTCTATGGTTAACCTTTTCAAACCCAACCTGAAAGAGCTGCGCGAAGGGCTCAACCTACAGTCGGAGATCACTGCCGATAATCTTTCCGAGGCGGTAAGCCAGCTTCAGGACAAGCTGAATGCCGGAATGGTAATGGTAACTCTTTCTGAAAAAGGAGTTTACATTCAGGAAAAGGTGCTTAACGCATACCAGGCGCATCTGCTGCCGGCATTTCTTCGCAACATAGCCGATGTTTCAGGTGCCGGCGATACTGTGATCAGTGTGGCCACTTTGTGTCTGGCCTCGAAGCAAGATGCCTACACAACAGCATTTTTGTCGAATCTTGCCGGCGGATTGGTATGCGAAGAGGTGGGCGTGGTTCCGGTGAGTAAAACAAAACTGCGTAATGAACTGTTGAAAGTATTGCAATAAACCATGCAATGACAGGCAACAAACACAATTTTCCGCCGCCATCCCCTGCTCCTGGCAAGAAACGTCAGGTGGAAGCCATGTTCGACAATATTGCCCACAAATACGATTTTCTGAACCATTTTCTTTCAGTTAACATCGACAAAACCTGGCGAAGGAAAGTTGTAAAGGCAGTTGCGTCAACAAATCCTGAAAAAGTGCTTGATGTGGCCACCGGCACAGCCGATCTGGCCATTGCACTCAGCAAATACAGTCAGGCCGGAATTGACGGCATCGACATTTCGCGCAAAATGCTGGATGTGGGCGATCAAAAAATCAAGCTAAAAAACCTCACCGGGCAAATCAGGCTCATGCAGGCCGACTCGGAAAACCTTCCCTTCGAGGACGAAACTTTCGATGCTGTGATGGTGGCTTTTGGTGTACGTAATTTCGAAGACCTCGACCGGGGACTGCGCGAAATGCAGCGCGTAACCCGCAAAGGAGGTATGTTGGCCGTACTTGAGTTTTCGAAACCTAACACGTTTCCAATCAAGCAGTTATACAATTTTTATTTCCGAAACATTCTGCCTGCTTTGGGTTGGATTTTTTCAAAGGACAAGGGTGCATACACCTATCTGCCCGAATCGGTGAATGTCTTTCCCGAAGGTAAGGCTTTCATGGAAAAATTAGTCGCTGCAGGCTTCTCTCATCCTGAAGTGCAAAGGCTCACTTTTGGTATTGCATCGTTTTACACTGCCAGGAAGGCATGATTAAATGGCTATAATAACAATATCTTCAACTCTGAGACGCACATTGGAAAAAGTTTCAACAACCATTGTTAGATAAAACAGCAGGGGTTGGCCAAGGTGTATTCATTATCTTATGGTGTAGTTGTAGCCAAACTGAATCATCACATCGCTAAACGAATCAAACTGCTTGCTCGAAGTTTTCTGCCAGAAAACATTGGCGCGCAACTGGTGCTTTTCCTTAATTTTAAAATTGGCCAGCAGGCCAGTATTTACAACAAGGCCATCCAAGTTGCCGTCAATGTAGGAGCTATTCAGATTGGTATTCAAGTTGATACTGATGCACTTCTCAGGAACATTTTTCCCAACGCCCAGGCTCAGGCCGGAGAGCGTGTTTTCAATCGAAGCGCTTTGGATGGCCGTATGATTGATTCCGGCGGTAAGTTGAAGCCCTGAGTTGTAATTCACTGTGTAATTCCCCGAAAACATTGTGGGTTGCATGCTGCCAAAGTCACGGGTAACCGGATTGAGGTCGTCCACCTGTTGCTGAATAAATTGATTATTCCGGTGAAAGTAGGCCAGTATTCCGGAGCAAAGTAGGCCACTAAT
>CAYWLJ010000004.1:0-279533 GCA_964459375.1 uncultured Lentimicrobiaceae bacterium | reverse complement strand
AATATTGATAAATACTGAATTCAACCATTTTTCAAAATGACAAGTTGTGCAACGGCTACATATTGCTTTGCGTTGCCAGAAACAGCCTGACCATTGATGGTAATGGGAGGGTTCAATGATCCACTGGTCAGGGAGCCTGCAAGTGAATAGTCGATCCAATAGGTGCCGGGCGAGATTACCAGGCTTGGTGTTTGAAGCGTAAGATACATGATCGGACGTTGGGTGTCGATAGCTGTCTGGCTGACACGATAAGTATTCGTAAAACCTGTATTACTGCCCCTGTTGGTTGTCAGTACACCCCAGATGACAACGCCTCCCTGGGTTGGATCGCCATTCTATATCTGCAGATAACCTGCTGTCATCGTGCTGGTTTTTGTTGATCCAGTCTGATAGGCATAAACAGTAATGTTCGCTACATTCCACGTTGCAGGAACAACAAAATCGTCCGCAATGCGGTTGCCCAGGCTGAATTGCACTCCTGCACCCAAGGTGTTCATCCCCAGTGATGTAGTTTGTAAAATGCTTTGGTCTGTACCTCCTGGTCCAGTTCCTGGACTGTTGATCAACGAACCATTATTATAGAGTTCTGCCCTTGAGGGTTCACTTTGATTGCTGCTTGGAGCATCAATGCTGTTT
This sequence comes from uncultured Lentimicrobiaceae bacterium, assembly GCA_964459375.1. Classification (GTDB taxonomy): domain Bacteria; phylum Bacteroidota; class Bacteroidia; order Bacteroidales; family F082; genus JALNZU01. The sequence continues at coordinate 278,897 of CAYWLJ010000004.1, read as the reverse complement.
AAGTCTGTAACTTCTATGTTGCCAGGTGTAATATCGGGAATGGGAAGCAGGTTGCCCGAAAGACCTAGCGAAGCACTGTTCACAGTAGCCTGCCAGTTGGGTGCAGCATTGCCGGTATTGATAATATTCAGTGTAAGATTGGCTGTCTGATTGGTTGGAAGAATTTGTGAGAGCGTGGATGGACTGACAGCGATCACCGGATTGCCCTGAGGCCCACCCCTAAAGGTGGACGAGACGGTCTTAGCCGTCGCATTCCGACTGATTGGTGATAGGTTTGCCCGTATTAGCTCCGGCCCACGATTTAGAGCTTGGTAGTGAGCTGTCGGTGAATGCCGTTTTTCCAACACCCGTCCAGGCACAAGTTGATGAATTGAATGTGCCATATGAGCTGGGTATGCTTGAAGGATCCATTGTTGCATTCTGGCTCACGGGAGACATCATCTGAGGGTGTGTGGCGTTGATATTGTTGTTGAAGCACGTGGCAATATTGATGTGCACATGATATATAATCATGCCGCTGCCAGGGATATAAGCATCAAACAGGTGCTTTTCCCTGTTTTCTATGAAAAAGAATTCATTGGCTGTGGTAGCATTAAACCGATAAAAACTATTTGTATTCTGGGAGGCATTATATAATGTGATGTTCTGCCCTGTTGATATCGTTACTGCCGAAGCCCAGTTGTAGTAATACACTTTTGTGTAGCCATTATGGTGAACCGGGGTAACACCACTGTTGTTCCATCAGCCGGTGCCCATTTAGTCCCATTGCCCTGTGCCACTGAACTGTCCGCCAACTGCATAATTGGTATCATAATAGTCAGGGGGGCGCCCAATACATGTCCAAACTCATGGCAAATCACACCTATAGACGTAATAGTTGACCCGCTGCTGCCCCTCAACTCCGGTGAGCAAGAATATCTTTGAATATCTTTGCCATCCAGGTATAAAGGACTTGTTAAATACCCGGCATGCGACCAGATGGTGTTCGCACCGCCACCGGCATCTTCGCTGTAACCTGCAAAAATCATGTAAATGGCATCAACCAATCCATCATTATCATTGTCATAATTGGCAAAATTTACATCAGGATTCGCAAGGTTTACCGCCTCTGCAGCAAGTTCCCGCGGTCTTACGTCATTACCATTTACATCATTAGCTCCATAATAGGCCATGTTGTTACTGGCAGTAAATGGACCGGCAATGTCCACCGTAAGATTGAACTGGTTGTAAGAATTTTCCAGGTAGTAATCTTTTACGCTCCCGGTGGCTCCTCCGGTGGTGTAACCTACCTGATTGAAAGGTTATTGAACTCAGCCTGTGTTTTCACGAAGGCTTTGTCAGTAAAACCGATCAGGATACATATCAGCTTGCGGTTTATTGTTGTCGGGAAGGCTTTCAACTCAAAATCCCTTTAAATTTCCCAGATCTGCTTCATGATGCCAATCTGATCCAAGCTAAACGTTAACCCTTTCTGTAAGCCCGACAAAAAAGCTGCTTCTTCAGCAGAGCGGTTTTCTAAATTCGATACCCTGATGCCACTGCGCTGCATATCGCCGTTCGCGTCGAGTATGGCATACTCATAAAACCCTTCACTATTCAACAGTATTGAATAGCCATCCGGATTTTCGGCCCATTTCACTTTTTCATCGCCCTTCAAGCGGAGGATGATGGTGCTTCCATCCGGCAGGCGGTATTCTAATAGATGTGGATAAGCTATCATTGCAAATGCTGTTCTGAAGTCGGTAAACAACAATAGAACCATGAAGATAAGACTGATTGTAATTTTTTTCATAACAGTTTTGTGGTATTTGGTTTTTTTTAGAAGTTGGTTCAAATTGATGAGTTATCAGATATTAAGCTCATATTCCGATATCGTTAATTCAGACGCTCTTTGATGCTGCTGACGTCTGAGCTCTGGTTGTTACAATTGTCGCCAAAAGTAACAAAGCGCAACAGTGAAGCGTTGATTATGATGGATGAATGAGTCCATATGGACAATGATAATTCTGATGTCGATGTTGCAGTATAATCCATTGAGGCCTTTTGGTCAAAAGGCATCAGGAAGTGCTTTGCTGCTGATAAGTCAAACTTGATGATCAGGGAATGGATCATGGCTTTGAGCTATGGTTTCTACTGGTTTCATCGGTGTCTTCAGTACCGAAGTCATCACCAATGCGACCGGTATATCCGGTCAGCCAGACATGCTTTTCATCATAAGCCTGTGAGCAATTGCGCTGAATACTTTTCCCGATTTCAGATCATATTTTTGGTTGGAACATTCCATATTTGGTTGTCAGTTCCCGGGATGGGGATTTCTTACTTCTAATTTACAACAAAAATTATTTGATTTCAAGTAATTTGGAGTGATTTTTAAAACGATAAGCTATTGCTCTAAAAATTGCGGGCAAATTTTGCCAACGTTTCAGGAAGAGTTTCGGAACAACTAACGCTATAATCTAATATTGACAGGAGAAAGATAATAAATGCAGTTTGAATCAATGGGTTTTGTGATCCAAAAAGCAATTTTCCGGAAAGTGTTATCTGACCCATTCCGGAAGACCTCCGTTTTCTCCATACACGACATCGCCCCAGAAGTACATCATGAGTGTAATGACGATTGCCCCGGCAAGGTTCAGGATGAGTCCTGTCCGGGCCCATCTGTCCAACCGTAATGCGGGAGGTGTCGAATATGATGGCGTTTGGTGGGGTAGCTACCGGCATCATAAATGCCATTGAGGCCGACAGGGTGGCCGGTATCATCAGCAGTAGTGGATGAATGCCCGAAGTAATAGCCAGCCCTGCAAGTACCGGCAGTACCATTTCGGTGGTGGCTGTATTGGAAGTGAGCTCAGTAAGGAAGGTAATAACCAGCGAAACAATGAGGATGACGATGATGGGATGTAAGGTGGCAACCACCGAAAGTTGCCCGCCAAACCACACCGACAGCCCCGACTCCTTGTAGCCGGTGGCCAATGCAAATCCGCCACCAAACAAGAGCAGTGCATGCCAGGGTAATTTTGCTGCCGTAGGCCAGTCGAGCAGGCGTGTCTTTCTTTCGCTTCCTGAAGGAATCAGAAACAGGATAATGTCCATGGCAATGGCCACTGTGCCATCGTTGATGTAGCTACTTTGAGAAAACAATCCAGACCAGCCGGGCAAACGGGCCACACCAAAATTGAGTTCGGTGCGGAAAATCCACAGAACAGCAAGAAGAACAAAAACAACAAATACAGTTCTTTCCTCCTAACCAGCACTGCCCATAAGCTTCAGCACGTCGTGAAAAGTGCTTTTACTGACTCCTGTAAAGTTCTTTTTAAAAGGCTTATACATATAATACAACAGGATCCATGTGAGCGCAAAAAGTATCAGGCTTACCGCAAGGGCAAACATCAGCCAGGATGTGAAAGATATTTCGGGCGCATTTGGAAAATAGATGTGGAAAATCCGGGCAAAAGACAAGTTGGGTGGGGTGCCCACAAGCGTAGCCATGCCGCCAATGGATGCGGCATAAGCTATGCTCAGCAGCAAACCAATGCTGAACCTGCCTGTATTGTTTTTGTCAGTTAAGGTTTCTATCTGGCCGATTACCGACATGGCAATGGGTAGCATCATCATGGCTGTGGCGGTATTGGAGATCCACATCGAAAGGAAAAAGGAAGCCATCATGAAGCCGAGCAGAATGTTTGCCGGACTGACGCCAGTCATACTCAGAATTATAAGCGCGATGCGCCTGTGCAGGTTCCAGCGTTCCATGGCCAGAGCCACAAGAAATCCACCCATGAAAAGGAAGATCACATCATTGAAATATGCAGCCGATACCGTTTTGCCATCCATAACTCCAAGCATAGGGAACATGGCAACAGGCAGCAGCGAAGTAGCAGCCAGCGGAACAACGCCCGTGATCCACCACACGGCCATGAGCAAGGCAATGCAAAAGGTACGCTTCACTTCAGGTTTTCCGGGTTAGAGATCGGCAAGGAGCAGCAATCCCACAACAATCGCCGGAGTGAGAACAAAACTGGTAAGTTGTCTGATTTTCATAACTTCCGTTTTTCAAGCGATACAATGGTCCGGAGTGCTCAGGCATCTGGAAGATAAATGCGTTGCTAAGTTAATGCATTCTTTACCGCAATTAAAGATGCCAATCCTGAAAATCAATGCTAAATCTTATGAATCTCTGGCTGGTATATTTTCTGAGGCAAATAGTCACAGTGCAGTAAAATAATATATCATGGTCAGAAATAGACACCCCAAAGCTTAACGCCATCAATCCGGTTGAACTCGATGGCAGGGAAGGGGACTTTGAGCATGTTCAACGCCTGCAGAATTGCCTTTGTGCCTTTGCGGTGCGCTGGTATCCTTGACAAGTCAACATCGAGCGAAATCAGGTATTGGCTGTATCGCTCCAGATGCGGGAAGGGTTTGCCCTGATACCAGGTGGGATTTTCGAATTCCTTGATCATTCCGTTGGCACTGTAGCCAAATGCCAAATTCAGCCAGGGTGGTATTTTGCTGATTCCGGTGAGGCTGTTCAGGTTGGCCGAAATCCAGTAAGTATGGCCGTTGTAGTCGAGAACAAAACTTTCGAGCGGTGTTTCGCCTAGTATGGGATGATATTTCGGATATCCACTGGGTGAGTATGAGAATTTCATCAGCACAAGTTGCTGGCCGAAAATGGCCTGCTGCGCTGCAAACATGGTCGATCCTAAAGTGTTGGCTGCAATATCCCACCACGAGAAGCCCCAGCCCACGTACATGCCATCGAAGACATCAATGGGCAGCTGAACCAGAAATCCTGCAGGAGCGCTCCACAGCAAAGCCTTTTTTTCTCCCATACCGGCCCACCTCAGGGATTGAAATACAAGTTTGCTTTCGTGGTAAGCAGAATAAGCATGGCCAAACTTGTCCATGCCGCGATACCCCCTCAGGTCGTTGTAAAAATGAAAAGGTACACGCTGGTGATCCTTATACCACACAAAACCCAGAAATGACAAGCCCCCTAAATAGAGCGATGTGCCTGCTGCTGCAATTCCAATCAGCCTGGGTTGGTTAACCGTATCGGCCCGCTCTTGTGCCTCCTGTGCCTGCAAAGCGCGGATTGAAAAATTGCAAAGCATTGATAAGCCTATGATTACAATCAGAAGGTTTGCGTATTTAGCAAGGTAAGATGTCATGATAAGCATCTGAAGATTATATTCTGAGACAATTATGGCTTTGAAAGTTAATGAATTTTTTTGATGTGTATTGCCCTTCGAATCATTACCATCAAACAATCATAGTCAGGGTTTCTGCGAGCTGATGCCAATAAGCTAAAATTTGTGAAATGGAGGACAATGCCGTGACATTTAGCTTAAGTTTTGCGATATTTGCAGTTGAAAACATAACTCATCTACCATGAAATGTCCGGTTTGTGAAGGTGTTGATCTGGTGATGTCGGAGCGCCAGGGTGTAGGAATTGATTACTGCCCCCGTTGCAGGGGCATCTGGCTCGATCGGGGTGAGCTGGATAAGATTTTGGAAAAGGCTGCGGCAAGCGAGCGTGACAATACGGCGCCTCCACGTCCTGTGCCAGGGGATTACAGGAAATATGATTCCGACGACTACTACAAGTATAAAAAACGTAAGCACTGGCTGACCGAGTTGTTTGATTGAGCTTATTGCAGGGCTTTTCTAATCTTCATTATTGTCCTACGTTTCTCTGATCCTGAGGGGTTGATAAGTATCAGGCAGTAGTTATTTGGCCAAATAGCATCAGCTTGTTAAAATTATTTCTACTTCAGAGATATCGAGCTTTCATTTCGGGCTTACCTTAGCCATTAATTAGTCCGTAAAACCAACCAAAACCAATGAAAGCTTTACAATTGATTCTTTTGAGCTTCTGATTGCTGAGCATCAAGGCGCAAACCAACCTGACCATCAGGGTAGTATTTCCGTTTCAGACATCCGAGGTGACTTATATGGGCTTTTGGCCTAATACTACATTGCCAATGGCCAATACCGGTCCGAACGAGTACACCATTTCAACCAATACCGATGCTAGTGGAAGTCTATTATTCAACATTCGCTACAAACTGCCGGTCTATGGAAACTATTTCTGGTGGGTGGCCGGGGGAAATAAATATTCCGACACACTTATTCCGAACAGACTCGATGCCCATGGCCTGAAGTATGCACGGGTTTATGTTAATAATGAGTTGCTGAGCGATTTATACACCAGACGAAACAATGAATCAAGCGGGCTTAACATTTCACTTAAAGTCGGTCCGTATGGACAGATTAGCCCCAACCCTATCAATGCCCAGGAGTCTCATCTGCCAACTGATGATCGAATCCCCTACGAACGGAAATTAAAATACAGCGGTCGGGTTGTATAGTCTAAGCAACAACCAGACCGGATCGGGCAATGTGGCACTTGGATATAATACACTTTCAAGTACCTATTCTGGACAGAACAACACGGCAGTAGGTACGAGCGCTGGTTCTTCAACCACAGGTTCGTCTAACACTTTCATTGGTTATCAGGCAAATGCCACGCTGTCAAATATTAATAATGCTGCTGCTTTTGGAGCCAATGCCGAGGTGAATGCCAGCAATAAGATGGTACTGGGCAGCTCCAGTGTTACTTCAGTGGGTGGCTTTGCGCCCTGGACAAATTACTCCGACAGGCGACTCAAAGAGCAAATCATCTATGGCGGGCAGCCCGGACTTGATTTTATCATGCGCCTTCGTACAGCATCTTACTACTACACTTCCGGTGAAAACAAAACACGTCGCGACGGCCTCATTGCTTAGGATGTAGAAAAATTGCTAGCTGAACTAAAGCTGCCTTTTTCAGCTCTGGTACGTGACCACGATCCGGCACAAACACTCAACCTATCTTACGAGCTGTTTGTGCTTACGCTCATCAATGCGGTTCAGGAGCAACAGACACAAATCGAATCACTCAGCAACAACGTTTCCGACCAAAAAGCAACCTTATCAAAGTACGAGGCCTTCATTGGGAAACTTATCGAATCAACTACAAATACCAATGATAACCTGGTAAACAGGGAAACTAAAATCAAATTCTGAAACAAAATCATTAATCAATACGCTAATTGTCAAAACCATGAAAAAACTCATTCTTTCGATCTTTCACCTGTTCATAGCCACCATGTTATTGGTTGAGGCACCGGCTATGTTTAATTTTCAATTTGTTGCAAGGGATGTTTCCGATAATCTCCTGCTCAATCAGGACATATCGGTAAGGATTGGCATTCGCTCAGGTCATTCCTCAGGGACCGAAGTATTTGCCGAAACACACCAGGTCACTACCAATGCCTACGGCATGGCCAGCCTGACGATAGGATCGGGCACTGCAATTGTGGGGGGCAGTCTTTCATCCATCAGTTGGGGAAGTTACCAATATTTCGTTCTGATCAGCCTTGATCCAACTGGAGGAAGCGCATTTCAGTCCTATGGTACCACGCAGCTGCTTTCGGTGCCTTATGCCCTCTACGCAGGTAATGCAGGCAATTTATCGGGTTGGCAAACAAGTGGAAATACTGGTAATTCTTCAGCAAATTTTGTGGGAAATACGGATAATGTTCCACTTAATTTTCGCGTGAACAATGAGCCATCAGGAAGAATTACCTCAACAGGGCCCCAGTTCTTCGGTTATCAGGCAGGTCAGAACAATACGGCCACATCATCAACTGCAATGGGTTTCAGGGCAATGCGAATGAATACAACAGGGATTTTAAACACGGCATTGGGAAGCCAGACCTTGCGCGAAAATACCACTGGTAACTTAAATACCGCGATTGGAGCAGATGCTATGATTTTCAATACTACAGGAATCGATAATACTGCTTTGGGCTATTCAGCCCTGAAGTTCAATACCACTGGTGGCAAAAATATGGCAGCAGGCGAAAGTGCGTTGTATAGTAATATTGATGGTGGTCTTAATAGTGCAATCGGATGGTTTGCCAATTATGCGAACACTTCGGGCGAACGAAACAGTGCGCTGGGGGCTGCTTCGCTGCGCAATAATAATACAGGTAACCACAATGTTACGGTGGGAAATAGAAGCTTGAATTTAAATACCAGCGGAAACTTCAATACCGCTTTGGGCAGTCTAGCATTGGGTTTCATAACAAAAGGGTCGAACAATATCGGTATTGGATATCAGGCCAATGTGCCTGATGCCACAGGCAGTAACCAGGTGGGCATTGGCAACAGCAGCATCACCTATGCTGGTGTCGAAGTGCCATCGGTTTTCAGCAGAGTTTCCCAACCGCCCTGTTTCACCAAATTGTTGCAACAACTGGTGCAGGCGGCACAATCACTCCTTACGGAACTATAAATGTTGCCAATGGAAGTAGTCAAAGCTTCATCATCACAGCAAACAACGGCCATCACATTGCAGATGTGCTGGTGAATGGGGTGAGCGTGGGCGCTGTGAGCAACTATCAGTTCACCAATGTTACGGCCAACCAAACTATCCAGGCTCAGTTTGCGCTGAACACCTATACGCTCACCTACATTGCTGGTCCGGGCGGGAGCATCAGCGGACAGGCGGTGCAAACGGTAAGTCATGGCGGCAATGGCACTGCGGTCACTGCGATTCCCAATGTCGGTTTCCAGTTCACAGGCTGGAGCGACGGCAATATGGCCAACCCGAGAACTGACCTCAATGTAACGGCTAACCTGAGCGTTACAGCCCTGTTTACAGCACTGATGTATACTTTTGCAGCTACGGCAGGGCAGGGTGGCAGCATCAGTCCATCAGGCAATGTAGCAGTGGGCCATGGACAAAACCAGAATTTCTTTATCACGCCCAACAACGGAGATCACGTTGCAGATGTGCTGGTGAACGGGGTGAGCGTGGGCGCTGTGAGCAGTTATCAGTTCACCAATGTGACTTCCAATCAGAGTATCCATATCCAGTTTGCGCTGAACACCTATACGCTCAGCTACCTTGCCGGTCCGGGCGGGAGCATCAGCGGTCAGGCGGTGCAAACGGTAAGTCATGGCGGCAACGGCACGGTTGTGACGGCAGTACCCAATGCCGGATTATAGTTCACAGGCTGGAGCGACGGAAATACCAACAATCTGAGGACCGACCTCAACATAACGAGCAACCTGACAGTGACGGCATAGTTTTCGGCACTGACGTATACCATTGCTGCTTCGGCAGGTGTGGGTGGCAGCATCAGTCCATCAGGCACTGTAACAGTGGGCCATGGACAGAACCAGGCTTTTAATTTCATTCCAAGCAGTGGTTATCAAATACTTATTGTTATTGTAAATGGTGTGGAGGTTGGAACTCCGTCCAGCTATAGTTTTTCGAATGTAACCTCAAATCAGACCATTCGCGTAGAATTTACACCCATCACCAAGATCTGGCCTGGTAATGCACCAGTTGTTACGAGCGTTTATCCTGTACCAGCCTCTGACCGGATAAGTCTTAAGCTGAAGCAGTTGAGTGATCATGATGAACCAATGAATTATTGCATTACGGATTTTTCGGGCAGGGTGCTTTTGCTTGGAGATGTTAAAGATCTGATAACCAGCATTAGTCTTGAAAACCTGTCTCCGGGTAATTATCTTTTACTGCTGCGAAACAAATCTGAATTCATTAAGGTGCTAAAGATCAGCATTTCCAGATGACTTAGATGAACAGTTCTTTGAAATGATTCTGTAACCTCAGGTAGCCATTGGCACCGGAGGTTTTTATTTATTTAGTTAACTTGTTGACAGTCAAATGTTTCCTATCTTAAGTGTTCACCCGTTAGTAAATTATTCGGCAATTGAGGCTAAAACGAAATAGCCCGGAAAATGAAAGATTGATCGGATTTTTGCAGTTCACAACTTCAATTAATCCTAAACATTGAATTGTCTTTTTAATCCCTGATGTTATAAGTACAAAGGTCAGATTGACCAACTGTCCGGTATGCAATTATTTGATTAACTAAAAATTAATACTAAAACTCAAGGGTCATCTGAATCCCACCTGTTGCGGGTTTACGGCTAATGTCGCCAGCGTCGAAAGGGCTGCTTTCCGATTCCTCCTGACTTTCCTCATTTGCTGCATTTTCAGGTATCAGATCTTCTTCCAGCCTATATTCAATGTCTTCTGAGGCATCGGTTTCTTCAGGCTCTGGAGGAGTGAGGGGTTCCAGCTCAGTGATGCTGTCTATGGAATGGGTGCTCAGCCGTTTGCCTTTTGCCTTAAAGCTCTTCAGACCGATAAACTCGGCCACGTTGATTGTTTCATCATCTGGCTGACGGCCTTTGTCGTTAGGTTTGAAGCAAAGGCTCAGCATGGGAAGTACATCAAAAATGACCTTTATCATCCTGCTTTCCGGATGTTCGCCAATAAAGCTGATGCGTTTGTTTGATGCGGTCTCTTCTTCGATCTGAAAGCGTTTGAGGTAATGCAGTCCTGTTTCGCCTTCGATATAGATCACTGACAGCACTTCGTCGGGATCATATTTTCGGAGGATAATCATATCATCCTCAAAGTGGGTTGAAAGGTCGAAAGATGTCAGCTTAAAGTCGCCGTTCGACATGACCGAAAGCAGGCGGTCTTCGCCCATAAACTGGCCCAGCAGGCGACCGCGTCCCTCTGTATTGAGGCGTTGCACCGAATCGTCGTACCATATCGGGCGCGCACCAAGCGTACTCACACCGTTCTCACGCTTGTGAATGCTTCGCACCGGGTTTTTGGTGAGCAGATTGCCGCGCGATGCCCTTCCTTTGATGGCCAGCTGAGCAAAGTCGTATTCGAAACTTGGTTTCTTGAGCTTGGGTTTGGGCTTGAGCACAACCTTGACTATTTCAGCCTCCCCGTTGGGATTGGCTGAAAAGTAGTAAACCTTCGAGTCGGGATTGCCTGCTGTGAGGTCGTACTCCTTGTCGCGCGTGACTCCCACTACGGCAAAGCGCTTCACATACCACGGACCCTTTTTGCCGTCGCGATAAATCAGGTTGTATATGGTGCGATCATCATTGCGCTTGAATACGGCCACATGAATGATACCTTCGCCGACAAAGGTTTTGGCGGCAATTTTTGTAACCACAAAGCTGCCGTTCTCGCGAATCACGATGATGTCGTCAATATCCGAGCAATCGCACACAAACTCATCCTTGCGGAGCGAAGTGCCGATAAAGCCTTCATCACGGTTCACGTAAAGCTTCTCATTATTGGCAGCCACAGCAGCGGCTTCGATGGTGTCGAAATTACGTAATTCAGTCTTGCGCTCACGGCCTTTGCCGTATTTCTTTTTCAGCTGCTCGAAATACAAAATGGCATAGTCTGTAAGGTGGTCAAGGTGGTTCTGCACCTCTTCCATTTCTGTTTCCAGTCCCCTGATATGCTCGTCAACTTTGAAAGTGTTGTGTTTCGAAATGCGTTTGATCCTGATCTCAGTGAGCTGAGCAATGTCCTCGCGGCTTACTTCGCGCCGAAGCTTTGGCTTAAATGGTACAAGTGCTGTGTCAATGGTTTCGAGTACTTCTTCCCAGCTCTCACATTCTTCAATCTGGTTATAGAGGCGGTTCTCGATGAAGATCTTTTCGAGCGAGGAGTGGTGCCATTCTTCGTTCAGTTCGTCCAGCCTGATCTGCAACTCAAGTCCGAGCAATGACCTGGTCTGCATGGTGTTGTGCCTCAGAATTTCGCTCACCCCCACAAAGGCCGGCTTACCATCGAGAATCACGCACACATTGGGCGACACCGAAACCTCGCATTGGGTGAAGGCATACAGGGCATCGATCGTCTGATCCGGCGATACGCCCGACGCAAGGTGGACGAGTATTTCTACATTTTCTGCCGTGTTGTCGTCAATCTTACGGATCTTGATCTTTCCCTTTTCGTTGGCTGCAATTATGCTGTCAATCAGCGAAGTAGTCGTAGTTGAAAATGGTATTTCATTGATTACCAATGTCTTCTTGTCCTGCTGGCTGATTCTGGCACGTATGCGAATCTTCCCTCCGCGCAAGCCATCGTTGTATTTTGAAACATCGGCTAGCCCACCGGAAAGAAAATCGGGATAAAGCACAAAGGCCTCGCCTCTGAGGTGCGCAATGGAGGCGTCGATCAACTCGATGAAGTTGTGGGGCATGATCTTGGAGGCCAGCCCCACAGCAATGCCTTCGACACCCTGAGCCAGCAGCAGCGGAAATTTCACCGGCAGGGTGATGGGTTCCTTGTTGCGACCATCGTACGAAAGCTTCCATTGCGTGGTCTTATGATTGAACACCACTTCGCCGGCAAACTTCGAGAGCCTGGCTTCGATATAACGGGCTGCGGCGGCACTATCACCTGTGAGGATGTTGCCCCAGTTGCCCTGCGTATCAATGAGCAGGTCTTTCTGACCCATCTGCACAAGGGCATCACCAATGGAAGTATCACCATGCGGATGATATTGCATGGTGTGCCCGATGATATTGGCCACCTTGTTGTACCGGCCGTCATCAAGCTGCTTCATGGCATGGAGCAGGCGACGCTGCACAGGCTTTAGTCCATCGCTGATCTCGGGAACGGCACGCTCAAGAATTACATACGAGGCATAATCGAGAAACCAATGCTGAAACATGCCTGCCAGCCTTACGACCGGTTGCGCTTCAGATGCCTGTTTTCCCATGCTTTCGTGCGTCTGTTCGCGGGAGCTATCGCCTGTGTACGGCAAATTTTCTAAGCCTGAATCAAGTGTCATACATGAAATGCAGCTATTTCGGTGCAGCCTTGCAAAGGTAGATTTTTACTGCCTTCGTTTGCATGATCAGTTATCCGGCTGAGGCCAATCTTCGTTTGGTTAATTTGAAATTCTGAAATAGGGCAGCCGAATAAAATAGCTTTTCTGGTATTCAGTGCAATGGAGGTGGACAGTCGATGAAAACTTAAGCTGTTTCCCTACGACATCATTGATCAAGCATCCTTGACAGAGAGGGCTGATGGCTGCCAAACCTTGGTTTTACTTACTTTTGCAGCCTACTGTTGCAAAATGCACTTCGTACACCCTCATTTGCTCTGGTGGTTGTTTGCAATGGCCATTCCGGTCATTGTCCACCTGTTCAACTTTCGTCGCCATCGAACATTGCTGTTCAGCGATGTGCGGCTGCTCAAAAACCTGCAGCAACAAACCAACAAGCAGCGTAATCTCAGGCATCTGCTCATCCTGCTGGCGCGCATGCTGGCCATTGCCGCACTGGTGATTGCCTTTGCCAGGCCCTATATCAAACCCGGCGATGCGCCCGATGAAGGACTGAAGCACATCAGCTTCTATTTGGATAACTCCCTGAGTATGCAATTGCGTTCCGACCGCATGAGCGTGCTCGACGAGCTCCGCAACCAGGCCTCCTCGCTGCCCTCTGCTTTTCGTATGGACGACAAGTTCAGGCTGTTAAGCAACGACTTTCTTCCTCAGCATCAGATTTTTATGTCGGGAGACGAGTTTAGACAGGAGCTGCAGCAAGTGCGGAGCAATGCCATGGGTGTGAACCTCGGTCAGGTTTTACAGCGTTTGCAGACATCAGCTGGCAACATAAGTGGGTCAGGCCATTTTGCCTATTTGCTGAGTGATTTTCAGCGAAGCAACATTTCCCTTGATAACCTCATTGCCGACACCAACCTTCACGTATTTCTGGTTCAGGGCGTGCCGGCAATGCGCAACAACATTAGTCTTGATACCTGCTGGCTCGATAACCCTGTACTGCTTCCTGGTCAACCCGTTGTGCTCAATGTGAGCATCACCAATTGGGGTAATGCAGCAGCAAAGGCTATACCCGTTACCCTGTCGGTGAATGGCGTGCAGAAAGCCGCCACCACCATCGACATTGCCGCGGGCCAGAAAACTTCACTTGTTTTGCAATACATACCCGAGTCGGCCGGACATCATCAGGCGGTAGTGGCTATTGTGGACGAACCTGTCACCTTCGACGATGAGCTTTTTCTTACCTTCGAAGTCAGGCTGGCCATCCCAGTACTCGAGATTTACGAGGGCAGGCCCAATCCTTATCTTGGCCTTCTCTTTGGCGACGACCCCTACACGGATTACTACACTGCTCAGCGGCTGAGGCTGGATGTGCAAATGATCGAATCGTTCGAAACCATCATCCTGAGTGGTCTCGACGACATCAATACAGGTCTTGAACGATCGCTCGAAACTTTCGTCACCAACGGGGGCAATCTGATAATCTTTCCTTCGGTTAGTTCAAACGCCTCTACCGCACTATTTGCCAGCCGCTACGGTTTGATGTACAGCGCATCGTTCGATACGACAAGGAGCAGGGTGAGTGTTCTTCAGACTGCCCATCCACTTCTGAAAGGAGCCCTGGGCAAGGTGCCCGACAATGCCGAGTTGCCATGGGTACGCCGCTGGTTTGCGCTCAACTCAGGCAATAATGCAACTGCCCAGACCCCGGTGAGCCTGCTCAACGGCCGTCCGCTCCTGCTCAGCCTTGATGCCGGTCAGGGTTTGGTATATGCTTACGCCACGGCTCTGGATGAATCGTGGACCAACCTGATGAACAACAACCTGTTTGTAGCCCTGATGGTTCGTTCCGTCCTGCACAGCAATCGTAAGGCAGGGCTTTATCAGACTCTCGATGGACCAGTCAGAATCCCCCTCAGGGCATATACCTACAACGAACGCGAACGCCTCGAGCTACAAGCAGAAAACCAGTCGTTTCGCATTCTTCCCGAAATCACTGCTCAGGCCGACCAGAGCCAGGCATTGATCTATCCCGAGCTGCTTCGCCCCGGATTTTACAGTCTTTTTACCGGAGATAGCCTGATCAGTCGTATTGCTGTCAACGAGTCGCGTAAGGAATCCATCATGGATTTTGCCCCGGCCACAACGGTGAAAAAGATGCTGCTGGAAGCCGGGTACAAGCATGTGGACATCATCGAAACCGATGCAAGGGGGCTGGGCGAGGCGGTTAGCGCCTACCTCACCGGAAGGCCCATACACCAGTATTTTATCTGGCTGACCCTTCTCTTTTTGCTGGCCGAGGTACTGATTATCAGGTTTTTCAAGCCTTGAAGATCGTTTTTGAACTTCACAGGGAAGCGGTTACCGGCAAATATTTTATCGATAATATACTTGAGACTTTTCAGTTAAATCCTTTGTATGCGGCACGCTTGAGCTGGTCCACGTTTTCGATGGGGCTTTCGGGCTTCAGGTGCCTGGCCAGATGCTTGTAGATCTTTACCCTGGCATTCCAGGCATAGGGCGTATCCATTCTGTCGAAACTATGACCGCCCGGGGCATCGTGAAAGATTTCGTAGTCGAATTTCTTTCCCTCGGCCTTAAGCGACTTGATAAGGTGTTCCACTTCAATCACATAAACGTCGTCGTCGTTGGTGGTGGTGTGGATGAGCAGGGGAGTCTTCAGCTTGTGCGCCTGCCATGCAGGCGAACGTCTGCGGTATTCCTGCACATTGTCGCGGGCTGTGGCACCAATGTGATGATCGCCATCGAACAGCCTGCGGTAGTCTTCGGTGGCATAGCCCATGCGTGCAATCAGGTCGCTTACAGGAACACCGGCATAAGCTACCTGATAGGCATCGGGATGGTCGAAAATGTTCATCAGGGCGATCATACCACCGTGACTCCAGCCGACAATACCCACCCTGCGCCCATCCACGAAAGGGTAATTTTCCACAAGATGATTGCGGGCAGCCAGCACATCATCGTTTTCGAGGCCGCCATAGTCAATCTGCTTGTATAAACCCTCTCCATAACCAGTACTTCCACGATATTCCGGAGCCGTTAACACATAGCCCTGCGCCAGCATCTCGCGGACGATATGGGCATAATAGGTGGTGAAATCGGCATGTACACCCCCATGCGGAAGTACAATGAGGGGATATTTTTTCCCTTTCTGCATGTTTTTAGGCGTAAACACATAAGTCCAGAACTTCACCGGATTGGTGGCTCCTGTCTTCTCTGGCTTTTTCACCTTGGCCGGTGGCGGACCATAGATGTACACCTTGTCAATATCGGCCACATCGCCCAGCTTCTGATACCACATCAGGTCGTCGATGTTTTTATCCTGGATATCAAGCCGATGCTTTATTTCGTTGAGTTGCTGCCGAAGCTCGTCCTGCTGGGCTTCGACGGACTGGAAATAGAGTACTGCACTAATTGTAAAAAGCCATAAGCCTCTCATAAGCCATGTTTTAATTTGTATACAAAGATAGGATAAGGAACGTATTGACCACATCCCTTCATTTGGGTCAAGGGTAATTACGTAAGCGAGCCTCGGGTGATATTCAGAAAATGCTGATAGAGTAAGTGTTTAAAAGTCATGGTGTTGCGCGAAAAAGCTATTCATGGTACTGGTTATACTTTGCAGGACGCATCACCCAGATAGCAGTGGTATTTTGTTGCTTCTGTTTTGTCAGTCCCTGACGTACCGCACACTGGCACCTCTTCTCCCGGCATCCATCAGAAAGAAATGCGCTTGTCCTTCACATTTCGAAAGGTAAAGAAACCATGCTTCGAAGTTTGCGTCAAGTGCTGACGACCAGAAAAGGCCAAACCGGCCGACGCTCAGGAAAGCGCCGTCGCTGTAGCGCTGGCCACCGGGTAATGCCGAAAAACCGAAGGCATCCAGGCCATGACGATTGTCGCACAGATCCCACCTCGGATGCAGGGCGGTGCTGCAGCCGCTGCCCATAAGCGATGCTTCCTACCTGCACGATTTTAAAGCATTTCCTGCACCACTTGGTGTGTCGTAATTGTTGTGGACGTTGTAAATCACATAATCCAGCAACTGCAACCACTCATCCTTGGCGGGCACATGCCAGCCTGCCTGACAAAGCCCGTTGGAACTATTCACGGCGAACTGGTTATTCAATGCCCCGTAGCTATCTTTCCACATGGCATTGTTTTCGTGCCATGCATAGGCTCCGCTGCCGTTCGCAGTCCATGCCCCATTGTTGCTTCCGGGATAATCGATGGCAATGCCATTGCGGTATTTTGCCGTTCTCAGGTTTTCCTTCAACCAACACGGCCCGCCAATCTGCAAGGTGTTATACACATTGCCATCTGCATCGGTCACTGTCGGGTTGTCCTGACATGGCGTGCCGTTGTTGGTTCCGCCTGTGGTTACGGTGATATAATGATGTTTTGTGATGTAATGTAGGCCGAAGTCGTTGGTAACAGTAAGTTTAACATGGTATGTACCTACAGATGCATACGTTTTGGATGGGTTTTGAGCTACACTTGAGCTGCCGTTGCCAAACTCCCATAGCCAGCTGGCAGGGTTGCCAGAGCTTTCGTCCTGAAAGTTTACAGCAAAAGGTGCCTGTCCGGTGGTGGCCGAAGCGCTGAAGGCGGCAACAGGAGCATTGATCTGCCTCTCGGTTCAGAATTCCTCCTGCTGGCCATAGGTAATACTTAGGCCATTGCCCGCATAGGCCTTTACATAGTAGGTGGTGTTCTGGATGAGGCCGGTGAGCTGACTTTCGAAGAGTACCTTGCCTGAGCCTTCGGCTGTGATGCCGTTGTTCAGCTCAATCGTAGGGTTTTCCAGTATGCTCCACACCAGCCCTCTCGTCATGATAGCAGTACTGCCGTTATGCGTGATGTCGCCTCCGCCCTGAGCGGCAAACATGGTAATGTTGCTTACAGGTAAAGTGCTGATTACAGGAACGTCCGGGGCAGAGGGTTCCTTGCTGCAGTTGGGCAACAACAGCAGTGCCGCAACTGCAGTAATCGACAAATAGCTTATCCTGAGCATGTTGTATGATTTAGGACCTTCTGCATTGTGTGGCCGGAGCAGATTCATTTGCTTCTCAAACTTGTGAATCCGGGAGGAAACATGGTCTTCCAAACGGTTCTTTTCAGAAAGTCTTCAATTATTTCCTGCCCTTGAATTTCTAGTGCCTATCAAGGCGGTCAGGCAGGATGATGAGGTGAGGTTAATGCAGCAACTTCCACTTCTTCAAGCGTTTTCGCGGTAATTCAATCTCCACTTGGATGCATTTCAGGGTGTGACCGGTGGACAGACTTAAGTGCATTTTACAGCGTTGACAAATCCTGTAGCAGCAAAATTTTCATAAGCGATGAAGTGAATTATTCAGTTTTTTATCTTAAATTTAATCCTGATCACCAAAAAAACCTGACCTCATGACTGAGCTTGAAGCCTACGTCAATCCTGAGTTTCCAATGAAAGTACTAATTGAGTGCGACGGGAGTAGCCTGTTTATGATCGATGTGACCGATGCCACCCATTTTACACCGGACGAGGAGTTGGACTGGAAAAGGATGAATCCCGAATTCGGGGCGACCATGCCTCAGGATTCCTATTATCTGCTTCGTTTCGAAGCCATTAACATAGATAATCCGGAGATTACTGATGAAAGCCTTACCACCTTGCTGAAGCAGGTCATCCTCTTTTCCGGCGACTTTTGGCATGAGAAAATGACCATCATGAGCAATTAGACCTGAGCAATTCTGTGCATGATAGCGAATCAGCATTATTTTCTTAGAAATTTAGTTTTTACTTTCTTCAGAAGCACAAAATGACCTTGCCCGAATCCCGCAAGTGGAGGATTGCGCAACCTCCCCACCCGACCCTGCGAAGGTTGAAGTGTTTCTAAACGTGTGCTTTAAAAAATCTCTCCTCCAAACTTATGAGGGTTTAATACTTTACTTTTTGCCTGGCAGCCACTGGCGGTGAGGAGGCCCGGGCGCGGAGCTGGTGAGGGGGAATTTGCAAAAGGGTAGAAATCCGTGGAGCTGGACACGCGCCAGCCTGGACATCGCGGCATGCCTGCCGCCCGGCCCACCGGATTTCAAGCTTTTGCAAAGAGCGCAGAGGGATCGCCCGGGCTTGATTTTTGCGTACTTTGAATCAAGACAAAGTAGAGAAGAAAAAAACTTTACGCTTCGAAGCTGCTAAGCTATACCTCCCTGATCTGAAACGAAATTGTTATTTCCTTTGCTTTTGCTGGCCCAAAAGCACCAAAAGACCTTGCGCGAATCCCGTTCGAGCATGAATAGGGAATTAGCTTCGCTGATCTCAAGTGGGGTGGCTTAAGCTCAAAGCAAACCCTCCCGCCTGAGGGCGGGAGGGTTTGCTTTGGGCTTGCGGAGAGAGGGGGATTCGAACCCCCGGTCCGCCGATAGGCGGACAACGGTTTTCGAGACCGCCGCATTCAACCACTCTGCCATCTCTCCAAAATGACATTGAAGTGGTTTCTGGTCGGGGCAGCAGGATTCGAACCTGCGACCCCCTGCTCCCAAAGCAGGTGCGCTAGCCGGGCTGCGCTATGCCCCGATTTTCTTCATTTATCCCCTAAAGAACGGTCTAAAACGACCTGTCTAATAAAAAACTTCCAGGTGGAAGTAGCCGTTTCAGGGGCGCAAAGATAGTAATAATACTATCCTGCTACAATAAATCATAATAAATTATCATAAGTTGCCATGATTAAATAAAAAACGTCCTGAACAAGAGCTGTCCAGGACGCTTTTCAAAAAAGATCAAGTAGTTTTATTTCAACACAATACGTTGGGTTGTTCTTTCATATTGGCCGCTAAGTTGTAGCAGGTAAACACCCTGCCGCCAGCCACGGGTGTCGAAGTCCATTTTCAGGATTCGATTATCCACAGGCATTTCCTGATGGTAAACCACCCTGCCCGAGAGGTCGCTGATCTCTACCGTCACACGCCGCGAGTCGAGGTCGGTGGCTTCCATCTGGAAGCTACCCCTGCTCGGGTTAGGCCAAACCTTCACCTTGCCTGCCTTAAGCTCATCAAGTCCGATGGTGCTTTTTACCTTGATGTTGCGCTGCTCCGACCATGGACCGTCGCCACAGAAGTTCGAAGCCTGCGCTTTGAGTGCAGCCATGCCCCTAAATTGTGGATTCCAGACAATTGATACCGTCATATCGGTGAGGGTAGCAGTACCTGCGTTGGCTGGCTCAAGTGCAACTTTGTAAGCTTGTGCATATTCAATCTGTGTTATGGTGTAGGTGGAATGGTAGCCATTGAGGAAGTCAACACTGTCGGCCCCGGCCGGAATGGCCATCTGAGTGGGCAGATGCCAGACATTAACAAGCGTGGAAGCATTGATCTCCTGTCCGCAATGTGCGTCTGCCAGATGAATAAACTGAACGGTTGAAGTGCTGGTGAGACCCAGTTGCATCAGGAATGGGTTGGTAGTGGCTTCTACCATGCTGCTATCGGCCATCATCAGGTGCCAAGGTGCAGTGCCCGAAAGGTTGATCTCAAGCATCATCTCGTTGCAGTGACAAAGGTCAACACTCTGCGGTATGCTGATGTCAGGAACCGGATGAATCTGAACATGAAGGCTGTCGGTGATGGTCATACACTCACCATGGCTGTTGACAGTCAGATAAAGAACTACTTTGCCGGCTGCAATATCCTGGACTCCTGGCACATAATTGGTGTGAATCATACTGCTGTCGGCAAATGAGCCATCGCCCAGGGTCCACCAGGTCTGGAAAAGGTTGTTTTGCGCTTCGGCCATAAGCTCGATTGCGGCAGCATTTGCGCAGATCTGGGTGCTGTCAGTCAGTACGACTGAAGGTACAAGATGAATGGTATGTACTCGCATTTCGCGCTTGCTGCTGCATCCAGTAAGTGGGGCAGCCAGAATAGTAAGCTGAACGTTCCCCGAAGTGGAATCATGGATGCCCGGGGTGTACACCGGATTGAGCAGGCTGGGATCATCGAATTGCCCATCACCGGCACTTGACCAGAGTATGCTGCTATAATTCATGGCTTCGGTGCCTTGAATGACAATAGGTTGTCCGGGACAAACAGCCGAGGCATCAGCTACGTTAAGCTCAACAGGGGCATTGATGGTTAGCACAAGTTGACTGGTCACTACGGTCGTGCCATTGGCGGTGAGTGTAAGAATTACCTGTCCTGTAAGCTGGTCGGCTTCGCTTGGGGTGTACACTGGATTGAGAATGGCAGCGTTGCTGAATGTTCCACTTCCCGAGCTTGTCCAGGCAAGGCTGGTGTAATGCTGTGCAGTACCACTGAGTTGTGCGTTGCTGCCCCGGCAAATGCTGATGTCGTTGCCTGCCCATGCAGTTGTTGCCACGCGCGGCGGAAATACGATATCGTCAATCCATGCGCGGTCCGAGCCGGTGCTCACCGAATTATCTTTCATATATTCCCATTTGAATACCTTGGGACCTGCCGTGACGGCGTAGCTGGCCTTGGTCCAGTTGACCGTGCCCGACCATTGGCCTTTCACTTCGTTGTTGATGTAGAACTTCAGAAAGTCGTAGTTGGATTCGGACGAAACCTTATAATAAAAGCTGATCGTGTCGCTGATGCCCACTTCGTAATTGAGTAAGAGCTGGCTGCTCTGGCTGTGGATAATCGTGCCCGAACGGGCTGCATAATTGCCTGTAAACCCATCGCCCATAGAAACAGTCCACGGCTGATTGCCGGCAAATGTCCAGGCAAACTGGTTAAAGGTGCCCGACTCGAAATCTTCGGTTATAAGGCCGATTTTGGCGGTAAAGGCCCTGTTGGCGGTGTATGCACCGGAAGTCATCAAGGTGGCAAAGCTGGCTATGGAGCCGCTTGGAGCTCCGGCACTTACACTTACGTTGTAAGTAAGGTTCTGCGATTCACCTGGATTCAGCTGCTGAAGCGATTGTGCCGGGTTGGAAACGGTGAGGTATGGGCCGGTGATATTGAGTTGGGTACTAATCTGCCCCGACATGCTTCCGCCATTATTGGCATAGGGTATTGTTAAAAGCACGGTTTCGCCCGGGTCGAGGCGACCGTTGTTGTTTCCAAAAGCATCGTTGATGGTAAAGTTGCCAATACTGAAAGCTGGTGCATATGCTCGCATTGTAAATTGGCTCGTCCAGCCAGTTGATGTGCAATTGATGTTGAGTACGATGGTTATGGGTGTATTGTCGGGCACCGAATTGCTGACCACAAAGCTGAGGGCTTGAGTGGCTGTAGCCAGCGCACCAGCAGCCACATCACCCAAACTGAAAGTATTGTTGGTAAAGGTAATGTAGGGCGACTCGCTGGAAGCAGTAACTGTAACGCCCGGTGCGGTTTCGCTGCCTACATTCTTCAGGGTCATGTCAAGACTGGCTGTTTCGCCGAAGTCGAGCTGGCCATTGCCGTTTTGGTCGATAAGGCTGAAGGCATTGTATATCATGTAAGGTCCGGCTGGCGGTATGCACTCGATGGACTGTTCGTAGCGATAGAAGTTCTGGAGCACGGCGGTAATTTTTACCTGCACACCGGGTTGCTGAGCAATGATTGGAATCTGCACGGTTCCGGTTTCAGAAACGGCCGACCCAATGATCTCGTTATTCACCGTGAGGGTGATTCGTGTACCGGGATTTGCTGAAACTTCGAAAACATTCATACCACTGAGTAATACAGGCATGTGGTTAACCGCAAGGGTCTGCGGAATTTCGGAGTAAATTGTCATAAAAGCATCGCCATGGTGATGGAAGAGTTTATAGGTAATATTTTTATGCTGAGGATTATATGGCCAACTTGACTGTTGCAGGAAATACTTGCCTGCGGCATTGGCGAAAGCGGGCATAATGCCACGCGAGGCTGGCGTGGTACCATAATCGGGCATAAACTGCGGCCACATATTGTCGTATGCACCCCACACATAGGCATCGTTCACAAAGGAATAGGATACTTCGGTAGCGGCAATGAGTCCCAGTGCACCGGTATTGTGTCGATGAAAGCGTTCGGTAAACGACTCGCTGCTGTAGTTGAATTTACCTGTCAGACAGTTTACTGACCACACGAAGGTCAGGTTCTGGTTGGTGAGTCCGTTCAGGCTTTCGTTGCGGTAATAGGGTTCGCCCCATCCGGTTTCGAGACCATGATCGCGATGTTGCACCATGAACGCACCGCTGTTTATGGCAGCGTTCATTCCGGCGGCGTTGCCCCCCCAGTTGGTGAGGTGTGCAGTGGTGGCAGGGATGTAATTGCGTCCGTTCGGACCAAAGTAATTGACCACAGTGGCCGTATTGGTGGCTGTTGACCATGCGCCGCCGGGTGTACCAGAATAGATGGCATTCTGCCTGACTGGGCTTTTTCCGAGCACATTCTGCCAGAACCCAAATACTGTTTCCGAGCATAGCTGAAACCAGCGTTCTGTTTGCCAGCCCATTGCAGTGACAGGGTTGTTATAGAAAGGAGCGCTGGTGGGAGGGGTGCGCTCGTAGTTCAGAAACTTCTTGATCATATGTTGTAACTCGGCGGCATTGCCGGCGGTGATGCGGGCAAATACGATGTCGGGCATGCCGTTGTTGTTGACATCGGCAAATGGATTGTCCGAGATGTAGGGGTTATAGCCGCCGGGGTGATCATTCAGGGTATGCGAGGTGATGCCATCGGCTGCATTGGTACTGTAGTCGCCCAGCAGCAGGATGGCTGCCGGAGGGATTGACCAGGTATTGTAAGCATTGTTCACATAGTTCTCGATGGCCTGAACTGTGTTTCCTCCTACCTCTAATAAATTGACCACTTTGGTGATGATGCCCTGCTGTTGTCTGAATACCCTGATGCTGTCGGCCCATTGCGTAAATGCAGAAGCAGTGGGGGTGATGATGAGGTATTCGGCGCCCTGATTACGGTTGTTTGACCAATCAACAACGCGTGAAGCGTAGTCGATTTCAGGCAAAATTCTGGCATTGATAATGTTATCCTTGAGGATTGGGTCCCACCATGGACTGCGAAGCCGGTTGTTGCCCACAGTGCCATTGCCGCCACTGAATACAATCTCGGCCTCAACATTATAGTAAACAACAAGTTCTTTGGTTACAGGATTATATTGAAATGGGGTAAAGCTGCACATCACCACATCCAGTCCCCTGATCTGTGTCTGTCCGCCAAGGATGAACGGTTGCGCAGGAAAAGGGGCATTTTTGCTAAAGATTTCTCTATTGCGGCTGTAGTTAAGCGGACTGTCGTCATTGCCAAGAGGAATGGCAGGGGCTGCCATCAAATCCACATCCCGGATCACCTGTTTCTGCACCGATAGGATATGCAGACTGGCGGTTGCACCGGCAGGCAGCGCAACAAAACGACTCAATGCCGGAAGGTTGGGCATGCCGGCATCGGCGGGCAGATAAATGCCCTGCAGCTCTATGACCTGCCCGGAAAAACCATTTTCTTCCACGCTGTTCAGGGCCATGCGGGGAATGTGAAACGAAAACCGGAGGCCATCCTGAGACGATCGTATCAGGCTTATGCCTTCAGTCTTCGTTGTATCAAATTGATATTCGGTTCGTTGTGCAAAAAGCAGGCCGGCGTTCTGCAGGAAAATAAAAATGGTAAAGGGCACAAATATGCCGCGGATGCAGCTCTTTTTCATGGATATTGGTTTTAATGACACATAAAAGCTCCCTGCAAATGTAATGAAGACTGTGAAAAAATGTTAATTCATTTGCCCTGTTTGCCAAACCTCGGAAATGCAAATCAGGCAAAAGCCACCCAACGATCAGTCTATTAGTGGTTTAAATTTCAGACTAAACTTGTTTAGGTAATTAAAATAAATCAATTACCGCAACAATTAAGTTTTGGATCCCACTGTCAATAAAGCCTGAAAAAGCTGGCATTAAGCTGCGTCGAACGCAGCTTGCAGCCGTCGGATTGCAGACGGAGTGTGAGGTCATCGCCTTTGAGGGTATAAGTGTATCGACCCGTGGAGTTGCTGCAAGGCTTAGGTCCTTCAGTGGTTTTAAGTATTATCACCCCATCAATTATCGAAAAGCTACCCTTGATGAGCTGCGATTCCTCAACCGTAGGCATTTCGAGGGTATAGCCTGATCCATCAAAGGTGGTCATTGAACTGCTTGAGTTGCTTACCCAGGTGCCCATAAGTCTGGGTTCATGAACGAGCTTCCCTGTGCCTTCAGGTTTCTGAGCCTCCGACTCCGGCTGGGCTTCGGACACGATCGTGTCTGCCGGTTGGTTAACCGACTGCTCCAATGGGATGATTGTTTTGGCCGGTTTGTTCATCCTGACATAGATATGTGTTGCCGTGAAAGCGATGATCGAAAGACTGATGATAACAACCAGCACCACAAGAATTCCTTTAAGGGCAGGCTGATGTGCTTTGCTTCTTCCGCGGCGGGAGTTGCTTTTCCTATTTGATCTCACTGGCATGAGTGCTCTGATTTGGCTATGCTAAATTAGCACAAATTGCAGGTTAGTGCGCTGCGATCAGGGATAAAAAATCGGAGCGCCGGGACCAAGCGGTATGCCCAGCAATGCCCATATCACCAGGAAAGCTGTCCATACGATGAAAAACCACAAAGAATAGGGGAGCATAGTGGAGATAAGCGTTCCTATACCTGCTTTTGGCTCGTATTTCTCGAAATAGACGATGATCAGCGCAAAGAAGCTCATCATGGGCGAGATGATATTAGTTACACTATCGCCCACCCTGAACACCGCCTGAGAGAGCTCGGGACTATAACCAAGCAGCATGAACATAGGAATGAATACTGGCCCCAGTATGGCCCACTTAGCCGATGCGCTGCCCATGAATAGATTGATGAAGCCTGATAGTATGACAAACATCACCAGCAGGGGCACCATGCCCAGATTGAGCTGATGCAGCACTTCCGCACCGCGTATGGCGATGATGAGCCCTAAGTGGCTCCAGCGAAACCATGCCACAAATTGTGCTGCAAAAAATACCAGCACCATGAATGCAGCCAGACTTTTAAAGCTTTCCGTCATCCCCTTAATCACATCGGCATCGCGCTTATATTTACCTGTTGTTGCCCCGTAAACAATGCCCAGGCTTCCGGCAGCGAAGAACAATAAAGCAATGAATCCTTTAAGGAAAGGCGACTTCAGCAGCGAGTTCCCCGGCCCTCTGAAAAAGCCGTTTTCAGGTATTAGTGTAGCCAGTATCAATACGAGCCATGCAAGTGATACCCAAAGCACCCTTCTGAGGCCCTTTCGCTCGATGTCATTGAGAGGCAATATCGGTTCAGGAGCCACCGCACCATTGTACGTTCCCAGCCTAGGCTCCACTACTGAATGGGTGATCCATGTCGCTAAAATGGCTATGACGAAGGTTGAGGCAGCCATGAAATAATAATTGGCAGTAGGCAGCACATAATAGCTTTCGTCGAGAATTTTGGCCGATTCGGTGCTCAGTCCTGCCAGCAAAGGGTCGATGGTGCCAATAAACAGGTTGGCGCTGAACCCGCCCGAAACGCCTGCGAAGGCTGCTGCCAAGCCTGCAATCGGATGTCGCCCCAGTGCATGAAAAACCACACCAGCCAGAGGGATGATGAGCACATAGCCAAGATCGGATGCGGTATTCGACGAGATACCCGCTGTTACAATCACAAAGGTGATCAGCCGCTTGGGAGCCCTGAGTACCAACAGCCTGATGGCAGCACTGATCAGGCCGCTGCCTTCGGCAATGCCAATGCCCAGCAGCGCAACCATAACAATGCCCAGCGGTGCAAAACCAGTATAATTGTCCACAAGCTGCAGGAAAATTCGATGAACCCCCTCTTTGGAAAGCAGGTTGACCACCGTCACCGTTTCGCCTGTGGCCGGATGATGGGCTGTCCAGCCCAACCATGTGCCCAGCCAAGAAAAAATCAATACAAACAGCGCTAGCATCATGAAAATGCTCGCCGGATGGGGCAGGGCATTACCACCTACCTCCACAAAATGCAAAAAGCGGTCGAAGAGGCTTTTTTTAGCCTGAGGGATCTCTTTTTCCATGAAAACTACTGATTAGTTTTGCATCTTGTGCAAATTTAGGATAAATGCCCGAATTGGGGTGTTCGCTTTGTTTATCACATTAGTAATGAATCGTTGATCTACCCTGTTAATATTTTTGGTTATTTTGCAGCATAAACAGTGCTTTTCTGCATGACGCACGAAACCATTCTTATCCTCGATTTCGGCTCGCAATACACTCAACTTATCGCCCGCAGGGTGAGGGAGTTGAATGTCTATTGCGAGATACATCCTTTCAACCATTTTCCCGAGCTGACTCCTGCTGTCAAGGGTGTCATCCTGTCGGGAAGCCCTTATTCTGTGCGCGATGGCTTGCTCACACCCTCGCCGCTCGCTTTGCTTCGCAACAAGTTGCCATTGTTGGGTGTATGTTATGGAGCTCAGCTCCTGGCCCACGAAAGTGGAGGAAGTGTGGAAGCTTCGGCCATACGTGAATACGGACGTGCCAACCTCAAACATATTGATACCAGTTCGCCTTTAATGCAAAGCATCAGCCAGAACTCCCAGGTATGGATGTCACATGGCGATACCATCTTAAGCTTGCCAGATAACTTCAGGACTGTGGCAAGCACAGCTGATGTGGAGGTTGCGGGATTTGCGGTCAAGGACGAACCAACCTATGGCATTCAGTTCCATCCAGAAGTGTATCACACCACTGAAGGTATGCAATTGCTTAAAAACTTTGTGGTGGGCATTTGTGGCTGCAGTCAGGACTGGACTCCTGCCTCGTTTGTTGACGACACGGTTTCGTGGCTCAGGGAAACCCTTGGAGATGATAAAGTAGTGTTGGGACTTAGCGGTGGCGTGGACAGCTCGGTGGCAGCCATGCTGCTCCACAAGGCCATTGGAAAAAACCTTTATTGCATTTTTGTAGATAACGGGCTGTTGCGTAAAAACGAGTTCGAAAAAGTGCTCAACTCCTACCTTCACATTGGACTAAATGTAAAAGGCGTCAGGGCAGGGGAGCGCTTTCTGGAAAGGCTTGCCGGAATTACCGATCCGGAACAGAAACGAAAGATCATCGGAAACCTATTCATCGAGGTGTTCAACGACGAAGCGCACCACATCGAAGACGTGAAGTGGCTCGCTCAGGGAACAATATACCCCGACGTCATTGAGTCGGTTTCGGTGAAAGGACCATCAGCCACAATTAAGTCACATCACAATGTGGGAGGTCTGCCCGACTTCATGAAACTCAAGGTGGTGGAGCCACTGAAGACACTTTTTAAGGATGAGGTACGCATCATCGGACGCGCACTGGATATCCCACCGCTTATCATCGATAGGCATCCATTTCCAGGGCCTGGACTGGGAATCAGGATCCTTGGAGAAGTTACCCCCGACAAGGTACGCATCCTTCAGGAGGTAGACGAAATCTATATAGAAGCGCTTCGTGAGCAAGGACTGTACAACAATGTCTGGCAGGCAAGCGTTATATTGCTTCCTGTTCAATCGGTGGGAGTGATGGGGGATGAACGCACATACGAAAATGTTGTAGCTTTGAGGGCAGTGAATTCCACCGATGGCATGACCGCCGACTGGTCGCATCTGCCTTACACTTTCCTGGCCAGGGTGTCGAACGACATCATCAACAAGGTCAGGGGAGTCAACAGGGTGGTTTACGACATCAGCTCAAAGCCGCCGGCAACCATTGAATGGGAGTAAAATACGCACCATAACCCATGAGAGCTCAATATAAGTATCTGTGGATCATCATTCTGATTTTGTTTGCAAATATCATTGTATTGCGTGCTCAGGTGCCGGTGCAGGTATCGCAGAGCATAGAAACGCGCGAGGGCAGGGCCTTTTACCTTCATACTGTCGAAGCCCAGCAGACGCTTTTCAGCATCGCAAAGGCCTATGGAGTAACAGTTGAGACAATATTGCTCAATAACCCTGACGCACGCCGTGGCCTCAGGGTGAATCAGGTGATCAGGATACCAGCTTCCAATGCCCCACAAACGCCTCCTTCAGGACAGAGCCGCGGTCAGGTTCAGACTTCTTCCAACGAAACTGATGAGTTTGAGTATATTTATCACGTGGCAGGAAAAAGCGAGACTTTTTCGTATGTGGCCTCCGTTTATACTGTTCCGGAACGACGCATCCGCGATGCCAATCCTAGTCGCAGTGAGCCATTCCGCGAGGGCGATTATATTCTGATTCCTATTTTACGTAAGGACAAGCGACCGCCGGTCACCAATTCGCCACAGCTGCGACGCAGCGGTTTCGATCCTTACGGTACACCCTCGCAGCAATCTAGTCCCACCCGTCGCGATCTTGTAAATGCAGCAAACACATCGGGCACATCGCAGCCAGACAATACCAACCCCAATCCCCAGATACAGCGACAGGCAGCTCCTGCTACTACTACACCGTCAGCTGCCCAGCGTCAGACGGCTTCGAATGCTCAGCCTGCCGCAAGGCAAACTGCTCCCCTGATGCCTGAAACTACACAACCTGTGCAAACCGTTGCCCAAGCGTCTCTGCCTGCACGGCATATCGTCCGGCCTCAGGAAACTTTATTCAGCATTGCCAAAATGTATAACCTGACCACAACGCAGCTTCAACAAGTTAATCCGGGATTGGGTGAGAATATTCAGGTAGGGCAGGTGCTTCTTCTTCCACAGACATCTTCGGCG
The DNA here is from genome assembly GCA_964459375.1 of uncultured Lentimicrobiaceae bacterium. Classification (GTDB taxonomy): domain Bacteria; phylum Bacteroidota; class Bacteroidia; order Bacteroidales; family F082; genus JALNZU01. Next base: position 249,517 of record CAYWLJ010000004.1, on the reverse strand, counting down.
CAATTTGAACCGCAATCGGGTGATTTGGATCAGACAGATGTCATTGTGCACACCGTTGAAAAGGGCGAAACACTGTTTCGCATCAGTCGAAATTACGGAGTCACCATCGAGGAACTGAAACGACACAACCCCGGCCTCTCCGAAAATTTGTCAACCGGTCAGAAGATCAAGGTTCTCAAAAAAAAAATAAGCCAACCGTATCTGTTGCATCAGGTAAATAAGCAACAGAAAACCAGACAATTAGCAAAGGACTATGGTTTAACGGCCGTTGAAATACAAAAGGCCAACCCATCCATTGGAAAAAATCTCTTCCCCAAACAAGAGGTTAAAATACCACTACAGACAAAGCCTTTTACAGAATCTAAAACTGTAGTCAGATCGCAAGAGCCGCTGATGCCATCCGGTCCGAAGAAAAAGGAAGAGGTAGTAGAGGTTACAGCAAAACCGGAAGCGACAAACTCCTACGATGACCAATGTCGGCCAGACCCGGCCATTGATCATGCAGTTTATAGGGTGGCACTACTGATTCCGTTGTATCTTTCTGAAGTAACTACATCACAGCGTTTTACGTCCAGGAGCGAAGCCACGGAAGCCCCACGTGGACTTTCGTTCCTGCACTTTTATCAGGGTTTTGCTATGGCTGCTGATTCGCTGGCTGCGCATTTTGGACTGCGCACTGAATTGTTGATACTCGATGTTGATCAGTCGCAAGAATCAGTGCGAAAAGCGCTGGCTGATCCCCGCCTCCGGCAATCTCACCTGATTATCGGGCCATTTTTCAGTCAGGCATTCGATCAGGTTGCCTCCTTTGCCTTGACGAATCAGATTCCGATTGTAAATCCGGTAACACTGCGCCGACAAGTGCTAGAGGGTAATCCCATGGTTATAAAGTTAAAACCTGATCAGGCTACGCTCTTTGCTCAGCTCGCCGGCACGCTCACCAAAACATATCCTGATGCCGGAGTCATTGTGTTGCATGCACCCGGTCGCAATCAGCAGGAAGCCGCACAGCTTGTCGAAGCCTTTGAAAAGACTATTCGCAACCGGCCAAAGGTAGCCAACACCGACCTCATCAGGGCATTGGCAAGCCGAAGCTCTGGTCCGGCATTTATTCAGGTTGGCAACACCTATCATGATATTGCCGATCTTAGGGCCCGACCATACGACAGCACATTGCTCGAGCGAAAAGTAACACGCATGGCCTTCGATCGCAACGATCTGGGGCGCATCAGGGAAGTGGCTGATACCTGGCGTAATAATATTGTGGTAACTTATTCCGACGACCGGGCTTATGCCATGGATGTGCTGAATAGTCTAAACCAGGTGGCTGACGAGTACAATAATCAGCTGGTAGGTTTGCCCGACTGGCGGCGATTCGATAACCTGTTTATCGAACACATGGTGCGCCTCAACCTGCACTTTACCGATGCCACATTCATCAACTACGACGACCTCAGGGTTCAGTTCTTCATCAGTCATTTCCGCAGTCGATATGGCATCGAGCCCAACAGCTACGCCTTCGAAGGTTTCGATACCGGTTGGTATTTCTTGCAGTTGCTCCAGCGCAACGGGACCCGGTTTATGCCTTGCCTCCCACATTTCACGCTGTCGCAAATGACCAACAGCATGCGTTTTTATCGCGATAACGAAAACAATGGCTTCGAAAACCTCAACTGGAACATCAGCAGAATTCGCAATTATCGCTTTGAAACATTGGATTTTAATCAATAGCTGAACAATGAAGCTGCGATTGATCCGAAATACGCTTCTGGCTGGCATTGTATTATTCATGACCGCTTGTGGTAATGAGGTTAAAAAAACATATCACGAAAATGGAAAGCTGAGCGCAGTGATGCCTTACAAAGACGGTATGCTGCACGGACTGTGCGTATGGTATTATGCCAATGGCAATCCCATGCTTCAGGCCGAATATTCTAACAACAAAGTGAATGGCCGTCAAGAGCGTTTCTACGAAAATGGAGTTTTGCAAAGTGTGGCCTGGTATAAAAACAACCAACTTGACAGTGTCATGCTGCACTACAACCTGAACGGACGCCTTGTGCTGGAGGAATATTACGTTGACGACACCCTTCATGGCCCTTACCGGCGATACTACGATGATGGTTCATTATTCATCGATGGAGCTTATCATAAAGGCCTGATGCATAGCAGCTGGATATTTTACAGTGCCGATGGCCAAGTGGCTGCAAAGGGCGAATTCGCAATGGGAAACGGAACACAAAAGGCATGGTATCCCAACGGGAATACCCAACGGATTATCCACTACCGGAACAATCAAAAGCATGGCATAGAAGAACACTATCAACCTGATGGTAGGCTAACGATGCGCCGGGTTTTCGAAAATGGTGTTATGGTGGCCGAAGAAATTCTTGATTAACAAAATATGCTCAATGCGCGCTTACTGACCATTTTTTAGTTGTATATCCAATCGATGTCCATAGTCGCACAAGCGCAATGCCTTTCGGTACTTCCACATGATTCACTCTGAACGAGTGGAAACCGGCCTCGAGGCGATGGTCACATAACTCATGAATGCGCTTTCCCTGCAGGTCGTAAATGGCCAGGTGAACCGGCATGGTTTCAGGTAGTTCAAAACTGATGACCGACTCCTGACCTTCAGAGCGTATTTGAACAGGAACTTTACCTGCTTGCTCCGCATCACTTATAATAACAGCCGAAGGTGTATAAGTCAGTGTCATGCTTTTGAAATAGGACTGGTCGGGTATGCTGATATTGAGCGGATTGCTGCCTTTGCTGAAGGTGAAGGAATAAAATGGGCCGGCAATTCCGGTTGAGGCAGAATTCTGGCTGGAATATTCAATCCAGATTTCATAGTTGCCATCCACAACCACATTGCCCTGCAGGTTGCGGCAATCCCAGCTCACTGCGTGCGATGTGTGCTGGGTGAGTGTAGCCCCCGTTATTGCATCAGTGCTGTTGTTTGCCGAACTGGCCATCCATTTCACCAGGTGTTGCTTTCGCGTGGCAGCCATCACTTTGCGGCTCTTGACAAAATTTCCGGAACCGTCCTTGATCCAGATGGCAAGCACATGCCTGGGAGCATAGGCCACACCATCGCTTACTGAGGTCACCTGAAACGTGAGCATCCCTTCAGTATTTGTCTGGGCTGCTATATTTTGGCTGTAGCATAGCATCGCTACCATCGCAATAACCATGGAAAAAGCTTTCATAATACATATTTAACTCCTGCCAAAAGTAGGAAATCGATTGGTTGGAGCGAATCGATGTTCAACTTTTCGAAAATTTAAAAAAATGAGCCGAGAATATGGGTCGTAGTAGGTTTCATTCGGTGAATCGCTTTAACTTAGCCTTGTAATATGATACATGATGCCTGATAACCGCCCACGTTTACCGATAAAACTTACCCGCACCGATAAGGTTCTTGAGATAATATCGGCAGTGTTGCTTCTCGGATTGCTCATTTACACTTTGATTTTGTGGACCTCGCTGCCCGAAACCATTCCTGTGCACTTTAATGCCAAGGGACAACCCGATGGCTGGGGAAGTCGCGTCAGCATCTTTTTCAGTCCTTTGCTTGCCCTGGCATTGTACATCCTGCTCACTTTGCTGAATAAGAGGCCGGAGATATTTAATTATCCGGTCAGGATCACTCCCGAAAACGCTGCATTTCAATACGCTCTTGCAATGAGACTGATTCGTCTGCTTAAACTTTCGCTCATCATCTTATTTGGAGCCATCACATGGAGTGTGGTTCATTCCGCCAAAACTGCCGCTTCCGATGCTGTGATGTGGGTATTGCCTTTTGCCCTGATAATCACTTTCCTGCCAATGATATACTATTTTGTGAATGCATTTCGTAAAAAGCAGCCACAAACGGAAGTGACTGCAGAAATGAAAAGAAAGCGCAGCAAATACAAAATTTATTAGATTATGAAAATTTTCAGAAATTTTCTCTTTTTTAGTCTCTTGCTGATGTTGGCGGCAAGTTGCGGACGCAAAACGGAACTAAATGGATTTTGGGGAGTCAAGGTAGGATTCTCATCTCATGAAACCCAGCATACCGGACTGATACTATTTGATGATAGCACATTTTATTATTTCAGTCGACCGAACGTTGATATGGCATGGGAATTAAATACAGGCAGGTGGGTCGTGGAGGCGGGCAAGATTCATATGATGGCAGATGGCAGATTCAGTCTCTGGCTGAAGGTTATTAACGGGGAGCTCGAAATGCTTGATTTTGAGGGCAATGAAGTGCTTTCAGGTAAAAAGGTAAAGCTTGCCAGGGTCACCGATGCCTCGTGGACCGATGAGATCAATCTTGTAATGACGGGGAAGTTGTTGTTCCTTAAAGGAAAGCCGTATTTTTTGCCTTGCAATAAACTGCAGTTGATTGGGATAGATTCGCTATCTACGCAGCAGAAGCAGTTGGAAAATCAAATCATTACTGCCCGATTTTCTTTTATACCCGAAGCATTATATTTCAAGAAACAGGCTGGTATTCAACTCGAGAGTGTTTTCGGGCCGGCAGAATGCAGATGAATATTAGTGCTGACATCGTATTGCGCGGCTATGCTGTAAACATTGAAAAGCTAAAACTGGCCATTGAAATTTTGTCTCAGTTCCCAGGTGGCTCTGAGCTTTCCATATAGCTTTGAGGCCTCGGTGTAATCGAGGGTTTGCTGACCATCCGACATGGCACGTTCGGGGCAGTTGTGCACCTCGAGCATAATGCCATCAGCACCTGCCATAACAGCCGACAAGGCCATTTGGGCAACAAATTGTCGAACACCCACCCCATGCGAAGGATCGACAAAAACGGGCAGGTGGCTTTTTTCTTTGAGTACTACCACAGCGTTGAGGTCCAGGGTGTTGCGGTAAGCTGTTTCGAATGTTCGTATGCCACGCTCGCATAGGATAATTTTTTCGTTGCCCGCCGAAAACACATATTCAGCGGCCTGAAGCAGCTCTTCCAGGGTGCCTGAAAAGCCTCTCTTCAGTATCACTGGTTTGCCTGCTTTGCCCAACTCGTCGAGCAGGCTGAAATTTTGTGCGTTGCGTGTTCCTACCTGAAATATGTCAACATATTCAAACATCTCGGCAACCTGAGAAACCTGCATCACTTCGGTGATGAAGAAGATGCCTTGTTGCCGGCAGAGTGCCGAAACTTCTTTCAATCCTTCGAGGCCAACCCCTCTGAAGGAATAGGGGGAGGTGCGTGGCTTGAATACACCGCCACGCATCATCCGCAATCCATTGAATTTCAAGTGCTCAATGGTTTGCAAGGACTGGGCTTCGCTCTCAATCGAGCATGGTCCGGCTACAATACTCAGGCTATTGCGGCCGATAGTAATGCCCTGTCCGAGATCGATCTCCGTGTCATAAACCCTCCATTTGCGCGACACCAGTTTGTAGGCATCCTCTACCCGGTGTATGTCCCGCACGCCTTCGAGTTGACCAATCCGACGGATATCAATTTCCTTTTTCCCTATAGCAACCAAATAGTGGTTGAACTGGGTGCGCACTTCGCTCGTAATAAATTCGTTACTGCTAAGAAAAAATGTGATGCTTTGCAGCAACGGCTCACTGATCTGTGATTCTAATTGTAGTATCATGGTTTGTGGTTGAGCATATTTTTCATGAACATGGGAATTCCAAAGTCGCTTTTTGTTGCATCGAGGCTTTTAATAAGCGCACTGCCTACCACTGCACCGGGCAGGTGGTCGAATACGAAGCGTAGGGCGTCATGATCTGCAATACCGAAGCCTGCCAACACCGGATTGTTGAGCTTCAGCCGTTTTATCCGCCCGAACCATTCCATCTCGGCCATCCCGAAACGACTGTTTTTACCGGTAGTAGTAGATGATGAAACAGCGTAGAGAAATCCCTTGCTCAGGCTGTCGAGCATGCGGATGCGCTCGTCGGAGGATTGCGGACTGATCAGAAACACGGGATAAATGTCGTGCTGTTTGTAAAGATGCCGGTATTTGGTGGTAAATACTTCAGGAGGCAGGTCGGGCAAGATGATGGCCGATGCTCCTGCTTTTTTAGCATCGCGAAAAAAGGCTTCGAAGCCATACTGCAGCACCGGGTTGAGGTACCCCATGAGTACGATGGGAGCAGGGCTTTTGTTTTGGCTTAACTGCCTGAATATCGCTGCTATTGTAATTCCCTGGCGCAAAGCAATCGCACTGCTTTCCTGTATAGTGGGTCCGTCGGCAAGCGGATCACTAAAGGGCAGTCCCACTTCGATGATATCTGCACCATGCCGGCTGAGCAGTTCGATAATGGTGCCTATGCTTCCGTCATGTGGATAGCCTGCAGTGAAATAAACACTCAGTATTTCGCTGCGTTGGGCTTGAAATAAGCTGTCAATGGGGTTCATGGTTTTCGAAATTTTGCATTAAGGTCGAGAGGTCTTTATCGCCACGTCCTGAAAGGTTGACAACAATATGTTCATCCGTACCGAAGGGGCATTTTTCAAGCACGGCAAGGGCATGAGCAGTTTCCAGGGCAGGAATGATTCCCTCGAGCCGGCTGAGCACGAAGGCAGCTTTCAGGGCCTCATCATCGGTAATGGCGTAATATTCGGCCCGGCCTGTTGCAAACAGGTTGGCATGCATGGGTCCGATGCCTGGATAATCAAGACCGGCCGAGATGGAATGCGGCTCGGTAATCTGCCCGTTGGTGTCCTGCATCAGCATTGTCAGGCTACCATGGATAATGCCCTGGCTGCCCGTATGCAACGATGCGGCGGTTTGCCCACTGTGTACACCTTTGCCTGCTGCCTCGGCGCCTATAAGCCTGACTTCGGGTATCTTTAGGAAGTGGTAGAAAGCTCCTGCAGCATTACTCCCACCGCCTACACAGGCAATCACGGCATGTGGACTGCTTCGACCACTTTTAGCGAGCAACTGGACCGTTATCTCCTTGCTGATGATGCTCTGTAGCCTCGCCACCAGATCGGGATAGGGATGTGGGCCAACCACTGAACCAATTACGTAATGCGTGTCATGAGGATGATTAATCCAGTAGCGTATGGCTTCATTGGTAGCGTCCTTGAGTGTCTTGCTCCCTGATGTGGCAGGTCGCACCTCGGAACCCAGCATTTTCATACGGGCCACATTGTGCGCCTGACGTTGCATATCGGTCTCGCCCATAAAAACAATACATTCCATCCTCATGAGTGCACACACGGTAGCAGTGGCCACACCATGCTGTCCGGCTCCTGTTTCGGCTATGATGCGTTTCTTACCAAGTTTTCTGGCCAAAAGCACCTGACCAACCGTGTTATTTATCTTATGTGCTCCAGTATGTGCAAGATCCTCACGCTTCAACCAGATGTTGGTCTGATATCGCTCCGAAAGGTTTGCCGCCAGATACAATGGCGTTGGCCTTCCGACATAATCCACCAGCAAATCGTTGAATTGCATTCTGAAATCATCTGATTCAAGAATAGGTAAATAGTTAAGCCTGAGTTCTTCGATGTTCGGGTAAAGCATTTCGGGTATGAATGCACCTCCAAAGTTTCCATAAAAGCCTTGGTCATCTAGCTGATAAAAGGATTTCATTGTTGAAGTTTTTTGAGAAATGAATACAGCAAAGGGATATTCTTGATGCCGGGCCTTAGTTCGAAACGACTGTTCAGGTCGAGGCCAACCAAACGGGGATGCCTGATGCTCAGCAGGCGCTCAGCATCGTCGAATGCGATGCCCCCGCTTAAAAAGAACGGAACATTTCCTTTGTAAGCATCAAGCATTGCCCAATCGAACAGTCTGCCCCGGCCTCCAGTTCCCGAACTGCCACTGTCGAATAAAAAATAGTCGCAACAGTTTTCAAACGCTTTTGTGAGGTCAAAACCGCTATCTTCAGGATGAAATACCTTGATTACTTCCATTCCCGACTGTTTAAGCTTAAAGCAGGTGGCAGGATCTTGTTCGCCATGCAATTGAATGGATTTCAAATTTTTCGATCTGGCCACCGAAAGTATTTCATCAAATCGGGCATGAACAAAAACTCCGGTGAGCTTTGTTGCCCAAACTGCATCAGGGATGTTCAGGTTTCCGGCAAAGCGTGGACTCGCTGGATGATATATCAGGCCCAGATGACTAAACTGCGGCAGGTTAAGAGCGAGCAGCTGTTCGGCAAAGGTGAGGCCGCAAACCTTGATTTTCATTGGGAATGTAATCTCCGGAGTTCACCGATCAGTTTTCTGCATGCGTGCTGGGGACGGGTGTGTTGCATGAAATGTTTCCCAATAAGGAATCCCTTGTATCCAGCCTGACGAAGTGCAACAATATCTGTGGCCGAAGTAATGCCGCTTTCGGCCACCTTGAGCTGTGCTTCGGGGAGCTTTGTGGCAAGATCGAAGGCCGTTTTCAAACTGGTGGTCATGCTTTTTAGATTGCGGTTATTAACACCCACAATAACTTCAATATCAGGAATCTTATCCAGCTCCACTTCATCATGCACTTCAAGCAGAATCTCCATGCCGAGCGAGTATGCCAGTGTTGCGAAAGATTCAATTTCCTGATTTGAAAGAACGGATGCAATAAGCAATATGGCATCCGCTCCTATGCTTTTAGCCTCGATAATCTGGTATTCGTCGATGATAAAGTCTTTGCGCAGAATTGGGCAGAAGTTAAAGCGCCGTGCAACAGTAAGGTCATTTGTGCTTCCGCCGAAAAAGCTGGCATCGGTGAGTACCGACAAGGCCGAGGCGCCCGCCTGCATATATCCCAGCGTAACACGCTGCACATCGGCAAATTCGTTGATCATGCCACGTGAAGGCGATTTGCGTTTGAATTCGGCAATGATGCCCTGCATATCTTCCCGCATCAGGTATCGCTTCAGCGACAAGGGCTTGGTTTCGAAGTAGATGCTTCGCTCAAGCAGCTTGACCGGATAAAGCGAACGTCGTTCGTCAACCTCTGCTCTTTTGTTTACGACTATGCTTTCAAGAATATTTTTCATTGTTGCAGTTGTATCAGTTTATTGAAAGTATTGTAAGCTTTTCCGCTGCTGAGAGCCTCGCTCGCCAGAGTAAAGGAATCAGGAAGGCTCAGGTTGCTCATTGTTTGTATGGCCAGAGCCGCATTCGCAATAACTACCTGTATCTTGGCAGGTAAAGCCCGGTTTTGAAGGATATCCAGAAAAATTGCGGCATTTTCAGCAGTATTATCACCTCCGGTCAGGGCAACCTGGTCGAGAAGCCCAAAACCGAAATCCTCTGGTTGTATTAGCCTCTCGCCCTGACGATCAAATACCTTGAGCGGTGCGGTAAGCGAACATTCATCATAGCCATCAAGGTTATGCACAACGGCATATACGGCGTTTTCCTGCTGATAAATGTAATGATAGAGCCGGGCCAGCTCAAGGTTAAAAACACCGGTGAGCTGATAACGTGGCCTGGCGGGATTAACCATAGGTCCAAGCATATTAAAAAATGTTTTGATTCCCAGCTCCCTGCGTATAGGCGCAACTGATTTCATGGCAGGGTGAAACAGAGGGGCATGCAAAAAGCAAATGCCTGTTTTTTCCAACTCAGTTTCAAGCTTCGCTCGGTCTGGCGAGAAACGGTAGCCCAGGAACTCCAGCAGATTCGATGAACCACTCACCGAGCTCACTCCGTAATTGCAGTGCTTGGCAACCTTAAAACCTGCCGCGGCCACCACAAGGGAAGCCGTGGTCGATATGTTAAAGGTGTTTTTGCCATCTCCCCCTGTTCCACACAAATCAATCATTTCATTGGTGCCCAGATTCACTTTGGCGCAGAGGTCGAGCAAGGCGTCCCTGAAACCGGTTAATTCATCCACCGTGACACCCCGCATAAGAAAAACAGTGATAAAACTGGCAGTCTGTGCCGGGTTGAATGCGTTTTGAGTCAGGGCAGTCAATACTTCGTGGGCTTCGGCGTAGCCGAGCTTCTCGTGGTTAAGCAGCGCTTCCAGTATATGTTTCATATTTTCAGTGGTTTAACCAGTTTTTTATCATCCTGACGCCATGTGGACTTAGTATGGATTCAGGATGGAATTGTAGTCCGGACAGGCTGTATGACTTATGTCGGATAGCCATGATAAGACCGTTTTCGTCTTCGGCAGTGATGTTGAAACATTTTGGAAGACTCGAGCGATCGGCCACCCACGAGTGGTAACGTGCAGCAGCAAAACGCTCAGGTAAACCGTCGAAGATAGGCTCAGCATGGCCAGTTTGAATGATGGTCGTGGCTACACCATGATATACCTCACCAAGGTTGGTCAGCCTGCCTCCGAAACATTCGGCCATGGCCTGCAGCCCCAGACAGATGCCCAATATTGGTTTTCGGGCCGCAAAATGACGGATCAGCGGCAACAACAAGCCTGATTCAGATGGGATGCCCGGCCCCGGGGAGAGAATGATCCGGTCGAAACATTCCACTTTGTCCAGACTGATTCGGTCGTTACGGGCGACAGCAGGCAGGCTGCCGCTAAGTTGCTCCACGATTTGCACAATATTGTAAGTAAATGAGTCGTAGTTGTCAAATACGAGTACTTTCATGATTCAGGCTTTTGTTGCAGTTTCTAGTGCACGACGCAGTGCTTCCAGTTTGTTGTTCACTTCCTGAAGTTCGTTTTCAGGCACGGAGGCGGCGACTACTCCGGCCCCAGCCTGGAAGTACAGTCGTTGGCGGATGCTCAAAAACGAACGTATCAGGATAGCAAAGTTCACCTGGCCATCGAAGCCAACAAATCCGGCAGCTCCGCCATAAAAGCCCCTGCTGTGCGGCTCTATGGCATCGATAAGCTGCATTGCCCGCACTTTTGGGGCGCCCGAAAGGGTGCCGGCAGGAAAAGTGTCAATCACTACACGTAGCCAATCGCCCTTATCGCGTAGTTTGCCACTCACCCTCGATACCAGGTGGATAACATGACTGAAATATTGGGTTTCTTTGAGGACCTCCACTTCCACATCGCGACAACTGCGACTCAGATCGTTGCGGGCCAGATCGACAAGCATGGCATGTTCGGCGTTTTCCTTTGGGTCATTGCTGAGTATTTCTGCCAAAGCTGCATCGGCAGCCGCGTTGCCGGTGCGTCGGTATGTGCCGGCTATGGGATTCAGAATGGCTTTGCCATCATGGATGCGTAATTGACTTTCGGGCGAGCTGCCAAACAGACGGTAATATCCGAAATCGAGATAAAACAGATAGGGCGAAGGGTTGATGAGCCGCAAAGCCCTGTAAACGTTAAAATCGTCACCAAAATAATCCACATAAAATCGCCTCGAAACCACCATTTGAAACACATCGCCCCTAAAACAATGCTGACGGGCTTTGCGAACCATTTCAAGAAAACTTTCATCGTTTATCTTGCTTATAACTTCTCCTTTCAGCCCGAAAGGAGATGATATATTACGTTGCAACCTGAGAACAGCCAGCAGCGACTCAAGCTGCGATGGCTGTCCTTCAGGAATGAACTCATAGATCATCAGGCTGTCGTTGAAGTGGTTCAGATGCAGCACAAAGCGGTAGGCGCTCATCACCATACCCGGGTGTGCGTACACCGCATCATGCTGCAGGTGCAGATCCACATCCTCAAAATAACACAACATATCGTAGCCAATATAGCCGTACAAACCGCCACCAGGAACATCAGCATCGGGAACTAAACCTGATGTAAACCGGCCAAAAACCTCCCTAAAGTTTTCGCGGTGCAGCGGATGCCGTCCAACAATCCTTCCATGCTTCTCGATAATAACCTCTTTGTCAACAACTTTAAAGCTTGCTATGGGATCGAGGCAAACAAATGAGGAGCTGTCGGAAGCTGAATGATAATCTGAGCTTTCGAAAAGCAGGGCCGGGGGAAACCGGTCGCGCAAAGCCATATAAAATCCTACCGGAGTAGTGAGGTCGCCGGCTACCTGAGTGATCCTGACGTTGAGCTTCATTTTTTTTGCAAATTGTGTTAAAAAAAAAGGCCTGCCGCGGACGACAGACCTTTTCATACTTTTTTAATGGTCGTACAATTCCTCAGCACCTTCGGATAAATCCACTGTGCCACCACCAGAAATGTACGCGAATTGTCATGATAAATCTCATTTTTTGATGTGCCAAAAATAACGCATTTATGAAATGTGCAACAGTCTGTACAAAATTTTTATTGAAGGCAGTTAGCCATTATCTTTGCTGAAATATCCTATGATCTCATGTTTAGATCTTTATTTTTTTTGGTTATCACACTTTTTCCAGTCACGACCCTGAAGGCTCAAACACGTGAAATCAAGCAGGAAAAAGAAGTCAGCATCCAAAGGGGGGAGCTTCCCTCCCGGGCTCTAGAGCAGCTTAAGCAGATCGAAGGTCAAACCGGTAAAATAAAATATTATAAGGAATATGCCAGAGATAACATCAGCTACGAAGCAAAGTTTCACTGGAGAGGCCAGCGCTGGAGTATGGAGTTTGCTGCTGATGGAACCTTTCAGGACCTTGAGCGCAAGATACCCTTGAGAACTTTTTCATCTGCCATGACCGGAACGATGATAAAAGAGCTGAGTAGTCTTGGAAAGCGTTACAGGATTTTGGGGGCGCAACATCAATTCTCTTGGGCCATTGATGATGGACGCGATTTTGATGTAGCTATGGTAAATCCCGGGCACAAGGGCGTGGTCGTTCGTTACGAATTGGAGGTGGAAGCAAAAAAACCTGACGGCGCGATTGTGGCTTATGAGCTGCTGATGGATGAGGAAGGACGTCTTTTGCGAAAAAGGACAAATAAGCCATTCACCGATACTCATTTATTGTATTGATGAGGAAGTTACTGTTAATTATATTCCTTGGTCTCTATTTCTCAAATGCGGATGGGCAGGTGCCTGTGGTATGGGAACCCGATCTGAGCATGTCGGGTGGTCTGAAAGGCCAATGGAACTGGAACACCAAACTGGTGATGAGGCTCAGTCTCGGACAGCTTGGCAAAGAGCCTGAAACTGGCGCCGGTCAATGGATGCTTGCCGAAGCACAGGCTTTCGTCAGCAGGCGACTGGTGGGCGGTCGCAGGATTACTTTAGGCCTCCTTTATGGCCTGGAAAACCCTCTTGAAGATGAACGCCCCACCGAAAAGCGCATAATATGGCAATACAGCTTCCGCACACCAGCCGGCAACATAAGCCTTTCGCACCGTGCCCGCATCGAGCAGCGCTTCTTTGACGAAAGCTTTCAACACCGCATCCGTTATCGCATCACAGCCGAAAGGCCGCTTACGGGCGACAAACTCGATGCTGGCGAATGGTATGTCCTCGTCGGTTCCGAAATCTTGCTCAGCAGCGATGAAGCATTTGAAAACCTTCGATTCGACAACAGAAGCGGAGTGGGAGCTGGAATGCTGTTCGCTAACGAACACCGCCTGCAGTTTGAGCTTCAGCATCGTGCACAGCGTATTTTTGATGAACGCTACAACTCGAGAATCTGGCTGCTCACTTCGTGGATCGTGCCTTTATGAAGTTGCTGTCACGAAAACTAATTTTCAAACGTTTGCGACTGTTTTATTTAGATTGAATCCAATATAGCCATACGCCTGCAATTTACTGACTGGATTTTTGTTTTGGTTAAACAAAATGCACTAATTTTGCATTGTTAAAGTATTCACACTGTGAAAAGTTCACAAAATATAGTTTGATTTATTTCATTAACACCAAAACCTATGAACCTCGAGAAAATCATGAACGACCTTGAGAAAAAACATCCGGGTGAAATGGAGTATCTGCAGGCCGTGCGCGAAGTGCTGGAATCTATTGAGGATGTTGTAAATCAGAATCCCCAGCTCGAAGCCAAGGGCATTATTGACCGCATTGTTGAACCCGACAGGGTGTTGACCTTCAAAGTGCCGTGGGTTGACGATCATGGCAAGGTGCATGTCAATCTTGGCTACAGGGTTCAGTTCAACAACGCCATTGGACCATACAAAGGCGGATTGCGTTTCCACCCCAGCGTAAACCTCAGTATTCTAAAGTTTCTCGGTTTTGAGCAAATCTTCAAGAACAGCCTGACCACTTTGCCTATGGGTGGGGCCAAAGGTGGTTCTGACTTTGACCCCAAAGGCAAGTCGGATGCTGAGATCATGCGATTCTGCCAATCGTTCATGCTTGAACTGTGGCGCATCATTGGTCCCGAAACCGACGTACCGGCAGGCGATATTGGTGTTGGTGGAAAGGAGATCGGATACCTCTATGGCATGTATAAAAAGCTAACCATGGAACATGTTGGCGTACTCACCGGCAAGGGCATCAACTGGGGCGGCTCGCTCATCCGTCCTGAAGCTACTGGTTTCGGTGCGGTTTATTTTGCTCAGGAAATGCTGGCTACCCGTGGCCAGGATTTCAAGGGAAAAGTTGTGGCTGTTTCCGGTTTTGGCAATGTGGCCTGGGGTGCTATTACCAAGCTCAATCACCTTGGTGCCAAGGTTGTTACTATCTCAGGTCCTGACGGTTACATATATGACCCTGATGGTATTTCTGGCGACAAGATTGAATATCTGCTCGAGCTACGTGCATCAAATCAGGACATTGTCAAGCCCTATGCCCTCGAATTCCCCGGAGCACAATTTGTGCCAGGGAAGCGTCCTTGGGAGGTAAAATGCGATGTGGCCATGCCATGTGCTACCCAGAACGAACTGAACAAGGAAGATGCTGAAAAGCTGGTAGCCAACGGATGCATTTGCGTTGCCGAAGGCGCCAATATGCCATCCACACCCGAAGCAATTGAAGTATTCAAACATGGCCGCATTCTGTTTGCTCCCGGCAAGGCAGCCAATGCTGGTGGTGTGGCTACTTCGGGACTCGAAATGACCCAAAACTCCATGAAACTTTCCTGGAGCCGCGATGAAGTGGATGCTCGTCTTCACGAGATCATGCGCAACATCCATGCTGCCTGCGTTAAGCATGGTACTCAGAACAACGGATATATCGACTATGTAAAAGGCGCCAATGTGGCCGGCTTCCTCAAAGTGGCCAATGCCATGATGGATCAGGGCGTGCTCTGATAAAACCTCAAGCATCAAATAAAAAGAGGCTGCCTCATCCATTGAGGCAGCCTCTTTTATTACTGAACCGGTCGGCTTACATTGGTGGAAAAAAGAATATTTCCCTTGGCGGACCCTGGGTATTATGCTGCGGCAGGCTGCGTTGGTTCTGTACACCAAAGTTGCGGAAGTTGTAGGTGAATGTGAGCATCAGAAAACGGTTGAGCACATTGTAACGGGCACTTTCGATATAGGTGTCTGTCACGTTTTGTGTGACACTCTGGTTTTGATTCAACAGGTCATATACCCCGAAAGTGATTTCGCCACGGTTATTTTCGAACAGTTTCCGACCGAGGTTAATATTCCACAGCCAGTAGTTTTCGTTGAAATTGTCGCCTAATCCTGTGTAGTATAAGTTATTTAGATCGCTGCGCACAATCCACTTCTTCTTAATGGTCCAGGCAATTCTTGCTTCACCCATATGATAGAAGAAGCGATTGTCCGACTGTGGCCGCATCTTGTTCTGTGTTGTTTGGTGGTTGAGGCGATAGCCGAGGGTAAAGTCGAGGTTCTGACTGATGTTGCTGCTCAGCGTAGCCCCTCCGGTTGCAGTATAGGTATTGGTAATATTCCCCAGATTGTTGATCAGGCTGGGCGTGCGCATCCATGCAAATCCTCCGGTGAGGTTGATGTTGCTTTTGATTTTGCGGAGGGGAAATCCATAGGTAAGTGATGAACGCATATTCACAAGGCCATTCAGGTTTTCGGGCCTGCTGTATTGCGCTCCTGCTGGTAAAGTATAGCCATTCTCAAGAAGGGTGTCGTTGCGGGCAATGATCAGGGAGTTTCCAATGTAATTGTTAGTGATGTTCATAAAGATAAAGCCCATGAACGATTTTCCTTTCTCAATGCGCGTGAGGGTGTAGCTGCCTGTCAGAAAGTGGCTGTAGCTTTGTTGCAGTTCAGGATTACCGCTCGACAGCAGGAGCGGATTGGTGTTGTCGACCACATCAGATAATTGTGATGCAGAAGGCCCGTTAGTAAAGGTTCTGTACATCAGGCGTGCCGTTTCGCTTCGGGAGAAGTTGTAATTGAATTGAAGTGATGGCAGAAAGTTGCCATAGCTAGAGTTGTTTTTATTGACATATGGCAGTTTCTGCTGAGCTTCGAGCCTTGCCTGCTGCCATGCCATTTCGAAAAGGAAATTGTATTTATCGGTACGATAACGATAACCCCCACCTGCGCGGTGGGTGATATAACCGCTGTTCAGGTCGCTTGATAACTCAGGTACAAGCTGGTTGTAGGCACCGGTAATAATATTGAAGTCGTTGGTTAGGCGATCACTTTGGTTATTGGTGTAAGAAAGGTTGTAAGAAACCTGTATCATGCCGTATTTCCCTGCAGGTTCGGTGTAGGTGATGTTGCCCGAATGGCTTTGGTTCAGGGTTTTAGTGGTCGATTGCTGCCTGGTTGTGTCGGACGAAATCACCATGAGATTTTCCTTTGTTTCAATAGCGTCGAGGGTGTAAAGCAGTTCATTGTTGTTCAGGTTGTTGTTGAACCTGGCAGAAAGCGAACGTCCCTTCTCGTTTAGCCGCAACCGGTAAATCAAAGTGTTGCCAAAATTAATGCCGTCCCAATCGCGGTTGTTGGTAGTAAAACTGGAATTTACGCTTGCAGCTATCATCGTGCTCATGATGGCTTCAGAGTAATTCTCCGAACTGGTTTTTTGCGCGCTAAACCGCGGAATCAGCATTATTGTATTATTGTCGTCGATCTTGTATTCCAGCCTCGCGTTGAAACGGTGGTTGTAGTTGTCGCGGCTGCTTTGGCTGGATTCGTCGTAGATGCGGCTGAAGTTTTCGTTGAGGAAAAATTTTCTTTCGATTACCTGATTAGTATTGTTTCGTGCAAGATTGAAAAAGTAGCTCATATTGGCGTTCACCTTGTCCATCCACACATCTGTGTAATTGATGCCGTAGGAATGTGTGGTGTTGTTGCCATTTTGCTGACCGATGAGGAAATCACCCCTGTTGAATCCACCCGGAAATCCTCCGCCGCCTCCGCCAAAACTCATGCGCGTTCCTCCGCCACTCCCGCGTCCGCCCGAGAAGAAGCCGGAGAGGTCTTCGGTGCTGAAATTCTGCTGGTTAATGTTGTTACTCATTCCCAGAATCGAAAAACGCCGTTTGCCTAAAAAAATATTCGTGGTAAGACCTGCCTGAAACCTTTCATTCTCTCCAAAGCCTGCATACACTTTTCCAAACTGCCCGCTTCTCCGATCCTGACGGGTAACGATGTTGATCGTCTTTGTGCGTTGTCCGTCGTCGAAACCTGTCAGCCTCGACTGATCGCTTGCCTGATCAAAAATTTCCACCTGACTAATCATCTCGGCAGGCAGGTTCCGTAAGGCTATGTTGGGATCGTCACCAAAGAACTCTTGTCCGTCCACCAATACTCTTTTTACTGTTTCTCCTTGGGCCTGAACGCCTTCGGGAGTGATGGTGACGCCTGGCAATTTGCGAACAAGATCCTCTGCCGTGGCGTCGGGATTGGTTTTAAAAGCCTGAGCATCAAATTGCAGGGTGTCGTTTTTTACCCTAACCTGCACTGCTTCGCCCGCCACGGTTACCTCGCCGAGCATAGCATCGGCTTTTTCAAGCATTATTGTACCCAGATTATTCACCTCCTCAACTATCAGTAGTTGCCGCTCATCGTTCTTGTAACCAAGATAGCTGGTGCGAAGCGTATATCGACCACGTGGCATAGTAATGTTTAACTGGCCCGTGTTGTCAGTAGTTGTCCTTATCACGCGGCTGGTGTCGCGCATATGCCTGAAGATCAGATGCGCTCCGGGTAAACTGGAGCCATCACTTTTATCGGTAACCTTGCCTGTAACTTTAACAGGTTGGTTCATTCTCTGAGGGTCAGGCTGAGCAAAGAGCAGCGCAGGCATGCAAAGAGTTACAGCTAGAATGAGGAATTTATTGCGAAACAGCATAATCATTTGTTTGAAAAATTAAACAAAGTTCAATCAAATATTATTCCTTAAATTAGATGCAGTTAACGAACCTTTTTTTGATTTGAAAGACTTTTAGCAAATTCAAGTTGATGATGGCATTGTTAATATTATCAGGCTGCTTTAACATGGTGTGTGTTAAATTTACGTAATCCTAATCCTGTTAGCGCATTATGGCTAATTTTGCATCCGTTTTATGAAATTTTCCAGTAAGCAGTTTTTTCCGGTTCTCCTTGCCTCAGTCATTATCGTGGCAGGTTATTTTCTGACCCTTGCTGTCTTCCCCAAAAATGCCAGCCGCTATCCCGCTTTCATTTTTCTATTGCTAATCGATGTTTATGTCTGGGGGATGTTCAAGCGTAAGTTATTTACATACAATAAGTTAATAAAGTCGTCTTTAATAATATTTTATTGGCTTCCCCTGGCTGCGCTTGCAGCCACTACGCTCCTTACACTCGTTATCGGACAGTATGATTGGATGCCCTGGGTGCGCAATCTGCTTTATGGTGGCATATTTTCGTTCTTCGTTGCCAAATTCTTCATGGCAGTCATCTTGTTTTTTGCTGACATTGTGAGATGGCTGCAAGGGCTTTATGATTGGGTGAGTTTTTCGAAACGCAAGACACCACTGCCGGGCATCCGCAAATACGACCGTTCTGAGTTTCTGCAACAGATGGCTCTGGTTACGGGCGGACTGGTAGTTACAACGATGTTTATCGGCATGTTCCGCTGGGTTCACCGTTTTGATATCAAGCGGCTTAGCCTTAACCTCAATGGCTTGCCTGAGGGTTTTGCTGGTTTTCGTATCGCGCATATTTCTGATTTGCATCTGGGTTCGTGGTCGTCGGTCGATGCGCTTGAGGAAGCCTTTGATGATATCTTGTCGGCCAAACCTGATATAATCGTATTTACCGGCGATCTGGTGAATTACACAACCGATGAGGCATATCGTTTTCGAGATGTCCTGAAACGACTCACGGCACCTCATGGAGTGTTTGCGATACTGGGTAACCACGATTACGGCGATTATGTGAAGTGGCCGGACGAAGTCAGTAAGAAACGCAACCTTGATGAATTATTTCAGCTTTATGAGGATTCGGGTTGGACGTTGCTACGCAATAGCTCGGCTATCCTGAGCAGGGGCGACGACCGTCTGGCTATTGCAGGAGTTGAAAACTGGAGTGCCAATGCGAGGTTTCCGCGCAAAGGAGACCTTAATGCTGCCCTTGAAGGACTTAGTGAAATACCTTCGAAGATTCTGCTCAGTCACGATCCAAGTCATTGGAGTGCCCAGGTAGTGGGCAGCTCAACGAATATCGGGCTCACCCTTTCGGGCCACACCCATGGCTTTCAGTTTGGAATAGAAATACCCGGATTCAAATGGAGCCCAGCCCAATATATCTACAAACATTGGGCGGGTTTGTATAACTCCGGCTCCGGACAATATCTTTATGTAAACCGTGGTCTTGGCAGCATAGGTTATCCGGGCCGCATTGGCATCTTGCCCGAAATCACATTAATTGATTTATATCCATCAAACGATTACGCATGAAAATCACGCTTTCTTATTTCACGATTATGCTGGCAATGTTAATGGCTTTGCCAATGCAGGCTCAGCGGAAAAACAACCACAGGCCTCAGCACATCGACAAGCCGGCTGAAGTCAGGAATGTCATTTTTTTGATTGGCGATGGTATGGGTTTACCGCAGGCTCATGCCCTTATGCTTGCCACGGGCCAGAGGCCGGTGATGTTTGATGCCCCTGTCATCGGGCTGATCAGCACCGACTCTTATACTCACAAGATTACCGACTCAGGCGCTGGAGGAACAGCGCTTTCCACCGGTTTTAAAACACGCAATGGCATGATCGGCATGCGGCCCGACAGTACCGCCGTACCAAGCTTGTTGGAAGTTTTTGCCTATGCAGGACGCCGAACAGGTGTTGCTGTTACATGTGATGTAACCCACGCCACTCCTGCTAATTTTGTAGCAAAAAACATTTCGCGCAAGAATGAACAGGAGATCGCCGCCGACTTTGCCAGGTCGCCCATCGATGTGGTGATAGGCGGTGGATTGTTCAACTTCACACGTCGTAAGGACGGACGTGATCTGGTATCGGAAATGAAAAACAGCGGCTTCGAATTTCGCGAAACGTTGCCCGATAGCGGCAAGGGTTTCCGTAGGCTACTTGTGCTTACCGATACTGCTCACCCTGAACCCGCCGCAAAAAGAAAAAATTATTCCCTTGCTGATGCCACCCGCATTGCCATTGAGTCCTTGTCGGCCCAAAACGAAAAAGGTTTCTTTCTGATGGTCGAAGGTTCTCAGATTGACTGGGCAGGACATGCCAACGACTCGTCATACTTAGTGACCGAAATGATCGACTTTGACAAAGCGGTAGGTGTTGCAGTCGGGTTTGCCAAATCGAATCCCGGAACCCTGGTTGTGGTTACAGCCGACCACGAAACCGGTGGCCTCACTTTCATTCATGGTGAAAATAAGAGAAACAAGGGTGTAAAATTCCACTTCTCGACCGACGATCATTCGGGGGTTCTTGTCCCGGTTTATGCATTCGGCCTTGGAGCACAGGCTTTTGCTGGTGTTTACGATAATACCGATGTTTTCAGAAAGATCTTGAAGGTATCCGGATTTGAACCAAAATAATCCGGGTGCTTAAGCCGGATTATGTGTTCAAGCAGGATTTGCTGGTCAATTTTATATTTTCACCTGCAATAATCAACGCTCAGTTTTCTGTGAGCTGCTGTTCAGAATGCCGACCGCTGCGGTCTGCAAGCTTATTTAGAATCGTTCAATCTCAATTTTATGCTATTTTTGTAGTTTAACACCTTAAAATTTATGGAGCCGGTGCTTCTTGAAGTTACCCAGGACGTACACTGGATTGGTGTGCTCGATAAGGATCTTGTCACCTTTGATGTGGTGATGGAAACCAAATACGGTACTACCTACAACAGTTATTTCATTAATGCTGACAAAAAGGCTGTGGTCGAAACCGTCAAGGAACGTTTCTGGCCTCTGTATGAAGCCAAACTGAGGTCACTGATGGATCCTTCCGAGCTTCAGTACATTGTCCTGAATCACACCGAACCCGACCATTCGGGCTGTGTACAGCGCTTGCTCGAGATTGCCCCACAGGCTACTGTAGTTGGCACAGGTAACGCAATAAGATACCTTAACGATCTGGTTTCCATTCCTTTCAAAAGCATTCAGGTCAAAGATCAGGAAACACTTAGTCTGGGAAATAAGACCCTGAGGTTTATTTCGGCACCTAACCTGCATTGGCCCGACAGCATGTACACATGGCTCGAGGAAGAGGGTGTGCTCTTTACTTGCGACTCATTTGGTGCCCATTATGCTGATGACCGCATGTTTGACAACCTTGTTGGCAATTGGGACGATGCCTTTAAATATTACTTTGATGTAATTCTCAAGCCTTTCAGTAAGTTTATGCTGAAAGCCATCGACCGCATCAGACTGCTTGATATCAAGGTAATAGCCACTGGCCATGGGCCGATACTTCGCTCGTACTGGAAGCGCTATGTTGATCTTTCTGAGCAATATTCCCGCGATTATCTTGCATTGCCACAGCCTCACAGGGTTTACATACCCTATGTTTCGGCTTATCATAAAACTGGAGCCATAGCCGATGCCATTGCCTGTGGAATCGAAAAATCGGGTATTGTCAAAGCCTTCCAACAGGATATTGAGCATACTTCCATTGGCGACCTCGAAATGCAGCTCACCATTTCCTCAGGACTCATTGTTGGCTGCCCAACGATTAATCAGAATATTCTGCTGCCTATTTATAAGTTGTTTGCTGTAATCAACCCACTGCGTGACAAAGGCAAGCTGGCAGGGGGGTTTGGTTCGTATGGATGGAGTGGCGAGGCAATGAAGATCATCAGGACAAACCTCGAAAGCCTTAAGTTGAAATATACGGACACTGATGTTTTTATTAAGTTTTCACCAGCTGAAGAAGACTTAGCCCGAGCTGAGGCTTATGGTGAACACTTTGCCGAACAACTGCTCCAGATGGCCTGAAGATTTTACTAAGAGTCTACAATCTGCTGCATTATCTGGCATCATTGCTTAATTTTGCCCAATCCAACTTCCTATGCGGCATCTGCGATTTTTGATCTTTTTTGGAATAATCAGCATGATTGTTGGGCAGTATTCCTGCTCGCCCGAACGTAAATTGGCCCGGAAATATGCAATAATGGCCAGGGACAATTCAGTTTTGGTGCTGTTGCCAACCGAAGTATGGCTCGTAAACCAGAAATCGGATTACCCAGGCAGCAGTTTCACATTTTCTCAGGCAAAGCAGGACGTCAGACTGCTCGAAAACACCCTTATCTTTCCAAATCTCAGCCAGGCTTCCGTGCTACGCTTATTTGGAGAAAGCTATCTGTCCGAACTGAGTAAATATGGATTGAAAGTATATACTGAGGATCAGACCGAAGCTTTTATGCACGCAGATACATCAGCCTATATCCTTAATCTTGCTCAGCTCGAGTTACAGGAATATTACAGTCCGGTGGAAGATGAAGTGATTGTTGGTGAAACGGTTTATACGTATGATTTCGCGATAAATGGCCTGAATCTTGCATTATGGCTGGTGTTCAATAAAGTGAATGACAAGAATATAAAAAAGCCGACGGTGTTGTTTGCCACACACGACCTGCTAGACAGGTACGAGGGTTATTTCACAATGAAGTTTATGACTGGCAAAATTGACTACAAGCTTAAGGTGGACACCATGAACATCGAAAGGGCTAGGAACTTCATCAGTTATCTGGGCAGATTATATGCCGCCTACACTTTCGATTATATGATGAATGATTATGTGAACCGTAAGCTTGGACCCGCTGTGGTTCAACGACGGCACTTCCGCTGGGATCCATTCAACAAAAACCTTAAAGCAACCATTAACGAGAGGTTTGTCCCTTTAAATAATTAAAAAGTCAGCCCGGAAAGCGCTTCCCGGGCTGAACTGAAAATAAGGGATTTTTAAAAGACTAGAACGATTTCAGAATATCCCATGCAAATGCTCTAATGCCAACTTCCTGATTGATGGCATCGATTTTTCTGACCTTTTCGAGCAAGGCATCAACCTGTTTATCCTCGACAATTGTAATTACTGCCGAATTGATTTCGGGCCAGGTGTGCGTACCCATGCGTGGTTCTCCTGTACTGGAGCCACGACCCTTGACGTTTTCGAACCAGCTAAAGCCTTTGATATTCAGCTGATCGAGCACATACTCAACACGTTCGGTGTGGGCCACATTAAAAATAATCATCACTGCTTTCATGCTTACGTTTGATTTTTAATGAATGAATCAAAGGTTTTGTTCCTCAAACCTGCGTCGTATTCTCATCAGCTTGTCACGCTCGCCGCTTCTTGCAAGCACGGCATACATCACCGGTACTACAACCATAGTAACCACTGTAGAGAATACCAGACCTCCGATTACTGAGATGCCCATGGGACGCCAAATTTCCGAGCCTTCGCCGGTACTGAGAGCCAGCGGTAACATGCCCAGAATAGTTGTGAAAGCAGTCATAAGCACCGGGCGCAGACGCAAACGGCCTGCATCGGTTATGGCATCGTACAGCCTTTGACCGCGGTCGCGCAGAAGGTTGATGAAGTCAACGAGAACAATACCGTTTTTCACCACAATTCCAATCAGCAGAACTGAACCAAGAGCCGCTATAACGCTGAGCGATGTGCCGGTGATCAACAGTGCCAGGATTACACCCGAAAATGCAAAAGGAATAGAAAACATGATGATAAAGGGCATGGTAAACGATTCGAACTGAGATGCCATGACTATGAATACCAGCACTATGCTTAGCAGCATAAGCAGGGCGAGATCCTGAAACGACTCCTGCTGGTCCTTATAAGCACCACCGATTTCGATCATCACATCCTGAGGTACTTTGCTTTTATCGAGGTCCTTGATGATTTTTTCTGCAAGCTGTCCGAGGGTCAGACCATCTGGCTTGGCCGTAACAGTTACTACGCGTTCTTTCCGCTTGTGCTGTATGGCAGGAGGTCCCCAGTTTTCGACAATTGTGCCCAATTCCTTGAGTTTGATCTTTCTGCCCTGAGGATTGGTGATACTGATTTCCTCAAGCAAGGTGATATTGTTTCTGTATTCCTCGGCAAGTCGGACAACAATCTGGTATTCATCGCCTTCTTCTTTTAATAGCGAGGCCACCATACCGCTGATTCTATTGCGAAGCATGGCACCAACCTGTGCTGTGCTCAGGCCATTGGCAGCAAGTTTTTCGCGGTCAAGCACAAATTGCATCTCAGGTTTGTCCTTTTTGCGGCTTATACCAATATCCTTGGCTCCGCCCATTGCTGTCAGCTGCTTTTTGAAGTCTTCGGCTATTCCATTGGTAGTGTTGAAGTCGTATCCGAAAATATCAATCTCAACCTGACTTTCACCGCCGAACGACATGCCGCCACCAGTAGTAGAAACGTTGTATGTAATTACTTCGGGAAATTCACTCAGTCGTTGCCGCAAACCATCGGCTACCTGCCATACTGTGCGATCACGGTTGTTCACAGGAGCCAGGCGGCCTAACAGGTTGATGATGTTGGAGCCTGACTGCTGAAATGCGGAGAACATAGTGCCTTCGTCGTCAGAGCCGGCCGTAACCGCCATGATCTCAATCTCGGGAAACTCCATAAAGATGATCTGCTCCAGTCTTCTGGCAGTCTTCATCGTTTCTTCCACGCGGGTGCCCGTTTGCAGCTCTATGGTGGTAGTGATGCGGGACTCATCGGTCTGTGGCAGAAAGTCGGTGCCAACAAAGCGAACCAGCGTAAGCGAGCCAACAAAAATAGCCATGGCTGTCAACATGGTGAAAGTTTTGTGACGAAGCACCCATTGCAGGGTATTGACATAGAAATTGTCGAGCCAGTTAAGCAATGGTTCAATGGCACGCTGATGGTGATACCATTTTAGCTTCACATGACGAGGCCTGAGCCTGAGCAACTTAGATGAAAGCATGGGCGTAAGACTAATAGCAGCCAATGTGGAGGTTGTTACGGTAATGGTTACTATCCATCCCAGCTGATTAAACAACATACCAGTCAGACCACCAACAAGTGTAAGAGGGAAGAAAACGGCAACCACAACCAGCGTTGTAACGATTACGGCAAGCCAAACTTCGTTGGTGGCATAAATGGCGGCTTCGCGCGGGCTATTTCCACGTTCGATGTGACGTGTTATGTTTTCAAGCACCACAATGGCGTCGTCAACCACCATACCTATTGCAATGGAGAGCGAAGTGAGCGAAATGACATTGATGGTGTTGCCGGTGATGAAAAGATAAATAAACGAAACGATGAGCGCTATAGGAATTGTGAGGACAATTATAAATGTGGCCCGCCACCGACCAAGGAAGAAAATGACCACCAGTGCCACAAAAATAAAAGCGTACATCAGGGTAGTGGCCAGATTGTTAATCGAACCGCGGATAAAGGTTGAGGTGTCTAAGATCTGCTCAACCTTGATATCAGGCGGGAGGGTAGGGATGAGCTCGGCCATCTTTTTGTTGATCTCCTTGGCCACCCGCACCGTATTGGCTCCGCTTTGCTTCATGGCAAAAAGCCTCAGCCCGGTTCGCCCGTTAATCTTCTCATCCTGAGATTTGTCCTTGAGTGAGTCGCGCACATATGCTACATCACGCAAATAAACCGGGCGGCCGTTGAAATTACCCACCACAATATCCTGCAGTTCATGACTTTCTTTGAACTCCCCCATGATGCGCAGCTGATAATCGAGCTGACCCATTCGCATATTACCCGAAGGAATGTTGACATTTTCTGCAGCAATGGCGTTGCCAATCTGTTCTATGGTCATGTTGTGTGCCTCGAGCCTTCGTGGATCTGCTTCAACATACACCACACGCTTTGGCACGCCCACCATTGAAACTGAACCAACGCCTTCGACACGGTTCAATGGGTTGATAATTTTCTCATCGAGGATTTTTTCCAGGCCTGGATAGCTTTCACCAGCTGTTACCGCATAAAAAACGATCGGCATCATACTGGTGTTAAATTTGAAAATAGTTGGTCGATCCACACCTTCCGGCATACGGTCGTAAATCCGGTCGATTACATCGCGTATTTCGTTGGTTGCTTCGGCAAGGTCGGCTCCCCAGCTGAATTCAATGCTTATCACCGAAAGATTGTCGCTCGAAGTGGATCGAACCATTTTAACCTTGTCCACCGTATTCAGGGCATCTTCGAGGCGCTTGGTAACGTTGGTCTCAATATCGGCCGCACTGGCACCACGATAGGTTGTGAGAACCGTAAGGAATGGAGGGTCAATTTCGGGATAGAGATCAACCGAAATATTCATCAGCGAGTAAATTCCCATCACAATCACAGCTGTAAACACCATGATGGTGGAGATGGGTTTGTTGACAGCAGATTTGTAGATACTCATGACCTCGGGCATTTAATTGTTGACCGTCTGAACCTTCATGCCATCGAGCAGTCTGGACTGACCCGACACGATAAGCTTCTGCCCCGGTTTAAGCTGGTCGCTTTCAACTTCCACCATATCATTGTAACGCTTTCCAATCGTTACCCCAATGCGGCGTGCCATGCCATTTTCCTCAATAAAGAGGTAGCGGTCGTTCGATCCCTGTAGTTTTAGCACAGCAATATCCGGAACCAGCATGGCCTTATCCCTATCCAGATCGAGCGTAACACGCACGAACATGCCCGGACGCAGCAACTCGCCCTTGTTGTTGATTGTAACTTCAATGCTGAAGCTGCGGCTCATCTGGTCAACAACCGGAAATACATTGGTAATGCGTCCAGTAAATGACTCGCCCGGATAAACATCGCTGCGCACCTCAGCTTCGAGGCCCCGCCTGATAAGAGGGAAATATTTCTCGGATACAGGCACTAAGGCCTTCAGCTGGTTGATCTGGACGAGCGAAACAACAGCAGGCTTGCCGACCGACGGTACGGGTGCGCCGGTGTAAACCTCACCATTTTCAAAATATTTGCCCGAAATAGTGCCTGAAAACGGGGCCCTAAGCTGGGTGTTTTCGCGCAGAAAGTGCACATTGTTGCGTAGCACCTCAAGCTGTGATTTCAGCTGATCGTATTGCTGCTGAGCCACCGAACCCACTTTGCGCAGGGTATCCAGCCTGCGATAATCGGTTTCGAGGGTGGCCAACTGAATTTCGGCCTGGCGTAACTGGGTCTGATCCATCTGAACGATGAGATCCCCATTTTTCACCTTGCTGCTCACTTCCACCAATATTCGTTCGATTCGTCCTGGCGATGAGGGCGCCAGATGCATCTCCTCATAGGGCATCAGCGTGGCTGTGTATTCCACCGTTCGGGCGATTTCGTTCAAAACTATTTCTGTGGTCTTTACTGGTTCCACACCTTCGGCAACAGCAGTTTTCTTTTGTTCCTTCTTTTCGCAGGATGTCAGAAATATCACCACTACAATAAATGCTATAGATTGGATTTTTTTCATGGGAAATATGTTATTATATTGATTTACTCTATATTACCGTTTAGTTTGTCGAGCTGCAGTTTGGCGGTCAGCACCTGCATCATGGCACTCAGGAATTCTGATTCAGACCGCAGGTAATTGTTATCGGCGGTAGTAAGGTCAAGCCCCGAAATCATGCCTTGTTCATATTTATTGCGGTGATTCTGGTAAACGCGCCTGGCTACTTCAACGCTTTTCTTTTGGTTTTCATATTGTTCCAGAGCGCTGTTCAGGTTGAAACGCAATTGCTTCTCCTGAATCCTGAGCTGATTGCTGAGCATCTGGCGGGTATTCTCGAGGTTCTTAACATCTACCATGGCCTGCTGAACTTTGTAGTGTTTTACTCCGCTTGAGAAAATGGGTATGTTTAGCTGAAGCCCAACTACGTTCTTAGGTGTCATATCAAAGTCGGGTTTTAGGATTTTAAAGGTGTAACGGTAATAGCCTGCCAGCGTTGGCAGGTATGCGGCCCGCTGCAGATCAGTCATTTTGCGGCTCATACGTTCCTGCTGTTTGAGCATGCGGTATTCTATCTGGTTATCAATCAGCAGATTTTGAAGCCGGGCCACAGCTTCGTAGTTTGAATTCAGCAATAGTTCAAGGCTGTCGGTCAGGACAAGCGTAGCTTCGGGCTCCAGGCCAAGTTGAAGCCGGAGAAGGTTCTGTGCCATTTCGTATTGCCGGTCGGACGATGCCAGGGCATTGCGCAGGGCCATTAGTTGCACTTCAAGCTGGTCAACGTTGGTGCTCTCGATGATTCCAACACGGGCAAGTGCACTTGTCTTCTCGAACAGTTGTTCCAGATTCGCAATGTTTTTAGCGATGATCTTCCGGCTTTCAGCTGTGAGCAACACCATATAGTAGGCTTCGGAGACCCCGCTCAGCACTTCGAGCTCAGTTCGCTCGCGGCTCAACTGGCTCATCTCTTTGGAAAGTCGCGCCAGCTGCATACCCACAATGTAGTTGCCACTGAAAATTAGCTGTTGAAGATTCAAAAACAGGTTGCTCGTGGGTTTGATGTCGATTTCGCTGGGTGGCATGTTCTCATTGAAACGGATCAAAATTTTTGCTCCGAGTGCATTGCTGTAGTCTGCATTGGCATTGATCTGTGGCAAACCATTAGCAATGGATTCGCGCAGTGCCATCTCAGCTTTGGTGTAGGCCAATCCTGCCGCCTTCACCTGCCTGTTGTGTTCAAGGGCATATGCCCTTGCCTGAGCAAGGCTGAAAACATGAGCCTCAGCAGCACTAAGTGTTACAACCCCGAAAAGCAGGACTAGAGTTAATAGGTGTCTGGTTTTCATTATCTGATGTTTAAAATGTTATGTGTGGCAAAATATTCATCCATTAGCTTTAACCCCTGATTCGTACAGATTCCACGAAAATATGGTATGAAAATATTCGTAAGCAACTCAGCGTCATGCGGCTTCAGTGCCCTGATGCGTGTGCTCACATGGATTACATTCATCATTTCGTGGATGAAATTGTCAACCAAAGCTATATTTATCTCACTTCGAAATAGCCCCTGGGCTATTCCACTTTCCAGAAGTACAAAAGACGCCGAGTATTTCGAAAGGTCGCTATCTTCGGTATAAAACATTTCCTGAATGCGCTCTATGTATTTGCCGATGTCTTCGATGAACAGGGGCGAAACTGAAAGTCGTTTTTCCTGCTTGTGTTTCATGATTCTGAAAAGCGCCTCAACTACATGAACAGAATCACCGATAATACGCAGCATTTCATTGTTCTCACTCGAGATCATCTGCCGGATGGTCTCCATTACAAGATTGTCTTTCTGACCGAACAGCTCATAAATGGTTCGTTTCGACATACCCAGATCAGAGGCAAGCCCATCCATCGTAACATTCCTGATGCCAACCACCGGAAAAAGTTCGCTCGCCCAGTTGATAACTTTCTGTTTGGCCTCCATCATGATATTTTTTGCAAAACTACAAAACTTTATTCGTTTTATAGTTTTCAAAAAAATTTTTTCTGAATCCCGAAAATCTATATTTCTATATGAATTTGAGTGATTTAGGTTCTATAAATAAAAAAGAGCGGCAATGGAATGATGCCGCTCTTCGGGATATTTGTAGCATTATAGTTTAGAGAACCTTGCCAATGACCAATTTTGTGCTGTAGCTGCGCCTGCCTTCAATGAGAGATACCAGATAGACTCCGTTTTTAAGCGCAATACTCACTTCCGGATTCTTTCCTTCTACGTTTTTCTTTGACAGCTCACGTCCGTTGATATCATTAATAGTAAGCAGGGCGTGACCAGCAATTTCCCGACGGATGTGCAGTTTTTGCTGTTGAGCATCGAACACGAACCGGATACCATTGTCACCGGCGGATTCTGGTGTTGACACAAACTGCGAAACCACCACATTATCGATAAGAAGCGGATTCCCAAAATAACTCACCGTTTCGAAAGCCAGACGCACAGAGGGTTGACCGGCTAGCTGGCTCAGGTCAATGGTTTTGCACGGAGCACCAAAACCGCTGCCACACCAGTCGGAAGCGGTTTGAGGCCAAAATACCTGCTGCGTTGGGGGATGTGTGGCAAAGTTACCACTCCCGTTTTCGCCAAAGCGAGCCAATGCATTCCAGGTTTGACCACAATCGAGCGAGTACAGTACATTGAGTGAGTCGCTGTAATTGGGGTATTGGGCATTCTGTGCATAGGCATGTTCAAAGCTGAGGTAGGCAGCTTGCATATTGCTGAAGTCGAATGGTTTGGATATCAGACGGTCTTTCTGAGCTATGGCAAAATAGTTTCGGAAGTTGATGCCTGCGGCCCAACTGCTGCCATTGCCCTGTACGGGATGCAGTCCCCAGGTGACGCCATTGTCTGGATTGTGAATCATCCATGAGCCATCCGAAAAATTATTGTTTTCGAAATCATCCTGAAAATGACCCGGCTGTGGCCCGACCCTAAACCAGTTTTCGAGCACTGTATTATGAATGCCCATATTGTTCGAAACTGTGAGTGCAAGGGTGTAGGTGCCCGGCGCATTGAAATTAATTACCGGTGACCGGGAGCTGGCATTGGTGCCATTGAGAAACGTAAAATTGGGTGGATTAATCTGCCATGTCCACGAGTTGGGCAAGCCGGTGGAGCGGTCAATTAGTTGTATCTGATCGTTGAGACAGACATCTCTCAGGCTAGAACCGGGAACCGCTACCGGCACTTCAGGGAAATCAACCCTGAATGTCATGGCCAGCATAGTGTGCGAAATCTCAGAAATGTTGATCCCTGCAGGCCCTCCATTTTGCAGAAATGAATTCGGATTGGTAAAGTCGTTGAATTCTACTCTGTTGTAATTGGCTGCAAAAACAGCATCGTTCAGGCTGCCATTTGATGTCGGACTTCCGCCAGGCCTGAAAATGTAAACCTCGTCGGGTGGCCCCTGAGCGTTGCCATTACCAGCGGCCTGATTGATCCTATAGATGAGCAATCCGGTTTTGGGTAGTGTGCCATCGAAAGTGCCTGATTTGGTTCGGTATTCGAGAATAAAAAACTCGTTGTTGGAGTTTGGCGAATTGATGCGCCAGGCGTTGTTGGAGCTATTCTTGAGGTTGTCTATAGTATAAACCCCACTCTGGGTGATAGTCGGAATATTGTCGATCCAGCCGCCATACTTGCGTTTCATCCAGGCGCCCATCGACTGAGGAGGGTTGGTGTTGGCTGCCATGATATCCCATGGCCCAACAGGGGTAAGATCAGTGTTGGTGTAGCGATACAAATCGGGAGCGCCAAGCGAATGGTACATTTCGTGAGCGATAACGCCTACACCACTCGATTGGATACTGGTCTCAAGATTAAAGTTGTAGTCCCACACCCGCTTCCCATTGATGAAAACCGATTGCGTGTAGAGCGACCAGCGGTGAGGCCAGAGCAGGGTGCTCCAGGCTGTGGTTCCACCTCTGACAATGAAAATCACATTATCCACGCGCCCGTCGCTGTTGTAATCCAGATTAATGCTCGCGGGAACCGGAGAATTTAGATTAATCCAGTTTACAGCATTAACAAGAAGGGTGTGCTCTCGCTGGGTGCGCTGGTTATCAGTCTGGTAGCCATCGGGATTGGTCGCAGCATTGTAGGGCATGTAATAACTGCGGGGGAAACTATCCTGAAAGGATTTGACAATATTATTGTTAGGCACAGGAAAAAAATGGCTGACCAGATCCAATTGTCCGTAACTCACCGTCTTGAAGAAATTGTACATGCTGTTGTAATCATAAGGGGTTGAGCGGTTGCACATGTTCCAGTAAACCGTGGTGTCGGAAGTGAACTCAGCCTGATCCGCAAAACGGATGTAGATGACAATATTATTGAACTGCCCGATTGCTTTTGAGTCGCTGCGAACCCCTTCGGCAAACCGAAACTCATTTTCCCAGCCTTGCCTGATGGCGTTGCGCTTTTCGGCTGAGATCATTAATCCGGGCCTGAGGTGGCTGGTGGATGGGTCAATGCTTCCTACACGGAAAGGGGAGGATACCAGCTCGTCGTTTATCAGATCTGCGTAATAATAAAATCCGTCTTCAGAATGCTGCACTATGGTGAACATTTGCGCATCGTGAAGCCAATTGAAAAATTCATCACCGGTAGCCAAAAGATGCAATACACTGCCATCGGGCTGGCTCACCTCTACAGGTTCATTATTAAGCCAGGCTGCCCTGAGGCTGATTACCGGCAATAAAAAAACCAAAATTGAAAAAAGTAAAAATTGCTTCATGGAATCAATGGAGTTGAATTTCGGTACTTTGCAAATCTATGCATTTAACATTACATCAGGTTTGCGGCTCCCACCTTTAACCGGTTCAATCCTGCCATTTACTTAAATCTCAGCTGTCCCATTGAAGCAAACGGCGTTCACCTGTTAAACCCACCATTTCAGTAATGTCCTGACTTACTTCCAGAACTCCCTTATATTGTCCACTGTCATTGCTTAATGCATAATAGCGGATCATGATTTTGCGCCCTTTCATGTCTATCCAGAAACTGGCTGCCTTTTGCCTGCCCTGACGAAAAGCATCGATGATGGCAACTACGGTTTCAAGACTTTCGGGCGGGTGGCACTGGCGGACGTCCCGGCCAATGATGGCCTTTGAACGAGGGAATATGCGATGCGAAGGGTCAGAATAAAATCGGACCTTGTTATGCTCATCAACGAGGGTGATATCCACAGGCAAATGATTGAAAATGAGCAGCAATTGACTTGGATTCAATTCGCCTGTGGGAAGAGAGATCATCAGTTGGTCAGACATTAAGTTCTGACTGATTTGAACAGCTTCGTGCTTTATTCCGGGCAATTGAAGTCCGAGAAGCTGGATTTCTGGAATAAGTGCATTTAGCTCTGCTTCCGGAATGGTTTCCGCCACATAGGGCAACAGAATTTTTGTGTCACGCATGTGAATGGCAAACATGGTAAAGTACAAAACTCCTGTAAGCCTGTTGAAGCGGGCAAGATCGAACATGTTTCCTTCAAGCATTTCTCTAACCTGACGAAGGTTCTGCCGAATGTCATCGTGAAACGACCACATGACCTGCAAACAACCAAAGTTGGGCCAGTGGCGCTCAATCACCGGAAAAAGTACGTTCTCTTTGACCGAATAATAAACCAGCATTGGTTCAAGAGCTCTGAGCTTCGACAGCGCCTCCTTACGATGAGCTTCATCCTGCGGATGTCTGTTTAATGCTTTGATAACTGGTTTCAAATCATTAAGCTGATCCACGAGTAAATGACTTATTGCACCGAGTGCTGTTGTAAGACTGCCTGCTTCGGGCGGCACCTCAGGCAATTGTCTGATTGTATGGCCCAACACATTGAGAAATTTATTGATGGTGGTCTTTAAAACTGGTATGTCAATACCTTCCTGGGTTAATTGATGCACCAGCGCGATGATGTCGGAAGCCTGGGTGTTTTCGATATGGTTTTTATTGGTGCGGATAGCTCTCACAGCTTCCTTTTGATGCAAAATATTGTAGAACAATTGCTTCATTGCCTCTAGTCGCTGAGGACGATGTGTTGAGATTTCTGCCATTGACCTGACATTTTCTGCAAATATCAGGAAAAACGGTGTTGAATTTCCGATTATTGATTCAAATACAGCTGCTTGATAACAATTAGTTAACGTAGCTTTTACCTTCAACTAAAGGCACGGGCTTACGTTTGCGCCAAATTTAGCACGGAAAATGAGATTTCTTAACGTTCTTTACTTGGTTGTGGTATTACTTGCTGCTCAGCAGGTTACAGCGCAAACAGCCACC
Organism: uncultured Lentimicrobiaceae bacterium; assembly: GCA_964459375.1. Lineage (GTDB taxonomy): Bacteria > Bacteroidota > Bacteroidia > Bacteroidales > F082 > JALNZU01. The sequence continues at coordinate 215,683 of CAYWLJ010000004.1, read as the reverse complement.
ATCGCCGGCAAAGTTACTGATAAGGCCACAGGCGAAGAACTTGCCGGAGCCAATATATATATTAAAGGGACTACAACAGGTGTTTCGACCGATTTGGATGGCAACTATGTTTTAGCGAACATCCAGCCTGGTACATACACTTTTGTTTGCTCCTACATCTCATACAAGACCATTGAATTTCCCAATATTCGGCTGAATGCCGGCCAAAGGCTTGCGATGAACATCCTGCTCGAAAGCGATGCCTTTCTTATAGAGGGTGTTACGGTTGTGGCCCGCCGTGCAACCAATACGGATCTTGCACTTATCAGTTCAATCAAATCGGCTGAGCAGGTAGTGAGTGGGGTATCGTCACAGCAAATCAAGCGTTCTCAGGACAGCGATGCTGCTCAGGTTGTAAAGCGTGTGCCCGGAGTGATTGTTGTTGACGGCAGATTTATCAACATCAGGGGCCTCAGCGAACGCTACAACAATGTTTTGCTTCACGATGTGGTTGCGCCGAGCATGGAAGCCGATATCAGGTCGTTTTCGTTTGACATCATCCCCAGCAATCTGATCGACAGAATAATGATTTATAAGAGCCCGTCAGCTGAGCTTCCAGGCGATTTTGCCGGTGGGGTAGTGAAAATATACACCAAAGGCATCCCCGACGAGGAGGGCATTCAGGTTGGTTACAACGCCGGCTTTCTGGAAGGTGTGAGCATGGGGAACTTTTACCGGGTACCTCAGGATAAATTGTACTGGAGTGGATTCAATTCAGGCAAATACAATCTCCCTTCAACCTTTCCTGCCGACCTTCGAAAAATATACAACAACCCTGACCTCAGAACAGCAGCCGGACGCAGCCTGAACAATGCCTGGGTAGCTGATGAAATGTCGGCATTATGGAATCACAGCGGATCACTCAATATAGCACAACGGATCAATCTTCCTCGTAAACAGTATCTTGGTAGTATTTCCTCCATAAGCTACAGCAACAGCAGAAGCGTGCTTGAAATACAACGCAAAGATTTTAATTCATGGGATCCCACTACCGGTAGCAGTGTTATATACCGATTCAATGACGAACGACATGTTCAGAATATCCGTCTGGGTGTACTTCAGAACTTTGCCTGGTCAATAAAACCTGATCATGTAATTGAGTGGAAGAATCTATTTAATCAGTTCAGTCAGGCAGAATACATACATCGAACCGGGCCGCATTACGACTTTGGTTTCTATGCCGATAATCACTCATTCTATCAGATATATAGAGGTGTTTATACCACCCAGATCACCGGAAATCACAAATTTGATTCGAAAAACAGCCTCGATTGGGTTCTGGGGTATGGACTTGCCTATCGCGATGAACCTGACTACAGGCGCTACAGGTCCGATCTTGATACGGTTACATTCGAAAAAACCTTGTATGTGCCATTTGGAGCAGCTGCTGCATATTTTTTGGGAAGGTTTTTTTCCGAAATGCGCGAACACAACTACACTGTGAACGCAAATTACTCGCGCAAACTTGGAAACATTGCCGGCATTCAACCAGTGGTTAATGCAGGTTTTTTTGCCGAATTGAAGGACAGACGCTTTAATGCAAGAAACATTGGTTATGTGCGCAGCAACATCACAGACTTCAATCAGAGTTTACTTCGAGTGAGCATAGATTCACTTTTTCACCCTCAGAACATAAACAGCAACAATGGCATAGCTATCGACGAGCAGTCGAACCCTAGCGACAGCTACACTTCCGACAATTCGAATTTCGGGGGTTTTGTATCGGTTTTTGCACTTTTGAGTCCCAGGCTCAACTTGACTTTTGGCTTGCGTCTTGAGGACAATCTACAACGTCTTAACAGCTATACATTGACCAACGATCCGGTTAATGTTGAACTTCCTGAGCTAAAGTTGCTCCCATCAGCAAGTTTTACCTTTAACCTGAATGAAATCATGGTTCTGCGTGCTGCATACGGGCGCACCACCAACCGTCCTGAATTCAGGGAGCTTGCTCCGTTTGGCTTCTACGACTTTAATTATAACCTTGTCAAAAAGGGGAACGACACCATTGTCAATGCTACAATCGATAACTTCGATCTGCGATGGGAATGGTACCCTTCAGCAAGTGAGATCATAAACTTCGGCGTATTTTACAAATTGTTTGACAAACCTATTGAAACAACATTTGTGCCCGGAGGTGGTTCGGGTGGTATCAAAACTTTTACCTTCGCCAATGCCGCTTCTGCATATTCAATTGGTCTGGAGGCTGAAGTCCGCAAATCGCTCAAAGGCTTGACCAACTCAGGCCTTATTAACAGGTTGAGCATTATGTTTAACGGATCACTAATCAGAAGTCAGGTGAAACTTGGCAGTGCCGGTATCGGCCAAAAATTCGAATCACGCCCTCTCTTTGGTCAATCACCTTACATTGTGAATGCTGGCTTATATTTCAGCGACCCGATCTCGCAAACAAATTTCACGGCCCTATTTAATGTTATTGGTCGGCGAATATACATTGTAGGATTTGACGATTACCCTGATATCTACGAGATGCCCCGTAATCTGCTTGACCTGACAATTACCAAAAACCTTGGCAAATACACCGAGCTTAAGGCTGGAGTCAGCAATCTGCTGGGTGCACAGGCATTGTTGCTGCAAAATGGTAATCAGGATTCAAAATTCGACAAAAACAATGATCAGCGGATTCAGTTTAACCAAGTGCCCCGAAATTACACTCTAGGCTTTACCTTTTCTTTCTAACAATAAAATATTATAATTTCCCTGCTAAATTCTGAACCGGTGCCATTGCGTGCCGGTTCTTTTGTTTTTTAACATTGATTTAATAATGGCAGATAATAGTTTCCAATTAGCTTAAACTAGAGTTAACAGCAATGCAATCTGCCCCGGTTAGTTTTGCCACATCAATTACTAAACCTAAATCAAAAACATTATGCAGATTAAAAATCAGCTTTACAACAGCGTTTCGGGTCTTCTTCTCGCGATGCTCGCTATCAGCTTTACCTTGACAAGCTGTAAAAAAGAAGATGAAAAGCCTCTTGGCGACCCGCCAAGCATCAGCATGAGTGCCGAAACCCTCAACGCCCTCACTGGCACTGCTGCAACCACTGTACTTACATTAACAGCACCAGAAGGCCTGAAACAGGTAGTTATCCTCAAGAACGGTGTGCCTTTCCGAACTGAAAATTATAATGGAGAAACGACAGCCACGCTCAATTTCTCATACAATATCACAGAAACAGCTCCAGGTACAGTTGTAAACTTTTCATTTCAAGCCATCGATAAGCTAGACCGCTATTCAAGTCTGAAGACATTCGTTATTACAGTTGTTGAGGAGGTAAAAGAAATCGTTCAGGTAACAGGCAATATCACTGGCAATGTCACTTGGACTGCAAATAAAATCTACCGTCTCAATGGTTTTGTACGCGTTCAGGACGGTGCAGTATTAACTATCCAGCCCGGCACATTGGTAATCGGCAATCGTGAATCGAAAGGTACCCTCATCGTTCAGATGGGTGGACGCATCATTGCTGACGGAACAGCCGACAAACCGATCATTATGACCTCCGAACGTGCGCCGGGTTTGCGCAATCCGGGTGACTGGGGCGGTCTGGTTATCTGCGGTCGCGCCAAGAACAACATTACTGAGGCAACCGGCCAGCCAACTGAACTCGAAGGTGGTTATGGTGGATTCCATGGCGGAAGCAATGACAATGACAACAGCGGCATCCTGCGTTACGTGCGCATTGAATTTGCCGGAGTTCCAATCAACCCTAACGAAGAAGTGAATTCGCTTACTCTTGGTAGCGTGGGCAGTGGCACGGTCATTGAAAACGTAATGTGCTCCTACGGTCTTGACGATGCTTTCGAATGGTTTGGTGGTACTGTGAATGCCAAAAACCTGATTTCTTATCGCAACCTCGACGATGACCTCGATGTTGACCTCGGATACAGCGGTAATGTGCAGTTTGCACTTATTGTTCGCGGCGAAAACCTTGCCGACCAGTCTGGTTCCAATGGCTTTGAGGTGGACAACAACGGATCGGGGGGCAATGCCCAGCCCTTCACCAGCGGTGTATTTGCCAATGTAACGATAGTAGGCCCCAAAGCCAACCGTGAAACTCCTATCAGTCTTCAATACCAGCATGGTGCCCAGCTCCGTCGCAATTCGCGCATCAGCATCTACAATTCATTTCTTACCGGTTTCCCCTATGGCCTTTATATCGACGACGACCGCGCAGGATCAGGACAGGCATTCCTCGACAACGAGCTGCAGATTCGTAACGTAATCCTAGCCGGTGTTGAGCATTGGGGCGGAAATGGTTATGGCTCAGCCGGAACTGTATTCACGGGTGCACCCTCAAATGGCGCACAACATCCGACCAACCCCCGCGGTCAAGCCCTTCGCTCCCACGCCAACTTCCCCGGTGGTCAGGCTGCCTACGAAGCCCATTTCAATACAACCGCATTTAACAACACCCTCATGCCCAAATGGCAGGATGCAGGTATCAACCCCTCCCTCTTCGAGGATGGTGTAATTAACCCCGTACCTCAGGCTGGTTCAATGTTGCTCACAGCAGCTAAGTGGGATAATACACCCAAAGCCGGTGCCTTCTTCCAGAAAGTCAACTTCCTTGGTGCTGTAGGAACTCAGAACTGGACAACACCCTGGGCTGAATGGAATTGCCATATTGTTAAGTACTATTAATAACCATCCCTTCTCTAATACCATAAACAAAGTCGGGAAGCATTTTGCTTCCCTGCTTTTTACTTAAATTTAAAGCCTAATCCGAATTACTTATCCGGCAGCAATGAGAACCCTCTGGCGATCTATGTTTGTTTTATCCCTTATTGGCCTTTTTGGGCTTCTGTTTTCCTGCGGGGAAAACAGAAAGAATCTAAGACAAAATGAGCATCCTTATAAAAGTTTTTCATACTATTATGGTGAAAATGAGATCGATTCTCTACTTACCGATATTGTCACTTTCATAGGTCGTAAACCAGCTCAGGCTACGTCAGCAACTCGTTTTGAAACACAATTTCGCGATTACTACAACAATCTTTCGAAAAACTTCATTCCATATTACTATAGTATTGATGGCAAGCTTCATACCTTTTATCTGAGCAGACCATCTCGTGCCCTGGATGGGAACAGGAGAGGTGTGCTGGGAACTTTTGAACGCAATGAGAACGGCAAAATCGTTAATTTGCGCGAACTGCTCAATACAGTAACAGGTGATGAAACACGAATTAAAATGCTTGGTGAACAGTTAATGACTGCTTATCTTCTTAATCAAAGTTTCGATTCGGTGTTGTTAAACCGCAGCATTGTTGAGTGGCCTGACAGTACACTGAAATACGATACCGTCGTTTTCGAATGGAGGTATGTATCCCCGGAGATTCCCTGACACCAATGAGATAAAATGAAAAAGGCTGTCTCTATAAAAGGGACAGCCTTTTCTCATATCAGTAAATTAATTTTACGAGAGAAGTTCGAGCATTTTTGAGCCAATTTCGGCAGGGGAGTCCACTACATGAATACCACAGGCACGCATGATTTCCTTTTTTGCCTGCGCAGTATCATCCTTTCCGCCAATAATGGCGCCGGCATGACCCATTGTTCGGCCCTTTGGAGCAGTGGCGCCGGCAATAAAGCCGACAACTGGCTTGGTTCCGTGCTCCTTTATCCAATAGGCAGCATCGGCTTCCATGCTTCCGCCAATCTCGCCAATCATGACAATCATGTCGGTTTCAGAATCTTCCATGAGCAATTGAACGGCTTCCCTGGTTGTAGTTCCAATGATGGGATCGCCACCTATTCCGATGGCTGTTGACTGACCAAGGCCCGCTTTTGTGAGCTGATCCACAGCTTCGTATGTCAGTGTTCCGGAGCGGGATACGATGCCCACCCTGCCTTTCTGATGAATGAAGCCGGGCATGATACCCACTTTGGCTTCACCTGGAGTTATGACGCCAGGACAGTTGGGTCCTATGAGCCTGCAATCGTACGCCTTAAGGTACTCCTTTACCTTGGCCATATCTGCCACAGGAATGCCTTCGGTTATGCATATAATTACCTTTATACCGGCTTCTGCTGCTTCCATGATGGCGTCAGCTGCAAATGGGGCGGGAACATAGATGACTGATACATCTGCACCGGTCTTATCAACGGCCTCCTTGACCGTATTGAAAACAGGGCGTTCCAGATGCATGGTGCCGCCTTTCCCAGGCGTAACTCCTCCGACAACATTGGTGCCATATTCAATCATTTGTCCGGCATGAAAGGTGCCCTCGCTGCCAGTAAAACCCTGTACGATTACTTTTGAATGCTTGTTGACGAGAACGCTCATTATTAGAGATTTTGCGGTTCAAATGTAGTACTTTTTCTTCTTCCAATCCCTGCCAAATTCACTTCCTGCGGGCGTCTTGCCATGATTAACCAAACAGGCTGAAACTTACAGTCAAACCTGCCATAACCACCGAAACCATCGACATAAGTTTGATCAGGATGTTCAGTGATGGTCCGCTCGTGTCCTTGAATGGATCACCTACAGTGTCGCCAACCACACCAGCCTTGTGGGTCTCGCTTCCTTTGCCACCATAGTTGCCCTTTTCAATAAATTTCTTGGCGTTATCCCAGGCGCCACCTGCATTGTTGAGCATCGAAGCTAGGGTGAAGCCTGCAGTTAGTCCGCCAACAAGCAATCCAACAACGCCGGACACACCCAGCACAATGCCAACTGCAACTGGTATGATGATGGCAAGCAGGGAGGGTACCAGCATTTCACGCTGTGCCCCTTTGGTGGATATTGCTACGCATCTGGCATAATCCGGTGTTGCCTTGCCTTCCATGATACCTGGAATTTCACGGAATTGCCTTCTCACTTCATCAACCATTGCTCCGGCAGCTCTCCCGACAGCTTTCATGGTCATTGCCGAGAACACAAAGGCCATCATGGCGCCAATGAATATACCACCCAGCAACATGGGATTAAATATGGTGAGGTTGTACGCTTCAACAAAATCGGTGATGCCGGCTGCCGATAGTTGAATAATACGCTGGCCTTCGAGTGCCACTGGCTCCACTGCCGAACGAGCTGACACAAAAATAATGTCACCAACTTTCATGATGCCATCCGACTGATCAGCAATCTTGCCAATCCAAAGCCTGATCTCTTCCATATAGGCAGCCAGAAGTGCCATAGCAGTGAGTGCAGCCGATCCAATGGCAAATCCTTTACCGGTGGCAGCAGTCGTATTTCCAAGCATATCAAGGGCATCAGTGCGTTCGCGAACTTCTTTCGGCAGATGGGCCATTTCGGCATTGCCCCCGGCATTGTCGGCGATCGGTCCAAATGCATCAGTTGCCAGGGTGATGCCTAGTGTGCTAAGCATCCCGACCGCTGCAAAACCAATGCCATAAACCCCCTGCGCAAAGTTTTCGAAGCCTCCGGCAAAACCAAATGCAGCCAGTATACCGGCAACAATGGTCGTTACAGGAATCCAGGTTGAAAACATCCCGACAGCTACACCATCAATAATTACTGTTGCAGGGCCTGATTGGGCCTGACGGGCAATTCCTTTGGTGGGTTTGTATTCGTCCGAGGTGAAGTATTCCGTGCCCTGTCCAATGATAACGCCTGCAACAAGGCCGGCTACAACCGAGCCGAAAATTCCCCAGGAAAACCAACCCAGATATGCCAGCACAGCAACCACAATGAGGATAAGTGCCGAACTGCCGCCTGTTCCCAGCAATAAAGCATTGAGCAGGTTTTTTTGAGAGGCTGATTCTTTTGCCCTGACAAAAAAGATTCCGAGTATCGATATGAGAATACCTACTGCCGCTACAATCATGGGCGCAATCACAAATTTTTCCTGATCACCGCCCGCCATAATTGGCAGTGCTGCCCCCAGGGCAGATGTTGCAAGAATAGAACCTGCATAGGATTCGTAAAGGTCAGCTCCCATGCCGGCAACGTCGCCAACATTATCGCCAACATTGTCTGCTATTGTAGCAGGATTGCGAGGGTCATCTTCGGGAATACCAGCTTCGACCTTGCCAACCAAATCTGCCCCTACGTCAGCTGCCTTGGTATATATACCGCCACCAACACGTGCAAAAAGGGCTTGGGTCGATGCACCCATTCCGAATGTCAGCATGGTAGCGGTAATCTCAACCATTTTCATATGTTCGGACGTTCCCGGATGCACAAAATGCAACCCCATGAACTCAAGCCCGCTGACCATATTCTCAGGGGTGTACACCCATTGGCTCAGTGCGTAATACCATGCTGCAATATCGAGCAGCGCAAACCCAACAACCACCAGGCCCATAACAGCACCTGAGCGGAAAGCTATCTGCAGACCGCGGTTGAGCGAGTGTGTTGCGCCCCAAGCTGTGCGCGCTGAAGCATAAGTGGCTGTGCGCATGCCAAGATAACCGCACAAACCGGAAAAGAACCCGCCTGTAAGAAATGCAATGGGAACAAAGGGATTCTGTACATTAAAATACGCCAGAACTCCAAGCAAAACTACCATTACACCAAACACTTTAAGCACCACGGTGTACTGTCGTCTCAGGTAGGCCATGGCACCATCGCGCACATATTGGGCAATGCGCTTCATTTCGTCGGTACCTTCACTGTTCTTCATCATTGCTTTGAAGAAATACCAGGCAAAGGCCAGGGCCAGCAGCGATGCCAGCGGAATAAGCCAGAATACGGAAGTAATCATGTTAATTTTTGGTTTTGGTTATAGTTTGGTTAATTTCGGAAAACATGACTGGTAGTCTAAAGAGATTGCAAACGATTGCAACATGAAACCTGGGTTTTTGTCCGGGCAAATTTAGTCCTTCTGTCGTTGGCAACAAAAAGTTTTTCATTTGTCATTTTACAATGGCCAATGTTAATAAAATTAATCGCGGAAGGTCAGATTCGGAGGCTTTACTTAGTTTATTTGTACTTTAATTTATACAGAGCTTTTTTACTATGGAAAAAGTGCGGCTAGAGATTTTCAGGATGACCTACAGCCAATCGCAAAGTGGTGCATACGCACTTATTCTTGGTGAAGTGGGTGGAAATCGAAGGTTGCCAATAATAATCGGAGGCTTCGAAGCACAGGCTATTGCGTTGGGGCTGGAAAAAATGAAACCGCCAAGACCCCTCACACATGACCTCTTCCGCAATTTCTCAGCATTCTATGGTATTGAACTGATCGAGGTAGTGATTAATAAGTTTCACGAAGGGGTCTTTCATGCAATTCTTAGATGCGACAAAGAGGGCGTAGTCAGCGAAATTGATGCGCGCACCTCGGATGCTGTCGCATTGGCCATCAGGTTTCAGTGTCCCGTTTACACATATGAAAGTATTCTTGAGGAAGCAGGCATTGTACTTGAAGATGAAAGCCCTGAAGCAGAGTTAGATATACCCGAAGAGGAAGAAACACCGTTTTCGGAATACCTGCTCAGCGAACTGGAGGAGATGCTCCAGAAAGCCATTGAAAATGAAGAGTATGAAAAAGCATCGCAACTGCGCGATGAAATACAGCGGCGTAACAAGCAAATAAACCTATAAATCAGTACGATGACTGGAAGACATCTTAAGTTTATGCTTTTGGCATTGGGGCTTACAGCCTCTTTTTTGTTTTTACAATCCCAATCAACCGCGATTAGCGGCAGCTTGCCTGCTCAACAGACACTTGAAAGCATCGGGCCAGTTGCCGAACCTGTTGCATCAGTTGAAAAAATGGTTCCCGGTGCACAGGAGCTCACTTCCGACAAGGGCAATATTCTTGATATGGAGCGGCGATCAGGCTTTAGCCTGCTTACTATTCTGCGAGGATTGCTCGGAATGTTCGTACTTATTGCCATCGCGTGGATATTCAGCACAAACCGTAAGGCCGTCAACTGGAAAGTTGTAGGCATAGGGCTGCTTCTTCAATTGGCGCTTGCACTGGGTGTATTATTCGTTCCCTTTATCAAGGCTTTTTTCGAGTTCTTCGGTCAGATGTTTGTCTTAGTGCTCGATTTCACCAAAGCCGGAACCTTGTTTTTGTTCAGAAGCTTTGCTTCTGATACAATCGAATCAGCCCTTCAAAATTTTGCTGTGCAAATTCTGCCTACCATCATCTTTTTCTCAGCCCTGACCAGTTTGCTATTCTATCTCGGTGTCATCCAAAAAATTGTAAAAGGCATGGCCTGGGCCATGGTACGACTAATGAATCTTTCAGGTGCAGAAAGCCTTTCCGTGGCCGGCAATATTTTTCTTGGTCAGACAGAAGCCCCTTTGATGATCAAGGCTTATTTGTCAAAAATGAATAAATCGGAGATCATGCTGGTGATGCTTGGCGGCATGGCCACGCTTGCTGGTGGGGTTCTGGCTGTTTATATCAGCTTTCTGGGAGGTGAAGACCCTGAGCAACGGCTCCTTTTTGCTAAACATCTGTTGGCGGCCTCTGTAATGGCAGCTCCCGGTGCTATTGTCGTGGCAAAGATATTGGTGCCTCAGACCGAACCAATTGATAAAACACTGGATGTTGGCAAAGAGCAAATCGGCAGTAATGTTCTGGATGCCATCAGCAATGGCACCACAGAGGGCTTAAAGTTGGCGGTGAATGTGGCTGCCATGCTGCTGGTGTTTATCGCCTTCATTGCTATGTTCAATCATATCAGCATTTGGTTTGGTAATCTACTGAACCTCAACGAAAACATAGCACAATGGTCGGGCGGAAGGTATAGCGAGCTATCTCTTCAATTCATGCTGGGTTACCTATTTGCACCCATCATGTGGCTCATTGGGGTAAGCGGACCCGACATAACACTCGTAGGTAGATTATTGGGCGAAAAGGTTATCATGACCGAATTCATCGGTTATGTCAGCCTGGCCGAGCTGAAAGACCTCAATGCCTTCAGTGATCCAAAGAGTGTGATTATGGCCACTTACATGTTGTGTGGATTTGCCAATTTTGCATCGATTGGAATTCAGATTGGCGGCATCGGATCGCTAGCACCAAATCAACGTGTGCTCCTTTCGAAACTGGGATTGAGAGCCTTACTGGGTGGAACGCTTGCATCGCTGCTATCGGCCACAATCATCGGAATGCTTATCGGATAACATGCCCTGACCTCATGCGTCAATACCATGATTTACTCAGGCTGGTGCTCGAAACAGGAGTCAGAAAATCCGACCGCACCGGCACCGGAACAATCAGCATCTTCGGTCATCAGATGCGTTTCAATCTGGCCGAAGGTTTTCCTTTGCTTACCACGAAAAAATTACATACACGGTCAATTATTCACGAACTGCTCTGGTTCCTGAAAGGGGAGACCAATATTGGCTACCTCAATCAAAACAAGGTTACCATCTGGGATGAATGGGCCGATGCCAATGGTGAACTTGGTCCAGTGTATGGCGCCCAATGGCGAAACTGGAACAACGAAGGAATTGACCAGATCAGTATGCTTGTCGAAGGTCTTAAAAGCAACCCCGATAGCCGCAGGCACATGGTATCTGCCTGGAATCCATCGGTTCTGCCATTGGCCGGCAAGTCATTCAGCGAAAATGTGGCGCTCGGAAAGGCAGCCTTGCCTCCATGTCATGCCATGTTTCAGTTCTATGTTGCAAACGGAAAGCTTTCGTGCCAGATGTATCAGCGCAGCGCTGACATCTTTCTCGGAGTCCCATTCAATATTGCATCGTATGCCCTGCTTACCATGATGGTGGCGCAGGTGTGCAATTTGCAAGCGGGCGAATTTATTCTGACACTCGGAGACGCACACATCTACCTTAACCACCTTGAACAGGTGCAGCTTCAGCTTAGCCGCGAACCCAGACCACTTCCGAAAATGATACTTAACCCTGAGGTAAAAGAGATTTTTGGATTCAGGTACGAAGACTTTACCCTCAGCGGATATGATCCGCACCCGCATATCAAAGCCGACATTTCCGTATGAGTAACCCATGCAACCTGATCATCATTGTGGCTATGGCCCGTAACAGGGTCATTGGGTGCGGCAACAAGCTTCCGTGGCACTTGCCTGGCGACCTGAAACGCTTCAAAGCACTGACAATGGGATATACCATCGTCATGGGCCGAAGAACTTATGAGTCGTTGCCAAACGGGGCATTACCTGGCCGCCGAAATGTGGTGCTCAGCCGCTCGGCGCTCATGCGCCCAACGGAAGTGCTTGTGCTCAATACCATCAGTGAAGTTCTTGAATTAGCAAAAAGAGATACACTTTTTATTATAGGCGGAGGCGACGTTTACCGGCAGTTTCTTCCATTCGCCTGCAGGATTGAATTGACACTCATTGATGCCGATTATGAGGGCGATACCTTTTTCCCTGAAATAGACAGCAGGCAGTGGTCAGTGCAGTCTGAAGAATCGTTTAATGATCGGTCGGCAAATGTTTCAGGCTGGTTCAGAACGCTGGAGCGCATTCAGGAATTATAATTGTATTCTGGTCATGAAATACGCAAATGTATTTTTTAACTACTTTCGGCACACCAAACTTTAGTACTTCAGTTTGATTCATCCATTGACCTATGCAGAAAATCTATACCTATTTTGTTGTAATCGCTTTACTGACATCTCTTGGCGTTTATTCGCTCAAGGCTCAGGTAGCAGTAATCAATCCCGCCGAATTTGAAAAAAACGAAGGCATCCTACTGGTTTGGGATTATGCACCTGCCCGTGATTCAATTACTGCCAACATTGCCAAAGCCGCACAGCAAGCCGGGAAGGTGTGGATAATTTATTACCCCGGCCAAGCCCCGTGGGATACAGCTCAAATCCGCAATTATTTGTACAGCAGGGGAGTGCTGCCAGTAAATTTAATTTTTACCCCGGGTTGGACAGAAACACTCTGGGTCAGAGATTATGGGCCGGCAGTGCTTTACGGCGACTTTGGCCAGGGCTCTGAACGCTTTATTGTTGATATGGGCTATAGCGCATTCGGGCGGCCGAAGGACGACTCCATTCCGTCGCAACTGGCACGCCAGTGGGGGTGGCAAAAACAAAATTTTCCGATTCAAATCGAAGGAGGAAACCTGATGTTTGATGGTCTAAAGCGCGGCTTTGCCTCCAAACGGGTGCTGACCCAAAATCCCCAATATTCGGCTTCTCTGCTACGCAATCTTTTCATCGATCGCTTTCAGGTGGACGATTTCGTATTTCTCGACAACCTGAATAATTCAGGAGGTGGGATCTGGAAGCATATCGATATGTGGATGAAGGTGCTTGATTATGAGACAATTCTGGTTTCCTTATATCCTGAAAACCTGCCTGATTATCCGGTTATCGAACAAAATGTAATGTATCTGCGAAGCCTGCAGAATGCTTTTGGAAAGCCATACACCATCATCCGGATTCCTGCACCACCCAAAGCGGATGGGACCTGGGCAACAACTCAGAATGACGAAATGCGAACCTACACCAATTCGCTCATTATCAACAATACAGTTATTGTTCCTTCTTACAACCTCCCGGAATACGATAATCAGGCCAAACAAATCTATCAGCAGGCCATGCCCGGCTACAAAATTGTCATGGTGGATTCCCGTAACCTCACTACACTAGGTGGCGCCATTCACTGCATCACACGCGAAATTCCTGCGCCAAAGTTTGCACGCATTGTTCACCGCAAAGTCACCGGAGCCCAAAGCTATTCCCCTGAGTTCTACATTTACAGCAACTGCAGTTCAACCTCTTCTATTCAACGTATGTGGCTGTATTACAAGAAAAATCAGCAAACTGAATACACTAAACTTCCTGTGTATATGGCCTGTCCTGAGAACATTGGTATTATTGAAGGACTTGTACCCGGCGATACTGTCAGCTACTATCTTGAAGCTGTTACCGCCCACGGAAATGTTACCTATCCGCTGGCTGCTCCGGCAGGGAATTTCACATTTTGGTTCGATCAGGCTGTTGAGGTTTCGGAAACAACAGAAATAGGCCGACTGCACATATTCCCCCAGCCGGCCTCAGAAGGCTTTTTTGTGAAAATCCCGTCTCCTGAAACTGCAGGTCAGCTCAGTATAATTGACCAGGCCGGCCGTATTGTTTATTATGTCGATACGTTTTTCACCGGTGTCAAAATCGATCCGGGGCTTAGTCCAGGCCATTATATTGTTTTGCTGCGAACTGCTGGCGGCCTATTCAAAAGCAAGCTGGCCATTGTAAAATAGTACCTGCCAATGCCAGTTTACAGGCTGGACAAATCGCTTCGCTTTCCATCTCCCTCTAAAGCCATACCAGAGGGACTGCTTGCGGTGGGAGGCGACCTCCGTCCTGAACGTTTGTTAGTAGCATACGCTATGGGCATTTTCCCCTGGTCCGACCCTGGCGAACCATTGCTTTGGTGGTCGCCCGACCCCAGAATGATGCTTCGCCCGAATGAAGTGTATGTCTCCAAATCTATGCGTAAGGTGCTGAGGGATAATCTCTTTGAAATCCATTTCGATAACAGCTTCCAGAACGTCATAGAGCATTGCGCTTCAATCAAGGGCCGTGACATCCATGGAACATGGCTGTCTGATGATCTGAAAGCAGCCTTCGTAAAGTTGCATCAAATGGGATTAGCCCATTCAGTAGAGGCATGGCATAATGGCTCGCTGGCAGGTGGACTTTACGGACTTGCATTGGGCGGCTGCTTTTTTGGAGAGAGTATGTTTCACAAGGAATCGAATGCTTCCAAGGCGGCATTCATTACTTTATGTCAGTTTCTTCAACAGCATGGATTTTTAATCATTGATGCTCAGCAGGAAACAGCCCATATGGCCAGTTTAGGTGCAAAACCCCGGCCTAGAGATGAGTTTCTGAATATGCTTGCCGATGCCTTGAAATTGCCCACCCTGGCCGGAAAATGGAATAGCCCTGAACAACATTTCGTATCTTTATCCTTCTGATTTTCCTTTTTATCAAAATTGAGTGTCATGCAGAGTGAACAATTTATGAAAGAAGCCATCATGTTGGCCGGGTTGAATGTTGCGGAGGGTGGGGGAGGCCCGTTTGGAGCTGTTGTAGTGAAAAATGATAAAATTGTGGGTAGAGGAAGGAACAGAGTTACTTCATCAGGCGACCCTACAGCCCACGCCGAAGTTCAAGCCATCCGCGATGCCTGCAAAAATCTCGGAACCTATATCCTCGAGAATTGTGTCATTTATTCCAGCTGCGAACCATGTCCAATGTGCCTCGGAGCAATTTACTGGGCGCGTCTTGACCGACTTTATTTTGCTGCTACCCGTCAGGATGCTGCTTCAGCCGGATTTGATGATGCCTGGATGTACGAGCAAATCCAGCTGGAACCCTCCACGCGCAACATCCCTGCAGAAGGCATGTTGCGCCCGCTGGCATTAGAAGTTTTCGAGGCATGGATCAACAGCGAATTTAAAATTCCATACTAGCTGTGGATAGCGATATTGCCATACAAATAGCACAGGCAATGCTGCGGAGCCGTTATGTTGTGGCTTTTACCGGTGCAGGTATATCTGTTGAAAGTGGCATTCCGCCGTTTAGAGGCAAAGACGGAATCTGGGATCAATACGACCCGAGATTGCTCGAGATAAGTTTTTTTGTACTTAATCCAGCCAAATCATGGGCGGTCATTAAGGAGATCTTTTATGGTAAGTTTCGCGGGGCTGAACCCAACAAGGCGCATATATGTCTGGCACAATGGCAGTCAGCCGGAATTATCAAACGGGTAATAACCCAAAACATCGATAACCTCCATCAGGCTGCCGGTTCCGAACATGTTGTCGAATTTCACGGAAATGCCCAGCGCGTCACTTGTCTTGATTGTCAAAGAACGTATCCAGTCGATCCAATTTTAATATCACGCCCAGTGCCCGGCTGTCCTGTGTGTGGTGGCTTGCTAAAACCAGATATTATATTTTTTGGTGAAGGAATTGATCAACATATTTACGAAGAGGCCTTCGGTGAAGCTTCACAATGCGATTGCATGCTGATCATCGGCACGTCTGGGGAAGTTCAGCCTGCCAATCAGCTTCCCATTATTGCAGCATCAAATGGCGCATATATCATCGAAATAAATACCGAGCCATCAGCCTACTCCGATAGGGTAAGCAATCTCGTGGCACGACAACCATCCGGAACTCTTCTCCCCTTAGTTGAGCGAATTATCAACGAAGTCAAGCAGAAACCATAAATCTGAGATCTACTATTTTTGCTGCTGCGGTTTTACTGGCAGCGCTTTTCTCGCAGGCCCAACCCGATGCGAAATCCCTCGACAGACTGGAAAAATATTACCAACAGGCACTAAGTGACTGGAATGTGCGGGGCATGGCCGTGGCGATTACAACCAAAGATGGACCCTTGTATGCCAGGGGCTTTGGTGTAATCGATTTTACTACCAATCAGGCTGCTGACCAAAACACCCTTTTTGCAGTGACCAGCAACACCAAAGCATTCACAGCAGCGGCTTTGGCTATGCTGGTCGAAAAGAAAAAGCTGAGCTGGAGCGATAAGGTTCGCCTACACCTGCCATGGTTTGCGCTGTACGACTCCTAAGTATCAGATCAGATGACCGTACGCGATTTGCTCACGCATCGCTCCGGCCTTAAGACATTTTCCGGTGATCTCATCTGGTATGGCAGCACCTATTCGCGTCGCGAAGTGATCGAAAAGGCGCGTTATCTGAAACCTGCTCATGGCTTCAGGAAACAATTTGGCTATTCCAAATATCATGTATATCGCTGCTGGTGAGCTGATTCCAGCAATAACCGGTCAATCATGGGACGATTTTGTCGGACAAAACCTGATGACCCCACTTGGGATGTCGCGCTCTACACCACATGTTCGCGAACTTGCTGCAAAAGACAATATTGCACAGCCCCACACATAATGTTGATGGGCAACCAAAACAAATTCCATGGGTTGATTGGGACAATTTGGGGCCGGCAGGCTCGCTCATTTCCAGTGCCTCCGAAATGGCCAGCTGGCTGCTGATGAATCTTGGAAACGGTACTTTTTAAGGCCGGCAGATTTTATCGACTGCCAGTATCAGGACAATACAGGAATCAGTAACCCAACTTCCCATATCAAATTCCTTTTCGTAGCGTTTCCCGAGTATACATTTAAGGTCTTATGGTCTTGGATGGAGCTTATTCATTTACCATGGCCGGAAAATAGTGACACACAATGGAGGTTATGACGGCATGATCTCGCAGACCGTCCTCATACCGGAAGAAAATTTTGGATTTGTGATACTTACGAATGCGCTTTCGAATATGTATTACCCTTTGATGTATAAAACCCGAGACGTGTTGCTGAATGTTGAGGAAGAGCGTGACTGGAGCAGCGAGCTTTTAACCCAGCGCAGGCAAAGCGATCAAAAGGGGAGGGAGGAGCGTGCCCGCATTGAAACAACAAGAATTAAAAATACCAGGCCTACGCTTCAACTATCAGAATATGAGGGATACTATGGCAGCAAAGTATACGACAGTATTCAAATCTATCGCAAGGAAGGACAGCTTTGGCTGCGATTGATGCGGACACCCGGATTTCTGGCAAGACTCACACATTGGCACTACGACACTTTTGAAATGGAATTTATCACCCAGCCTTCACTACCCAAAGGATTTGCAACTTTCGATCTGGGCCGAAATGGCAAACCCCCGCGCGTGCAGTTGTTCTTAGATAATCCGGATTTTGATTTTGCCGAACTTGAACCAGTACGCTTATCACCCTGAACCTTTATAGCCCTTATGTTGTTTATCTTCAAACTAAAGTAAAAATGAAAAAGTTAATAATTATTTCCCTGATGCTGCTAGCCATTTCCCCACTCAATGCACAGAAGGCATTCCATGATTTTGTCGTCAACGACATCGATGGAAATCAGTTTCCGCTCTCAAGCCTCAAAGGTAAGAAAGTGATGGTCGTCAATACAGCCTCAAAATGTGGACTCACACCGCAATATGCCAAACTCGAGAAGCTTTATGAGCAATTTGGTGGGGATAAGTTTATCATCATCGGCTTTCCTGCAAACAATTTTATGAGCCAGGAACCTGGATCCAATGCAGAGATTAAAGCTTTCTGTGCTGATAATTATGGTGTCAGCTTCCCCATGATGTCTAAGATTTCGGTAAAAGGAAGCGATATGCACCCTCTTTATAAGTGGCTTACATCCAAGTCGCTCAATGGTGTTGAAGACAGTAGCGTGAGCTGGAACTTCCAAAAATACCTTATTGACGAACAGGGAAGACTTGTAAAGGTATTGAGCCCACGCACCGACCCACTTGACAAAGAAATCACAGATTGGATCAAGGGAAGCTAAGGCTCCTCTGTCAATATTATTGCTTCGGCCAACCGGGCTGCCTAATAAATCTGGCAGCCCGATTTTTTTAGAGATAATTGGGCAACAGTTTCAGGTACCTGTCCTTGATAGCCTTCAGCAACTCACTGCTTAGGTTTTCGCGATAAATGCGTACCAGTTCCACGGTCTTGTCTTTCTCAAAGAAAAAGGCCCTGGCAGCGTCGAAATAGAGCAGGTTGGTATCGTATTTCACTTCGGTGGTGAGTGCAACAAACTTCTCCCAGGTAATGGATACCGGCAGTTCGAAATAGCCATGATGCAGCTGTTGAAGATCACAATACAACTCATCGCCCCATGGCTCGATATAAAAGAATTTGTCCAGCCTAATCCAGCCATAAGTATTCTGGATGATGCGTTGCTTCTTTTTCATTTTCAATCCTTCCTCAACAAATAGTTCCTGCAGTTTCTCAATGTCACTGTACAGGCTGAGGTCGCGTACGCGAATACAATAGCAGGGATTGCTGCCTGGGAAGGTGATTGAGGCATGCACCGCATCAAAGGGAAATCCGGCTCTTTTTCTGATAGCATTCACCGCAAGCATAATATCGCTGGTAAAAAGGTGTCCTTCCAACATCAGGTAGAGATATAAAGGTTTTCTGATGTCAGGAATTACGTCGTAATAACCGTAAAATGGCGAAACTGACTCAAGTACGCACGTGTCCCTGATTGGAAGATTGTGCTCAACACAGCTAAGAGGCTCATATTTAAGAAGTCCTCCGTATCTCATGAGATTTTTTGTTTCCATTGTCATTTTAATTTTGGTTTGTTGTAAATTTACAAAAATGCAATGGGTTTATTGATATAAAGCAAAAAAATGCAGCAATTGCTGCATTACGAGCGGGCAATGGGGGTCGAACCCACGGCCCTCAGCTTGGGAAGCTGATGCTCTACCACTGAGCTATGCCCGCACTGACGCAAAATTAAGCATTCTGTTGTTTGGGATACATAGTCTTCAAAAAAGTCCACCAGAAAACAATAAAGGCAGGAACCGGAGCAAATAAAAAAAGCGATCAAAAATGATCGCTTCTGTGTGTGGGAGCTACTGGATTCGAACCAGTGACCCTCTGCTTGTAAGGCAGATGCTCTGAACCAGCTGAGCTAAGCTCCCTTGCTTTAGGCCTGCAAATATACGACATCTTTTTTTGTTGCAAGTAAATCATGAAAAAAATCAAAGCAATAAGCTGTTCTGAATTCGCCATAGGAAAAACAGTGTTCTGCTAAGTTACTCAACCTGTCATCCTTTCGGGTTCCGACGGCAAAATCTATGTGATTAGTCTTAAAGGAAAGGTCAACATTATTTCTTACTATTGCAAAAAGTTTTGTTTATGCGTCATTATATTCAGTCTACCCATTTGATTATCACTTTATTTCTGCTTATTTTATCATTGAGTAAGCTCAATGCATGGCCTGCACACCCATTGCTCTCAGGCGCAGCTCTCCGTGATCATCAGCACTGGAAAAGTGCTGTGCCTGTGCAAACTAAAACCTTGGCTCAGTTTGTGATCGACAACAAAGAAGCCTTGGCCACTTTTCTGGCCACTCTGGAAAATTGGAGCAAAAGTAACATTCCCTATCATGTGGAAGCTCCAGAAACACTGTCATTTTCTGCTGAAGTGAGTGATGAGGCCGCATTGCGGCATTTTTTTCTTGCCATTAGGGTTAACCCCAATATCAAGGTACCTTTATATCTTCATATCGCTCCAGGAAACCACTCGTCATATCCCGAAATCAATCCGGCTGAAGTGACTACCCTAACTAACCTCAGTGGGATGAAATCAGGCACTTATGTTGCTTTGGAACCCGGGATTTTTATTGACCCGTACCTTGTCATTGCAACCGCAAACGATGAGCCTGACTATGGTTTTGATCTTGGACTGTTTGAGGATAATAACACT
Source organism: uncultured Lentimicrobiaceae bacterium (assembly GCA_964459375.1). Lineage (GTDB taxonomy): Bacteria > Bacteroidota > Bacteroidia > Bacteroidales > F082 > JALNZU01. Next base: position 195,460 of record CAYWLJ010000004.1, on the reverse strand, counting down.
GACTATGGCAAGCTCTATGGTTTTGGGCAACAAACCTTTGGTAACCCAAATCTTGAATACAGCAGTCAGGCGCCATATCACATGGGCTTTTATCACGAACCCGGGATAGTTTTCAAGTTTGCACCTTTCCTTCACAAAACTTTCCTTAATTACCGATACAATCAGTACAGGGCGCTGGCTGAATTTGCCTTTCAAAACAATGAACCCTACTGGGGATACCGGTTTCTTGGCTGGTCAATGCACTACTTGGCTGATGCCACCATGCCCTACCATGTCAGACCATTGCCAGGTTATAGCACGCTTCGCATGTTGTGGGTCAACTTAAAATCGATGCTCGGATTCAAAAAGGCCCAGCGCAATGCCATCCAATTAGTATCGAATCGTCACACCGCCATTGAGGATTACCTGCAGCAGCGCATGGTGTCGATTTATCAATCTTCAAATTTCGAAGACCCTCTTTATCACGCACTAACTTCCAATCAGTCGATTCAGGAAATTGGTATTTACTCACTGGTAGGGGAAGTTTCAAAATCAGCCTTTGAGGCTTCCGGAAAATTTGACAAGGCCGTGCGACGGGGACTTCCTGACGAGATGGTGAACGACCCAAAAGTTGAGGTGAGTCAACACGAGAGGATTGGCGACATCGTGGAATATACGCGGGAAGTGCGTCGGTCCGATCGTATCGAAATGCTGGAAAAGCAAGCCATTGAGCGATTTGCATATCTTGGTATGGTGCTCCGTAACATGCTCAGCACATTCGACAGCGAGCTGACAAAAAGCCATAAAGGAGCCAAAAACAATTGAAAATGAAAAAGCTATCACGAATCTTTCTGATTTCTTTTATTGTTCTGTTTGCCCTTGCCGGGCTCACATTTCTGGCCTTAAATTACATTAGCCGCAGGGCACTGCCCGATTACAACAAGAACATCAGTCTTGCCGGATTGAGAGCCGAAGCAAAAGTGTTTCGCGACGAGAGGGGAGTGCCCCATGTTTACGCCGAAAATACGCACGATTTATATATGGTAACCGGATATCTCATGGCACAGGACCGGCTGTGGCAGATGGATCTGCTGAGGAGGGTGACTTTGGGAAGACTATCCGAGATTTTCGGGCCAGATATTGTTGAAACAGACCAGCTGCTCAGGGCATTGCGCATGAGCGAAAAATCGATGATGGTAATCGACAGCCTCAGCCCCGAAATGCGATCAGACCTTGAGGCATTTGCTAAAGGTGTAAACCAATGTATTGTTCACCTGGGCAAAAACCTACCACCCGAATTCACCATACTGGGCTATAAACCTGAGCCGTGGCAAGCCGTATTTACGGTTAACCTGATTGGTTATATGGCCTGGGATTTGGCCGGTTCGTGGCAGAATGAAGTGGCATTGCACAAACTTCGATCCTTAATGACGGAGGAAAAATGGCTGCAGCTACTTCCGGACATGGAGTTTCAGACAACGCAGGTTTACCCGGATGCCAGATCGTTTGCTCTTCTTGAGGCAAGTAACAAACTGGCTGATCTGGGCATCGAGGTTCGCAATGGAAGCAATAACTGGGCGGTTTCGGGCAATCGCACCCTATCGGGCAAGGCTATGCTGGCCAATGATATGCACCTGGGCTTCGGACTACCAGGCATTTGGTACCAGATTCACCAAACTGTCGAAGGGAAATTTTCGGTTTCAGGTGTGACCCTGCCGGGTGCGCCTGCGGTGATTACCGGTCATAACGACCACATTGCCTGGGGAATGACGAACCTGTACGTTGACGAGATGGACTTCTACGCCGAAACCCTTAACCCGGAAGGTACCCATTACCGGTTCAACAACGAATGGTTACCACTTGAAATTCGTTCAGAAAGGATTGCTATAAAGGGCGGAGATACTGCTCTGGTAACCAATGCTTTTACGCATCGTGGACCACTAATTTCCAAATTTAAACAAGTGGAGGGTGAACATCTCTCAATGCGCTGGACAGGAAACGATTACAGCAATGAACTGCGAACCATTCTGTTGCTTAACCGGGCGCGCAATTGGTCTGAGTTCCGCGATGCCGTCCGTACGTTTGGCGCAGTAGCGCAAAACATTGTTTATGCTGACAAAGAAGGCAATATTGGGTTGCAGGTTACCGGAAATGTGCCCCTTCGAAAAGCCGGAAATGCCATTTTTGTGTATCCGGGTGAAACTGATGCCTATGACTGGATGGGATCAGTGCCATTTGAAGAACTACCCTTTGAGTACAATCCTATAAGAGGTTATGTTTCGTCAGCTAATAATCGGACAACTGGTTCTGATTACAGATATTATATAGGTTACTGGTATGACAACTCGGCCCGCATCGATCGGATCAGGTTTATGATAGAATCTCAGAAACAACTTGATGTGGAAGCTTTTATGAATATGCAAATGGACCAGACAACTGCATTTGCACCATCATTAATTGGTAAGATGATACCTGTTCTAAAAGGATCAAGCGACATCAGTCCGATGGCCACAAATACCATCGCATTGCTGGAAGACTGGGATTTCACCATGTCGTCTGATGCAGCCCAGCCGGCCATCTTTGACAGCTTTTACAAACATTTCATGACGAAACTGCTCAAGGACGAAACCGGCGATGCCTTTACAGAATTAGGTGGAGGATTGCTACGCCATATTTTTGTGCAAACCTTCGAAAACCCGTCATCTTCATTGGTTGACAACATCAACACCCCCGAACATGAGGACTTCGATGCACTCGTATTACAAAGCTATGAGGATGCCCTAGCCGAGTTGTCCGAAAAGTTAGGGCCGGAGCCAAAAGACTGGAAGTGGGGTGATATCCATAAGCTTACGCTGGGCCATCCGATGGGAAGGGTAAAAATCCTCGATAAATTGCTGGGTTTAAACAAAGGGCCCTATTCTGTCGGCGGCAGTTTTCATACAGTGAATCCAATGGGCTACAGCTTCCATAAAAACTTCAACGTAACGCATGGTGCCTCGCAAAGGCATATTTTCAATACCGGCGACTGGAGTCAGTGCTATACCGTAATTCCTACCGGCACTTCAGGCATTCCGGCCAGCAGGTATTACGCCTCGCAAAGAGAGATGTTTCTTCGTGGTGATTACTTCCGAGAGCCCTGGCTTCCTGCTGAGGTTGAGGATGCAGCCCGTTACAAGGCCACTTTCAGGCCTGAGAACTAACACCCGATTGTCGGGTATTGACTTTCCGGCAGAATGCTTCAGTCCATTCTGAAATGCACGTTGAAGATATTGTGACCCAATTGCTCCACATAGTGATTGGCTCCAAGGCTTGCAGCCTTATCAATGAGAGGAGCTGGCAAAAATGGAGCGATTAAAAGATAACGCGAACCGGAAGGCATTTTCCTGAGATCTTCTAATACCTGACCAACAGGGTGTTCGCCAGTCTCAAGCATTGGTCTGGCATCAAGTTCTTTGTGTAGGGGAAGCTGATATGTCCAGTCGGGCAACTCCTGAGCGCCGGTCAAAATTTCCGTTTCAATTACCATTTTATCCTGACCAACTGCGCTTCTCAGAGTATTGATCAAATGATCCAGATTGACCTGGCCCACCACGGCTGCCTGTTGTAAAGTCGTGATACGGGCTATGGTTTTTCGCAATACAGGATTCTTCAACTTGCTGAATGCCGGCACCAAATCAATCAGAACATTTTCTAGTTCAGGATATGCCTCCAGGAGCTGCAATACCTTTGTTTTCGGAGTTATTATCAGTACCTCTTTCATGTCCTGGATTATTTGCTGTAGTTCAAAATGCGTTGCTCGCCTTCGAGGCTGCGATAATTGGTCAGATCCTGCGAAACCTCGAGAGTGCCAAGGAAATCCCCCTTTTCATTGCGCAAGGCAAAATATTCTATGTGAATAAACTTTCCTCCTTTATTGATCCAGAATGGTGCTCTGCTGGCACGTCCAGTACGGAAATCTTCCACGATCTTGTCCACGATATGAGCACTGGCTGGAGGGTGACAATGCCTCACATCACGGTTAAGAATGGCTCTGTTGCGTTGAAAAATCCTGTCGGCACTCTGCGAAAAGTATTTCACTTTATCATTCTTATCGACAAAAGTCATATCAACAGGAAGTGTGTTCAAAATGGCCAGCAATTCTTCGGTGCTGAAACTTCCTGTGGGCAGCTGCACTAGATTGTCTTCCTTCCGGAAAGCGTTGCTATTTTGATCTGTTACCCAATCCGGTTGCCACTTAACCGGCGGGTCATATAGGCAGAATCCAATCTCTTGTGTTTGACTATCAATCTGATACCAGTCGTCCTCTGTAAGATGATCGAGCGACATCGGCAAAAGAATTTCATCTTCCTTTTTTGTCATGTCTTCAACCTTGGTGATGGCAGGAATCAGAACCAGCTCAGCTGCACTCAGCAAATCATCACTGCTCAGGTTCTCTGTCTGAAGAACTTCAAGGCCCCCTCTCAGCAAGTCGCGAATCTCGTCGTGCTTTCCCCACATTACTTTTGGAGGCCCCGTGATTCCTTTTCTTTCAAGGAATGGAAAAAGCAAGTATTCTTTACGCAGATAATGCTTATCAGTATCCTGCAATGCATTGAACAGGCTTCTCAACCTGAATACTAACGAGGTAATTTCAGGCCCAGCCGTGCTTGAAATAGTGCTGATGAGATTTCTAGTCTCATCACATACTTTTCTCAGCTCGTTGTTTTCCTTACAGAATAAATCTACCGGGTGACCTTCAGGTATGATTTTAATCATACTCAGGTCGATCTTGCCCTCAAGCACCGAAGCATGTATGTCGCAGAGCCTGAGCACTTCCGACTCAGGCAGTCCTTCCGCAATAAGTTCCTGCTCAACTTCAACCACTTCACCATAGGGAATGCTGCCGAGTGTAACCTTTAACTCACGGGCAACTTCATCCTGATGCTGCCCTTCATGTAGTCTAAGAATCAGAGCTTTAAGCTTATTCTTTCGTTCTTTTGAATTGTTGATTAATTCGCTCATTTTTTAACTATTAAGTACTAATTATCCTAATTTATTGACCTAAAAACGGCACCTGACAAGTGCCGTTTCACACTAGAATTTCCAATCCAGACCTGCAATGAACATCCTTTCCATACCAACACGGATGCCCTGTGGGCGTCTTGTTATGATAAAACGTTCATTTAGAAGATTACGAATCTGCAGGCTGAAGCTCATGTTTGTTTTCGGGATTTCATATCCCAGGTTAAGATTCATGGTCTGATAAGCCGGAATTGATCCGATGCGTCCGCTGGCCGTTGCTGCGGAATAGCGGTATTCAGGATCGGCAGCAGCTTGCATTATTACTGTTTGGGAGCTTTCTGTATTCATCAGGTCGGTGAATTGCATGCCAGTATAATGCCAGCTTAAGCTGGTGCTTAAACCGCTGGGGTGAGTAATATGCAACCAGGATGAAGTAATGATTTCAGGGGCATAGGGGGTTCTATTACCATTTACATTCACCCAGACAGTGTCCTTTGGCGAAGTCTTACGAATTTTTTGAACCACAAAGCGATCCGAATCAAACCTTGATTGCATCACTGTGGCAGAAACTCCCGCTTCGATCTGTGTTTTCAGTAATGAAGTAAACTGGCAGGTGAAACTTGATTCGATGCCTTTGTGAATGGTTTTGCCACCGTTGATTAGTCCGGCTCCCTGTCCTCCTGATGACTCAGATACCGGAACCACCTGGTTGCTGAAATTCATTTGAAATGCAGTAATAATCAAATTTTTACCCTGCTTTGCATACCTGAATCCCACTTCCATATTTCGACTAATTTCGGCATCGAGCTGCAAATCTTCACCGCTATTGCTTATAGCATCCTTGATACGGGGAGGGGCAAAGCCCTTATGAATTCCGGCAAAAAATCCGGCACTTTGACTAAGGTTGTAATTGAGTCCCGCGCCTGGAATAAGCGAAAAAGTACGTGTGATGCCATTGATCAGCGTGTCTTTACCAGCGATCCTATGAATCTCACGTATATAGTTAAGTCCTTCAGCGCGAATGCCGTAGGTAAGAATAAGATTCTGCCTTATTTTCGATTTCTGCTGTGCAAAAGCGCTGCCCGCGACACCACGACGCAACTCATCTTCGCGAAGGTCGCCCGAACGAGCCTCCGCAAGACGGCCGTTTATGCGTTGCTCACTGGCTTTCTCGGTGTGCAGGCGAAATCCGGCATCAAGCTGGTGTGTCAGATCAGCCAAAGAATAATTTAGGGTCAAACGACTCTCATAACCAGCCACTTCAAAAGCCCTGTTTCTGTTACCTGTACTGCTTCGCATATAAATTGCACCCTCAGGCTGGGTGGGGTCTCCCCACGAAATACCTGTAAGTCCGCTGACATTCTCACTGTGTGAGAAATCCTGTCGTCTCCAGTTTCTGACTGTAGTGTATGCGTATCCCACCTGACGTATGCTTAGCCTTTCGGTAAGCTGAAGGGTGTGTTGAACACTTAGCGCATAACGCCTGATATTGAGTTTATCATTGGGAGTCAGAACCGCAAAATCCTCACCGCCGGCATCATACATGGGCTGAGTGATGCCAACATAAGTGGCATTAGAAGTTTCGTCGTATATGCTCCATTTTAGGTTGACCACCGATCTTAGACCTCCTCTCAATCTGATTTTTCCATTAATGTCGTTGAGCCTAAACGTCAGCGGGCCAAGTTCATCGGCTTGTTTTCGCAAATAGTCCAGTGTATAACCGGTATTTCCAACGGTTTCACCAAAGTGAAGCCTGCCTGAAAAAAATCCCCCTTCGGCCCCTTTCAGGCTGACAAAACCTGAGCTTTCTGATGGAGGATCAGCAGTAAGGTAGTTTATTACTCCGCCAATGGTCTGTGGACCAAAAAAAATCTGACCGTTACCTTTCAATATTTCCACTCCGCTCATGCGTTCAAGTGCAGGTGAATAATAAAGCTCCGGTTCGCCATAGGGTCCAAGAGCAACAGGGATGCCATCCTCCAGAACCAGTTGGCTGCGGCTGCGATCCGGGTCCAGACCTCTGATGCCGATATTTGTACGCAGTCCGGCAGGATCCTCATCGGATGTATGAATTCCAGGCACATGCCTGAAAGCATCCGTATTGCTGACCAATTGCCGCAAGGCCTGATTCTTATAGTCAACAACACTGACTGAACCGGGAAGGTACCGCAACAGACCGATTCTGCTTCCACTCACTGTCACCGGGTCCATCATAACTACCAGCTCTCTGAGCTCTGCATCGATATTGCGCGATTCCTTCTCAGCCAGGTTCAGTTCAAATGATTGACTTTCATATCCAAGTGCCTGAAAAACAAGGATATGTTTTCCTGGTTGCAAATAAAGCCAGTACTTTCCATCTGCATTGGTAGCAGTGCCTGTGTTTGAACTCTTGACAAATACTGCCGTCATGGGCAAGGATTCGCCTTTGTGGGTTATTGTACCATAAACAAGCGAATTCTTGTTTTCTTCCTCAGCAACCGCCAATGTGCTGAACAAAATGAGTAAAAAAAAAGTAGATAAGGTTTTGGAATACATTGCAGATTTTTTCTGCAAACTTACCCACTAGTGATTGGGCCGAAAATCCCCAAAAGTTGGTATTTAATGACGCAATTGCCCTAAAGGATGGTGAAAAGGAGGAATGCCAGTACATGCAACACACTGCCTGATAGGACAAACAGGTGAAAAATAAAGTGGGTGAGGGGCCGTCCTTTGCGAACATAGAACAAAACGCCGGCCGTATAAGCAATGCCTCCGGCAACGATCAGCCAGAGCGATGAAGAAGGCAATTGCCCAATAAGGGGCTTGATTACAAACATAGCTTGCCAGCCCATGCCAACATACAACCATGCCGATACTTTCCGGTGCCTGTGCGAATAGAACCATATCTTATATACAATACCTGCTGTGGCAATGGCCCAGGTTATTCCGAACAATACCCAGCCTATTGTGCCACCCAGCACTGCCAGAGCAACAGGGGTATAGCTTCCTGCAATGAGGACATAAATCGCTGAGTGATCAAATTTGTTCAGATAATACTTCAGACGGGGACGGCTTACTCCATGATAAAGTGTTGAAGCAGTGTATAATGTGATCAGACTTGCCCCGAATATCGAATAGCTCACCACTTGCCATACATTACCCCAGAGTGCAGAAAATGTTACAAGCAGAGCCGTAGCCGCAACGCTCATTACAATCCCCAAAGCATGCGAAATGGTATTGAATTTTTCTTCTCTTGCTTTTGCAGCAAGACTATAAACTGGCTTTTTCAAGTTGTGGTTTTTTATAGAACGTATGAAGTCTCCGATTAGTTGTATCAACCCGAAAAATTGACAGATTATTTAGAAACCAACTTAGCTTTCTTGAGATTGGAAATGAAACAAGACAATTAGAACCAATGGCTTCTAATTCCTTTCTTTGCAAAAAAAAACCTATGCACCTGTTTTATGCACCGGATGCAGCCTTCGGCCTGATTACTCTTAACGAGGACGAATCACTACATTGCTCCAGGGTATTGCGTTTACAATCGGGCGACAAGGTTTTGATAACCAATGGCAAAGGGTATTTCTTTGATGCAATAATTGAAATTCCTCACCCAAAAAGGACAACAGTATTTTGTGGTGTCGGAAGGTGGGAAGGGGAGAAAACTTTTTACAAGGTGCACATCGCATTGGCACCAACAAAGAATTTGGAGCGCACGGAATGGTTCGTCGAAAAAGCTACTGAGATCGGTATTGACAAGATCACCATTTTCTTTTCGTCCCATTCGGAAAGAAGGGTCATAAAGCCAGAAAGGCTGCAGCGCACTGCTTTGGCAGCCATGAAACAGTCCTTTAGAGCAAAGCTTCCAGAGTTTGATATAGCCGGTGATTTCCGGTCTATTATTGCTTCAGCCACAGAAAAACAGCGCTTTATTGCCTGGATAAACGAGGGTGTTAAGCTGGAGCTTGCCAACGCCATCGTACCTAACAACGATGTCATGGTTCTTATTGGTCCGGAGGGTGACTTCAGCATTGAAGAAGTTGCACAAGCTAAAGATCATGGATTTGTACCCGTCAGTCTGGGTCCATCACGTCTTCGTACCGAAACAGCTGCCTTCGTTGCCTGTCATACCGCCCATCTCATTAATCTTTTAAAGAAACAATAAGCACTGAATTGCGTTATTCCATCATGAAACACCCCTACTTTGTTTTCATTATATTGCTCTTGACTGGCAAAAGCCTTCAGGCCCAGCAAGATGTGCAGATAGCATTGCTGAAATACCGTGGAGGCGGCGATTGGTATGCCAATCCAACATCCCTACCAAATCTGGTTAAATTCACCAACGAACAACTTGGGACGAACATCAGCAAGCAGATTGCCACAGTGGAACCAGGCTCTCCGGAGTTGTTTAATTTTCCATTTATCCACATGACAGGACATGGTAACGTGCTATTTGATGCCGCTGAAGCCCAGAATCTGCGAAACTATCTTATGGCTGGTGGTTTTTTGCATATTGACGACAATTACGGTATGGATCCTTTTGTCCGGCCTCAGATGAAAAAAGTGTTTCCTGAACTTGATTTTGTTGAGCTGCCCAAAGATCATCCCATTTATAATCAGCGTTTTAAGCATCCGAATGGACTGCCCAAGATTCACCAGCACGACGGAAAACCTGCACAGGGTTTCGGATTGTTGTGGCAGGGGCGTCTCGTTTGTTTTTACACTTACGAATGCGATCTGGGCGATGGTTGGGAAGATGCTGCTGTGCATGGGAATTCAGAAGAAACGCGTCTCAAAGCGCTGCGCATGGGTGCCAATATGATTCAATATGTGTTCAACCGTTGAGATGCATTTAGCCATTTCTAACTCGAAAAGCTTTTTTAACTTTGCATAAATACTTGATAACATTGTTATTATATTAACAGAAAAATCGTATGAAAGTATTTGACCTCGACATGATCCGGGCGCTTTACGCCCAGATGCCATCGAAAGTTGACGCTGCACGTACTATGCTTGGCAGGCCAATGACACTGGCAGAAAAAATTCTTTACTCCCACCTCAGCGATGCACTGCCCATGCAGCCTTTCGAGCGGGGTAAGTCGTACGTAGATTTCAATCCCGATCGTGTAGCTATGCAGGATGCAACAGCGCAGATGGCACTGCTTCAGTTTATGTCGGCCGGGCGCAAAAAGACTGCAGTTCCCAGCACTGTGCACTGCGATCATCTGATTCAGGCTAAACTGGGTGCCGAAGCTGATCTCAAAACGGCAAACGATTCGAACAAGGAAGTATATGACTTTCTGGCAAGTGTTTCCAATAAATATGGTATTGGATTCTGGAAGCCTGGCGCTGGCATCATTCATCAGGTTGTCCTAGAAAATTATGCATTTCCCGGTGGCATGATGATTGGAACTGATTCTCACACTCCAAATGCTGGCGGACTTGGCATGGTGGCTATAGGTGTTGGTGGAGCCGATGCTGTGGACGTGATGGCAGGGATGCTCTGGGAACTGAAATGGCCAAAGCTTATAGGGGTTAAACTGACGGGCCGGCTTAGTGGCTGGACCTCCGCCAAGGATGTAATCCTGAAGGTGGCGGGCATACTAACAGTGAAAGGTGGAACTGGTGCTATTGTTGAGTATTTTGGTCCGGGAGCGGAAAACATTTCTTGCACTGGCAAAGGAACCATTTGCAATATGGGTGCTGAAATAGGGGCAACGACTTCGATCTTCGGATATGACGATAAAATGGAAGAGTATCTTCGCGGGACCTGGCGCGATGCTGTGGCCGACGAAGCGAACAAAATCAGGGAATATCTGACTGCTGATCCGGAGGTATATACTCACCCGGAAAAATATTTTGATCAGCTGATTGAAATTGACCTATCAACCCTCGAGCCACATGTCAATGGCCCCTTTACACCCGATCTGGCAACGCCTTTGTCGCAATTTGCTGCTGTAGCACGTGAAAATGGATGGCCGTTGAAACTAGAGGTAGGTCTGATCGGCTCCTGCACAAATTCTTCGTACGAAGACATCAGCAGGGCAGCTTTCGTGGCCCGTCAGGCTGTGGAAAAAAATCTTGAAGTCAGATCGGAGTACACGGTAACACCAGGATCTGAATTGGTGCGTTACACGGTGGAGCGGGACGGTTTCCTCGGGGTGTTCGAAAAAATTGGAGGTGTAGTCCTCGCCAATGCTTGCGGACCCTGCATCGGACAATGGGCCAGACACAATGCTGAAAAGGGCGAGCCAAACAGCATCATGACTTCATTCAACCGCAATTTTGCCAAGCGAAACGACGGCAACCCCAATACCCATGGATTTGTCGCTTCGCCCGAAATTGTTACTGCATTTGCTATTGCCGGAACGCTTGACTTCAACCCGCTTACCGATACGCTGGTAAATAAAGAGGGTGTGGCTGTAAAGCTTGACGAGCCCAAGGGAATCGATTTCCCACCTCAGGGTTTTGCCGTGGAGGACAATGGCTATATTGAACCGGCAGCAGATGGTTCTGCAGTTGTGGTGGTTGTTGAACCAAACTCAACCCGATTGCAGTTGCTTGAACCTTTTTCGAAATGGCACGGCGAAGATTTCCAACATCTGCATCTGCTCATCAAGGCCGAAGGCAAGTGCACAACTGACCATATTTCCATGGCCGGGCCCTGGTTGCGCTATCGCGGACACCTACAAAACATTGCCCAGAATACCCTGACCGGTGCTGTTAACTTTTTCAACGAAAAGACAAACAATGTGCTCAACCAGCTTACAGGTCAATACATGGCTGTACCGGAAGCCGCAAAGGATTACCGCGATGCTGGTCCCGGTTCGATCGTGATAGGCGACGAAAACTACGGCGAGGGATCTTCACGCGAGCATGCCGCCATGCAACCGAGATTTCTTGGTGTCAGGGTGGTACTGGTGAAGTCGTTTGCCCGAATCCATGAAACGAATCTGAAAAAACAAGGAATGCTGGCAATAACCTTCGTTAATAAGGCAGACTATGAAAAAATCAGAGAAAATGACCTTGTAAGTGTACTCGGACTTAAGGATTTTACTCCCGGAAAACCACTGACAATCAAATTGCATCACGATGATGGTACAACTGAGGATTTCTTGGCTAATCACACCTACAATTCAAACCAGATTGAATGGTTCAAGGCTGGCAGTGCTCTCAACCTGATAAAAGAAAAACAGTCAATTTAAGTTCACACCATAAATGACCATAAAAGCCGTCTTTTCAACAAAGGCGGCTTTTTTTTGGGAATCAACTGTTCACCTTACCTTAGTATCGAAAAATCAACGCTGATGAAGAATCATCTTTTAATTATTTCACTGCTTCTTTTAAGCCATAGTGCTTCTCTTCAGACTATTTGCTTTTACGACGATCCGCACCGCTACATCCCTGAAAAGCAAGCTGATTATCAGCATATCAGCGCATGGATCAGCATCGATACACTGAGTCGGGAGCTGAAGGGACGGGTGGAGTTTCGTTTGCAAACCACACGGGCAGATGTGGATACTTTGAAAATATTGGCACCCGATTTCAACTTTTCCAAGGTCAACTTCGACGGCATTCCTATGAAATGGCTGCACACTAACGATTTGCTTCATATAATTCTACCCCGTCGGAGACTTCCCAACAGCAATCACCGGCTGGAGCTCCAATACCAGGTGAAAAGCGCTCCAGAGCTGCATTTTATCGGCTGGGACGACACAACACGAACCATGCGTCGTCAGATCTGGGCGCACCGACCCTATACGTGGCTTCCATTCGTAAATGATCGGCTGACTATGGACTTGAATATTACTTTCAGCAACCACTATCAGGTATTCAGCAATGGTTTGCGTTTGAGTGTAAAAAACAACAAAGACGGTACTTCCACATGGCATTATCAGATGAAGCTTGAGCATCCATTCTTTTCGACTGCACTTGTGATCGGACAGTATAAATGGAAATCGTTTAAAGCTTCCAACGGACTTCCGGTTGAACTGTGGTACTATCCTGACCGGGAGTCCCATGTCGAAACAACCTATATGCTGATGGACGAAATGATTCGCTTCTGTGAAGAGGAGTTTGGGGTATCATATCCTTATGAGCTCTATCGGCAGGCGCCCGTAGCCGATTACCTGTATGCCGGTATGGAAACCACAACATCCACCCTGTTTGGCGATTATTTGCATATTGATCCCCGCGCATTCTGGGAACGTAATTATGTCAATGTCAACGTTCATGAATTTATACATCAATGGTTTGGAAATTACATCTCACATCTGCGTCATACGGATGTTTGGCTTACCGAGAGTTTTGCTACCTATTATGCAAAACTTTTTGAGCGCAAATATTTTGGTAAAGATTACTATCAGTGGGAAAGGCATAAAGAAACCCAACGTATGCTCAATGCCTCTATGCTTGACGATTACCCTATTGCTGACAGCAGGGCAGGCGTTGATCGCTGGTATCCCAAGGGTTCTCTGGTGCTGGATTATCTCCGGGACCAGCTTGGGGATGATGATTTTCGGAAATCGATCAGGCATTATCTTTTGAAGCATGCCAATAGCGAGGTTTGGACATTTGATTTACAGAAAGCCATATACGAAGCCACTGGTCGGAGCCTTGATGCCTTTTTCGAACAGTGGATCGAAAGGGGAGGGGAGCCTCATTATGTAATTGATTACGAGGATCATGGAATGTCTCTTTTTATAAGAGTGCGACAAACTCAGCCCATTTCGGAAGTCAGACCAGTTTTCAGGAGCTGGATCGTTTTTGAGGCATACTTTCTCGACGCCACCCAAAAAACTTACCGGTTCTGGAATCAGGATACTGTAAGCTATTACGTTCTACCCAAAGAAGGCAACATACTTTTCCTGCTGTTCAACCCTGCCGGACGTATGCCTGCAACATATACGTTCAACCGTAGTATCAACGAGCGACTTGATCAGTACCTCAATGCCAGGAAGATGGTAGATCGATACGAGGCCCTTGTTAGCCTTCGGGAAGTGCCGGCAGAGATCAAGCGTACCTTTTACATCATGCATGCCCATCTGAATAATCATCCGCTGGTACGTGCCGAGCTGCTCGAACAATTGCGACATGATACGGCAGCAGAATCTATTAACTTGTTTGGCCAATCGCTTGCCGACAAAGATGTCATGGTCAGGAGAGCTGCGCTGCAGAGGCTCGAAAGTCATCACTTTAACGCCCACAAAGATTTGATTGTCGCCTGCCTTAATGACGTTTCTTATTCAAATATAATTATCGCACTCGAGCGGCTTTTGGTTCTCGATGGTCACAACCTGAGCGATTATCTGTCGGTAACAGCAAACGAGAAGGGGTTCCCCGGGCTTAACGTTCGTATTGCTTGGTTAAAGCTTGCCATTAAGTCAGGTCAGGCAGCTTTTGCGCCGGAGCTTATTGACTACAGCTCAATGAAATACGATTTCATGACAAGAATAAATGCCATCAATGCACTGGCTGAACTTGGCTTGTGGAATGACGAATCATTGCACGAGGTGATAGATGCAGCGCTTCACTGGAATTTCAGGCTTGCACCTGTCGCTGTTGAAGCATTGAAAAAAGCGATTGAATCGGATACGCGAAATGCTCAGGAAATACGCCACAAACTGAAAATTTTAAACAACAATGAAAAGGCACAGGCACTTATGAATCAACTTCAGTTGCGCTAGCCTCAGACGTTGAACCTGATGTGCAGAATATCGCCATCCTCCACAATATAATTTTTGCCTTCCACCCTGAACTTTCCGGCGTCCTTAACGCCTTGCTCCGATTTATAGGTGATGAAATCGTTATATTTCATTACTTCGGCTCGGATAAAACCCCGTTCGAGGTCCGAATGGATTACACCTGCTGCCATTGGAGCTGTCATGCCCCTGCGGATCGTCCATGCCCTCACCTCTTTGGGCCCGGCAGTGAAAAAAGATTGTAAATTAAGCAATTTGTATGCTGCACGAATAAGCTTGTCCACTCCGGGTTCCTGAAGCCCGGCATCTGATAGAAACACGTCTCTGTCAGCTTTGTCCTCAAGCTCTGTAATTTCGGCCTCCAGTTTCCCGGCAATCACAAGCACTTCGGTGTCCTGACCTTGGAGGGCTTCTGCCACTGCAGCTGAATAATTGTTTCCCGAAACTGCTGAAGCATCATCCACATTGCACACATAGATCACTGGTTTAGAAGTAAGAAGTTGAAGATCAGCGAAATGTTTGTAATCATCCTCCTCTATGGGCGCTGTACGGGCATTGCCCATGTTTTCAAGGTGGCCTTTCAGGGAATTCAATACATTAAGCACATGCCGAGCATCTTTATCGCCTGCCCTGACGAGCTTCTCTACTCTTTGTATTTTACGCATAACAAGATCGAGATCGCGTACCTGAAGCTCAAAATCAACGATTTCCATATCCCGCACCGGATCTACAGAACCTTCAATGTGAGGCAATTGAGGATCATCAAAACAACGAAGTACATGAATCAGGGCATCCATCACCTGAATATCAGCAAGAAACTTATTTCCAACACCCTCACCCTGACTGGCACCTTTCGCCAGGCCGGGCACATCTACAATTTCAACAGTGGCAGGTACAACCTTTGCCGATTTAATGAGGGCATCGATTGCTGACAAGCGCGGATCTGGAACTTCAACAGTGCCTATGTTCGATTTTGTTGCACTGAAAGCAAAGCTGGAGGCTTCAGCCTTGGTATTCGACATACAGTTGAAGATCGTTGTTTTTCCGGTATTGGTTAGACCAATGATGCTGCATTTAAGTGCCATAGAAATTTTTTTTGCATTATTTCGGGGTGCTAAAGTACTCATTAAAAGCCTTTAGGAATATAAATGCGCGAATACATAAAAAACAGGCATGACTACCATTGCACTTTGCCAGGAAATGATTAATTTTGCACTCTCATTTTCAGGCCCCTTCCGGGTCAGGCAATGTGTGAGCTTGTCGCCTGAAAATGTGCGTATTGTTAAACCTCCCTGCACAAGAAGCCGGATGTTTGTGAAGGTACAAGTTAAAATTAAATGACTGAAAACGAAAACATCATCAACGAAGAACAATTGCAGGACGTGCCTTCAGTTGAAAACACTGTTGATGAGCAAACCGAAGTAGCTGCAGCAGCTGTTGCCGAGGTTCAACCCGAAGCCGTAAAACCGGCAAAAAAGCAGCAGGTTCCCGGTGAGTTCGACTGGGATGCTTTCGACAAGAAAAGCGAGAAGTACAATGTGGCTGAGCGCACCAAGCTCGAAAATATGTACGACCGCACCCTCAGCGCGATCAATGACCACGAAGTGATCGATGGCGTTGTGGTTGACAAGAACAACCGTGAGGTAATTGTAAACATCGGCTTCAAAAGCGATGGTGTCATTCCGTTGTCGGAATTTCGATACAACCCTCATCTGAAGGTTGGCGACAAGGTGGAAGTTTATGTCGAAAACCAGGAAGGTGCTGGTGGACAACTGCAGCTTTCGCATAAAAAGGCCCGTTTGCTCCGCGCCTGGGACCGTGTTAACGAAGCTTACGAAAAGCAGGAAATCATTACCGGCTATGTAAAAAGCCGCACTAAAGGTGGTCTCATCGTGGATGTGTTCGGCATCGAAGCTTTCCTCCCCGGATCACAAATCGATGTGAAGCCTATTCGCGACTACGATATTTACGTTGAAAAGACCATGGAATTCAAAGTGGTCAAGATCAACCACGAATATAAAAACGTTGTTGTTTCGCACAAAGCACTTATCGAAGACGAACTTGAGCAGCAGAAGGACGAAATCATCAGCAAGCTAGAAAAAGGTCAGGTGCTTGAAGGTACAGTCAAGAACATCACATCTTATGGTGTGTTTGTTGACCTCGGCGGTGTCGATGGCCTTGTTCACATTACCGACCTCTCGTGGGGACGCATCAATCATCCGGAAGAAATCGTTCAGCTCGACCAGAAGATCAAGGTGGTAATCCTCGACTTCGACGAAAACAAGAAGCGTATTGCCTTGGGCCTCAAGCAGCTCACACCTCATCCGTGGGATGCCCTCGACCAGACGCTCAAGATTGGCGATAAGGTGAAAGGCAAAGTTGTTGTGATTGCCGACTATGGTGCGTTTGTGGAAGTTATTCCCGGCGTAGAAGGTCTTATCCACGTGTCGGAAATGTCGTGGTCGCAGCACCTGCGTACTGCTCAGGACTTCCTGAAAGTAAACGACGAGGTGGAGGCTGTTATCCTCACCCTCGACCGTGATGAGCGCAAAATGTCGTTGGGCATGAAGCAGCTTATTCCCGACCCATGGGCAAATATTCAGCAGCGCTACCCTGTCAACTCGCGCCACAGTGCAGTTGTGCGCAACTTTACCAACTTCGGTATTTTTGTTGAGCTTGAAGTAGGTGTTGACGGCTTGATTCACATCAGCGACCTGCACTGGTCCAAGAAAATCAAGCATCCTGCCGAATTTACCAAGATTGGCGAATCCATTGAGGTAGTTGTACTGTCGGTTGATGAAGAAAATCGCCGTTTGAGCCTCGGTCATAAGCAACTCGAAGAAAATCCATGGGATGTATTCGAGAGCATATTTACGGTTGGCAGCATCCACAAAGGCACCATTATTGGAACATCAGATAAGGGTATGGTCGTTTCTTTGCCTTATGGCGTTGAGGGCTTCGCCCCCAATCGTCACCTGAAAAAGGAAGACGGATCGCAGGCCAAAATGGACGAAAACATCGACTTCAAAGTGATTGAGTTCTCGAAGGAAAACAAAAAGATCATCCTTTCGCACTCACGCATTCACGAGGATCAGGCCCTGCTCTCGCGCCAGGCCGAAACAGAATCGAAGTCGGGCGAAGCCAAATCGACCAAACGAGTAGTGAAAATCATCAATGAAAACCTTGAGCGTTCAACCCTCGGTGATCTTGATGTACTTGCCGACCTGAAAGAAAGCCTCGTAAAGGAAGAAAAGGCCAGCAAAAAGGAGTAATCAGATTTAGCCATATTTTCGAGCCACCTTGTTTCTGTACAGGGTGGCTCCTTTCTTTTATAAGGTTTGCAGGTTTTAGTATTTTAGTGCAATGATACCATTCCAAATAACATTTCTGGGGTCGGGTTCAGCAGTGCCCAGTCTGCACAGAGGCGCCACAAGCCAATTGTTGCGTTACGACAACCGTACCATTTTGATCGACTGCGCCGAAGGTACCCAACTTATCATGCAACGACTG
This sequence comes from uncultured Lentimicrobiaceae bacterium, assembly GCA_964459375.1. Lineage (GTDB taxonomy): Bacteria > Bacteroidota > Bacteroidia > Bacteroidales > F082 > JALNZU01. The sequence continues at coordinate 177,290 of CAYWLJ010000004.1, read as the reverse complement.
CATATCAGTCCGGTAAAGCTTGAAAAGATCCTGATCAGCCACCTGCATGGCGATCATTACTTCGGCCTGATTGGTCTGATCAATACGATGCACCTCATCGGGCGAACTGCGCCTCTAAGTATATATGGACCTGCTGCCTTGTACAATATTATTCAGTTTCAGCTCGAAGCGGCAGAAACTACCTTGCGCTTTCCAATTAATTTTCAAGCAATAACTGATCAAAATCTTCAATTGCTCTTTGCTGATAATCAATTGAAATGTCATGCCTTTCCGGTAAAGCACAGAATACCGGCCTGGGGTTTCAGACTTGACGAGCTTGTCGGTCACCGTAACATTAGGCAGGAAGCAATAGATGAATATGGCTTAAGAATAGAGCAGATTAAAGCAGTTAAGGGGGGTGATGATCTTATTCTTTCAGATGGAAGCATTGTGCCCAACAATGCCTTATTATCTGAACCACAAAAACCCCGCAGCTATGCGTTTTGTACGGATACTTCCTTTTATCCTGAAATTGTTCCTCATATCCGAAAAGTTGACCTGCTTTACCACGAAGCAACCTTTGCTACAGCAATGCAAGCAGAAGCTGAAGCCACTTGGCACAGCACGACCTCAGATGCTGCACGTATTGCAGCAATGGCAGGAGTACAAAAGCTGGTAATTGGCCATTTCTCCTCGCGGTACAGGGATGTTTCTCCCTTGGTCGAAGAAGCACGGGAAACTTTCCATGAAACCCTAGGAGCCACAGACGGTTTTACAGTTTCACTGTGATATAAAGAAGACAGCCCTACAATTTGCAGGGCTGTCGAAGCTGAATTAATAGTCGATTTTTTCGCTTTCAGCGTACCTGAAATTTATAGGTTTCTGCCTGGCTGCTTTTTGATTCGAACAACCTCAGCATATAGGTTTCTTTACTCTGATGAGGAAGGTTGATTCCCATTTCGGGGAAAAGCCCGGCGACCATAGTACGCCTCATCATATCGACTAGTTCATAGGTTTCATAGGTTCGCGGTGAGCTTACATTTATTTGACTGGAAGCAGGGTTGGCGTAAAGCATAGCGGGTTCCATCTGAGCAACCTGACTAACTGAAAAGGAAGGGTCGTATTCATACGCTCCCAGATCGGGATTGCTGTCGCGCAGGTTTCCAAGGATATGGTAAGGAACAACAAAGTACAGCTGGGGCATATTGGGATTCACAAGCGGGCTGCCAGATTGGACGTTAAAGTTTGTTGGTGGGTTTATGAACAGAGGGTTCGAAGTGATGATGCCTTGACCCTTTCTTGGCCAACCGTATTTAATCACGGAATAGTCAACCTGCATGGATTGACCCAGGTCAACCTGTATCACTCCATTGGTTGATGTGTTCGGGGAAGGGCCTGAATAGAGGGGGCCGTTGTAGTAAATGACAGAATTGGATATTTTTACATCAGCCGCATTAGGATTACTGCCACTGATGTGCATCAGTCTTCCGGGCACCTGGCTAAAATTGATAATTAGGTTGAAATCGAGGAATCCATTGCCCCACCATTTACAATTCTATGCAGTTAATGATGTGACATGGGTTCCATAAACAAATAATGCACCCCCGATTGAGGCATGATTCCATGCAAACTGGCTATTGATCATGTTCACTTTTGAACCATTATGTACAGACAACGCTTTTCCTGAATCACCACCCCAGTTGTTGTAAACATTGCAGTTTTCTATATGTACCAGACTAATCGCGGAAGTATATTTGGCGGCACCGGTTCCAATGTTCTTTGTGAGAACACAATCGTATATTTTGGCTGAACTTGCTGACAGAGTAATGGCCCCACCGCGATAAAGATTGTAGTTATCACTGAAATGACAATTTCTGATGATAGGTTCAGCAAGAAATCTAAGATTAATTGCTCCTGTGCGTACCTAGAAGGGCGCCCCGTAGTTGTTTGCTCAACGTAAATAAAAGCCGTCAAAAATTGTGGAGTTGCTCAATGGCCCATGATTAATCACAATGGCATGGGCATTGTCGTCCAGCGGTGCTGACCAGTGCTCGACATTAGGCCAACCCTGCCATGGTTGAGGGTCGTTGCTGATGATGTCGGCCGATAGGACTGAGTGATAGAGATTGTGGTTGCGTACATTGAAACTGCCTTCCTGACCCGGCAAACCAGGGAAACCACCATAAATTTTTACACCTTCTTTCAATACAAATACCCTTAGTCGTGGGTTAGGGTTACCGCATTGCTGTAACGAATCGGTTAATGATTTGTACATTCCTTCGGCCACCCAGATCTGATCACCTGCCGAGCTGGCCATGATCGCTTCCTGCAGGCCTCTGTATGACTGGTTGTTTTGATAGGAATGAGGTCCCTGATAATTAAAACTCATCAGCCCTGCTGGTTTTACATAAAGTATAACCTGTGCATTCAAGTTGAAAAAGTAAACAGGCAACATCAGTGCCAACAACAAAAAAACGGTTCGAGGTGATTGCCGGATCAATGACTTTTCAGGTAAAAATTTGTTCATTGTCCGTGGTTGTTTTAATTAATAAAATTGATTTTGGTTGAATTTGCGCAAATATATCCCACAGACGAAACAGGATAAAAATCGGTCGTAAAAGCCTTTTAAAATTAACGTATTTTTAACATAAACATAGCATTACTTCGCAATTTCTAGCTGATATTAACGATTTTTCATATTAATCGTTAAAATTGCTTTCATTTTATAAGTGCATCAAAAAGTAACTCTACAGGATGCAATGCCATTTGTCCTGTTCCATCGGCAATCTGATGGCGGCACGATGTGCCGGAGGCCGCCAGCAGCGCATCATCGGGCATGGTACGTACCGCTGGGAAGAGAACCAGTTCGCCAATTTTCATCGACACATCGTAATGTTCAGCCTCATAACCAAAAGAACCTGCCATGCCACAGCATCCTGAGGGGATTTCTTTTACTGTCCATCCCTTTGGAATTCCGAGTATTTTTCTGGCAGATTCGGTGGATGCAATGGCCTTTTGCTGACAATGACCGTGGTAAATTACTAACCGTGGATCGGAAGTAAACAGTTCCCGGTCAATTCGGTTACCATCTAGCAACTTCGCAAGGAATTCCTCAATCGTATAAGTGTGCTTTGCCAGTTGTTCAGCCTTAACCTTCAGGTCGTTTCCGACCAATTCCGGATATTCGTCGCGAAAGCTGAGAATTGCCGAAGGTTCGATGCCTACCAGTGGTGTATTTTCAGAAATGATATCGCTTAACAGGGAAACATTTCTTCTGGCAATAGATCGTGCCTTTCGGAGTAATCCTTTGCTTAAGTATGTTCTCGCACTTTCGGTATGCTTTGGAATACTGACATCAATACCAAGATGGCCGAGCAGGAGTATTGCCTTGATTCCAATATTTGTATCGTTGTAATTGGTGAATTCGTCGTTGAACAGGTAAACCTTGCCATGCTTTTTCGCAGATTTACTATGCTTACCCTGCCTGCGAAACCATGTGTAAAGGGTTTCAGATTGCAGCTGCGGGATGGAGCGTTTTGGAGCAAAACCTGCCAATCGTTTGAATAACCCGGATAAAAAAGGTTGTCTGAGCAAGGCGTTGGTCAATCCCAGAAATAGTGCTCCTATTCTGTTAAGCTGTCCGAAATGAGCGATAAGCCATGAACGGAAGGGAAAACCGTGCGCATCGTAATGATGCTGCATGAATTCTGCCTTTAGCTTTGCCATGTCCACACTGCTGGGACACTCAGACTTGCAAGCCTTACAGGAAAGACAGAGATCGAGAATATCAAAAAGCTCCTTACTCTCAAATGGATTAGACCGCTCGCGGTCGCTCAGGATTTCGCGAAGCAGGTTTGCTCTGGCACGGGTAGTGTCCTTTTCATTTCGTGTAGCCATATACGATGGACACATTGTTCCACCTATTACTTCAGTTTTCCGGCACTGGGCCGTGCCATTGCATTTCTCGGCAGCCCGAAGCATGCCCAAATCTTTACTGAAATCAAAGATGGTGTCGAAATGACGAGTTTCTTGTCCGGGCGTGTATCTTAAAGCAGAATTCATTGGTGGCGTCCGGACGATTTTTCCTGGGTTGAAGAGTTTATCAGGGTCGAAAGTTGTTTTAATTTCCTCAATCAGGCGATAATTATGTTCGCCAATCATGAATGGGATAAACTGTCCGCGCAATCTTCCATCGCCATGCTCGCCGCTGAGTGATCCATTGTATTTTTTGACAAGTGCTGCGGTATCTTCGGCTATCTTCCTAAATATTTCCACATCCGCCGGATCTTTCAGGTTCAGCACAGGCCTTAGGTGAAGCTCACCTGTTGCAATATGGGCGTAATACACACATTCCTTGCCATATTGCTGCAGCATTTTGCCGATATCTTTTATATACAAAGGCAGAAATTCAGGATGAACTGCTGCATCCTCGATCAGGGCCACGGGCTTTGCGTCGCCTGGCATATTGTTAAGTACGCCAAGACCTGCCTTGCGCAATTCCCAGACCTTTTTTATCTCTGCTCCCTCAACTATGGGGAAATGGTAACCAAGGTCTGCTTCTCTTAGCTCACTTACCATGGCAACAGCCTTTCGGGCAATTTCGTCAGGGTATTCTTCAGCAAATTCCACAATGAGTATGGCTGCAGGGTCACCTTTTACGAAAAACCTGTTCTTGCGTTGCTCGATATTTTCTTTGGTGAGATCCATCACTGTCTTATCCATCAGCTCAATAGCTACCGGATGGTGTTGCAGCGCAATAAGGTTGGCATGCAACGATGCTTCTAGCGTGTGGCAATGCACACAAACAAGGGCTTTGTGCTTAGGCGGAAGGTCAACCAGATTGAGTTTTATTTCGGTGATAAAGGCTAATGTACCTTCTGACCCTGCAATCAGTTTACACACATTAAGTTCCTCACCACCAGGAGTAAAAGGCGACGATCTTGCCATCAAGTCGAGGGCATAGCCTGTATTACGCCTTTTGATTCTGGGATCGGGAAAGTGAGCATCAATTTCAGATCGATTGAAGTCGTTTGAAAGGATTTCATTTAGTTTTCGATAAATATTTCCTTCGAGTGATGGTAGCCTTAGTTTTTCGGCAAAGGAGGTCGAACTAAGGGTTTCAAAGACCACTTTGCTGCCGTCGCTCAGCAATGCCTTAATTTCAAGTGTATGGTCGCGAGTGGAGCCGTAAACGAGAGAGTGCGCACCGCAGGCATTGTTGCCTACCATACCTCCAATCATGCAATAATCCGCTGTGGAGGTTTCGGGACCAAAAAACAAACCGTGGGGTGCCAGAAACTTATTGAGCTCGCTGAGTACTACTCCAGGCTGCAACCTTACCCATCGCTCAGCAATGTTTAACTCTAATATTGCATTCATATGACGGCTCACATCGACAACAATCCCGTTTCCAACTACCTGTCCTGCCAATGAAGTGCCAGCAGCTCTGGGTATTAAGGAAGTGCTGTGTTCTTTGGCAAATCCTATGAGCAAACCAATGTCGGCTTCATGCCGTGGAAAAGCAACAGCAAGGGGTTTTTCGCGATAAACAGAGGCATCGGTAGCGTAAACCAATCTAATGGCATCGTCAAATTCAATCTCACCCGAAAACCGAGTCCTTAGCTCATTAAGAGCTACAAAGAGCTTTGACTCGCGCACAACCTTTGCCCGGGCCATCGGTCTATTTCTTAATCATATCGGTACTTTCAAAGATCTTGTCAGCCGATTTGGCAATAAAGCCCGAATATAATCTGCCATCGGAATCGGGATAGCGCAAGGCAAACTCGTAGTAGCAACCTGGAATCTCTTGTACCCCTTCGGTAAACTCCACCTGAATCATTTCGCTGCGGATACTCGATTGTTCCAGCAATTCAGCCGGCGTACCTTTGATCTCGCCACCGGCATCGTTGATGCGGAATCCATTGTCCTTCAGCAGCTGATTAACCTGCTGAAGGTAAGTGAATTTTTTTAGATGGTTAACACTCACAGTGAAGTGGTTTGCCATGAAACCATGCACATACAACCATGCTGCATATTCCGACTCCGTCCTGAGTTTCTCATAGACCTCAAAACTCACAGGCCCCCAGGTACATCCGCTGAAAATGAGCTCGTCGGAACCAATAAGAAATGGAGGAATACGATTAACAACCTCTTTGATTGTGTTCTGTACAAACGGACTGAATTTGTGGGTCAATAGCTCCGAAATGAAAACTCTTGGTTCTCTATCCATTTCAAAATGTCGGGCATAGAGGTGTTTGTCTCCGAAGTGATATTCACCGGCATACTTATAACCAGCTCTGATAAACAGCTTCGATAAAGCTTCGATATTTATTCTTGGATCGTCGAAAGTCCGAAATGCAATATGATCATTTTCAACAACTTCGCCATGACTAACGAAGAGATCGAAAACTTTTTGAACTGATGGATTTTGTGTGGTATAGGTTTTCCACAGGCGGTCAAAGATTTGTTGTGCGGTCATTTTGTTAGATTTAAATTAAATCAATTGAACCACGAGTTGGTTGATTTCTTGCTTCGAAAATATTGAAGAAAACGCTGATGAAGAAATTTTTTCTTCTATCTCATTCCAGGAATGTTGCACACCAATGAGCATAGTGGCTAACGGTTGTAATAATTCGCTACCCGTAATTTTAAATGCATAAATGGTTCCTTTCCTCACCGCAAAGGCAACAGCGAAATCGTATCCGGCAAAACCGATTACCTTTTCGAAGGTGTAATCCGGACTATAACCATAATTCCACCAATCCTGTTTGTATTTTTCATCTATTAAGCGTTGAATCGCGGCAGCTTCGGCAGAGCTAAATATTCTTATACTATTGATTTGTAAAACGTTAAAAAGATATTTTTGAAGTTCTAGTTTAAATTCAGGATAGCTTAGACTGCTACCTGTTACCGTAGCAATATTCACAATGTCCGTTGGATTGGACTTGATGGCTTTTGATGCATAAGGCATATCCTTGCGGCTAATCAAACTGGCCAGTTTACGAATATCCGTATTGTAGAGGAGAGTTCCGTGGTGAAGGCTTCGATTTTTATACACATGAGCTGCGTTACCGGAGATTTTTAAATTGTTGACAGAAAGATTACTGATTCTGCTCAATTCAACTTTAAGTCCAAATTGGCTCAAGAAATCAACAATAGGTCGGGTAGCCTTTCGAAAGTCGATTTTACTGTCGCTGTTACTGTTATCAGTTATAAAGCTGAAATTCAGGTTGCCCGGAGCATGTACTACCGTACCCCCACCAGAAATGCGCCTTATTACCGGTGTTTTGCTTATAAAAACTTCGGATGGATTAATTTCGGCATATGCCAGCTGATGCTTTCCAGTAACCACGCACCAGTCGCTTTCCCAAAGCATGAGCACATCCTCAGTAAGTTGTTTTGTTGCAAATTCCTCTGCTGCAATATTAAACCATGGATCAGTGCCGGGCTTTTCAATATAAATCATGCTTAACAAGAAGGGGCTATAGTATGCCAAAAATAGTGAAATTTAGCACTCAGAATGGTTAATTACGCTACCTTTGCAGCCTTTACGTCAAATCTCCCTTAAAGATATATCATGCACGAAATCAGAAATATAGCAATCATTGCCCATGTCGACCACGGTAAAACCACGCTTGTTGACCGAATACTCTATCAGGTTAAACTTTTCAGGGATAATCAGGAGGTGCAGGAGCTTATCCTCGACAGCAACGATCTTGAACGTGAGCGAGGCATCACCATACTGGCCAAGAATGTTTCCGTTCGGTACAAAGGCGTAAAAATCAACATTATAGATACTCCCGGTCATGCTGACTTTGGTGGCGAAGTTGAAAGAGTGCTCAATATGGCAGATGGTGTACTGCTGTTGGTTGATGCTTTCGAAGGCCCGATGCCTCAGACGCGTTTTGTGCTGCAGAAGGCTATTGAGATGGGTTTGAAACCGATTGTTGTAATCAACAAGGTTGACAAACCAAACTGCAGACCTGATGAAGTCCAGGAAGCAGTTTTTGAGCTTATGTTCAATCTGGGAGCTACTGAAGATCAGCTGAATTTCCCGACTGTTTTCGGTTCATCAAAAGAGGGCTGGATGTCAGATCACTACAACAAGCCTGCACAAGACATTTCCTATCTCCTTGATGTGATTATCAGCCAGATTCCTCCTGCTCAATACCTCGAAGGCACGCCCCAGCTTCAGATTACATCGCTTGATTACAGTTCTTATGTGGGGCGAATAGCAGTTGGACGACTCCACCGCGGTATACTTCAGGCAGGCATGCAGGTTTCGCTTGTAAAACGTTCCGGCGAAATAAGCCGCAATACAATCAAAGAATTATATGTATTCGAAGGGCTTGGAAAAGAACGCCTGAAAACACTAGTCAAGGCCGGCGACATCGTGGCATTGCTGGGTATTGAGGATTTTGAAATCGGGGATACTGTTGCGGATGCAGAAAATCCTGAAGCCATGCCACCTATTAAGATCGATGAGCCAACAATGAGCATGTTGTTCACGGTCAACAACTCACCTTTCTATGGCAAGGAAGGGAAGTTTGTAACTTCGCGTCACCTAAGGGAAAGGCTTTTCAAGGAAACCGAGAAGAATCTGGCACTCAGGGTCGAAGATACTGATTCCCCGGAAAGTCTGTTAGTTTATGGGAGAGGTATCCTGCACCTCAGTGTGCTAGTAGAAACAATGCGTCGCGAAGGCTATGAGTTTCAGCTGGGTCAGCCAAAGGTTATCATTAAAACCATCAACGGCGTTAAACACGAGCCGATTGAAACATTGACGATACTTGTACCTGAAGATTTTGCAGGCCGGGTTATTGAGCAGGTTACTATGCGCAAGGGGGAACTGCTGGAGATGCACCCAAAAGGTGACCGTATGCATTTACAATTCAGCATTCCGGCGCGAGGCATCATTGGTTTGCGAAACAATGTGCTTACAGCAACTGAAGGCGAGGCCATTATTGCCCACCGTTTCAAAGATTTTGAACCCTGGAAGGGAGATGTGCCAAACCGAAACAACGGCGCCCTTATCTCGCTCGACACAGGGACAGCTATACCTTACTCAATATGGAAACTTCAGGACAGAGGCAGATTCTATACAAATCCAAACGAAGAAGTCTATGCTGGTCAGGTGATTGGCGAGAACAGCCGACAGGGCGATCTGGTTGTTAACGTTTGTAAGACCAAAAAACTGAGCAACATCCGTGCATCAGGGTCCGACGAAAAAATCATGATTATCCCGGCAATCAGGTTCTCTCTCGAAGAATTTATGGAAATTATCAGAGAAGATGAGTATCTGGAAGTTACCCCAAGAAGCCTTCGCCTGAGAAAAATAATACTGGATGAGAATGAACGAAAAAGAGTCTCAAAATCTGTAAGTTATGAATAAGGGATTTTTTGCGCTGCTCTTTTCTTTAGTTATCTTTCTGCAGGGTTGCAGTATGGTTGACCAGATGGTTCAAACAAAGGCACTCAGGCAATGTTCGTTTGAAATTAAAGCGCTGGAGCGAATCAATCTTGCAGGGGTTGACCTCCGTCCCGGCATGAAACGGTCCGACCTGACGGCTGGTCAGGTTATCCAGCTTTCCGGAGCTTTTTTTAGCAGTGAGTTGCCAATCACCTTCGATGTCTTGCTCAATATCGAAAACCCCAACGATAGGCAAGCTTTAATGTCGCGAATGGATTATTCGGTAGTTTTGGATGGCAGGGAAATGGTAAGTGGCAGGGTCAATGATGCTTTTCCAATTCCTGCTGCCGGAAGCACACAAGTTCCTGTCACTGTGCAGGCTGATCTGATGAAGCTTTTTAGTGGCCAGCAAGCCGACGCGTTGGCTAATCTGGCGTTCCGCCTAACCGGTAACCCAGGTACACAACCAGTTGAACTTCAGGTTAAAGTTAAGCCATACATCGAGGTAGGATTGCGTCAGATTCCCTATCCTGGCTTTTTGACTCTAAAAAAGACCTTCTAGCCTGCCAGCAGCGATTTCAAACCTGGCCACTGGCTTGCTGTTGCAGATTGATTTTTATGTAATTCCATCACCCGGTCAAGCGCCGGTTGAATTATGTTGGGGTATTCAAGTTGGATTTTCTTTCGTTCTTCCACCCACTTTGTGATAGTGGCAGCATTGAAAGCCGACGGTTTCCAGATTACACCTCCCCCAATCTTCCCGATTGCTGTAGCATTGCAGGCTTGTTCATACTGTCCGCGCATGGGCACAACCATTAGGGGAATACCCAAATGCAATGCTTCTGCGGGCGTCTCGAACCCTGCACCACACAAAACCCCTGAGGAACTTGACATACTTTTCACAAACGCTTGTGAATCAATAGGAAACACACTGATATCGGGCCTGAGTTCAATTCTGTTTGAAACCCTGGCAAAAATGTGCCACTTCATACCTTTAATCACGGGTAACAGCTGACCCAGTTTATCGACAGCATAGGCTGGAAGATATACTGTAAAATGATTATTCTGCTTTGGCCTGATCAGGTAAAGCTCTTGTTTGATGACAGGTGTAAAGATATCTTGGTGGTAGCTCTTGAAATGAAAACCAACAGATTCAGTTGCCGGAGCATAATGTCTGAGTACCAGTTCAGCTGCAAGGTCTGAGGTTGCAGGCTTCGGGACTCCAGGTTTGAGAAGCGCTGATTGATGGCTCAACGAAACGATAGGCACTTCGCGCAGGCGACAGGCCCAGGCAGTAACCGGTTCAAAATCGTTGATAACCAGGTCATAATTCCTAACTGGAACATCTTCGACCGATTTAAGAAATTTCCAGATTCTGGCATCTGTGTAAGTCTTAATAAAATCGATGCCTCCCTCATGCCCAAACGCAAACCCTAAGCCTTTGTAGTGAAATCGAACGGGAAAAGAAGGCTTCAAGGTATGTTCCGTGCCGCTGACAAGCACGTCAATCTGACCATAGGCACTTAGATACGGATAAATCTGGGCTGCACGACTGAGGTGGCCATTGCCGGTACCCTGAATAGCGAAAAGTATTCTCATCCGTTAAATTCCTTAACCATAAGTGCGAATAATTCATTGGCTTTCAGCTCGTCAGTAGCAAATAATGCGTCATCGGCAATTGGTTTTGATGTAGCTGACAGACCACTTAATCGAAAATCGAACAAGCTCCAGCCTTTGTTCGATTCATATTCCAATGCGGTTAGATTCTCAATCCAATCACCTGAATTCAGGTACTTTATATCATGATGAGCAGTGGATATGGTTTTCATTTCGGGGTGGTGAATATGGCCGCAAACAATCGCGTCAAAGCCTTTTCGAGCAGCAAGTCCGGCAGCTGTAACCTCAAAGTCATTGATAAACTTCACTGCCGATTTTACATTTTCCTTAACCTTCTTCGAAAAAGAAACCTTCTCCAGCTTTAGTAGTGTCCTGATGCTGTTGATGTTAGTATTCAGCCAGATCAACGAATCATAACCAATGGCACCGAGCTTGGCTAGCCACTTCGAATATTGCATCACAACATCGAACACATCGCCATGAAAGAACCATGTGTTTTCGCCCTCAAGATCAAGCGAAAGCTGATTTACAATATGGAGATTGCCGATGGAAAAACCGTTGAAACGCCTGAACATCTCATCGTGGTTACCGGTTATGTAGTAAACTTTAGTTTTGCGCGCAGCTATTGCGATGAATTGCTTCACGATTTTCATATGAAGGGGAGGCCAGTAGGTTTTTCTGAACTGCCAGATGTCGATGATATCTCCATTCAGAATGAGTATTTTTGGGTCGATGCTTTTCAGGTATGCATGAAGTTCGGCTGCTCTGCAACCACGTGTGCCCAGATGTACATCAGAAATCACTACAATCTCAGGTCGGCGGCGAGGTGTACCCATTTTGCATAAATTTATGCCGGACAAAGTAAAGCCTGCAGCTTGAAATCATTCTTAAATCATCATGAAGTTATCGCTACCAGAATGCTTCTTTTACATTAATAATCATCAGGTTGGATATTCGTCAAAGGCAAAAGGAGGCGGAGTACGAAGTTCTATAAGCATGGTTGATGTTGGATGCTGAATTGCCCAAGGGTAAAATTATTGGATATGAATCGCCTGATTTTCTTTACTTTACTTCGAAAATGAAAGCAATCGGTATCGAAATAACCAGACTGATGTTCCATAAACAAAACCTGAGTTTCAATACAGACGAAAAGAGGAAGCTGAGAGGTATATAATAAGACTTAAAGAATTGATAGTCAAAAAGAACAGCCTTATTCCGCTTTACAGACGAAATCCACAATTAACAGCATTATGGCTTTTGATTGTCAGTGATAATTTAGTTTATGAACTGATTCATAGATTGTTACCAGCCGTGCAATTGCATGATGAAGCGGATGCCTTCAGCAGGATTGAAGTTTACTTTCCGGAAAAGAATTCTGCTTTCAGGTTGTAATTATCATTTCTAGGTATTTTACCGTATTGCATTCACACATTTTAATGCTTTTGTTTGCCGTGCATTTAGGTTCAGTGCAGAAGTTGAAAATAAAGAGCCGCTCCCCCCGGGCGGCTCTTTATTTGTTGTGTTTGGATGATTATTTTTCAGATGATTTGTTTTTTGCCCATTCCTCTTTGTAATACTTCCAGGGCGCAAGCAGAAAGCCATAGTTGTAAAAAGCATTCGGTTTATGATGATCAAGATGGGCTGTGATGGTGGCCCTGAGGTATCGGTTACTTAGTTTGTCGAGCAAAGGCATCCTGCGATGAACCAGCACATCGTGAAAAATGAAATAAGCCAACCCATACATTGCGATACCAACGCCAAGATAGAACTTCCAGTCGAACGAAGCCTTTATGCCATTGAATATGAATAGAAAACTCGGCGTGGCAAATATGAGGGCGAAAACATCATTCCATTCAAATTTGCGGCCATCGCGAATGTGGTGGTCTTTATGAAGCACCCACAAAAAGCCATGCATGATGTATTTGTGGGTAAACCATGCCACGAATTCCATAAAAACAAAACCAGCAAGCCCTATCAGTGCAGCGAAATACCATTCCATGTCTAAAATAATTTGTTGTTAATTAAATACTCCTGAAGTTGTCCAAATGCAATCCTGAACCAGACAGTGTATTGTTCGGGATTTTGTTGCATATGTGATTCAAGCTCATCCATATTCATGTATTTCCAGGATGCTACCTCGTCGGGGTTAATGTGAGGAAGAAGGTCGGTCGTTCCAATAAATACATGATCGAACTCGTGCTCTGTGAGACCCTGACCAACATCCGCTCTATAAATAAAATCGAATGCTTTACTCATTGCACATTGCAGTCCCATTTCTTCATTAAGTCTCCTTTGAGTGGCCTGTTCAAGTGTTTCATTATGACGCGGGTGACTGCAACACGTATTGGTCCAGAGCCCAGGTGAGTGATACTTACTCCATGCTCGCTGCTGCAACATCATCTGACCCTTGCTATTAAAAAGAAAAATCGAAAATGCCCTGTGCAGCAGTGCTTTCTGATGCGCTTCCATTTTTTCCTTCAAGCCGGTTTGCTGGTCTTTTTCGTCCACCAGAACCACAAGTTCCTCAGTCATTATTTAAGATTTTACAAGTTCTGCTGATTTTTCAATCAAATGATTTATTCGCACGCGGCTTGCATCATCAGGTCGGCTCCGATCGCGCAAATATAACAATACCTTCAACCAGAACCAGGCATCCCTGTCGGAGAACTGGTCCAGCCTTTCGAGATATCCGATAATATACTCCCTGTCTGAAGCAATGTTTTGATTATAATTAAGAAATAACGGCGTTCCTACTTGCATACTGAGCCTCAGAAATCTAAGTTCGGCATTGTGAGGTTCACTGTGAATTGCTTTTTCAATCATCTCCCTGCCTTGAACGAAAAATCTGTACTTTGAGGTAGGTATCATTGTATATTGAGCCAGGTTTGCGGTTGCAACCGCATGATATCCGGCCATCACATGGTTTCTACGCATGGCCTCTTCGCTCGTGATAAGCTGTAGTTGCGATGCGTTTTCTTTACTTTGTTCAATCTTAAAAAACAAAGTACGTACCTCATCAAGAGATGCAGCAAAGGTGGGATAGATGAGCACAGTAAATAAAACTCCTGTCAAGTGTCTCATTTACAATACATTGAACTTATGACGCAAAAATGAACTTGCCATTAATACATATTTGGAACTGTTGCTGATACGTATGCGCTTATCTTCGAGCAGCCGTTTAGCGTTGAGCCTTTTTATCTTTTTGAATAAATTATAATAGTAAACATACGCTACATAAACGCCAAGACGCACACCATCAGGCAACTGTCGGATACCTTCAAGCCCGTCGCTAAAGTCTTTTTCGATGTCAGCTTCAATTTCTTCCTTTTTTAATTTATCGAAATTGTTAATATCCAGACCGGGAAAGTAGGTACGACCCAGATGTTTGTTATCGTTATGAAGGTCGCGAAAGAAATTAATTTTCTGAAATGCCGAACCGAGCCTCGTAGCCGGTCGCTTCAGGCGCTCGTATTCTTCAAGGTTTCCATCGGTGAATACGTGCAGGCACATGAGTCCAACCACTTCGGCAGATCCGAGAATATAGTCTTCATATAGCATCTGGTTGTATTCGATCTTGTCAAGGTCCATTTCCATACTTTTCAGAAAACGGTCGATGTGCTCCCAATAAATATTGTATTTATTCACGGTGTGCTGGAAGCTGTTGAGCACAGGGTTAAGGCTGATCTTCCGGCTTATCGCTTCTTCGGTATCTTTCCTGAATTCCTGCATCAGCAGATTTTTGTCGTAGGCATGAAATGAATCTACAATTTCGTCTGCAAGCCGGACAAAGCCGTAAATCGCGTGTATAGGATCGTGATATTTCTTGTGAAAAAGCCTGATGCCCAATGAGAAAGAGGTGGTGTAGCTGCGGGTTGTCAACTTACTTATTTTGTAAGAGACTTCATCGTAAAGCGCTTTCATTCCTTGCTGTTTTGAAGTTTGATAATTTCCCTTGCTGCCACCTGACCCGAAATTATTGTGGGGGGTACTCCAGGGCCAGGGATAGTGAGCTGACCTGTATAAAGCAAATTTTTAACCTTCTTACTGAACATCGATGGTTTCAATATGGCTGTTTGCAACAGGGTGTTAGCCAGCCCGTATGCATTGCCTTTGTAGGCATAATAATCGGCAGAGAAGTCACGGTTAGAATAAAACCTTTTGTATTTGATCTCATTGCTGAAGCTATTTCCCGTAACTTCCTCAATCCTTTTTATCGAATAATCATAATAATGCTGTCTTATTTCATCAGTATCGCTGAGGCCTGGCGCAACCGGAATAAGCACGAGTAGGTTTTCCATCCCCTCCGGAGCCACTGATGGATCGGTTTTGGATGTGCAACTCAAGTAAACAGCAGGTTTCGACGGCCACTTTGGTGTTTCATAGATATCGCGGGCATGCTGGTCAAATTGCGAATTAAATATCAGGGTATGATGGAGTATGTTGTCAAGTTTCTTATTGACACCGAGATAGTATATCAACGAAGAGGGCGACATCACCCTATTATCCCAGTAATGTTCATCATAACGCCTGTATGCCGGCGGCAGCAGTTTTTGTTCCACATGGTGATAGTCGGCACTGGCAATTACATAATCTGCCTTGAGATTTCTTTTATTGGTCTCTACCAGACTGATGTTTCCGTGGTCAACTTTTAATGAAAGTACTTCCTCGTTGAAGCTGAATTTTACACCTTGCTCCCGCGCCAGTTGTTCAAAACCCTGAACAACGCTGAACATGCCATTCTTTGGATACCATGTTCCAAGCACAATGTCACCATAATTCATGAGGCTATAGAGTGCAGGAATTTTTTCGGCAGTGGCACCTAGGAAAATGATGGGAAACTCCATAGCCCTTATCAGCCTCGGATCCTTGAAGTATTTTCGGATATAGGCAGCGAAGGACTGAAAAAGGTGCATCCTGAAAACACCTTTTATAATATCCCATTCCAGATACTCGGTTAAACTTTTGGCTGGTTTGTGCACTAGGCGGTTGATGCCGATATTGTATTTATATGCCGCCTCATCCAGAAACTCAAGAAGTTTCTTGCGGCTGCCGGGCTCAATGCTTTCAAAAAGACTGGTAAGTTGCTGCAAATCTGCCGGTATGTCAACGCGCTCATTGGTATCGAAATAGATAGAGTAGGAGGGGTCTAGTTTTTCGAGTTGGTAAAAGTCCGACGAGGTTTTTCCAAAATAGCTAAAATACTGCTCAAATACATCTGGCATCCAATACCAACTCGGCCCCATATCAAAAGTAAAGCCCTCAACAGTGAATCTCCTTGCCCTGCCACCAGCCATGTCGTGTTTCTCGATTACTTCTACATCGAAACCAGCATGTGCTAATGTGGCAGCTGCTGATAAACCGGAAAAACCTGATCCAATAACGATAACCCTCTTACTCATAAATTATTTTCTTAAGTAACAAAACATAGTTTTTATTGTTCAAAACAACAATGCAGGGAATAAGCATTTTGATTGGCACCTATCAAATTTACATAATTTTGAAATCTGTTTTCAAGACAAAAAATACTGCTGCTATGTTGCTTTTCATTCAGGATTTCTCTTTACCCCTGAAAGACCCTGTGCTCATATTCTCTATTATTCTTTTCATCATACTTTTTGCTCCATTAATCCTGAATAAATTTAAAATACCTCATCTTATCGGGCTTATCATTGCAGGTGCAGTGATCGGTCCCAACGGGTTTAATCTTCTTCTGCGCGATGCCAGCATCACACTTTATGGCAAAGTCGGACTTTTATACATCATGTTCCTTGCTGGTCTGGAAATTGATCTTAACACATTTAAAAAAAACAGCGGCAAAAGTTTGATCTTCGGGTTAGCTACCTTCACCATACCCATGACGCTGGGGATTTTTGCAGGCTTGCACCTGCTCAATTTTTCCATGATGAGTTCGATCCTGCTTGCCAGCATGTTTGCCTCGCACACGCTGCTGGCCTATCCCATTGTGAGCAAACTGGGCATACAGAATAGCCGTTCAGTGGTGATCTCGGTAGGTGGCACGCTGATTACCGACACACTTGCCCTTCTTGTATTGGCAGTGATAGCTAATATGGCTTTGGGCGCTATCGGACAAGGTTTTTGGCTGCAGCTGGCCATCTCAATATTGGTATTTACATTGATTGTAATGTTTCTTTTCCCATTGCTTGGAAGATGGTTTTTCAAAAACTTTGATGACAGCATCCTGCAATACATCTTTTCTCTTGCGATGGTATTTCTGGGCGCCACTTTAGCCCAGGCAGCTGGCATCGAAGATATCATCGGGGCATTTTTGGCAGGCCTTGCACTTAACCGTTTAATACCGCACTCTTCGCCATTGATGAACCGCATTGAGTTTGTCGGCAACGCACTATTCATTCCGTTCTTTCTCATTGGTGTTGGTATGCTTGTCGATTACAGGGCATTTATCCGCGAATCTGAAACTATTGTTGTTGCAAGTGTGATGACGATTGTTGCTATTTCCGGTAAATTTCTTGCGGCTTATTTCACTCAAAGAATCTTTCGGATGCATGTGCATGAAAGAAACGTCATTTTTGGGCTTAGTAATGCACAGGCAGCCGCCACCCTTGCTGCGGTTACAGTTGGCTACAATATCATTTTGGGCTATGATAGTTCCGGTTTGCCCATACGGCTACTGAACGACGCAGTGCTTAATGGCACTATCGTAATGATACTGATTACGTGCACCGTAGCTACTTTTGTAACGCAAAAGGGGGCTCAACATATTGCGCTGTCCGAGATAAGTGACGAACTGGAAACCGAAACAACCCCCGAGAGAATTCTTATCGCTCTTTCAAATACAGACACGCTTAATCAGCTTGTCAACCTGAGTATGCTTATCAAATCGAAAAACAATAAGCACGATGTGGTCGGATTGCATATACTCAACAACGACAAGACCAGGGAATTATCTGAAAAAAGTGCCGATAAATTACTTGAAGATGCTGCAGATATCGCTGCCGCTTCTGACGTGCTGATGCGAAAGGTGCTTCGATATGACCTGAATCTTGTAAATGGCATAACAAGTGTTGCAAACGAAATAAAAAGCACTGATCTGGTACTGGGTGTTCAAAGCCGCAAGGGCATCAGCGACAATTTTTTGGGCAACCTCACAGAAGGTATTTTATATAAGTCTGACTTTTCTGTTTGGATCAACAAGTTTATACAACCCATTCCAACCATCAAACGCTACATCGTGGTGGTGCCGGAGCGCGCTGAGAAAGAGCTTGGGTTTCCGCTCTGGGTAGTAAAAGTCTGGAATTTATCGCGCAACACCGGCGCACGGTTCGACTTTTTTGCATCGCCTCAAACAATAGAGTGGCTTAAAGTGGTTCAAAAGAAGCATCCTGTTGACGCGTCCTTTTTTGAATTTGGCGAGTGGGACGATTTTCTTGTCTTAAGCCGCGAAATTCGGGATAATGACACCCTCATGGTTATTATGAGCCGAAAAGGATACCAATCGTACAATGACCAAATGGCAAAAATTCCCTCCTATCTGAACAAATATTTCACAAACAACAATTTCATTCTGGTTTATCCATCCCAATCCATCGAGATATGGCAGTCAGGTAATCTTGGTGATGCTTCCGTATTTGAACCGTTGAGTGATAATCTTGATAAATTGGAAGATTTTGGAAAATATATCGGTAAATTATTCCGAAGGAAATAATCATTTTTTCAGGCTGGGAGGTATAATTGAGCAATTTGCATCCCTGTATCAATAAAATAATTATTTTTGCACCCTCAATTTAGACAAAAGGTATGTATCTGACCAAAGAAAAAAAGACGGAAATCTTTCAGGAAATCAGCGGATCGGCCACCAATACCGGTTCACCCGAGTCGCAGGTAGCATTGTTCACATTTCGCATCAAGCATCTGACTGAGCACCTTAAGAACAACAAAAAGGACATGGCAACCATGCGTTCGCTTGTTCGTTTGGTAGGCAAACGCAGAAAACTGCTTGACTATATGAAAGAGAAAGACATCGAGCGCTACCGCCAGATTATTAAGGAACTCGGCATCCGTAAATAAAGAATTTAATGGTCATGCTCAAAAAAAGGCAATTTGTAGATTGCCTTTTTTTGCATTTGCAAAACCGGTAAACACATAACAATATGATACCTCAAGGAATTAAACAGGAGATCAGGCTTCCTGATGGACGGCTGGTGACCATCGAAACCGGACGGCTGGCTAAACAGGCCGACGGTGCTGTAGTGCTCAGTGTTGGAAAAACAATGTTGCTAGCCACTGTAGTATCGGCCAAAGAAGCTAAAGAAGATGTTGATTTTCTTCCACTCAGCGTCGATTATAAAGAAAAGTTTGCTGCCACAGGAAAGTTTCCGGGTGGTTTTTTCAAACGCGAAGGAAGACCATCGGATTATGAAGTGCTCATAGCCCGTTTGATTGACAGGGCTTTGCGTCCACTCTTCCCCGAAGACTATCATGCCGAAACTCAGGTTGTCATTAACCTGATTTCTGGGGAAAACGATGTTGCGCCAGATGCATTTGCGGCACTTGCTGCTTCTGCTGCAATCATGGTCTCGGATATACCATTCAATGGGCCTATCTCCGAAGTCAGGGTAGCGCGTATTAATGGTCAATTTGTGATCAACCCGCCCATTAGTGCGCTCGAAAGCGCCGATCTCGACCTGATGGTTGCAGCCACTTACGATAATATTGTGATGGTTGAGGGTGAATGCAAGGAAGTATCAGAAGCTGTTATGCTCGAAGCTTTGAAGGTTGCTCACGATGCCATTAAGATTCATTGCAAGGCACAGATGGAGCTTGCATCGAAGGTTGAAAAAGCCTCGACCAAAAGAGCATACTGCCACGAAGTGAACGATGAGGAACTTCGTTTAGCAGTTCAACAATTTTCCTACGACAAATGTTATGCGTTAGCTGTCGATGGTAATCCCGACAAGCATGCCCGTGCTGCTGCGTTCGATGCCGTAAGGGATGCTTTTATTGAAACCCTGGCCGAAGAAGTCAGAGATGAAAAGAAAAGCCTGGTGAAGCGATATTTTCACGACGTTGAAAAGAAAGCGGTTCGCGATGCTATCCTCAATGAGCGTATTCGTCTTGATGGACGCAAACTTCAGGAAATACGTCCGATATGGTGCGAAGTTGATTACCTCCCATCTACCCATGGTTCAGCCATCTTTACTAGGGGCGAGACACAGTCGCTGGTGACCGTTACCCTTGGCACTAAGCTTGATGAGCAAACAATTGATGGCGCTGTGTTCGAAGGCACAAGCAACTTTATGCTTCACTACAACTTCCCTTCATTCTCGACCGGTGAAGTCAAACCCAATAGGGGCGTAAGCCGACGTGAAGTTGGTCACGGGAATCTTGCCGAACGCGCTTTAAAACCCATGATCCCGGGTAGTGATGAGAACCCATACACCATTCGTGTCGTTTCGGACATTCTAGAATCCAATGGCTCCAGCTCGATGGCCTCAGTATGTGGTGGGACACTCGCACTGCTTGATGCTGGAGTGAAGATTAAGAAACCAGTTGCAGGTATAGCTATGGGCTTGATCTCCAGCGGCTCGCCCGATAAGTATGCCGTACTCAGCGATATTCTGGGCGATGAAGACCATCTGGGCGATATGGACTTTAAGGTAACCGGTACTACTGATGGTATTACGGCCTGCCAGATGGATATTAAAGTTGACGGGCTGACTTACCAGATTCTCGAGCAGGCCCTTGAACAGGCAAGATTAGGTCGTTTGCATATACTGAGCGAAATGGCAAAGGTAATCACTCAGCCTAGGTCCGATTACAAAGATCATGTGCCACGAATCGAAAAGATGTTTGTCGATAAAGAGTTCATCGGTGCCATTATTGGGCCTGGCGGCAAGATTATTCAGGAAATGCAGCGCGAAACAAATACCACCATTGTCATCGAAGAAAAAGGTGAATTTGGCGTTATCGACATCGTTTCGGCCAACAAGGAAAGCATTGAACTGGCAAAATCGCGAATCCGCGCCATCGTGGCTGTGCCTGAAGTAGGGGAAGTTTACCTTGGAACTGTGAAGAGCATTCTTCCTTTCGGTGCCTTCGTTGAGATACTACCCGGAAAAGATGGACTATTGCATATTTCGGAAGTTGAATGGCGCAGGCTTGATACTGTCGAAAGCGTCCTTAAAGTTGGTCAAAAGATACAAGTCAAACTTATCGGTATCGATGCCAAGACCAACAAAATGAAACTTTCGAGAAAAGTTCTGCTCCCCAAACCTGAACAGGTTAACAATATGTAACCCCCAAGCAGACGATTGACTAAACTAAGGCATAAAGTTCATCAGGATAATTCATGAGACAACTAAAAATCACCAAACAGGTTACTAACAGGGAAACTGCCTCACTTGACAAATATCTTCAGGAGATCGGCAAAGTAGAGCTCATTACTGCCGAAGAGGAAGTGGATCTGGCCAGACGAATCAAGCAAGGCGACAGGGCTGCACTGGAAAAACTCACAAAAGCCAACCTGCGTTTTGTAGTTTCAGTTTCGAAACAGTATCAGAATCAGGGACTCAGCCTTCCCGACCTTATCAACGAGGGTAATCTGGGACTAATAAAGGCAGCCCAGCGTTTTGACGAAACCAGGGGGTTCAAGTTCATTTCATACGCTGTATGGTGGATTCGCCAATCAATATTGCAGGCGTTGGCCGAGCAGTCGCGCATTGTCAGATTGCCCCTTAATAAAATCGGGTCAATCAATAAAATCAATAAGGCTTATGCCAAACTTGAACAGGAATTTGAGCGCGAGCCCAATTCGGAAGAAATTGCCGATATGCTCGAAATCACTGAAACAGAAGTAAAGGAATCATTGAAGAATGCCGGCAGGCATATCAGTATGGATGCTCCTCTGGTTCAGGACGAAGACAATACCATGTACGACGTCCTGCGCAGTGAAGAATCAGTTACACCCGAAACTGAACTGCTTTACGAATCACTGCGTAAGGAAATTGACCGCGCAATTTCTACCCTTACTCCGCGCGAAGCCGACGTAATTAGGCTATATTTTGGCCTCAATGGAAGTCATCCAATGACCCTTGAAGAAATTGGCGAAAAATTTGATCTTACACGCGAGAGGGTTCGACAGATTAAGGAGAAAGCCATTCGTCGATTGAAACACACTTCACGCAGCAAAATTTTAAAAAGCTACCTTGGCTGATTAGTATTTTTTGTCTGCGATCAGAAAGCTGTCATTTTAAGGGTGGCAGCTTTTTTATTGCTCTCGGTTTCTCTTTCTACCTTTTAATGCAGAGGGAGGTTTCAGCTGATTAACTTTGAAAAAAATGTGAAAATGCGAATAGTTTGCTTTGGGCCGGGCCCCAAATTTAAAGGAGGCATTGCAAATTATAATACCTCATTGGCTAAGGCTCTTGATAAAATTTCCGGAAATGAGGTATTTATCGTTTCATGGACACAACAATACCCGGCCATCATACCTCGCGACTTTATTGACAGAAAGAGCCGTCATGATCAATTGGTAGGGACAGGTATTAAGGTTCAATATCTTACGAATTACAATAACCCGATCAGCTGGCTGAGTACTGCTCAGGCAATTGCAGAGCTTAAACCCGATATGGTTATTTTTCAATGGGCCATATCTATCCAGGGTTTGCCAATGGGCGTCATTGTTCAGCGTCTGAAGAGGCTTACTCAGGCTGCACTGATCTTCGATCTGCATTTTGTTGTTCAGAAAGAAGGCAGTAAGATTGACTCCCTCCTGACTCGCTTTGCTTTGGGAAAAGCCGACCGTTTTGTTGTGCATGCATCGAAAACTGCAGAGGAACTCAGGAAATTATTTCCACACAGGCGGTACGCCATCCACAACGATGGCGAAGCTGCTGAGGCTGGTGCCGCAAGAATAATCAGACTATACCATCCAGTGTACGATATGTTTCAGCCAGACACTTCGTTTGACCGGATGACCGTCAAAACTGAAATGAACCTCAAGGAGCATGTCTTTTTGTTTTTTGGTTTTATTCGGAAATACAAGGGTCTGCATCTTGCCATTGAGGCCTTCGCCAGGCTGCTAAATCAACGCGATGACGTCAGCCTTTTGATTGTTGGCGAATCGTTCTGGCAAACGCTGGACCAGTCAAAATGGACAACGAGAATTAAGCAGTCAATGTTTAAGGTTGCCGGTAAAATATTTCTCAGAAACAGGGAAGATGAAGGTGATTACAAGCCGCTCAACCTGATTGAAAAGTTTGGCATTCAGCATTCAGTGAAGGTAGTCAATGAGTTTGTGCCGAACGAAGATGTGCACAAGTACTTTCAGGTGAGCGACAATCTTCTGTTGTTCTATCTGACGGCTACACCTTCGGGCGTGGAGTCGATAGGTTATAATTTCCAAATGCCCATGCTTGCAACGGCTGTTGGCCATTTTCCGGAAACCATAAAAGACGGCTATAACGGGTATCTGGTTAAACCCCTCGACATTGACGATATGTGCCGCGTAATGCAGCAGGCCATCAGAAAACCGATTCCGAAAGCAAATGTGGCAGCTACGGCAGCAGGTATGAGTTGGGAAAACTATGCAAAATCGGTGATAAACTTCCTGAAATAACGATTAACTACCGGGGTAACGAATTCAACGTCAATAATCGTCGTCGTCAAAGTCGTCGTAGTTTTCAAATTCGTCATCATCTATACCGAGACCAAAATCTTCCTCGTCATCCCAGCGAGGTTCATCATCGTCGTCAAATGCAGATTCATCAAAACCATCAAGCTCTTCTGTAGCATCATCAAGATAAGCATCCAGGATGTCGTCGTCAAACGATTCCAGGGCTGATGGCTCAGATATCTCAGCCAGATTTGTTGCCCTGAGTTCATGCATTACTTCCGGAGAAACATAGAACTCATCGATATTGTTATAACAGAAATCGATATACTTCGGATCGCGTTCAAAAACCTCCTTTATCGTCATTCCTTCATATTTTCCAAAGGTAAATACCGAATCAAGTTCATAGAATTTCATTGGTAATGAATATTTTAAGTTTTTGCTATTAATCTTTCAAAATTATCATCACTAACAATAATTACGCAAGTTTATTTTCAAAAAACGGGAGAAAAAATCATCTGTGCTGTTTTGCAGTGTATTTCATCCGGCATAAACTGTCCTTTATATCAATGTTGTTGGATTGCCTGGATGCC
Organism: uncultured Lentimicrobiaceae bacterium; assembly: GCA_964459375.1. GTDB lineage: Bacteria > Bacteroidota > Bacteroidia > Bacteroidales > F082 > JALNZU01. The sequence goes on along the minus strand of CAYWLJ010000004.1, from coordinate 153,103 downwards.
ACAACTCACTTTTTAAAGATAAAATATACGGCAAGAATAAGGAAAACAAAGCCAATAAGATGGTTAAGCCTGAATGTTTCGTTGCGGAAAACCAGCAGACTGAACACGACAAAGACCGACAGGGTGATAACTTCCTGAAGTACTTTCAACTCGACGAGACTGAATGGTCCGCCATTGCCCTGATAGCCAATGCGGTTGGCCGGCACCTGAAACATATATTCGAAAAGAGCTATTGCCCAACTTATCAGTACAATCCATGTATGGTTGAGCTGATCGAATCCGCGTATGTCCTTAAATTTCAGATGACCATACCAGGCAAGCGTCATAAAGGCATTGGACAAAACCAGCAGGGAAACAGTAGTAAGCGCTTTCACAGGATCAATTTTGGTGCAAAATTCTGCTTTTTTTTGGTTTTCAAAGCAACGGTTCAACTGGGGTGCCCTTGAGCAAAATGGCTATTTTTGCGCAACAAATGACCATTTCATGAATATTGCTCAGACAATTGCCGAATCAATAGCCGTCAAGCAACAAATGATTGCCGATCCGGTTCTGATTGGTCAGATTGGCGAAATAGCCGACATGGCATCCCAAATTTATCGCAAGGGTGGCAAACTTCTGTTTTGTGGGAATGGGGGAAGTGCGGCTGACGCACAGCATATTGCCGCGGAGCTTAGCGGTCGTTATATGTTCGACAGGCCACCGCTTTTTGCTGAAGCTCTTCATGTAAACACTTCATATCTAACTGCCGTTAGCAATGACTACGGCTTCGAAAAGGCTTATGCACGTCTTACAGAGGCCATGGGCAGAAAGGGTGACATGCTTATTGCATTGAGCACTTCCGGTAATTCGCCCAATATAATTGAGGCAGTTAAAGCTGCAAAAAATATCGGGATGTCGGTAATAGGGATGAGTGGCGAATCCGGAGGCGCATTAAAGCCATGGTGCGACATAACAGTATGTGTGCCTTCATCAGTAACAGCCCGCATTCAGGAAGCCCATATCCTGATTGGTCACATCCTTTGCGAAATCATCGAAAACACCCTTTTTGTCAAGCCATGAAAGAACATTTATCGTGGCCGCCAGCAGACAAAGCATGGACCTTGTTTCTCGATCGCGATGGTGTAATTAATGAGCGTCCCCATTGCGATTATGTGCGTCATATTGAAGCTTTCCGCTGGATTCCGGGTGTGCTGGAATCGATGCCCGTGCTTTCTGAAATTTTTGGCAGAATAATTATTGTTACCAATCAGCAGGGGGTTGGCCTCGGGCTGATGTCGTCGGATCAGCTGGCGCTGATACATCAGCACATGAAGCAACGAATAAGGGCTGCCGGAGGGCGTATAGATGCCATCATGAGCTGTACCATGTTACGCGACGAGCCTGATAATTGCCGAAAACCTCATCTAGCGATGGCTATCCAGGCAAAACAAAAGTTTCCAGAAATCGATTTCAAGAAATCCATCATGGTAGGGGATACCGAGAGCGATATTCAATTTGGCAGGAATGCAGGCATGATTACCGTGCTGATCGGGAGTGAAACAACTCTGACTCTGCCCGATTTCAAGCAAGACAGTCTTTTATCATTTGCTCTGAAGCTTCAATCTGCATGTCCTAAATACTGATGACGTCATCAAACCTCATATCATATGTATTCTTGGCTTATATAGCAATTCTGTTTGCTTTCTCCTGGCTTACTTCACGTAGGTCAGACAACTTTTCCTACTTTATTGGCAATCGCAAATCACCCTGGTACATTGTAGCCTACGGAATGATTGGGGCCTCTTTGTCAGGCGTTACCTTTATCAGTATTCCGGGCTGGGTTGGTCAAACCCAGTTTACCTACCTCATGGTTGTGTTTGGTTATTTCTTTGGTTACCTTGTGATTGCCTTCTTGCTCCTACCTATCTACTACCGCATGAATTTGGTTTCCATCTACAGTTACCTGGAGACCCGTTTCGGCAAGACCAGCCAGAGAACAGGTGCAGTTTTTTTCATTATCTCAAGGCTGATTGGAGCTTCTTTTCGCATGTTTCTGGTTATTAATGTTTTACATATTTTTATTTTTAATGGCTTCGGACTGCCATTCTGGATGACCGCTCTGTTTTTTGTAATCATCATAACCCTGTATTCATTCAAAGGCGGCATCCGGACAATCGTCTGGACCGACACGCTTCAGACCACTTTTATGCTCGGAGCATTGATTGCTACGTTTTACATCATAGGCGAGAAGCTCGGAATTCATATGGGCGGTCTTATCGATCGCGCACTTGATGGTGGCTATACACGGATATTGGAGTTGGATTGGAGGCATGACAGATTTTTCCTCAAGCAGTTCTTCAGTGGTATGTTTATAACGATTGTAATGACCGGACTTGATCAGGACATGATGCAAAAAAACCTGAGTTGCCGTTCGCTCAAGGAGGCCAGAAAGAACGTGCTTAGCCTTGGGGCCTTGCTTATTCCGGTCAATCTGATGTTTCTTATGCTTGGCGCCTCGTTATACATTTATGCAAACGATACCGGATTAAATCTCAACTTTCCATCCGACGAACTATTTCCCAAGCTTGCCATCGAGTATTTTGGAGGACTGACCGCAGTCATCTTTTTTGTAGGCCTTATTGCTGCTGCGTTTTCCAGTGCTGATGGTGCCATCACTGCACTCACAACAGCTACAATTTATGATGTGCTTGGGCGCAAGCCTGAATCAGGTGATCGCGAAACTTCGGTAAGAAGATTAAGGTACCTGATACATTTTTTTATTTCTTCGCTGATTATTCTAATCAATGTACTTTTCAGAAATATCAACGACAAAGCGGTGATCGACAGCCTCTTCACCATTGCCGGTTACACTTACGGTCCATTATTGGGTCTATTTGCATTCGGCATATTCACCAATGAGCAGGCACAAGATACCAAAGTTCCGTTTGTAGCCGTTATTGCTCCATTGGCAACATGGCTGCTGAACCAGTACTCGGTAGAACTGTTTAACGGTTATCGCTTTGGATTTGAGCTGCTTATTCTGAACGGAGCATTGACATTCAGCGGACTTTGGCTAATTCGAAAACGTAAATAAAACAACGAACCACTCATTCAGGTCAAACAATGGAAAATTTCAGATTTATTGCATTGGCGCAAACACTCGACCGCCAGGTACCTCCCGTGAGCTATCCCACGGAGAAGATTTCCGATTATTTCGGATCGATGGTATTCAACAACGAAACCATGATGGAATATCTGACAAAGGAGGCATTCCGGTCATTACAGCAAACCATCAGCAGTGGGGCACGCATCGAGCGTCGTATTGCCGACCAGGTAGCTTCTGCAATGAAGGCCTGGGCGCTGCGCAATGGAGCTACTCATTATACACACTGGTTTCATCCGCTTACAGGGTCAACAGCCGAAAAGCACGATGCCTTCATTAATCCGCTTCCGAGTGGCAAGGCCATTGAGGAATTCTCCGGCTCATCACTCATTCAGCAGGAACCTGATGCATCCTCATTTCCAAGTGGTGGCATAAGAAGTACCTTCGAAGCCCGCGGATATACCGCCTGGGACCCCACCAGTCCGGCATTCATCATGGAACATACCTTGTGTATCCCCACTATCTTTGTTTCTTACACCGGTGAGTCGCTCGATTATAAAACACCTTTATTAAAATCAATAGACGCACTGGACAAAGCTGCAGTAAAGGTATGTCAGCTCTTCGACAAGAATATCTCAAAGGTATATCCAACACTTGGATGGGAGCAGGAATACTTTCTTGTTGACTCGGCCCTCTTTGCTGCACGACCTGATCTTGTACTTGCCGGCAGGACAGTATTCGGACACTCCTCGGCAAAAGATCAGCAGCTGCACGACCATTACTTTGGCATTATTCACAGCCGTGCGCGTGCCTTCATGCGCGATCTTGAGATTGAATCACATAAACTCGGTATTCCGCTCAAAACAAGACACAACGAAGTTGCACCCAGTCAGTTCGAATGTGCACCGGTTTATGAGGAGGTAAATGTTGCCGTTGATCATAACCAGTTGCTGATGCACCTGCTTGATAAGGTTTCCCGTAAACACCACCTAAAGGTACTGCTGCATGAAAAGCCCTATGACGGAGTCAATGGCAGCGGAAAACACAACAACTGGTCGATGGCCACCAACACTGGTGATAATCTTTTGTCGCCCGGCAAAACGCCTCAGGAGAACCTTCGTTTTATGGCTGTGCTAACCGTGATTCTAAATGCTGTTCATGAATACGAGGAATTGTTACGTGGCAGTATTGCTTCGGCAAGCAACGACCTTCGCCTGGGTGGCAATGAAGCTCCTCCGGCCATAATGTCGGCTTTCATCGGAGACCAGCTGACCAAAGCCTTGAATGATTTTGAGAAGCTTCCCTCCAGAAAGGAACTCGGCAACGGAAACAGCAAAAGTGTTTATCTGAGCATTCCTAAGATACCCGAAATCCTTCTTGACAATACTGATCGCAACAGGACTTCTCCTTTTGCATTCACAGGAAACAAGTTCGAGTTTCGTGCTGTGGGCAGTTCTGCAAACACAGCCAAACCTATGGTTGCCCTGAATACGATTGTAGCCGAAATGTTCGACCGGTTTTATGATGGAGTTCAGACATTGATGAAGTCTGGACTGAAAAAAGAGGATGCAATCTTCGAAATGACCAAAACCTTCATCCGCGAATCGAAGAACATTCGTTTCGAAGGCAACAGCTATAGTGACGAATGGAAGGAAGAAGCCCGCAGGAGAGACCTCTCAAACCATGCCAGTACGCCTGAAGCTACAAAAGCCTATGTAAGCGAGAAGGTAATCGATCTCTTCGAAAAACATGCCGTATTTACGCGCCGCGAGTTAGTAGCCCGCTACGAAATCAAACTCGATAAATACGTCCGAAAGCTTCAGATCGAGTCGCGCCTGTTTGGCGACCTGAGTGTAAATCATATTATTCCGACTGCAATCAAGTATCAGAACACCTTGATCGAAAATGCCAAAGGCTTGAAAGAGGTGCTGGATCAGAAATCTTTTGTCAAACTCAGCCGCAATCAACTTCAGAACATTAAGGAAATATCTGAACACATTGCCGATATCAGACAATTTGTTGAGGAAATGACCGAGGAAAGAAAGGTGGCAAACCGAATGGAATCGGCTGAAGAGATGGCTGATGCTTATTGCCACAAGGTGAAGCCTTTTTTCGACAAGATCCGCTACCATGTTGATAAACTTGAAATGCTTGTCGACGATCAGCTCTGGCCTTTGCCAAAATATCGTGAGCTTCTGTTTATAAAATAAGTTTGAAAGATAACCACATTTAAAGCGCCTCAACAGAAATATGAGGCGTTTTTTTTCGGCTTTGCCATTTTACCGCAATTCGGCTGTTTTAAGTAAATTCGCAACATAAGCCCACATAGTAATGAAAGCAAAGCAACACATACTTATTATTCTGGTATCCCTTTTACTAATAGTAAATGCCTGCCCGATTAGCGCTCAGTTCAGCGTTAGTCCGGTAGCTGCCGGATCGAAGAATACCGAGATGCCGGGTTTTTTTTATTCTTTGCCCCGTACAGTCTTCAAAGTCAATCTGATCGTTGAAAAAAATGATAGAATAAAAGGACCATATTCCGAATTCGCCCAGCGTATGCTTGGTATAGAAGATGCCATTAAGCAAGATGAAACACTTTATGCTATCAGGGACATCATTGTAAGCACAGTTTGCGAACCTGATCCGAAAGCCTGGTTTTTTGTGGAGTTTGACGAAAGGACTTCGCGCGACACCCGTAGCCTTGTCTTCGATCTTCTTGGTAATGGAATCATTCTTTCCGTTGATGACGCTACCGCAACAAGAGTGCAAAATAAGTTTCAAACCGAGACCACAATTGTCAATGCACCCAATCAGAAGTACTTTCGCTATTTTGCTGAACATAGTCTTTTTCAACGCGTCGATACCATCGTCAGACGTATCACTATTGACACCACCGTTATACGCCGAAATATCCTTCAATCAGCATGGGTTGACCGCAATCCGGAACAAAAGGCACGCGCAGCAGCCGAAATGATTCAAAAAATAAGGGAAAGTCGCTTCAACCTGATTTCTGGTTTCCAGGAGGTTAACTATAGCCAAATCGACTATATGGATAAACAGATGCTTAAGCTCGAGGAGGAATATTTAAGCCTGTTCACTGGCATTGACCAAAAGTCGCTTATCGATCATGTCATCTATTTCATACCTGATCAGGAAACAAAGGGTTTTCAGACACTTGCAAGGTTCTCCGAACAGAATGGTGTGCTCGAAAGTGGCAACAGGGGTGAACCGGTGCAGCTTGTAATTGAACCTGCAGGGAATACCCGCGAATTTAGCAAACCCGGTTCGCTCGTCCGGCTTAACAACGCACTCTATTACCGAATCCCGGATAAAGCTGAAGTGAGCATTATCTACAAAGGCAAAGTATTTCAACGCCAGAGAGTTGCAGTCAACCAGCTGGGAACCATTGCAGTTGCACCGGCAACACGGACCAGTCTTGTATTTGACCCCGAAACCGGCATAACTATTAGCGTTAAACGCGACTGATCACTGCATCGCCTCTCTTATTCTGACCAGTTGTTCAAGCAGGCCAGCCACTTTATCCATTTTCAGCATATTGGCACCATCAGAGAGGGCTCTGGCCGGATCGGGATGCACTTCCATGAATAATCCATCGGCACCTGAGGCAATGGCAGCACGGGCAATCAGGCCAATCATTGATGGGTTTCCTCCTGTTACGCCCGAAGGCTGATTGGGTTGCTGTAACGAATGCGTGGTATCAACAACCACAGGAACTCCGATCGACTGCATGATGGCGACGTTACGGAAATCAACCACGAGATCCTGATAACCAAAGCTGTTGCCCCTTTCGGTGAGCATAACCCTATGATTGCCCTGTGAACGCACTTTTTCGACAGCAAAACGCATCGCATCACCCGAAAGGAATTGACCCTTCTTAATGTTAACCGCTCTTCCGGTTGCAGCTGCGGAAACCAGCAATTCAGTCTGACGACACAAAAAAGCCGGAATCTGTAAAACGTCGACATAACCGGCAGCCATCGATGCTTCGGTGGATTCATGAATATCTGTAACTACAGGCAAGTTGAAGCGATGTCTCACTTTTTCAAGAACGGAAAGGGCCTTTTCATCGCCAATTCCAGTAAACGAATCGTTCTTTGAGCGGTTGGCTTTTTTGTAAGATGCTTTGAAAATCAGCGGTATTCTAAGGCGCTGGCAGATTGTGGCAAGATAATCTGCTATTTCGAGCGGCGATTGCTCATCTTCTACCACACACGGACCTGCCATCAGGAAAAACCTGTCAGGACTTAATGTAGTAAAAAATCCAAAATCGTTAATGCTTATCATCGATCATTAGTATTTTGCAATCTCAGCCACCTGATCCGATTCAACAATAAGTTTTCCATTGGCTTTCAACGCCAGACGTACCATAGCAACCGCCACTGAACGGGCATGGATAGCCTTGTATTTCTTCCATTTACCCGTTAAAAAGCGGTCTGCAGCTTTCATAAACCACTCGCCGGCCTTTTCGCCAAACCTGAACTCTTGCCGTGGTCCCAGCAGCAGCGATGGACGAACGATGACTACGTTTGGAACACCGGACTCGAGGACTTCACGTTCCATCTCACCTTTTGTCCGAAGATAGAAGTTCTTTGAATCAGCATTGGCACCAATACTCGAAATCACAACCAGAGTGCTTACACCTATTTTAGCCGCTGAATTTGCAATTGCAACCGGTATATCCCTGTCTATCCCCACGAAAGCCTGCTTACTACCGGCTTTGGCGCGTGTTGAACCCAAACAGCAGAAAACAGCATCCGGACGGACGTTTTCGAGTTCGGAAGCAAATTTGTCAGCAGGCAATATCCTGTAATCTATTTTTTTATGTTCAATTCCTGATGGATTTCGACCAATACAAACTACCTCAGCTGTCTCATTACTGTGGATTAACTCGTCCAGAACATAGTTGCCTACCAAACCTGATGCACCAAATAAGACGACCTTTTTCAACTTCATACCTTACTTCTGATTAATTTAATTTGATCCGTAAAGTTAACCAAATAAACGCCAGCAAAGATGAGTAGCGTTGGAATGATCATGTACCAGGCCAGTTCATCTTTGCCAAATGCCAAAGAAATAATGCCTGCAAAAAGGGGCTGCAGATAGATGAATGCACTGTTGGTTGCTGGCGAAATGCGTTTCAAGGAGTAATTATTCAGAAAATAGGCAATCACCGTCGTGAAAAACAAGACGTAAGCTATCGCAAACCAAATGTTGGCTGGTATTGCCTGCCAGTCAGACTGAATTGCGATCGGAACTGTAAAAGGCGCAACCCAGATAAAACCGAATAAAAAAACCCAGCGCATGATATTTATTGCCGAATAACGCATTATCAGGGGTTTGATAAGCACGAGGTACAGTCCGTAGGAGCTTGCATTGATGACGATGAGTAGGTTACCAATCATGGTATTGCCGGTTGCATCAATTTTTCCCCCTCTGAGAATGAGCAAAGCAGAGCCGAGCGTCCCCATTGCGATACCTACTATCCTGATCCAATGCAGTTTTTCGCCACGTAATATGCGCGAAAAAATCAGCACGGTAATAGGAACACCAACCATAATTATACTCACGTTTATTGGGGTCGACAAATTCAAGCCCTCAAAAAACATAATCTGGTTGATTGCAACACCAAACGCCGAAGCAAACGCTATTCTCAAAAGATCACCTCGCTTTGTCTTTTCAACTGGCATTATTACAGATATAAGCCAGAAGATCAGCGCAGCACCTGCAACCCTGAGAAAAATAATTGTGCGCGGTTGTAGGAAATCAGGCATGATGCCTTTGGCAACCACAAAATTTATACCGTAAATAAGATTTGCCGACAATGCTGCAAGCCATGCAGCGGGCCTTGAATAAGTCATTTGATCTTAGGCTCAGAAGGGCAGGTCATCAGCCGCCGGATCAACATCGATATTGTTGTCCTGAGCCCTGAAAGCCTGCTGCGCTGGAGCAGGGGAGGGGGTTGGCTCACCGGCACGGTCTAAACGATATGGCTTTACATCGGTGTACCAGCGTCCGTTGAACTCCCTCGATTCGATGCTGAACTGCAACCTGAGCATATCTCCCACACTGTATTCGCGAACCTTGTCAGCCAGATCGCCCCAGCACACAAAGCAAATTTTACGCGGATACTGCTCATTCGTTTCAACAATCAGTTCCTGTTTTGTCCAGGTTCCATTTCTCCCTTCGCCGCTAGTGCGCTGACCAAGCAGAACGAACTTAGCTGTAATTTCGAGACTCATATGATATTTGTTTGATGAATTATCACGGAATGTTGGTCATTAAATGATCAAGCAAAATTAACAAAACACTCAGCCCATCGATGAACCAAAAGCTAATTTCATATGTTCAACGATATAAGCTTAACAAAGTGAATCAATATGAAACATTTAAAGTCATTAACTATAATTATACTAAGTGTTGCTACCAACCCGGGTAGCATGGCTGCACAGCCATCGGAAACTATTGTGCTTGGAGGCGGTTGTTTCTGGTGTGTTGAGGCCGTTTTTCAACGTGTTAAAGGCGTGGAAAAAGTTGTAAGTGGCTATGCTAGCGGGCGCATAGCCAACCCCACTTACCGTGAAGTAACTTCAGGATTGACCGGACATGCCGAAGTCGTTAAAATTACATACAACCCAGAAGAAATCAGCCTGGCAATGATCCTTGAGGTCTTTTTCAAAACCCATGACCCAACAACATTGAACAGACAGGGTGCTGATGTTGGGACACAATACAGGTCAGTTATTTTATACAGCAATGATACCCAAAAAGCCATTGCGCAGGAAATCATCCAACGCCTGACGTTTGAAAAAATCTGGAATAAGCCCATCGTAACTGAACTAAGCCCGCTTAAAGCGTTCTATATGGCCGAGGATTATCATCAGAACTATTACAACCGTAACCCTGCCCAGGGCTATTGTCAATTCGTAATTGTGCCTAAACTGGAAAAATTTAAAAAAGTATTCAGCGATATCAGCACTGTCAGGTAAACTCACCCAAACACCCCGTACATCAGACGCCCTATGCTGTAATAAATGAACAAACCAACGATATCATTTGATGTTGTTATGAACGGTCCTGTTGCCAGTGCAGGGTCAATTTTGAATCTGTTCAGGGCCAGGGACACAAAAGTACCGAACATGGAGGCAAAAAGGATCACTGTAAGCAGTGCAACACTTACAGTCATGCTCAAAGCAAAAGAAGGAGTGTAGAAATAGCTGAAAGCAAGCAATACTATCGAACAAGCCAGTCCATTAATCAAACCTACCAAAAGTTCTTTGCCCAGCTTGCTCATCAAACTGCCGCTAAAGCTATTGACGGCAAGTGCCTGAACGATAAGCGCCGATGACTGCACGCCCACATTGCCCGCCATAGCTGCAATCAAAAGCATAAAAAAGGCCATCTAGGGATAAATACTTATCTGATCTTCATAATTAGAAATCACTCTCGAACCGATAATACCGCCAAAGAGTGCAACGATAAGCCAGAATAAGCGGCCCTGAGTAAGTTTCCAAACCTTATCTGATGACTCAATGTCATGGCTGATACCTGACATGAGTTGATAATCCTTTTCTGCTTCATCCTACACAAAATCAAGCACATCGTCGATGGTGATTCTTCCGATCAGGCGACCTAATTCATCAATAACCGGCATGGCTACGAGGTCATACTTCTTCATGATGGACGCCACTTCTTCGGCTTTCTGGTAAGCCTTTACCGAAATGACATCCGGGTCGTACATTGAGGCAATCTGGTCTCGTGGCGAAGCAATCAAAATGGGCAGCTTGTGCACGCATTTCGCGGATACAATTAACAACATGCCATCCGATGTTGACCTTGATAAGTTCTTTGGCCATCAGACCTCCTGCCGTGTTTTCAGGATAAAACAAAAGGTCAGCAATATTCTGGGCCTGATTACGGTCAGTAATTTTAGATAAAACGTCTTGACGAATACTGCCAGTAAGTTCGTTGATAAGGTCAGCAGCATCATCAGAATCCAGATTGTTGATAACGTCGCGTGCCAATTCGGTTGGCACGGTCAGAATTTGACAATATTGAATATAATTTATATTATGTTAAATATAAGTTTGCACACATGTTTGCCAGTTAATAGAATTCTTACGACATCTTCCCCACTTCCAAAAAAAAGAGGCTGTCAGGTTTAATCCTGACAGCCTCAGTTTAGATGGTTGAAGCAAATTATTGCTCGTTAAGTTTCTTGAGTTTGTCGTCCATCTTGAATCGGATATAAACCGATTTAAGAACCGCAATAGTTTCCGGATTTCCTGGCTGAAGTTCATTGGCTTTTTCAAGATGAGGCAAAGCCAGCTTTATAATCTCATCTGATTCCTTTGTTAGAGCTTCATATTCCTTCACCTTGTCTAAAGGAAGATCGTTGGCTTTTACCTGAATCTTATTGGCTTCGTTGATGTAAAGTGCTCCAAGGTTATAAACTGCATCGTAATAGTTCGGTTCGATTTCAAGCGCTTTATTGTAATATTGAGCTGCTTCGGTCATGTTATACATTTCGGCTTTAGTATCATCACCGTACAAGGTGCCAAGAACGAAATAGATAGAATAATTCTGCGGATCCTGTTTTAGCAGTTCCTTGAGGTCATCAACAACCCTGGAGCCTTCACCTATTGACAAGAAGGCATTGATTTGTTCGAGCAACAAACCTGAATCATTCGGATACTTTGTGCGGCCGGCTTTGATGGCTTCGAACATTTTATCAGGGTTTCCCAAGCCTCTGTAGGCTGCAGCAACATTGCGATACAATTCGGGTTCATCAAAACCGATGCCCTTGAGTTGCTCATAATAGCCCAGTGCTTTTTCGTAGTCCTCAGCACGAAGCGAAGAAAGTCCAGCGTTTATCAGTGCCAGTGTATCTACCTTGTTGATAATTTTCGCAACATCAAAAGCTTTAGCAAAATCGACTGCTGCCGCTTTGTAATCTGATTCATTGAAGGCAGATACTCCAATGCTGAAATACTGTTGTCCGATAACATCGATGCGTGGCTTGATATCTGTCATTTGCTTATTCTTGTCTGCCGGATCGAGCTCAATTACTTTTCTGAATGATTCAAGGCTCTTTTCGAGTGCCTGCGGATCAAGATTTGCATATTGCTCCGAGAAAACGATATTCAGGTAAATAATCCCCCTGTACATCCAGGTTTTGGGGTCATTCATCGTTTTCTCATGTTGAATGGCCTTGTCTATGGATTCGCGGGCTTTATCGTATTGTCCATTCTTATTGTACATAAAAGCGCTCGTCCTCTCTGAGTTCTGAGCCATGGCTTGCAGACCCAGGGCAAAGGTGATTAAGATGATGAAAAACTTTTTCATTGTGGATAGGTTTGGGTTTATACAATATTTAACGCATATACTGTGCCAAAATTTCTTTCATTTATCGTTCTGATAATCAGATAATTCTTCAGATTCGGTGTTGATAATTTCATCGATTATGCCTTCGCCGGTCTCATCCTCATCAGGGGTTGCCTTAGCGACAGCTGCAATCTCATCGCTATTTTTCAGGTTGATAAGTCGAACACCTTGTGTTGCGCGACCCATAACCCTTAGCGTATCCACACCTATGCGGATAAGAATTCCTGATTTGTTAATGATCATCAGGTCATCCTTGTCCGTGACGTCAAGCATTGCAATAAGCTCTCCGGTCTTTTCGGTAACATTGATTGTCTTAACACCCTTTCCACCGCGGTTTGTTGTCCGGTATTCCTCAAGCATAGAGCGCTTTCCGTACCCTTTTTCTGATACGACAAGAATATTGGCGTCAATGTTTTCAACGCAAATCATACCTACTACCCTGTCATTTTCACCGGCCAGACTTATTCCTCTGACACCGGAAGCATTTCGGCCCATGGGTCTTACCGTGCTCTCGTTGAATCTGATAGCCCTTCCGGAGGCAAGCGCCATCATCACCTCGTTTTGTCCGTTGGTTAGGCGTGCTTCGAGCAATTCGTCACCCTCGCGCACGGTGATGGCATTGATACCTGACTGGCGCGGGCGTGAATATGCTTCAAGGCTGGTTTTTTTGATGACCCCCTTGCGTGTGCACAAAATGATAAAGTTGTTTTCGATATAGTCCTGATCTTTCAGGTTTCGAACGTTAATATAAGCTTTAACCTTATCATCCTGTTCGATATTGATCAGGTTCTGAATAGCCCTGCCTTTGCTGGTCTTTGTACCTTCAGGAATTTCAAAAACCCTGAGCCAGAAACACTTGCCTTTTTCTGTGAAGAAAAGCATATAATTGTGGTTGGTAGCCACAAACAAGTGCTCGATAAAGTCTTCATCGCGGGCTTCTGAGCCTTTGGCACCCTTCCCTCCCCTGGTCTGTTTCCGGTATTCGGTCAGGGCGGTTCGTTTGATGTAGCCTAAGTGACTAATAGTTACCACAACTGATTCGTCGGCAATCATGTCTTCGATCCTGAAATCCTCAGCAGAATGAACGATGGTCGTTCTGCGGGCATCACCATACCTTGACTTGATATCATGCATTTCATTACGAATGATATCATATTGAAGTGATTCATTTCCAAGGATTTCTTTGAACCGGGCAATCATCGCCTGAACTTCCTGGAATTCCTCTTTAATTCTTTGAATTTCGAGGCCTGTGAGGCGTTGCAGGCGCATTTCGAGGATTGCCCTAGCTTGAACTTCAGAAAGTTTAAAACTTTCGATCAGTCCATTTCGGGCAATTTCAGGATTCTGCGACTTGCGAATAAGCTCAATTACTGCATCCAGATTATCGAGTGCGATTATAAGACCCTCGAGAATGTGTGCGCGCTTTTCAGCTTCCTCGAGCTCAAATTTCGTTCTACGCACAACCACGTTGTGTCTGTGATCGACAAAATGGACGATGAGATCCTTCAGATTCAGCGTTTTAGGTCTTCCACCAACAAGAGCAACATTGTTTACACTGAATGCAGTCTGAAGCGGTGTCATTTGGTAAAGCTTGTTGAGCACCACATTCGAAACAGCATCCTTACGCAGTTCATAAACAATGCGCATACCCTGCCTGTCCGATTCGTCGCGGATGTCAACTATTCCTTCAATTTTCTTGTCGTTAATCAGGTCGGCAGTCTTTTTGATCATTTCTGCCTTATTCACCATATACGGTATGGAATTGACCACAATCCAGTCGCGTCCGCCATGTTCTTCAACAACGGCATCACCGCGCATGACAATGCGTCCACGGCCGGTTTCGAAAGCTTCCCGAACCCCTTCATAACCATAGATGATACCTCCTGTTGGAAAATCAGGTGCTTTGACATACTCCATCAACTCAGAAACAGTAATTTCCCGGTTGTCAATGTAGGCCACAATCCCGTCAATTACTTCCGAAAGGTTGTGAGGAGGCATATTGGTTGCCATGCCCACAGCTATACCGCTAGCACCATTGACGAGCAAGTTGGGTATGCTTGAAGGTAGTACTGTAGGCTCCTCCAGAGTGTCATCGAAATTAAGCTGAAAGTCAACCGTATTTTTATCAATATCTGCAAGCATTTCTTCGGCAATTTTCCGCAGCCTTGCTTCGGTATATCGCATAGCAGCCGGGTTGTCGCCATCGATGGAGCCAAAGTTTCCCTGACCGTCAACCAGTGGATAGCGCAACGACCACTCCTGAGCCATACGCACCATAGCATCGTAAACAGAGGAATCGCCATGCGGATGGTATTTGCCGAGCACCTCCCCCACTATTCTGGCAGATTTTTTATATGGTCTGTTGCTTAATACGCCAAGTTCGAGCATGCCAAAAAGCACGCGACGGTGAACTGGTTTAAGTCCGTCGCGCACATCGGGCAGTGCGCGAGATACAATCACCGACATCGAATAATCGATGTAGGCCGATTTCATCTGGTTTTCAATATTTACCCTGATGATTTTTTCTCCTTCGAATACTTCTTCCATTCCGGGTTATCAGTCGTTTTTTAGAGACTTGCAAAGGTAACAAATCTTTGTTTGATGAACTTTCGATACTCTGTCTTCTTCAATAGAAATTCGGCTATGTTGACGGGTTCAACACTGCCTTGTTGATAATTTTGTCAGGCGAACAAAGCTGGACTGATTTTTGTTGATACATTTGAAACATGCCTAGGAGAGCTTTGACAAGCTCAAAGGGTTAAAAGCAAAAAGAAGTGATAAATATGGATGCAAAGTTTTCACCACAGGTGAAAGACATATTGAGTTTCAGTCACGAAGAAGCTATTCGTCTTGGAAACAGCTATATTGGTCTTGAACATCTTTTTCTGGGGATTGTTCGCGAGGGCGATAGTAAGGCGCTTCAGGTGCTCAAATATCTGGGTGTTGATGTTCAGGCGTTCAGGAAGCGTATCGAAACGCTGATTCGCAGCGAGGAAGTTGGCAGCACCACACCTAACAGCAATATTCCATTAATGAAGCAGGTTGAAAGGGCACTTAAATTCACCTATATTGCTGCAAAGGAGCTGAAGAATGATGTGATAAATCCTGAACACCTCCTGCTGGCTATTTTACGTGACAAGAACAATATTGTTAGTCAGAGACTTGTTGAGCAAGGTGTTGATTATGAATCATTCCGCAACGAGTTATTGTTTATGACCACGGGTAACGATGTGCAAAAAGATCAACCCAGGGCGGAGTACAACGACCCTTCTGAAGAGGAAGATGAAGCACGGCCAGCCGGTAGTCAACAGAAGCGTGCAGCTGACAGCAAGTCGAAGACCCCTGTTCTTGACAATTTCGGACGCGACCTTACCAAGGCAGCTGAGGAAGGACGTCTGGATCCCATCGTGGGGCGGGAACGCGAACTTGAGCGTGTTGCTCAGGTGTTGAGCAGGCGCAAGAAAAACAATCCCATCCTGATCGGTGAGCCTGGTGTGGGTAAATCGGCCATTGCCGAGGGTTTGGCCCTTCGTATCGTTCAGCGGAAAGTGTCCAGAGCTTTATTTAACAAGCGTATAATCATGCTTGATTTAGCCTCGCTGGTTGCGGGGACCAAGTACCGGGGACAGTTTGAGGAGCGGATGAAGGCCGTGCTTAACGAACTGGAAAAGAATCCCGACGTCATACTATTCATTGATGAAATCCACACCATTGTCGGTGCAGGCAATGCCAGCGGGACGCTCGATGCCTCCAACATGTTCAAGCCTGCACTCGCGCGCGGTGAGCTGCAATGCATTGGTGCTACTACCCTGGATGAATACAGGCAGTATATCGAAAAGGATGGCGCGCTGGAGCGCAGGTTTCAAAAGATTATGGTAGATCCTACCTCGCCTGAAGAAACACGGGAAATTCTCAATAATATTAAAGAGAAATACGAGGATCACCATTTGGTTAAATATACCCCTGAAGCCATAGATGCCTGTGTAAAGCTGACAACCAGGTATATCTCCGATCGTTACCTGCCTGATAAGGCTATCGATGCACTCGATGAGGCTGGTGCCAGAGTACACATCAACAACATAAATGTACCAAATGAAATAATTAATCTCGAGAAAGATATAGAGGAAACTCGTCAAAAGAAGAATAAGGCTATTCAAATTCAGAAATTCGAGGAGGCTGCCATGTTCCGTGATAAGGAACGTAAGCTGACCGAAGAACTGGAACGCGCAAAGCGTAAGTGGGAAGAAGAATCCAAAATTCATCGGGAAACTGTTTCGGAAGAAAATGTGGCAGAAGTCGTTGCCATGATGACAGGTATTCCCGTGCAGCGCATCGCACAAAATGAAAGCGATCGGCTGATGACCATGGAAACTGAGCTCGAAGGATCGGTTATTGGGCAGAACGAGGCCATCCGCAAAGTTGTAAAAGCAATCAGGCGAAACAGGGCCGGACTCAAGGATCCGAGCAAACCGATCGGGACATTTATCTTTCTCGGTCCCACAGGTGTTGGCAAGACCTATCTTGCAAAAGTACTCGCCAAATACCTTTTCGACAGCGAAGATGCCTTAGTCCGTATCGACATGAGCGAATACATGGAAAAGTTCGCTGTATCGCGCCTTGTAGGTGCACCTCCAGGCTATGTCGGTTATGAGGAGGGCGGTCAGCTGACAGAAAAAGTTCGCCGCAAACCTTATTCAATTGTTTTGCTTGACGAAATTGAGAAAGCACATCCGGATGTGTTCCATTTGCTGCTGCAGGTGCTTGACGACGGTGTTCTTACTGATAGTCTGGGTCGTCGTGTTGACTTCAAAAATACCATTGTCATCATGACTTCCAATATCGGCTCACGCCAGTTGAAGGACTTCGGACAGGGAGTTGGATTTACCACCACTGCCCGTAAAAGTAATAAGGCAACATTTACACAAGGTGTGATTGAGACTGCGCTTCGAAGGGCTTTTGCTCCTGAGTTTCTGAACAGGATTGATGATGTTGTTGTTTTTGAATCGCTTGAAAGAGAGGATATTCATAAAATTATTGACATCGAACTGGGTCATCTGTATCGTCGTGTTTCAGAAATGGGTTATGTACTCGAGCTCACTGCCAAAGCCAAAGACTTCATTGTTGAGAAGGGATGGGATGAGCAGTTTGGAGCCCGGCCACTCAAACGCGCGATTCAGAAATATGTTGAAGACCCGTTGGCCGAGGAGATCATCAGGACTAAGCTCAGTTCAGGCGATCGTCTAATTCTTGACTACGTAGCTGAATTGCAGGATATGCAAATCACTGTTCTAAAACCTGAAACTGTATCAGCCTCAGAAGTTAAATCAGTGTAAACTTTGCGTTTATTCCTTCTGTTCAATAACCTAAAACAGGTGTGCCAGTCAAGGCACACCTGTTTTTCTTTAGAGAAAATCTAAATTGAGGTCGGGCAGAGCCGTTCCACTTATATATTGACAAAATTGGTTATGTTTGCCCGCTAACAATACCAAAAAACATGAGTGAGACACCCACACTGAAAGGCGGTGAGTTTTTGATCCGCAAGGTTGACGTGAAGGACATTTTTATTCCTGAGGAGTTTGATGAACAAACCCAGATGATTGCCCAGACCTGTCAGGATTTTCTGGACACGGAAATATTTCCGAATCTTGATAGAATCGATCATCAGGAAGAAGGGTTAATGGCTGCGTTGTTAAAGAAAGCTGGTGAGTTGGGTTTGTTGGGCCTGGCAGTACCTGAAGAGCTGGGCGGATTCGAACAGCCTTTCCTTGCTGTAATGCGCGCCAATGAGGTGTTGGGAGCGGCTCATTCCTACTCTGTAGCAATCATGGCACATACCGGAATCGGCACCCTGCCAATCCTTTACTATGGGAATGACGATCAAAGGTCAAGGTATATTCCATCTCTGGCATCAGGAGAATTGATGGCAGCTTATTGTCTCACCGAGCCTGGTGCCGGTTCGGATGCGAATTCTGGTCGGACAAAAGCGGTTCCCTCAGCTGACACTACGCATTATATCCTCAACGGGCAAAAGATGTGGATAACCAATGGAGGCTTTGCTGATATTCAGACAGTTTTTGCCAAAATTGAGAACGACCGCGTGCTTAGTGCGTTTATTGTAGAAAAGGCCTGGGACGGCGTGAGCATGAATCCCGAAGAAAAGAAGATGGGAATCAAAGGATCCTCCACGAGGCAGATATTTTATAATGACGTGAAAGTGCCCGCAGAGAACCTTCTCGGAAAGCGTGGCGAAGGCTTCCGCATTGCCTTGAATATCCTTCATCTGGGCAGGATTAAGCTGGGCGCCACGGTGGTTGGTGGTGCTAAGCGGTCCATCCTCCACTCGGTTAACTATGCCAACGAACGCAGACAATTCGGCAAAGCTATAGCCGAGTTTGGGGCCATCAAGCATAAGCTGGCACAACAAGTAGTTCGCACATTTGCCACTGAATCAGCAATTTATCGTGCCAGCAAGGACATTCAGGATAATATTGCCCAAATGAAATCGCAAGGAATTGAACATGGCAGGGCCAATATCGAGGGCGTTGCAGATTATGCCATCGAATGCGCACTACTTAAGGTTTATGGCTCCGAAGCCCTCGACTTTGTTGTGGATGAAGCTGTACAGATTTACGGTGGAATGGGTTTTTCGTCAGAAACGCCGGTTGACAGGGCATATCGCGATTCACGCATTAACAGGATTTTTGAAGGAACCAACGAAATTAACCGTTTGCTTGCCGTGGATACCCTTCTTAAAAAAGGCATGAAGAACGAGATTAACCTTTTCGAGATAGCGCGTAATGCGTTCGAAACCAGACACGAATGCACTCAAGCGATTGGAAAGGAATATTATGAAGCCAAGGAAGCCGTTGTTGAAAACCTGAAAAAGGCTGCGCTTATGCTGATTCCAGGAATTTCTGAGGCTTTCGGCCGCAAAATGGCCGATGAAGAAGAAATCCTGATGAACCTCTCGGATATGCTCATGCAGATCTATGGTCTTGAATCGACCATGCTGAGGGTGAAAAAGCTCGAGCTTATGAAGGGTCAGGAGTATGCTTCCCTGTACCGCGATATCCTCGATGTACTGGCACATGATGTGTCCTCAATTGTAAATAAAGCCGGAAAGGATGCTTTGGTATCTTTCCTGTCACCGGATGCCATTGAAGATCATATTTCAGCGCTGAATACGCTTTGTCAGATTCCGGCAGTAAATGTGAAGGAATCGCGCAGGCGCATTGCTGACAGGCTTATCGAAGAAAACCGTTACTGCTTCTGATTATCAGATCAAAACCAACAACAAAAGCCGTTGCCTCAGGGCAACGGCTTTTTTTCACCGGAATAAATAGTTCATCTAAGATCTTCAACCGATTCTTTCCTTTCGCATTGGCAAATGGGTGAGCGTTACGCCATTATCGACATCGAAACCACTGGCCTGAGTGCAGGAAAAGGCCGCATTACTGAGATTGCGGTTCTGGTATATGATGGAAAAGAACTTATAGATGAATTTGTTACGCTAATTAACCCTGAGGCTCCCATACCCTATTTTATTACGAAGCTCACAGGCATCAACAACCAGATGGTTTCGGGTGCTCCCAGGTTTTTCGAGATTGCCCGGCAATTGGTTGAGATCACAAAGGATTGTATAATTGTCGGACACAACGTAAAGTTTGATTACAGCTTTTTAAGGGCAGAATTCAGAAGCTTTGGTTATGATTACCAGCGCAAGACGCTGGATACTGTGGTAATGGCGCGTAAACTGATGCCCGGCTTGTCAGGGTATGGTCTGGACAAAATTTGCAAAGCGCTGCAAATCGATAACAAAAGCAGACACAGAGCTGCAGGAGATGCTTCGGCTACGCTTGAGCTTTTTAGACGTTTGCTGAGTGTAGATCCTAACCTTGCGGATTCATCAAAAAATACGGGTTCTTCAGATAAGCGCCTATTTGTAGATGATCTGCCCGAGTTACCTGGTGTTTATCAATTCTTTGATGCTGCTGGAAACCTGATCTATGTGGGCAAATCAATCAATATAAGGTCGAGGGTGATGCAGCATCTGGCCAACCATGAAACTCGCAAGGCATTAGAGCTTAAAAGCAATATTAAAGGTGTTGAATTTGAACTGACAGGTAATGAGCTGATTGCATTGCTGCTGGAATCGGATCTTATCAAGATGCATCAGCCCTTGTATAACCGGAGGCAGCGCAGGGCTTTGTTCAATTATGGCTTGTATCATTTCATCGATGAGCGTGGTTATATGTGTCTGAAAGTCGGAAAAACCATTGAGGATTTGATACCCGATTACTCCTACACCTCTCTGCAACAAGCCCGTGAACATCTGTTTCAACTCACTGAGCAATATCATTTATGTCAGAAGCTCAACGGACTTTACTCAAGTCCTGGCCATTGCTTTCATTTTCAAATAGGTCAATGCAAGGGTGCCTGCTCCGGTGATGAATCGCCTGATTGCTATAATGAAAGGGCTAGTTCAGCTGTGCATCGTTTTCATTATGAGCATGAAAGCTTTTTTATCGTACTCAGAGGCCGGTCGGATGAAGAAATTGCTCTGGTACGCGTTGCAAATGGTGTTTACAGAGGTTTCGGCTTTATACCAGTGACCGAGTTTCGGCCATACGCCAGTGCGCTGGAAGACTACATTGTGCGGTTTGCCGATAACCGGGATGTGAGGCGACTGATCAGGTCCTATCTGCGTTATTCGCGCGACTTCAAGCTGTTGCCTGATGTAGAGATGAAGGACTAAAGTGTTTTATTTCGGATGATTAGCAGACTGCTATCGCGGTCAGGAATGGCGATACCCTCTTCGGGTACAGTCTCAAGAAAATCATCAACAGCTTGCATTAGACCTGGCCAGCGTGGGTTGTAGTCATGGACGATGATTACACCACCCGGTAGCATTCTGGGATAGAAGAACCTCAGTGCTTCAGCAGTTGGTTTCGCAAGGTCAGCATCGATGTGAACCAATGCAAAATACTCATTTTCAACAATATATTTCGTATCTTTGAAATTTCCTTCAATGAAATTTACCTTTTCACTTCGGCCAATACGCTCCTTAACCAAGTTTTTGTTGGTATCAGCAAAACTGGCGGTAGAATAGGAAAGGGCCTCTCCCTCCTCCCCTTCCAGATCGGTAGCCTCAAAGCCATTGAACGTATCAAAAAGGAACAACTTTCTGTCGGGATCCAAGGCATGCAGTACCCTTGCACTATCGCCCCTGTACACGCCAAGCTCGGCAAAGGCGCCTTCAGGCACAATTGCCTTCAGCCGGTTTATCTGGAGCCAAAACATTATAAAACGTTCTTTATCAAGGTATTTTCTAAATAGACGTTTAACTTCCGGGCTTACTGAGCCACTTTTGACGGAATAAACCCAACCTTGATGAAGCTTTTCGTGGGGATGAAAGCTTCCAGCCAGATAATACAGTGCAAATATTACCAGTGTCGCTAAAAGAATAATATACAGTGCATCGAAAATCATAGTTCATTTTTATCCAAAAAGTCCTTTTGTAATTCCTCCATCGTGACTAAAGGTTTGACCGGTTACGTAGAAAGAAAGTGGTGAAAGTAACCATAAAGCCAAACTCGCCATGGCTTCGGGGCCAGCCATTTGGCCTGTAAGAATTTGCTCTTCGAACTGCGTTTTGGCTTCTTCAAGGCTGATTTGCTGCATTTCGGACCTCTTTTTGTAAAGTCTTTGCATGGCTGGTGTATTATGATAACCCGGCGCAAGAATATTTACAGTGATTCCGCTTGCTGCTGTTTCATAAGCCAGGGTTTTGGCGTATCCCACTACCGCAGGTCTGAAGGTATTGCTAAGCACTAAATTTTCAACAGGTTGTTTTACCGAAACGCTCTCAATGAATAAAATTCGTCCATAACCCCGTGCACTCATCATTGCGGCTATTTTGTCCGTAAGCATCACTTTCCACCGGAGTACCAATAAGTAGGCCTGGTCCCATTGTTCGGGCTTCAGATCAGCAATGCAACCTGCAGGTGGCCCTCCTGCATTGACGAGTATTCCGCTTATTGCATTCGTTTCTGACCACGAAACAATCTTATTAAGGGTTTCTGCATCAGTAACATCACCGGGAAGTATGCTTAAAGCTGCTCCTGAATACTCCGACTGAAATGCCTTCAGCACATCGACCGAGCGGGCCACAGCAAGCACTTTTGCACCTTCGGCCAGCAGGGCCTCTGCAATGGCCCTCCCAAATCCTGATCCTGCGCCAGTTACAACAAAGCTCTGTTCTTTTATCTTTAAATCCAATTCAGTAAAGTTTCAGCAAAGGTAATCATTGCCCATAGGAAATAACATCAGCAGCCTGTAATGCCCTAAATTGCTACCTTTGCGCCTCAATTGCGAGCTGATGAAATTGAATGCGAAAACCGAAATACTGCGTGGGTCAATTGCCGTAGGTCTGGCCGCCATGCTCTGGGGGTTCGACGGTGTTGTTCTCACTCCACAGCTCTACAAGCTTGATGTTGTTTATGTAGTCTTCATACTGCATCTTCTTCCGTTCCTTATTATGAACGTCCTGTTCTGGAGGGAATACAGGAAACTTCACCTTATGTCGGCCAGTGATATCCTTACTTTCTCCTTAATTGGTCTTTTTGGAGGTGCAATCGGGACCATCGCCATTGTAAAAGCGCTATTTCTGCTTAATTTCAATCATCTGTCGGTGGTGGTACTGCTTCAGAAACTACAGCCGGTATTTGCCATTGCACTTGCTGCGATTTTGCTTAAAGAAAAAATCAACAGGCGTTATGCCTTTTGGTCATTGGTTGCCATAAGTTCCGGCTACTTTCTTACGTTTGGCTGGAATCTTCCAGATTTTCAAACTGGTAGTAATACCATTTATGCTGCATTACTGGCGCTTCTGGCAGCGTTTTCATTTGGTAGCTCTACTGTATTTTCGAAAAAGATCCTATATAAATTCCCTTTTACCACCTCTACATTTTACCGTTATGGTTTCACCAGCGCCATCATGTTTGTTTTTATGTTGTTTGCCGGCGACTTTGGTCAATTTGCTGCCACAGGTCAACAGGAATGGCTCTTTATTCTCCTGATTGGGCTAACAACCGGATCAGGAGCGATCTTTTTATATTATTTCGGTCTGAGGCGCATCAAAGCTATGACTGCCACCATCAGCGAGTTGCTTTTCCCTGTGTCGGCTGTTATTTTCGACTACCTGATCAATGATTCGCTCCTAAATCCTTTGCAATGGGTTTCGGCCGCATTTATGATTTTTGCAATCATCAGGCTGAATACCCAGTTTCGCGAAAGCTGAAGCTTGCAGGAAGGCGTTTTTTTTTGTACATTGGCTTACTAAAAATTAAAGTCATGTCGGAGGATCTTATCAATGTTTACACCGGATCGATTGTCGAAGCTACCTATCTTAAGGAAATGCTCTTTGAGAATGGCATCGGCTGCATACTTCGCGACACCCTGAATGAGAGCCTGATGGCCGGATGGGGTAGCGGAGCGCCGGAAAATGCGGTTATTCTGCTTGTAGAATCAAGTCTGGCTGAAGAGGCTGAGAGGCTCATTGGACAATATTTCGAGTTTACCTGAAATGGAGCAATGCCTGCATCAATATTTTATAGTTAATGATGATTTGCATCGCTGCTGCGATTTTCATGATGGCTTGCTGGTTGCTTCAAAGGCTGTCTATGAAGTTGTCAGGCTTATAGACAACAAACCGCTCTTTTTGAAAGATCACCTTGTCCGACTTTTCGCAAGCATGCAATTAACAGGCATTGAACCAATTATCACTAACAAATACATTTGCGACACCCTTCAACATCTTATCCGCTCCAACAAAGTGCACTTTGGCAACATCAAGATATTTGTTGGTATGCGATCTGATCAATCCAACCCCTACCTGGTGGCATGGTTCGTTCCTCACTCCTATCCCGGTGATGAGATGTACCGGAGAGGGGTAAAGGTTTCGTTATTTGAATACAAAAGGAGGTATCCGAACGCCAAAATCGTTCGAAAGACATTTAAAGAGCAAGTTGAGGCCCGTATGGCGCAGACCGGTTCGTATGAATTGCTGCTTCATGATGAAACCAAGATTACCGAGGGTAGCAGGTCAAACGTGTTTTTTATCATCAACGGCACTTTGAGGACAGCTCCTGATCGCATCGTGCTCATGGGTATTACCAGGCAGAAAATTATGGAAATCATCAGTCATGAACAACTGCCATTGGAAACCACGGCGCTTAAACTTGAAGAGCTTGCACATGTTGAAGCTGCATTTGTTTGTGGCACATCACCCAAGGTGCTGGCAATCAGCAATATCGAGGACAAATATTTTCCCCATCCAGATCATCAGCTGACTAGAATAATCACAAGTCGTTACGAACAAATGATACATGAGTATCTTGACGGTTTTTCGTGGGAAGGGCATCTGGATTGCCGAACGAAGGCTATTTAGCATAATTTTGGTCCATGCGCAATAACACAGGATTTCATTTTTTTGCACTGTTTTTTTTGATAGTTTTTTTGTTCCCTGTCGAAGTACAATGTCAGGAAACTTGTCTGAGCAAGGAGGAAAGTCGGCTGGCAGAAATGATTAACACACTCAGGAGACAAAATCGTCAACCGGAGATAGATTTGTCAGCAAGCCTGACCATCGTCGCTAAATCACATGTTAATGACCTTCAGGTGAATAAGCCGGATACAAGCATTTGTTCAACAGCAAGCTGGTCGAATAAAGGCAACTGGACTCCTTGTTGTTTCACGGCACTCGCTCCAAATTTCGAGTGCATCTGGAATAAGCCCAGAGAGCTTACAGGATATAATTTCAGGGGCTATGAGATCGCTCATTTTGAGGAAGGGATCGTTCTTGTGGACAGCATGTTTTCGTTATGGGCAAAAACACCTGCAGTACTCGATATGTTGCTGGGACGTAACAATCACAGCGACAAGCGTTGGGCTTCGATGGGTATTGCAGTTGGTGAGAATTACGTTTCGGTATGGCTTGGACAGCGTCCGGATCCTGCAGGTAAACCAGGCCGGTGTGTAAGTGAGCAAAGCTTGAGCATACAGGCAACTGATATTCAGAATACTACAAATACCAAACCTGGCAAATACTTCCTCATTTTTGCCAGTTTTGGAAATAGTGCAGATGCTAATGAAGCTGTACGCCGGTTTAAGTACACCGGTTTTCCGAAGTCCAGCATTCTGGCACGCGATGGTCGATTCAGGGTATCGATCAACACCTTCAATAACCTGAAGGATGCCATGGAGGCCAGGGAAAAACTTCTGACTAAGTATCCGGATATCTGGATTTTAAAGGATTAGAAAGGTTCAAACCTTTGCCTGCGAGACTTGTTTAATAAAGAAAAACATGGTCAATATATTTTGGTTCAGGCGAGATTTGAGGTTAAATGACAATCATGGCCTCTTTGCAGCACTGAAAGCAGGGCTTCCGGTTGAATTGCTCTTTATTTTCGATGTTGAAATTCTGAAAAAGCTTGAGAATATCAAAGATGCACGGGTTACTTTCATTTATCGCCAACTTAGGGCAATCAATGATCAACTTAAACCTTTGGGTAGTTCTATAAGAGTTGAGCATGGAAAACCTGCCGAAGTGTTTGAAAGCATGCTTGCACAGCAAAAAGTTCATACTGTATTTGCCAACGAGGACTACGAGCCTTATGCACTCATGCGTGATGAAAAGGTGGAAGGGCTTTTAAAAGGTCATGGTGCTAATTTCCTCAGATACAAGGATCATGTGATCTTTTCTCCGGGTGAGGTGCTCAAGGAAAAAGGCACTCCCTACACAATGTATACCCCTTTCGCAAACAAATGGAAACGTACACAAGCTGGCAGGTTGCCACAATATTACCCATCGGAGAATTATTTACACCACCTTCAAATACAAGTGCAAGATTTTCCCGAACTCCAAAGTATTGGCTTTCAGCCTTCTGAAATTGAAGTACCGGAGATGCGAATACAGCCCGAGATCATTAAAAATTACGCTAATACCCGTAACTTCCCGGCAATTCCAGGTACCACGATGGCTGGACCACATTTGCGGTTTGGAACGTTTAGTATTCGACAGGCGATAAAAATTGCCCAAATTCATAGCGAAACGTGGCTTAATGAGCTCATCTGGCGAGAGTTTTTTATACATGTGCTGTATTTTTTTCCAAACAGCGCAAGCAATAATTTTAATCCCAGATACAACAATATTCAGTGGCGAAACAACGAAGCTGAATTCCAAAGATGGTGCGAAGGACGCACAGGCTATGCAATGGTGGATGCCGGAATGCGTGAATTAACAGCCACAGGTACAATGCACAACAGGGTGAGAATGGTAGCAGCCAGTTTTCTGACAAAACACCTGCTGATTGACTGGCGATGGGGTGAAGCTTTCTTTGCCTCACATCTTCTTGATTTTGAGCTTTCGTCCAATGTCGGAAATTGGCAATGGGCAGCAGGAACAGGCTGTGATGCAGCACCTTACTTCAGGGTATTTAATCCAACAGAACAACTAAAAAAGTTCGACGATAAGCTAAAGTACACACGCAAGTGGGTGCCTGAGATGGATGAAACACATTATAAGCCTATGGTAGATCACGCAATGGCACGAATCAGGGCCATTAAAACCTACATAGCTGCTTTGGGCTAAATTTACCTGCCAGCCAACAAGGCAAACCTTGATAATGGTTTTTTAGAAATCGTTTCCAGATTTTATCTTTGTCGAAATTTGATTGATCATGGCAAAATACACCCTTGTTGAAGTCAATAGCGTAAAAGCTGAAAGTCAATGGCTTTCATTTCCGTCCAAACTTTATCAGAATGATAGAAACTATATCAGGCCGCTGGATCAGGACGTAAAGAAGCTTTTTGATCCTTTGTTAAACAAGAAACTGCGAAAGGGAGAAGCAGTGCGCTGGCTGCTGGTTAATGAGCAAAACGAGACCATCGGGAGGATTGCCGCTTTTATTGATCCGCACACAGCAAAGAATAACGAACAACCTACGGGGGGCTGTGGTTTTTTTGATTGTGTTAATGATTTTGAAGCAGCTGAAGTGCTTTTTGATGCAGCAAAAAGCTGGCTTCAGGAAAGAGGAATGGAAGCTATGGATGGCCCGGCAAACTTTGGCGACAGGGACAATTTCTGGGGTGTGCTTGTCGATGGATTTACTGAGCCTGTGTTCAATATGCCGTACAATTATCCGTACTACAAGGATTTATTTGAGCAGTACGGGTTTCAGAACTACTTCAACCAGTTCACGTTCAGACGAATGGTTTATGATGGAGGTTTAAGCGAAAGGGTATTTGAGAAAGCAGCACGTATTCAGAAAAACCCTGATTATCACTTCGAAATGGTGAGCTGGAAAAAAATGGAAAAGTATGCTGAGGATTTCATGACAATCTATAACAAGGCCTGGGGGGTAATTCCCGGCGTGAAAATGATCACCCGTGAACATGCCATGGCCTTGCTCAAGCAGATGAAACCTATACTTGATCCGCGCCTTGCACACTTTGGGTACTACAAGAACGAGCCTATCGCCTTTTTAATCAGCATGCAGGACCTGAATCAGATCATTTATGATTTTGATGGCAAGCTGAATTGGTTTAACAAGATCAAGCTCATGTATCGGCTGAAAGTCAGCAAGAAGTGTACCCGCATCATAGGCCGGATATTTGGTATCGTTCCCGAGCATCAGGGGAAAGGCGTTGATGGCGCTATGATATTGCATTTTAGGGAAATAGCCGTCAAGAAAAACTTCAAGTACAAGGAAATTCAGCTTAACTGGATAGGCGACTTCAATCCGCCGATGCTTAAGATCGTGGAAGGAATTGGTGGGCAATTATTTAAAACACATGTAACATACCGATACCTTTTCGATCGTACCAAACCCTTCAAGCGGGCTGAACGCCAAGAGTCGGACAGAACCAAAGGTTTGAAAGACAGTGAAGAAACCAGTAAAACAACACCTTAACCTTCAAGTTTCCTCGCTAGTCTCCAAACACCTGCATGCCCCCACTGAAAACATATCTTGGCTTTGCTGACAAGATGTCTTTGGGAGATTCTTGCATCAGGTCGGTATCAAGTATCACAAAATCAGCAAGTTTTCCTACTTCAATGCTGCCTTTGAGCTGCTCCTCAAATCCCCCTTTCGCTGGCCAGATTGTCATAGATCTTAATGCCTCTTCCCTGCTCAGGGCGTTTTCGGGCTGAAAACCACCTTCGGGCCACCCCTGGTGGTCGGTGCGGAAGACTGCAGCATAGAAAGTGTAAACAGGGTTGATATCCTCGATAGGAAAATCGGTACCATTGACTACCCATCCGTTTTGTCGGAGCAGTGCTTTCTGTGCATAAGCGCCTTTAATGCGCTCTACGCCAAGACGTTTCACAGCCCAGTACATGTCTGATGTGGCGTGTGTGCTCTGAATGCTCGGGATAACGCTGTATTTTCCAAATAAAGCAAAATCGTCCGGACGCACTACCTGTGCATGTTCTATCCGCCAACGCCTGTCGTTAGTGCCTTTAAGGAAACCAGCATAAAGTTGTAAAACATAGTGCACTGCAGCATCTCCAATGGCGTGCATATTGACCTGAAAACCTGCATCGTAGGCCTTGCCGGCAATTTCATTGTAGAATGATGAATCATATAGAAAAAGTCCATAATTATCTGATTCATCGCTGTAAGGCTCAAACATGCGGGCACCCCTTGATCCGAGGGCCCCGTCGGCATACATTTTTACCGCAGTAATGCTCAGTTTTTCGCCAATTCGTTTACCCCGAGGTAAGTATTTACCAAGCGTTACTTCGTCGGGGTTCAGCATGGCATTAATCCTCATGCTTAAACGGCCATTGGATTGCAAGGTCTCAATCAGCTCAATGGTTTCGGCCGAAAGACCGGCATCGTGAACACTGGTGAGTCCGACAGAAAAACAATTTTGCTGAGCTTCGAGCAGAGCCTGAATCTTTTCTTCGTTTGAGAGTTCAGGTATCAACGCTCTCACAGGGGTATCTGCTTTATCGATTAAAATTCCGCTTGGCTCACCCTGACGGTTGAGCAGAACTTCACCACCCTCAAAATGTGAGTTTCTGTTGATGCCAGCTGCTAAAATCGCAGCTTTACTTGCCAGACTGGCATGTCCATCAATTCTTATGAGTAGGATTTTTTTTCCTGGAAAGTGCTGTTCGAGTAATTCATTGTCAGGAAATGTTTTCTCAGGAAAATGATTCTGGTCCCATCCCCTACCCAAAATCCAGTCTGACGGATGTTTTTCTGCGTGGCGCCTCAGCCGTTCAATGACTTCCTCCATTGACCGGGAACCGGCAAGGTTGGCATAGCGGATGAGGTTTTCGCCAAAACCAAAAAAGTGGCAATGCCCGTCGATAAAGCCCGGATAAACAGGCAATCCTGAAACATCAAGAATATGATCAGCATCGAACTTACCGAGGATTTCGCTGGTTGTGCCAACAGCCAAGAATTTACCATCCTTTACCGCAAACGCCTCCGCTGTGTTGAAGGACTCGTCAACAAGGTAAATCTTTCCGTTGATGAGGATCATGTCAGCCTTTTGCCTAATGTTGTTGCAAGCGCTAGAGGATAATATTGCCATGATAATGATCGTAAACCATTTAAAGATTCTGAATTCCATAGATTAATTGTTCAAAGTTTTCAAAAGTAAATGTTTCATTTCTTCTATCAATGACAAGTTTCTGCTCAACCAGTCTTAGCTTGATGTCAGCAGTAACGTCCATCGCCGGCATGTATCCCTTCCGTTGCAATGCGCTCTTCACCAATGCAGCATCTGCTATTTCACCCGCAATCAGATATCTCCCTCTGATATTTTCGTTTACCTGAAAGTAGCCTAGCGTGGTGTCGAACCGCAGCCGCTCCGTTCCAAAACTTTGGGAAAAGGAATTATTTTTAAGCAGTATTTCAGGTACTCCCTGAACAATAGGAGCGTCATTACCAATTAGCCATACATTATCGGCCGTTCGGACAATGAGTTCGAGGTCGTGCGAAGAGAAGAGTATCGTTTTGTGATGCTCAGATGCCAACTTTCGCAGCAAGTGCATGAGCTCGATCTTGCTGGGATAGTCAAGGAAAGCTGCTGGCTCGTCGAGAATAATGATCGGGGTATCCTGTGCCAGAGCCTTGGCAATCATAACTTTCTGTCGTTCACCGTCGCTTATGCTGCTGAGCAGTCGGTGCTTGAGGTGATGGATACCAATAAGGCTGAGGCTTTTTTCAATAATCGCATGGTCTGTTTTCCTGAGTCGCCCCCAAAAGCCGGAGTATGGGGCTCTACCTGCTGCAACAGTTTCGAAAACAGTAAGATAAATGTCGTCAGGGCGGTCAGTTAGGACTATACTTATGGCTCGTGCAAGCTCATTTTGGCTGAATAAACTGATATTCCTACCAAACAACAAAACATTCCCCTTCAGGGGACTGAGCATGCCTGATAGTGTCCTAAGCAAAGTTGATTTACCTGCGCCGTTCAGGCCGGCAATTGCAGTCAGGTCCCCTCTGGTGAAGGTTGCATTGACATCATTGAGTACAACTTTTGGCCGTCCTCCTGAGCTGTATCCAATGCTAAGGTTCTGACATGCAACAGCATCCATTGATTTTCTCATGATTCTACCGGCATTGAACGATATCGTTTTACAAGAATATAGACTACGACAGGTGCACCTATAAGTGCAGTGATTGAATTGATTGGCAGGCTGCCATCGAACCCCGGCAGTCTGGCAATCAGGTTGCAAAAAAGGGCCAGAATTGCGCCAATGAGCATACTGGCTGGTAAAAGAATGCCGTGATTGCTTGTTTTGAAGAGATTGCGCGACAGATGCGGCACTGCTAAACCAAGAAAGGCAATTGGTCCGGTGTAAGCTGTAGTAACCGCGGTAAGGTATCCTGACAAGAATAATACAATGGTCCTGAACCACCTGACATTTAAACCCAGATTTCGGGCATACGATTCACCCAGCAGAAAGAGATTGAGTGACTTGATCATAAGCATTGAAAGGATCAATCCGGACAAGACCGTTACACTGAAAAATGGCACTGACCGTTTACCGACACCAGAAAAGCTTCCCATACCCCAAACCACAAAAGCCTGAAGATCTTCTCTGTTGCTGAAATACTTAACAATGCCGGTGAGTGATGCTGTAAGATAAGCAATCATGATTCCGGCTATGAGCAGGCTGGCAATATTGCTCAGCATGCGGCTGAGAAAAGTAATTGCAAAAAGCACAACTAAAGCCCCTGCAAACGAAGCACTTACTACACCAACTGGCCCCAGAATGCTGAACTTATATGCGTTGCCCGTCATTGCTGCACTTCCAAATAAAAGCAAGGCCACCCCCAAACTTGCCCCTGAACTGATCCCAAGTATTGAGGGGTCGGCCAATGGATTTCTGAACAGGGTTTGTAAAAGAAGTCCAGCCACGGCTAGAGCGGCTCCGGTTAAGGTTGCTGTAAACAATTGTGGAATTCTGAAATGAAAGATAATGGTCTCGAAGGCGGCGCTAACTTCTTTGCCCCGAATTACATTTATTAGGTCAGCAAAACGAATGTGCACTGAGCCCAACATCAGGTTGAAACACAGGAGCAGGGCAAAAAGAATAACTAAAAGAAAGAAAACACCGGCTGACCGTTGGCTTGTCATTGCAGCAGATAATGGTACTTTGGTTTGTGATCGGGCAATATTTCGGGGTGGAAGATAGCGATAAAATCAGCAAGCAGCAGATGGGGTTCGAGCGGACCTTGCTCAAAATACCCACTAGCTAAGGTGTTACAAAAGATTACACGCCGATTACGAAAGGCAGCAAATTCACCGTAAAATGGATTCTCTGCCAGCAAACCTGCGTATCCTCCAATATTGCCTGCATGAGGAATTCTCCAAAAGTCCGCTTCCGAAGCCTTTGATATAATTGCTTCCGGGTCCAATGGCACACTTCCCGTAGCCTGAAGGTCGCTGAAAACATAATCTGCTCCTGCATCGGTCATAATTCTGGCGATGTAGCTTTTGCCGCCCGGCACATACCATTGTCCCGCGAACAATTTATCGGAGAAGACCTTTGGCCTTTCGACAGCCCTCAATGCCATTTCCGAGAGTTTAATGTATTCTTTTGCAATAACCCCAAAAATACTATCGGCAAAATGCTGATTATCGGTTATATAACCTAATAAACGAAACCACTCTGCCCGGCCGAGCGGATGTGGTTCTGTAAAATCGGGCCATGGTAAGGGCACCAGATTAAGTGATAGTAGAGGCTCAGGCAAACCGGTAGCATCCGGTGAGTAGAGCAACACTGCTCCAGAAAATTCGCTCAGCAATTCATATCGGAACAAACCATCACGTGCCACCTCTACGACCTTTCCCATTTTCAGCAATTCCCTCATCATGTTATTCTTTACAAATGGTGCTTCGGAAATGGCTGCAATTTTGTGGGCAGCCCCCAATTGGAGCAACATACCCCATTGCGTTGAAGAAAGCGTAATAAACTGACTGACAGGAATCTTAATGCTATTGTTGTTTTCTTGATGCTCGTAATCATCTGTTGCCTTTCGAGTCAGAAGTATGCGGCTGAGCAGCTGGTCTTTTTTCCAGGGGTCGTAAATTTCAAGGTACTCGTGTTCATTCTCTCTGATAATTCTAAAGCCCTGAGCAAAATCGGGTTTAAGTAGGATAGTTGTGTTCGTGTCTTTGTCATGGCTTGAATTGCCAGCCGGATGGCAGGAAATGAGCATAGAAACCAGCAAACAAGCCAAAAAAGAGCTTAACGCATTTGAAGTTAAGCCGGAGTAGCCAATTTTGGACATTCCTGTATGAAAAAATTGACTTTTGCGAAATGAAAAAATGCACATTTTTTTAAGTATCCTGTCCAAAATCATCGCGCTCGAGCAACAGAATGGAATTGTGGGGCACGATAAAATAACGCTCGTTGTGATAGAATACCTCGATGGCTCCCTTCTGGAGAAATATAGCCAAATCGCCAGCACGTGCCTGTAATGGAAGATATTTTGTTTCGTCCTTCGCGTTGTTTTTCCAAGGCTCATAATCGTCATCCTGTATGGAAGGAATGGGATAACCAGGACCAACTTTGACAATATATCCACTTTGAATGGCTTCCTTTTCGGTATAGCCCGGAGGAAGAAACAGTCCTCCCCTGGTCTTTTCAGGTGTCTGTTTAGGTTTGATCAGAACCCTATCCCCAACCACAATAAGTTTCTCAAAATCAGTATCAGAATGCATTTCTTAGCCTCTTAAATATTAGCCAACTACAAAAGTATGTATTTTGGGTGGCTCCGTTATCAGGAGCCAAAGCTAGTCTCAGCAGGCTCACAGTTTTTGGCTACCTTTGCAGCTAAGCATCAGCAACAATAAACTAAACGTCAACATGAAGCTTTTTATGTTCAGGACCGCAAATCCGCGTCGATTCGTTTATAGGCCCCGCTATTATAACCCTGAAAAGGATGCTCTGGAAAAACGTAAAGCTGAAATGGGACTAGAGGCCGAGCTCACTGAAGAGGAAAAACTGCGCATTCGCATGAGTTCGCGGTGGCACAGGAATAATCAGGGCATGGGACTGCCCGCAAGACGATTTACTTTCTTTTTTTATGCCTTTTTCATTCTTGGTGGCATTTATATTGTCTTTTTTACAGACCTGATTGATAATCTCATTTATGCATTTGGTGTTGGGAAATAGTGGTGTATTACAATGAGTGATGTAATCAGGTTACTACCCGACGCTGTTGCAAACCAGATTGCCGCTGGCGAAGTGATACAGCGCCCGGCCTCGGCTGTAAAGGAACTTTTGGAGAATGCCATCGATGCCGGTGCTAATCGTATTGACCTTGTAATCAAGGAGGCCGGCAAGAGCCTGATCCAGGTAACCGACAACGGCAGCGGTATGTCGGGTACTGATGCACGCATGTGTTTTGAACGGCACGCCACATCGAAAATTGCCAAAGCCGACGACCTTTTTTCCATTCGCACCATGGGTTTTCGCGGAGAGGCGCTTGCCAGCATTGCAGCGGTAGCTCAGGTGGAACTGCGTACACGCCGGCCATCGGATGATCATGGCACCCTTATTCGCATTGAAGGTTCCTCTCTGACTGGTCAGGAAATATGTGCCTGTCCGGCAGGAACCAGTATTTATGTCAGGAACCTTTTTTTCAATGTCCCGGCTCGTCGGAATTTCCTTAAATCTATTCCTGTCGAGTTGAGGCACGTAGTGGATGAGTTTCAGCGGGTGGCGCTTGTGCATCCTAAGGTTGCATTCACTTTTACGCATAACGATAAGGAACTTTTTCATCTAGGTACAGGCTCGTTCAAGCAACGGATTGTGGGTATTCAAGGTGGGCTGTACAATGAGCGATTGCTCAGTGTGGGGCAGGAAGCCGCAAAAATCAAGGTGGAAGGCTTTGTTGTTAAACCGGAATTTTCGAGAAAAACCCGGGGCGATCAGTTTTTCTTTGTCAACAATCGCTTCATCAGGCATCCTTACCTTCATCATGCCATCGAGAACGCTTTTGCAGAGCTGTTGCCAAAAGATACTTTCCCTGGTTACTTTATTCATATTTCAATTGACCCGGCTGAGATAGATATCAATATACATCCAACAAAGACAGAAGTTAACTTCCTAGATACTAAACTAGCGTATGCGATTCTTCATGCAGCCGTCAGGAAAACTCTTGGCATGCACCAGCTCAGCCCCCGTCTAGATTTTGACGATGATAACAGCCATGGCATTGATTTTGGTGAAATAAGCCGGAGCAATCGTGAGGTCAGGCCACCAGGCATTCAAATTAATACCGACTTCAATCCGTTTCGATCATTTGAGCAAATGTCGGGACAAAAAAGCAGCCGCCTTAAACCTAATGAAAACTGGCGTTTGTTTCATCAGGATGCGCTTCCCGAGCCCAAACCCGATACAGTGCCAATTCAACAACAGGAGCATGCATTACAGCCGATGCACATTCAGGTGCAAGGAATATATGTATTGTGTGCAGTGAAATCTGGTGTTCTGCTTGTGGATCAACACCTTGCACATTGGCGAATTCAGTTTGACCGATTTATGAAGTCGTTTGACAACAGAAGCCTCTCTTCGCAACAGCTGCTTTACCCTCAAACACTGCAACTGAGTGCCAGAGACTCGCTGTTGTGCGAATCGGTTATGGACGACCTCCGGACACTAGGTTTCGATATTGCTATGAATGGAGAAGGTACTTTTTTGGTTTCTGGTTTGCCTGAAGGATCAGGGCAAAGTGATGCCCGGGAGCTCATTGAGGGAATGCTTGAGCGAATCAACCAACATAATGATCATGGCAACAAGGATTTAAAAACGCTTATTGCTGATTCCCTCGCCCTGAAAACTGCCTGGCCATATGGCAAAGTTCTCACGATTAACGAGATGGCTTACCTTTTGGATAGTTTATTTGCATGCCGTGAATATGAGACCTCTCCTGATGGAAGGAAAATATTTACTTTGCTTGGCACAGAACAACTTGCACTATTCTTAAAATAACTTCATTATCATAGCATGAGCTACTTTCAACCCATGGGATTCAGGGTATTGCCCCCAGTCGTAAAAAATCTGTTGATCATCAACGGATTGTTTTTTCTTGCCATGATATCGTTTCAAACCAGTTTTGGGCTCGATCTGACTAAATCACTCGGATTACATTTTCCACTGGCTTCAGATTTCAAGCCCTGGCAGTTTGTTACCTATATGTTCATGCATGGTGGTTTTGCCCACATATTATTCAATATGTTTGCGCTCTGGATGTTTGGTTATGCGCTAGAGAACGTCTGGGGCGGGAGGCGTTTCCTTGTTTACTATATGATCACCGGTATTGGCGCAGGGCTGATTTATCTGGTATGGATCTGGTTTCAAATGAGGCCGGATATCGCTGCCATGGATCGTTTTTTGTCAACTGCCAGTATCGAAGCACTGAATGAATTTACCTCTTTACATACTTTCAGGGTTAGCCGGTTCTCGGGCCTGATCTGGAACGAATTTCAGCAGTTCGAACGGAATATTACCATATTAGCAATCAATCCGGCAGACCCTAAAGCCCTGAATGCTTCGCTTGAATTTATTTCACATTACCGCGATTATTATCTCAACCAGTTTGTTGTTGTGGGCGCTTCAGGAGCTGTGTTTGGTATCCTGCTCGCTTTTGGCATGATGTTTCCCAACTCACAGATTTATCTGTATTTCTTCATTCCAATCAAAGCCAAGTACTTTGTGATACTTTATGGCGCTTTCGAGTTGTTCGAAGGTGTTATGAACAGGCCTGGCAGTAATATTGCTCATTTTGCACATCTTGGCGGGATGATTTTTGGATATTTCCTGATACGTTACTGGAAGAAAAAGGGTGAATTCTTCGAATTGAACTGATATGGTTTTTGAGCACAAGCAAAGTAATCCCGGAGATTCCATCAGGCGTTTTTTCAGCAAGCCATCTGTCTTGCCGAGGTTAATATTGGCTAATCTGGTCATTTTTATTTTTATCTACTTTGTCAATTTGGCCCTTTGGCTTTTTCAGTTATCTGATACTGATTCTCAAAACCTTTTTGCGCAGTGGCTGGCCGTACCATCAGAGCCAGAAAGACTACTGCAAAAGCCATGGACAATAGTAACATATATGTTTCTTCATCTGGCTCCGCTCCATTTGCTGTTCAATATGTGGACGCTATATTTTGGCGGCCAGTTATTCCTGCATTACCTGAGCGAACGTCAGTTGCTGGCAACCTATTTTTTTGGAGGGCTCGCCGGAGCCTTGCTTTACATTGTTTCATATAACGTTTTTCCAGTATTTCTTCAGGCCAATCCATTTGCTTTAGCCTTAGGAGCTTCTGCCTCGGTTCTTGCCATTATCGTGGGTGTTGCTACATGGGTACCCAACTATCCTGTACATCTGCTGCTCATTGGAACCGTGAGAATGAAGTATATCGCTATAGCGTTGATAATTATCGACTTTTTCAGTATTCAAGGTTCTAATCCCGGCGGACATATTGCTCATCTTGGTGGTGCCTTTTGGGGTGTAGCCTATGCCACGTTGATGCGTAGAGGTTATGACCCTTCGGTAATTTTTGATTTCCGGAAGTTCTTCAAACGCCGGACAAGATACAAAGCCTTTCCAGGTGAGCGCTATTCGAGACCTGAAACCGATGAGCAGTACAACCGACGAAAGGCAGCCGAGCAACAGGAGATTGATCATATTTTGGACAAAATTGCACGCTCGGGCTATGACAGCCTGAACAGCAGAGAAAAAGAAATTCTTTTTAAAAGTAGCAACAGAAGAAACTGATCGCATGAGTTCGATAAGCAGCCTTGTTCGCAAGGTGGCACTCACTCTGGCAGTGCCACTTTCATTGCTAAGTTCGATTCTGCTCGTGCTGTCCTCTATTGCTCAGTTCTTTAATCCACTTCAGGCTGAATTAATGCCCCTTCTTGGACTTTTTTTTCCAGTTTTTTTCATTTTGACGCTTTTTTCGTTTGTCTTACTGGTTTTTTTTGGAAACCGCTTTTTGTTTCTTCCACTCTTTCTGCTGCTCGCTGTTGTACCCTTGCTAAGCTTATATTTTGGCAGGAACAACAAAGAGACCGGTGAAAAACATAAATTACTAACTTTCAATGTTCACGGGTTTAATCCACGTGGTGGTACAACTGGTGGTTCGGTCAAAGCTTCTGAAATAGCAGCGTTTATCAAAAATTCAGGTGCTGATTATGTGTGCATTCAGGAATTTCGTTCCTGGACTGGCAATATCGACCTCGATATTAACACATTTGCAAAAGAATCAGGGCTTGAAAATGGTTCATACTCTATTTACTGGCCAAAAGGACATAGTTTGTCCGACATTCATTTGATAATCAGCAGGTATCCTATGGTAAAAAGTGGTCCGGTCAGCGCCCGAACAGGCAGAAATATCGGTCATTATGCTGATTTCTCTACCGTGGATGGCAATATCAGGCTTGTTTCTGTTCACCTAGTTTCATTCAGTCTGGACAAAAACGAAATCAGCATGCTCAGCCAAGGCGATATGTTGGACAGAAAAGTTGTTCAGAAGTATGCTCCGAAGCTTTCCGGAAAGCTTACAAGTACCTTCAGAATCCGTGCCATGGAAATCGAAGACCTGATACGATTTACCAACAAAAGTGTACTTCCAATTGTATTGGCTGGCGATTTTAACGATACTCCGGCCTCTTTCACACACAGAAGCCTCCGCAGAGCAGGTTTTACCGACACGCATCCTCGCTCAGGAAAGGGTTTCGGAGCTACCTATGCCGGTCGTATCCCCTTGCTCAGAATTGATTATGTATTTCTTTCACCCGCATTCGAGGCTGGATCGAGTGAAGTTTTCAGAACAAAGCTTTCTGATCATTATCCCCTAGCCATAACTTTTGGCAAGCGCAACAAAAACGGTAAGAAGGAATAATCTATGCAATTCAAGCTCGTTTCTGATTTTAAGCCTACCGGCGACCAGCCCGAAGCAATTCATCAGTTGACAGAAGGATTGCTCAGGGGTGACAAGCATCAGGTGCTACTTGGTGTCACAGGCTCGGGAAAAACTTTCACCATTGCCAATGTGTTGGCCGAAGTCAACCGTCCGGCACTTGTACTCAGTCACAATAAAACCCTCGCAGCGCAGCTTTACGGGGAGTTTAAACAGTTTTTTCCTGAAAATGCCGTCGAGTATTTTGTTTCGTATTACGATTATTATCAGCCAGAAGCATACATCCCTTCAACAAACACCTATATTGAAAAGGATCTTTCCATAAATGATGAAATTGAAAAACTGCGACTAAGTGCAACTTCCTCCCTGCTGTCGGGGCGCAAGGATGTTATTGTTGTTTCGTCAGTATCCTGTATATATGGCATTGGCAACCCGGATGATTTCACCAACAATATTATACATTTGTCTGTAGGACAACGGATTAGTCGCAGTTATCTGCTCAACTTGTTGGTGAATTCCTTGTATAGCCGCACTGTAGCTGAGCCTGGTCGTGGTCAGTTTCGCGTTAAAGGAGAGCTGTTGGATGTTTTTCCGGCCTATCTCGATCACGGATTCAGGTTTTTATTTTTTGGCGATGAGATTGAACAGATCGAACGCATAGAAACCAGCTCGGGTAAACGCATCGAACTGCTTGAGGAGGCAACCTTGTATCCGGCAAATATTTTTGTTACATCACCTGATCGGATGAAGCAGGCACTCACCCAAATTCATACTGATATGATCAGGCAGGTTGAATTTTTCAGGGAAACAGGAAAACATGAAGAAGCAAAAAGACTGGAAGACCGCGTATCCTATGATATAGAAATGATGCGTGAGCTGGGATATTGTAGTGGCATAGAGAATTATTCACTCTATTTTGATGGTCGCAAACCTGGCTCAAGGCCTTTTTGTCTTTTGGATTATTTTCCAGAAGATTACATCACGATTATTGATGAAAGCCATGTGACCATGCCACAGCTCAGGGCAATGTATGGGGGTGATCGTTCTCGCAAACAAGTGCTCGTTGAATACGGGTTCAGACTACCTGCCGCCCTAGATAACAGACCCCTTAAGTTTGACGAATTTGAAGCGCTTTGTGGCCAGACAATCTATGTTAGTGCCACCCCTGCGGATTACGAGCTTCAAAAATCAGAAGGCATTGTTGTTGAACAACTTATACGACCTACAGGACTATTGGATCCGCTCATTGAAGTACGTCCCAGCCTTAACCAGATTGACGATCTGCTGGCTGAAATCGATAGAGTCGTAAAAAAAGGCCAGCGGGCACTGGTAACCACCCTGACCAAACGCATGGCCGAGGAGCTCAACAAATACCTGCTTCGTCTGGATATTAAAAGCCGGTATATTCATTCTGAGGTTGAAACCCTCGAAAGGGTTGAAATCATGCGTGGCCTACGACTGGGCGATTTTGATGTGCTGGTTGGGGTTAACCTGCTGCGTGAAGGCCTTGATCTACCCGAAGTTAGTCTTGTAGCTATTTTGGATGCCGACAAAGAGGGCTTTCTGCGCAGTGAGCGTTCACTGACCCAGACAGCAGGAAGAGCAGCGAGAAATGCTGAAAGTAAGGTTATCTTTTACGCACATACCATCACAGGCAGCATGCAGCGCACAATGGACGAAACGAGTCGGCGCAGACAAAAACAGATTGAATATAATGAGCTGAACATTATTACGCCAACAACGATCATCAAGTCAACAATGGCAGTACTCGGACAAGGTGCGGTGGTTGATATAGCTGCTGAAAAACGTCAGGAATATCTCATCGGTGAGGCAGTCCCTTCTCTTGTCAACGATCCTGTTTTACGCTACATGAAGCCTGAAGAACTTAAGAAAGCACTGATGCAAAGTAAAAGAAACATGCAGGAAGCAGTCAAGGAACTTGATTTTATTGAGGCAGCCAGACTAAGAGACGAAATAAAGCAAATGGAGCAGATGCTCGAAAAGCTGTAGTCACAGAAAACCTTCCCAAATCTGGTCAAAAAATGCCAGATTTGGACACATTGGCATCGGCGATTTTTTACTTACCAGGCATAAATACAATGAGCAATAAATTAATATTTTTCTTTTAAAGCAACTGGATTTGGTTAATTTTGCGAGACAGAGTAAATTTAGCCGTTAAAACTTCATTAGCTATCAAACCTGTAATCTGAAAAAACACTATAGAGCATGAAAAAGAAAATTCTTGTTGTTGACGATGAATTGAGTATCCGACTATTGCTTGAGAATTACCTCGGGAAATCGTACGAAGTAACAACAAAGAGCAACGGCATGGAAGCTATGAAATGGCTCCAGGACGGCAATCTGCCGGATCTTATTGTTGCCGACATCCAAATGCCTAATCTTGATGGCATTCAGTTTATAGCACAAATCAGGGCAAGCGGTTTCTACAAGGATATTCCCTTAATCATGCTTTCCGGAATTGAAAGTAGTCAGGAAAAAATCAAATGCCTAAAAATGGGAGCTAATGACTACGTGGTTAAACCTTTTAACCCCGAAGAGCTATCATTACGTATTGAAATACTTCTGGCACGAAAATAGATAAATCAAGCCTTATCATCCGAAGTAATCATCCCAAAAATGCAGCGCGTTTTATACATTGGTGGGCAAATTGCAAATACTGAAGGTCTTCTTTCTGTCAAAAATGACCTTGATATTCGTGTTACGGGAAACGGACTCGAAGCAATAAACTTGATCAAAGCAAACTTTGCTCCGGATTTCATTCTGGCTGAACTCTACCTTCCTGGTGTTAATGCTTTGGAAGTATTTAAGCTTTTCAAATTGCAAGGTATTTGTCCTAATGCCCCGTTCTTGATCTTTTCGGATCAACCAAATCCTGAACTCAAACTATTAGCACATCGGACAGGCGTTGATGATTTTTTTGAACAAGACTTTGAGCCTGAAAATATTCTGCCCCGGGCCGAGTTTCTGATTTTGCTGAAACAGCATGGTGAAACGATTGCAGGCCCAATTGAGTCGTTGCGCGAATATAAACTTCCCTGGGATAAACGTCTTTTCGATGTACTCGTCTCCTTTTTTGCTCTTTTGGTGCTTTCTCCCTTGCTGGTCCTCGTTGCATTAGCCATCAGGCTTGAGTCGAAAGGCAAAGTTTGGTACTCTTCGAAAAGAGTTGGAACGGGATATAACATTTTCGAGTTCTACAAGTTCAGGTCTATGTATACTGGTGCTGACAAAGACCTCAGTAAACTCAAACACCTCAATCAATATCAGTCGAATAGTGAAGAACTGACAAAAGATGAGATGCGTGAAGAGTGTCCGCGCTGCGCACTTCTTCCGGAAAGAACCCACTGCTCGCCAGTCCTGTACAAAGAAGGTCACATGATATGTGAATACTGGTATCAGGAACTGAAGAAAAAGAAAAGCGGCGCAATCTTTCTCAAAATCAAGGATGATCCGCGCGTTACTAAGGTTGGCCGTTTTATCCGAAATACCAGCATCGATGAACTTCCCCAACTCATTAATGTGCTGAAAGGCGATATGTCTATTGTCGGAAATCGTCCCCTGCCCTTGTATGAGGCAGAACAACTCACTTCGGACGACTGGAGTGCCCGTTTTCTTGGTCCTGCAGGAATAACAGGGCTGTGGCAAGTTGAAAAACGTGGTAAGAAAGGCGTGATGTCCGATGAAGAGCGCAAAGCTCTCGACAACCAATACGCTGAAACATATTCATTTTGGGGAGATATTAAACTCATTCTCAGGACCATACCCGCCTTATTTCAGAAAGAAAACGTTTGATGACATCTGTTAACAACTTTGTAGAAAAACTTGATAGTAAGACATTAATAAATTCCTATTCTTGTTAATAATTTTACGATTTAGTTATAATCCAACCGGAAACCGTTATGAGTAAGATTCGAAATTTTGCAGTTTTTTTCCTGATAACGGTGCTAAGTTTAGCAAGAATCTCAGTTCATTCCCAGATTCTTGCTACCGACGAGTCGAAGCTTTTTAATCCCTTAACTGACGATATCACCAAACGATTACCCAATATCCGGGTTCTTATTGATTCAGCAGTAAAGCACTCCCCCTCCGTCAGGTATGAAGAACTCAAAGCAGATTATTACTACTACGAGCAACTCACTGTTGAGCGGCACTGGATGGAGCATTTTAGTTTTAACCTCGACTGGAACTGGGGTATCTGGAATTTTCACGACAGACAGTCTTCAACAATAAGTCCTCCCTTTATGATCGACCTTAATTCGATGAGGGATAACTTTGCCATTGGATTCTACATTCGTTTTCCACTGGCCACTTTAGTTGACAGGCGAAATCGTATTGCCAAGCAGAAAAAATGGCAGGAACTCTCTTTTGTTCAGCGAGAAATTAATAGACAGTTCGTTGTGACTCAGGTTATTGAAGCCTACGACATGATGATTCAGTGGCAGAATTATATACGCATCTATAACGATTATCAGAAATTTACCCTGATTCAGATGCAAATGGCACAAAATCAGTTCCTTAATGGCGAGATTGGAACAGCTGAATATACCAGATTAAAAGAAATTCAAACGCGCGGTGCCATAGAATATCAGCAAGCCATCGCAGAATTCAGCAAGAACTATCGCACACTGGAAATACTTACCGGTATCAACTTCAACCTTATCAATGTACTGAGATAAACAATCAACTATGGATATAGCCCAGTTTATAAGAGTAATAGGAAACAACCTGTTGTTGCTGATTGCGATTCCGCTGCTGCTTGCACTCGTTGTTTTTTATTTTACACGAAACCAGGATAGCGTTTTCGAGTCAGAAGCAATAATTTATACCGGGATAACTACAGGCTATTCCATTGAGTCCACTGCTCAGCGGCCCACCGACTATTTTTTTACCAGCGCACAGTTCGATAACCTGATCAACCTGATCAACTCGCGTCAGACCATTGTAGAGGCAGCCATCATGCTTTACGCCCAGAACCTTTCGCTCGAAGGGTACAACCCACAGTACATCTCGAATGAGAACTATGATAAACTGATCAGGAACACACCAAAACATGTCAGGGACATGGTCGTTAAAAACGGCAAAGCGGGTGTACAGCGGGAAAAAGAAGAACAAATCAGGGCACTCGAACGCGAGCTGAAAACCCTTGAGCGTGAAATTAACAAGCAGAGAATCAATGGTGCTGAAGATTCGGAGACTGTTGTGCCCCGGTCTGAAGAGCGCGATGAAGGTCTGTCAAAAGATAATCCGGTAATTCATCAACAGTCTTATTATTACGATAACAATCAGGTCAGGGCCTCTGTCGCTTATCAGACATCCTCCACCAGCGAACTGGTTCATGTGGTCAAGCCTGGCGAAACTCTCCTTACAGTTGCCAAGCAGTATGGTGTAAGTATGAATCATC
This sequence comes from uncultured Lentimicrobiaceae bacterium, assembly GCA_964459375.1. GTDB lineage: Bacteria > Bacteroidota > Bacteroidia > Bacteroidales > F082 > JALNZU01. The sequence continues at coordinate 108,737 of CAYWLJ010000004.1, read as the reverse complement.
TCCGTGAAATTAATAACCTTGCATCACAGGAACTCAGGTCGGGGCAACGCATTGTCATTGAGCGTTCAACGCCAGTTTATACCGCTACCGATCAGCAATATAAACTCGACTCCCCTATACCGGACGAATCAGAAGCTGAGCTGTTGCCGGATGACGTTTATGATCCGAATACCGAGGACTGGAATGCTTTTATTCACCAGCCTGCTGCACAGGAAGGCAGTCTCACGCGCAATCTCAACAATGAGATGATTGATCAGCTTATTGAAAAAGATCCCATCATACCACCCGGGGTAAGAGAGGATGATTTTAACAAAACCGTTCAGAATTTTACCAATTATTACAATGCAAGTGATACGAATTATATTTATGGACTTCTGCATTACGGAGCAAGTCCGCACTACTCCATCAGGTCGCTCAAGCGGCTGCAGATTTACCGGATAAGCAATTCCGACCTGGTCAGGCTGGTTTACACGTCTGACGACCCGGGCATCTGTCAGCAGACACTGAAAATTATTGCCCACGTCTTTGTCAAGAATTATAAGCTCCTGAAAGAGAGCCAGACTGATATGGTTGTTGACTATTTTCGCAGACAGGTTGACAGTGCCGACAGAATACTAAAGGTAACGGAAGATAAACTGTTAACGTTTAATAGAAAGAACAATATCATCAATTATCCGGAACAGACAAAGTTCATTGCTGAGCAGAAAGAAGAACTTGACCTGTATTATTCCAATGAGCAGGTCAGGATGGCACAGTCGGCAGCTTCGTTGCGTGAACTTGAAACTAAACTTACACGACGCGACAGCATATACCTTAAAAGCGATGTGATCAATCAGAAGCGTAAAGAATATGCTGATATTACAGAGCGTATCCTGATCAACGAACTTGCAGAAGATTATGACAAACGCATTGGTGATGAGATCGCTATGCTCAGAAGACGTGCTGACATCTTGCGCGATGACATTAAACTTTATGTGGACCAGCTATATCTATATAATCATTCCACTCAGGGACTGCCCATTGCAAGGCTCTTGGACGAATGGCTGAGAAATGCGCTGACATACGAAGAAGCAAAAGCCAGTCTTGTGGTGTTGGCCCGTCGAAAACTCGATTTTGTAAGGACCTATCAGCGGTTTGCACCACTTGGTGCTATCCTGAAACGCATCGAGCGTGAGATGACCATCGCTGAGCAGACATACCTCGAACTGCTCCGCAGCCTGAATCTGGCAAAAATGCGCCAGCAGAATCTTCAGATGGCAACCAATATACGCATTGTCGATCCGCCATATTTTCCATTACAAGCTAACCCATCTAGGGCAAAATACCTGGTAGTTGCAGCCGCGCTGATTGGTTTCTTCCTTGTTCTGTTCATCATACTGCTGCTCGAATACTTCGATGTTTCGCTCAAGAATCCTGACAGGGCAGTTGAAAAAATTGGACTTAAACTCGCAGGGACATATCCTTATCTGGGTGTCAACGTCAAGATGAAAGATGCCACTTTTGTCACAAACCGCCTGATTGAGATGATTATTCAGAATATCAAGCGGACTATAGCCATGAATTCGGTTTACCCTGTGCCGAAACCATACCTCGTTCTTTTCTTCAGCACGCAGGAACAGGTTGGCAAAACACTCGTTATGAGTAAAGTAGCCAATAAATTACGTACTTACGGCGAAAGGGTGCTCATGCTTAATTACAGCAGCGAGTCAACACAGGCAGATGATTCGGATCTGGAGCAACAGTATCAATACCTGATTCGAGAGAACTTCCCTGAGGTGAAAAACCTCAGGGATCTCCTAAGTGCCCAAGTGCTCCGTCGCGAAAATACCCCTTACGATTACATCTTACTCGAGATTCCTGCAATCATATTCCATAGTTTTCCGATGGAGCTCATTTCTCAGGTTGATGCTGCCATGCTGGTCGTAAAAGCCAATGCTGGCTGGTCAAAGGCCGACGAAGGAGCCCTTGAGATTGTAAAGGAGTTATCGAAAGAACCTCCTATGATCATCCTCAACGAAGCTGAGGATTATGCGATAAGGGAGATGATTTCCGGTGTAAAGTCGCAACGAACCGATTCTATTACGCAGAGGATTAAACATTACCTTACCTTACCCGCCCGAATTAAAATTCAGGTGAAGGAAAACTAACCTTGACCTTTGAACCACTTACTGAAAAAGCTACTAACCAGCAATAATTTCCTATCGCTGGCGAACAACGGGCTCGTGGCCGTATTCGCTTTTCTCAGCTTTTTTCTACTTGTTCGTGCTCTTCCTCAGGAAACCTTTGGTGAGTGGGTATTGCTCATAACGACCGGTGGATTTATCGATATGTTGCGCTTTGGCATTACACGAACAGCTGTTATCAGATTTGTTGCAGGTGCCGGAGAAAATGAAGCAAAAGCCCTGATGGGTGCCAACAGCCTCATTAACTTGATTTCGACTGTTTTCGTTGCTGCAATAATTTCCGCGATTTTTCTCAATTTCGAGCAGCAGCTTGCAGGATCTGGCTTTTACCTGTTTTTTAAATGGTATCCCCTACTTTCACTTTTCAATCTGGGCTTCAACAATGCACAATCAGTGCTGCAAGCTAAAATGCGATTCGATCTGATGCTATGGCTCCGCATCGCGAATGTGCTGACTTTTATGTTTTTTCTGATCATTAATTTATGGTTCAGGTTCAGTGTTGATATCATTGTTTGGGCATACCTCCTTACAAACCTTTTCAGCTCACTGCTTGCCTCATTGTTAAACTGGGACGGTATTCTTCACATATTTCAGGCGAACAGACAATCGATACGGACAATACTAAATTTCGGGAAATATACTACAGGTACACTTATCGGCAGTAACCTCCTAAAAAGTTCCGACACATTTATCATTGGTTTGAGCACATTTATGGGACCTGCCGGGGTGGCAGTGTATAGTATTCCGCTCAAACTCACCGAGATAATCGAGATACCACTCAGGAGCTTTGCTAGTACAGCCTTTCCAAGCATGTCGAAGGCTGCAATAGAAGGAAATCTGGGCGAAGCCAAGAGAATATTTTATCAAAATGCAGGTGGCACGACGCTTTTAATGATCCCACTGATGACCATAAATTTCATTTTCGCTGAGCAAATTGTCTGGTTTCTGGGAGGATCGGATTATGTAGTTTCTGCAAACGTGTTCAGGGTTTTCTGCATTTACGGACTCTTGCTACCTATTGATAGGTTTATCGGTGTTGGACTCGACAGCATCAATATGCCCCGGCAAAATTTCTATAAAGTGCTGGGAATGGCACTGTTTAATATTGTGGGAGACATCATTGTGGTTTTCGGACTCTCGCAAATCATACTTGGTACGTCACTATTTTTCCTATTTGCGCAGGGAATATCTCCTGACGATGCCTACCGTATTGCACATGGATTTTCACTGATTAAGAGTCTTGAATTGGTCGCTTTCGTAACCATATTGTTTACTTTGCTTGGCATAGTGGTGGGCTATTCATATATGAATAACGCATTAAAGCTTGACAAAAGTGCTATATTTGCTGAAGGCATAAAGGTGATTAAAAATAATTGGTACCTCTTTCGGGATAACTTAAAAAGGAACAAGCAGCCATGAACCTATTTACGTCCCTTAAAGACAAAAATGGTGCAGAGAAATTGCAGCATCCTGCTGTGATTTTCATACTCGTGGTGCTTGCAGTTATTCTTGGTTATATCATCGCCAAAGGCGGGTTAATGATCGCCGTTGCATTGCTGGTGCTTTTTCCTAGCATAGTATTCGCTAACCGGTTCCTCAACGATCCTAGAATTGGCATTTACACGATTATTGTACTGGCATTCACAGCTATTGGTTTGACCAGATACATCAGAGGGGTTCCTCTCGGACTAACCATAGATGGTTTTCTTGTACTAACTTACATTGCCATCTTTTTCAGGTATTTCTATGAGAAGGTTAACTGGTCTCAAATTAATCGAGATATTGCCTATCTCTCGGTTGTTTGGTTTTTATATTCATTACTTCAGCTTGTAAATCCTGAGGCCTTGAGCAGAACGGCCTGGTTTTATGCCATGCGCGGTATCTCGCTTTATATGCTTTTGTTGATACCTCTCGCACTGCTGGTTTTCAACAGGTTACGCTATCTAATAATTTTACTGTATTTATGGGGTATCTTTTCGATTATGGCAACGCTGAAAGGCTTGCAACAGCTTTATATCGGACCTGACTCGGCCGAACAGTACTGGCTGGACACTGTTGGTGCCGTTACGCACGTTCTATTCGGCGAGCTCCGTGCCTTTTCATTCTATTCAGATGCAGGTCAGTTTGGTGCTGCACAGGGCGCTGCAGGCGTTGTGGGATTGCTCACTGCAACTGCCGTTAAAGGCAGATTTAATAAAGTTTTCTTTATTACTATGGGTATTGCAGGATTGTGGGGCATGATGATATCCGGAACACGTGGCGCAATGATCGTACCAATGGTTGGAGGTGCCACATTTATTCTTTTACGAAAAAACTTCAGGGCCTTTTTTATCGGAAGTATCCTGATGGCAATTATTTATGTGTTTTTTGCCTATACCTACATAGGGCAGGCTAATTCGCAGATCAGACGTATGCGAACGGCATTCAGGCCCGAAGACGATGCCTCATACATTGTCCGACTCGAAAACCGACGGATATTAAGTGCATATCTCATCAGCAAGCCCTTTGGAGGTGGTATCGGAAGTGCAGGTGACTGGGGCAAGCGTTTCTCACCTCAGGGTTTCCTCGCCCAAATCGCTACCGATAGTTGGTATGTTCAAATCTGGGCTGAGCAAGGGATAATCGGACTTATTCTACACTTGTTTATACTAAGTTACATCCTTGTTAAAGGATCTTATATCATCATGTTTCGTTTGAAAGAACCAGAGTTGCGCGGAATAATGTCGGCCCTCATGGCAGGATTTACCGGAATCATGGGGGCCAGCTACGGAAACGGTGTCTTAGGTCAGATGCCAACAGGTGTGCTGATTTACCTGAGCTGGTCTTTCATTTTTATGAGCCAACAGCTTGAAAGAGAGTATACGTACCTGACAGCTAAAAAACTGAATCCCTGGGCATTTGATAACAAAACATAAAACCAACCCCATTCCTATATGGCAACTTCAGATGAAGAAAGGAACTGGCCGCTGGTTTCGATTATCACGGTTAATTACAATCAATCGGCAGTTACATGCCAGTTGATTGAGTCGCTGCGATTCTGCACTTACCCCCATTTGGATATTATCGTTGTTGATAATGGCTCCCCCTCGGATAATCCAGAAATAATTCCAAAAAAATATCCTGAGGTACTACTGATTAAAACCGGCGCAAATCTTGGATTTGCAGGGGGAAACAACGCCGCCCTGCCTCATGCCAGAGGCAAATACCTCTTGTTAATCAATAACGATACGGAAGTAGAACCAGGATTCCTACAGCCACTCGTTAGATTGCTCGAAAGCAATCCGGATATCGGGATGGTGAGTCCGCGTATTCAGTTTTTTCACACTCCTGGTATTTTGCAGTTTGCCGGATTCACTCCCTTCAGCAGGATAACAGCACGTAACTTTGCGATTGGTTTTGGTCAGAAAGACGAAGGTCAGTATTGCGATGTTAGGGAAACTGCATCCATTTTTGGGGCTGCTATGCTTGTTCCCCGGAGAGTACTGGATGATGTTGGCCCTATGGACGAAATTTACTTTCTATACTACGAAGAACATGACTGGGCTGCCAGAATTAAAAAATCTGGTTATAAGATTTATTATGACGGCCGGTCACTTGTGTTGCACAAAGAGTCAATCTCGACAGTTAAAGAAAGTCCTTTTCAGATCTATTACCTGAATCGCGGACGCATATTGTTTATTCGCAGAAATCTAAGCGGTATGACAAAGATGCTCAGCATGGTATATCACTACACTATTGTGTTGACAGTCAATTCCATGAGATTTCTACGTAAAAGAAGACCTGATCTGGCGAAGGCGCTTGTAAGGGCATTTTACTGGAACTTATTTAACCCCTGCAGATCATAATACCACCTAATATGCCTCAATTTGCCCAAGTGATCATCAATATAGCCGAGTATGTGCTCTATGTATATATGTTGCTTGCAACTATTTATATCTTCATTTTCGGACTGGGTTCATTTTTTTACCGAAAACCCGGAAAGAAGGCCGTATCAAAATTTCGCAAAGCTGCCATTCTCATACCTGGTTACAAGGAAGATAAGGTAATCATTGGAGTTGCCAGAGATGCACTGGAACAGGACTATCCGGCTGATTGTTTTGAAGTCATCGTAATCGCTGATACATTCAAACAGGAAACGCTCGAGGCATTAAAAGCAATTCCTGTGCGTGTAGTTGAAGTTGTTTTCGAAGTGAGCAAAAAATCAAAAGCGCTGAATAAATGCATGGAGGTGATCGGCGATGGGTACGACATTGCAGTTATCCTCGATGCGGACAACATCATGGATCACACTGTACTCAGGCAGATCAACGAAGCTTTTGAAAGGGGATTTGTAGCTGTTCAGGGACATAGAACGGCAAAAAACCTCAATACACCCTATGCAGTGCTTGATGCCATAAGCGAGGAGATAAACAACAATATTTTCCGCAAAGGACATCGTGCGCTCGGACTCTCCTCTGCTCTAATCGGGTCTGGCATGGGTATGGACTATCAGCTGTACAAACGTACAATGGCTACGATTGACTCTGTTGGAGAGGATAAGGAGGTTGAGCTCAAGTTTCTGCGCGACGGCATCAAGATTGAATACCTTCCAGAGGCGCATGTATATGATGAAAAAACCTCGCGTTCGGATGTGTTTGTAAATCAGCGCCGTCGATGGCTTGCCGCCCAGTTCGTTTATGTGCGCACACACCTTATTGATGGTATCATTCAACTGATCACCAAAGGCAATGTTGACTATTTCGATAAGGTTGTTCAGTTTATGCAGCCACCACGAATCCTGCTCACGGGTATTAGTTTTGTGTTTTTAGTAATCTATTATCTGACTTGGATTGTTTGGTCTGACTTTTATGAACAGCTCTCTATCAGTTTTCTTTCTTGGCTGATCGTTTTTGGTTTAAGCAGTCTTATTTTGTTTCTAAATACACCATCCCGGTTCTATTCGCTCAAAACCTTGCACGCCTTGATTTATCTTCCATTAGGTTTTTTGCTGATGATCAAGAGCTTACTCAGAATTAAGGGAGCCTCAAAGAAGTTTATTCATACAACTCATGAGCATACAGATCACAACGTAATGAAGTCGGAGAAACAAACATAAATTTTAAATTTATAATCGAAAGCCCATGAGAAAAGGGCAGCAACAGTATCCTCTAGTCTCCATAATAACAGTTAATTTCAACCAAACTGAGGTTACCTGCGCGCTTCTTTCGTCATTACAAAACATCACTTATCCGAACATTGAAGTATTGGTCATCGATAATGCTTCGGACGATGATCCTCAGATTATTCGCCAGCGTTTCCCCAACGTAGTTCTTATTCTCAACCCCATCAACTACGGATTTGCTGCAGGCAATAATTTTGGCCTGATGCGGGCACAAGGCGAATATGTATTGCTCCTCAATAATGATACTGAAGTGACGAAGGGATTTCTCGAACCACTCGTTAACAAGCTGAAAAGCGATAATTTGATTGGTGCTGTAAGCCCCAAAATCAGGTATTTCTACGACCCAAAAATCATTCAGTATGCCGGATACACCCCAATGAATTACATCACCATGCGCAATTTTGCGATTGGGCATCGCGAGACTGATATGGGGCAGCATGATCAGGACAGGGAAACATATTACGCACACGGTGCAGCCATGCTGGTGCCGATGAAGGTTGTTAAGGAAGTGGGGCTGATGTCCTATATTTTCTTTCTCTATTACGAGGAAGCTGACTGGTGCGAGCGCATCAAACAGGCTGGTTATAAGATAATTTATGTGCATAATTCACTTGTCATGCATAAGGAATCAGTTAGTACTGGTAAACTGAGTAATTTGAAAATTTATTATCTTAACCGGAACCGGCTGGTATTTATGCGTCGCAATGTCGAAGGCAGAACTTTTTATCTGGGTTTGGCATACCAGCTTTTCTTTGCTATTCCGAAAAATGCCATTCGCTGGCTGATAAAAGGAAAGATCAGATTATTCCTTGCCTATTACAAAGCAATCGGCTGGAACCTGAGCCATCTTTTCGATCCGGAAATTCACGAAAACCCGAGGTTATGAATGTCAATCAGTTTGATTTTATTCAAATTGCGCTGCGAGTTACCGAAGTGGTTTTGCTTTTGTATATGGGGGGATCTGCCTTGTATCTGCTTTTTTTTTCTTTCTCTTCCCTCCTTCCCTATCGACGTAAACAATCATCCGAAGCCCTTATCAAACGTTTCGCACTTATTTTTCCATGCTACAAGGAAGATGACATCATTTTTCAGGTAGTTGAGGATGCATTGGAACATAACTACCCTCGAACACATTTTGACATTGTCGTTGTTGCTGATGGGTTTAAACCTGAAACCCTGCAAAAGCTAAGGGAATATCCGATCATACTGCTTGATAACAACTTCGAAATCAGCACTAAGACCCGTGCTATTAACTATGCCTTGCGGCATTTGCCCGAATCGGTCTATGACTCCGTATGCATCCTCGATGCTGACAATTTGATGGCAGAAGATTTTCTGCTGAAGATGAATGAGGCATTGTCAAGTGGCTACCTGGCTGTGCAAGGTCACAGGGTTGCAAAAAATCTGAATACTCACTTTGCTGTGTTAGACGCCATCAGCGAAGAAATTAACAACGGCATCTTCAGAAAAGGACAACGTGCCTTAGGACTTTCCTCTGCATTAATAGGGTCGGCAATGGCATTCGATTATAGTTTCTTCAAGCGGCTGATGGCAGATGTTGAAGTGGTCGGTGGTTTTGATAAAGAGTTGGAGCTCAGGATGCTCAGTAGTGGAATTGTTATTGAATATGTGGATGATGCCTATGTATTTGATGAAAAAGTTCAGAACGCCAGGGTATTTAGCAGTCAGCGAAGAAGGTGGCTTTCAGCGCAATACCATTATTTTGGCAAACATTTTTTTCCTGCTTTTAAGGCCCTTGTTAAAAGGGGCAATATCGAATATTTCAACAAGGCCATACAATACCTTCAACTTCCCAGGCTATTGCTGTTTGGCCTGTTGTTTTTAATGTCTTTAATCTCTGTTCTATTTGACCAAACTTTTTGCATCATTTGCTGGATAACAGCCTTCACTGCAATTCTTGTTGCCATCATGATCGCCGTGCCGATTGGATTTTACAACAAAACTACGCTTCTTGCAATTTTACGTTTACCTACTGTTTTTGGCTATATGTTTTTATCTTTACTGCGAATCAAAGGAGCAAACAAGCAATTCATTCATACAAAACATACCTATAACGCATTCCAGAAGAAACGTAAAAGGTAAAAAACTACTCACTATGCGTATCGGCATCGAAGGACAAAGACTATTCAGGCTCAAGAAACATGGGATGGACATGGTGGCACTTGAGCTTATCAGGAATCTTCAAAAGATTGACTCTGAAAATGAGTACTTTATTTTTGTCAAGCCAGATCAGGATTCTGATTGTCTTCAGCCAAGTGAAAACTTTCATATAGTGGAACTTCAAGGAGGAGCTTATCCCCTTTGGGAGCAAAGAGCATTGCCAGCGGCGGCCAATAAAGCTGGTTGTCAGCTTCTTCACTGCACAAGCAATACTGCACCTGTCAAGCCTGGAATGCCATTGGTCATTACTTTGCACGATATCATTTACCTGGAAAGCATCAGTCTTTTTAAAAAAGGCGGTACCTGGTATCAGAAATTTGGCAATATGTACAGAAGATATGTTGTACCAAGGGTAGTTGAGCTCAGCAGTAGAATCATTACTGTCTCTCATTTCGAAAAACAGCGAATTGGCGACTTTTTTGGATTTGAGGCTGGTGATCCGCGGCTTGTTGCCATTTATAATGGTGTAGGTGAGCATTTCAGGCCAATTGATGATAAGGCCGAAATGCAGAGAGTTAAAGAAAAGTACCGCTTACCGGATCAATATGCATTCTTTTTGGGTAATACTGATCCTAAGAAGAATACCATTGGCGTTTTGAAGGCATTCTCCAATTACCTGAAGACAAACAACCAAGCGCTTAAGCTGGTTATGCTCGATTTTGAGCATAATGCACTCGAAGCGCTTTTGAGTGAAATTGGTGCTCCGAATCTCCGAAATCAGATTCATCTAACAGGATATGTCGTAAATACTGATCTGCCGGCAATCTATGCTCAAAGCAAATTGTTTCTTTACCCATCCCTGCGGGAAAGCTTTGGAATCCCGATGCTTGAGGCCATGCGCTGTGGAACCCCTGTCATCACATCCAACACCTCTTCCATGCCGGAAGTATCAGGTGGTGCCGCCCTGCTGATCGACCCCTTCAAACCGGAAGAAATCACTGAAGCAATGATTAAACTAATGAACGATAACGATTTGCGGCAAATGTTAATTGAACAAGGGTTTCAGCAATCGGCAAAATTCTCGTGGTATAATATGGCATTGGACGTCCATAAACTTTATCTTGAAATTTTGAAATAAGAATATTTACATTTGTCGCTACCAATATTTATCGAATCATGATAACCAACCGCGACTTTATTGTCATTGGTTTGCAAGCCCTTGATAGCCGTATTGGGAGTAATTGCATCAATATTGCTCAGGAAATTGCGCGCCATAACAGGGTTCTTTATGTTAATTATCCATTAGACAGACTCACACGGTTCAGAGAACGCAAAGATCCGCTGATACAGAAGCGCATCAGGGTAATACGAGGACAAGAACCAGATCTTGTTCAGGTTTCCGAAAATATGTGGAACCTTTATCCACGCACCATACTCGAAAGCATTAGCCAGATCCCGAACAACAAACTCTTTGACTTTCTAAACAAAATCAATAACAAACGATTTGCGCGGCAGATAAAATCTGCCATTAACAGACTGGGATTTAGCAACTACTTCATTTTTAATGATAGTGATATGTTCAGGGGTTTTTATCTGAAAGAACTCCTGTCGCCGGAATTGTATATCTACTATACTCGTGATAACCTGATTGCTGTCGATTTCTGGAAGGCTCAGGGCATCCGAATTGAAGCAGCTCTGATGGGCAAATCGGACCTTGTTGTAGCAAATTCTACCTACCTCGCCGATCATGCAAGGCAGTTCAATCCTCGCTCCTATTACGTTGGACAGGGATGTGATGTGAGCCTCTTCGATAAAAAGCTGATCGACCATGTGCCTGACGACATCAAACAGATCAACGGACCAATCATTGGATACATTGGTGCTTTGTTCTCCCTACGACTCGATCTTGAAGTGATTGAACACATTGCAACCCAAAAGCCTGAATGGCAGGTTGTGCTGGTTGGGCCTGAAGACGACACATTTCGCAATAGCAGGCTTCATCAGATCGATAACATCCACTTTCTCGGACCTAAGAAAATGGAAGAGCTGCCATTTTACCTTAATGCCTTCGATGTGGCCATCAATCCGCAATTGCTCAACGAAGTTACAATTGGGAATTATCCACGCAAGATTGATGAATACCTTGCCATGGGCAAACCAACAGTGGCAACCAGAACAAAAGCGATGGAAGTATTCGAAAATCATACATATCTTGCCGAAAACAAGCAGGAGTATGTAAAGTATATTGAGCTTGCACTCAACGAAAACACACCAGAACTCGAAAGAGCAAGGGAACTTTTTGCCCGCAGCCACACATGGGAGAACAATGTGCTTGAGCTTTACAAATGGATGATCCATACATTGCAACAACCAAAATAAGTATCTATGGGACTGACCGAAATGCTGAAGAGCAACCCTGGACTCAAGCGTTTTGCATTATGGTTGCTGATGCCTCGAAATCAGGCGCGACCACGTCTATGGGTCAAAATATTTCTTAACCCATTAAAGCACAAGAAAAAAAGTGGTTCCTTGATACGCAGGCGAACACGCATGGATGTTCTTCCATTCAACAATTTTGTTTTAGGAGTCGACTCCACCATCGAGGACTTTTCAACCATAAACAATGGTGTTGGCGATGTGATTATCGGCGATCGTACGCGTGTCGGCCTTGGTTGTGTGGTCATTGGCCCTGTTACTGTGGGTAACGATGTTATGTTTGCACAGAATATTGTAGTTTCAGGACTCAATCATGAGTACCGTGACATTAATCTCTCGCCAAGCCTTCAGCCTGTCGAAACAAATCCAATTCACATCCACGACGAGGTTTGGATCGGCGCAAATAGTGTTATCACTGCTGGTGTTATTATCGGAAAGCATTCCGTAGTTGCTGCCGGCAGTGTAGTAACCAAATCAGTTCCTCCCTACAGTGTTGTTGCCGGAAATCCGGCAAAAATTCTCAAGCAATACAACACCGAATCTAAGCAATGGGAAAAAATATATTAAAATCTTAAACAGTCCATATTACTGATGAACAAACTAATTACGTTTTATCGTTACTTGAAAGACTTCCTTCGCTTTGGACAGATTCGCCCAACCATTGCTGCTTTCATTTACATCGCATTACGTAAATCATTTTTACGCACAAGGCTTGTACGTGGCAAACTTGGATATTTCCTTCATCGCAAAGGAACGCTCGACTTCCAGTTTGCAAATTATGGCTATGAATGGGGCGTGAAATGCTTTATGAATCAGCATTATTCGGGCAAGAGTATCTTCATCGATATTGGCGCCAATGTAGGAACATATTCTGTGATGCTGGCTGGAAAAGGCCTGGATGTGATTGCCTTCGAACCCGCATATGAAAGCTATAAAGCGCTTAATATTAATATGATGCTGAACGGGTATGAGAAACGCTTCATGGCATTTAATTTTGGGCTGAGCACCGAAAACAGAAGGGCAGGATTTAATTACGACCCTATGAACACAGGCGCTTCGCATCTGGATACGCTGACGTTCGAGAATGAAACTTTTGCTCAGAGGGCTGTACATACAGAAATCGAACTCAGGCGATTCGATGACCTGACGGATGAACTTAATATTGATCCCAATGCAAGTGTTTTAATGAAGATTGACGTGGAAGGCATGGAGCCGCAAGTGATCGAAGGTGCCAGCAACTTCATAAAGAAGCACAACAACCTGACGTTGGTAATGGAATGCGCTCACAGCAGCAAGGAGTCGCTTATCAGGCTACTTGACAGCCTTGGCAACTTCGAATACCTTGAAGTGGATAAACTTAACTTTGGTGCACGTAAAAAGTCATAAAATCAATATGTTATGCTTTGGGTTGAAATATTTTTCTGGGCGCTACTTTTTATTGTTTTTTACGCTTATCTGGGTTATGGAATTTTGCTATTCTTACTTGTGAGGTTGAAACGATTGCTTGTAAAGCCCTTAAAGCCAGACCCAGATTATGAGCCTGAAGTCACACTATTTGTAGCCGCCTACAACGAAAAGGATTTTGTTGATGCTAAGGTGAAAAATGCACTTGAACTCGATTATCCTCAATCAAAAATCCGTCAGGTATGGGTTACTGACGGATCAGACGACGGAACACCCGAACTGCTGAAACAATACGAAAATCTTGGAGTTGAAGTTTATCATAAGCCTGAACGAGGCGGCAAGATTGGGGCGATGAACCGTGGAATGCAGTTTGTGAAAACCCCGATTGTCATTTTTTCCGATGGGAACACCCTAATTGGAAAAGAAAGTATACGCCGGATTGTTGCCCTTTTCAGCCTTCCGGATGTGGGCTGCGTCTCGGGCGAAAAACGCATCTTCGACAAAGAAAAAGATACCGCTGCCGGAACTGAAGGCATTTACTGGAAGTACGAATCGAAGCTTAAGAAATGGGATGCAGAACTTTATTCGGTGGTTGGTGCTGCAGGAGAGCTCTTTGCAATACGGACCAACTTATTTACAGAAGTTGAAAAGGATACTCTTCTGGACGATTTTATCATTTCGCTGCGGGTTGCAATGCAGGGCTATACAATACAATATGATCCCGAAGCATATGCTATTGAAACTTCATCGGCCAATGTCAAGGAAGAGTTAAAGCGTAAAATCCGAATCGCTGCCGGCGGAATTCAGTCGGTAATCAGACTCAGGCCGTTGCTTAACATATTCAGATATGGCACATTGAGCTTTCAATACATCTCCCACCGAGTTTTACGTTGGACTTTGGCTCCCATTGCCCTGCCTTTCATACTTATACTGAATGCTGCTCTCTGGATTAGCAACGGAATTACCAACTTGTCCAACCTCTATGTTTGGCTTTTCATTCTGCAGCTTTCCATTTACATCATGGCAATGATCGGTTGGTACCTTGAGAATAGAGCTGTCAAAATCAAAATACTGTTCGTTCCTTATTATTTTCTGATGATGAACTATGCTGTGCTTATGGGCATCAGACGGTATTTCAAGGGATCGCAAAGCGTTAATTGGGAGCGGGCCAAGCGCGGTTCACTATGATTCGCAATCTCACTGCTACTTTCCTGATTGCTTGTGGTATTTTCTTTTTCATTTTCGATGTTGCTGCGCAAAAAGCATGTAACCATACTATTCCTGTAAATAGCAATTTGTTCGACGGAAGCGTTGTTTTTCCCGGCGACACCATTTGCCTGACAGGCGGAAAGCGAGACTATCTGTTGCTTAGAAACATCACTGGCACAGCAGCCCAACCTGTTGTCGTCGTAAACCGGGGTGGTAGTGCCATCATTAATACCAACCATTTCTACGGAATAAAGGTTTCCAATTGCAAGCATATCAAAATCATCGGTACTTCGACAGAGTCTCAGCCCTATGGAATCCGTATCCTTCGTGTCGGGAATGGGGGCGGTATTTCCGTGGATGACCTGAGCACCAATGTTGAAATCGCACATATTGAAATTGCCAATACTGCGCTCGCAGGCATCTATGCCAAAACGGATCCGGATTGCAGTTTTGTGGCCACACGCGACAAGTTTACCATGTACAATCTGATTATTCGCAATTGCTACTTGCATGATATTGAGGATGAAGGCCTTTATATTGGTAGTTCAAAATTCACTGGTCAATACCTCCCTTCCTGCGATACTACCGTACTTCCACATTATATTCATGGAGTACGCGTGTACAATAATATCGTGGAGCGCACCGGTTGGGATGGGATTCAGGTGGCTTCGGCACCTGTGGATTGCAGAATTTATGGAAATGTGATCCGTAATGATTCCTATCGCGAAACACCAAATCAGATGTCAGGAATACTCATTGGTGGAGGATCGCGCTGCGACTGCTTTAACAACCAGATATTTGATGGAAAAGGCGATGGTATTGATGCTTTTGGCCTTGGGACGCAAAAAATTTACAACAATCTGATTGTCAGATCTGGCAGGACATATTTCCCGGGCAATGCCTCTTATCCGCGACATGGAATCTATATCGGCAATTCGCCCGATGGCGCATCAGCAGTCTATCATGTGATGCACAACACGATCATTTCACCTAAAAGCACTGGCATAAGATTTGCCAATAATAATACTACAAGTAACCTGCTGTTCAACAATATCATTACAAACCCGGGCGATTTTGTCAGCCTCGGAAGTAATGCCTATTTTCATAACTCCTCCACTTCGGTGATGTTCAACATACGGAATAATCATTTTACCGAACGGATTGATACACTACGCTTTCGAAATCCTTCGCAGGATAATTACGACCTGCTCCTTAATTCACCCTCAGTGAACAAGGGTTTCGATGCAGGACTCAATGCTGTGGCCTTTGACCTGCTGAACCGTCCAAGACCTCATAATCAGGGATACGATATCGGTGCCTTCGAATGTCAGGATATCAACGCTTCAGTATTATCGACCACTGCCGACTCATTGAAATGGAAAACTACTCCATTCAGCAACGGCGTGCTCGTCAACATTTCTGGCTGTACGAATGGACCCGCACAGATAATGATTCAGGATCTGGCAGGGAGAATTCTTTTGTCAAGATCAGTCTGGCTCTCACCTGTTCAATCCAACGAATTCTTTATCGACCTCAGTGCTATTAGACCGGGAATCTATCTTATCAGCCTGCAACATGGTATGATTATCAAAACAAATCGCTTTCCCTATTCAGTTTATTGAAACTGGCTTTGAGTTGCTTATATTTGTGTGAGCTTAGCCTTAGAGGTGAGCCAAAACAGGCAACATAAATTGATAAGTGGCATGATGGCAATCAGAATTCTCGGTTATCATCTTAGGCAAATAAAGCTCAAGGCCCAGGGCTTGTACTACTCCGGGAAGAATTACTATTGCCCTTTATGCAACAGGTTTTTCAACAAGTTTCTTGATGGAGGACAACATCACGAAGTAATCGAACGTCTTATGGTAATCGGAGCCGGTAGGCGACTGAATATTATATGTCCTGGCTGTCATTCTACTGACCGCGACAGACTTTTACATTCCTTTCTGTGCAGTGGTCTTATTCCTTCACTTGGCAATCTCAGAATGCTACATATTGCTCCGGAGCCATCTCTTTATAACTGGATCAGAAGTCAATATCGCTTAAGACCTGAAGATTATATCGCAGGTGTTAAGTATCATGAAGGTTACTACTATGATAAAAATATCCAATTGCTTGACCTAACAGATCTTCCTTTCGAAGACAACAGTTTCGGTATGCTTATGGCAAATCACGTGCTTGAACATATTCCTGATGAAAGAAAGGCTTTGACTGAGATATTCCGTGTTTTATCCCCTGGAGGTAAAACCATTCTGCAGGTTCCATGGTCTCCATTGCTTGTGCAGACCATTGAGGAAACCAGTCCATTGAGCGAAAAAGAGAGAGAAGAGCAATTTGGTCAATTCGACCATGTGAGGCTCTATGGGCGCGATTACGCAGACAGACTGCTGAATGTTGGCTTTGCCCTTGACACATTCAGGATAGATCAACTGGGTTTGGATGAAAACTATGTTAAATGTATTGCTGTTAATCCTGATGAAGTTGTATTTTTAGCCACCAAACAAGCAAATCAGTGAAACGGTTAATACTGTTTATAACACTTTGTCTATGCTGGCACCTCCAACCGCTGCAAGTCATATCCGGCAATAGGCATCCTGTATATCTGGCCCCGGGTTATGTTGTTCAAACAAAAGCGCTCAATACCAGTAATCTGGCTTGGGCATTGAATCATATCAATGTATCCAGTGAATCGTTTGCACCGGATAGCGCTTCTGCACTGCTTTGCGATTTTGGGCTTGCCACCAACAACATCAGCTACGCACTCCATTATGGTGCTGCAGCATATGAAATTGCGAACAAAACAAAAATGAGTCCTGAGCGGCAGTATCTTTCGCTGCTCAGGTATAGTGCTGCACTCGAAGCCTCGGATGATAACGAAACAGCCCTGAACCACTGGATACGGCTGGCACAGCGAATGGAGCAAATCGCTCAGCCCGACATTGCAATGGCTTCTCTGGCAAATATTATAAGACTTTCATTAAGAAAAAATGAGACTGCCAGAGCTGCAAGGTTCCTGAGTACTGTTGACACACTGTACATCAGGTCACTATCACCATCAACACGTTTCGAATTGCAGTTTCAGGCATACAATCTAAAATTACAATCCGGCGATGGGAGAACTTCCGATATTGAATTTCTTGCTTCAATGGTGTTGAATGAGAAAAGCCTCCGGAATCAGGTAAACTTACTGAGAGTAATCGATGCAGGACTTGCAACTGGTATTAATCTCAACAACAATATAGTCTTTCAACGTGTTTTGAAGGTTTTATCGGATGGATTAAAAGAATTTCAAGAAGCCTCACCTTATTTTGCACAAGTGCTGAGCCAAAGATCAGAGCAGGCTAATTTTTTTCTCAATATCGTCCCGACGATAAATTACCTCCAAAGTATAAATGATCTGCAGTTGAATCTCACAAAAGCATTTGATGAGGCTGAAATATTGAAAAAGGCTTCTGAAAAAGAACGGTTTTTGTATTCGAATCTGATTAGTGTTGCAGGTTGGTTGGCAGCGGCTTTATTTGTTATACTAATCGCTTTTATTATTTATAACATAATCAAGCAGTTTCGCGCCCAAAATAACGACTTGAAGCAATCAATTGAAGTCAAGCTATCCGAAATAATAAGACTTGAAGGTCTTGAAGGAAATACTGATCACCTTATCGATGAAAAAGTTGTTGAACGCATCGAGGCAATAAAAAATGAGCTGGATCTGCGAAAGCAAATAGACAACGAGCTCACAAAAGCATTAACGGAAGCCGAGAATGCCAATTTCAAGAAGAACGCCTTTCTGGCCAACATTAGTCACGAGATTCGGACGCCATTAAACGGAATCCTTGGCTTTTCGAGTCTGCTTCAAAATGAACTGGCACTTCACGACAAAAACGAGCTGTTCGATTATGCCCAATCCATTGAAAAAAGCGGCGAACGATTGCTCCATTTGCTCAACAATATCATCGACATCAGTCGGCTTGAAGCGAATGATTTTGAAATAAGGAGGGAAACATGTAGCCTCAAGGCCTGCCTTGACCATGTGATTGGCACTTTCCAATTCAAGGTAAATGAAAAGGGACTGAAGTTGGTCATAGATTTCGATGAATGTGCATTGATCGCAGATAGCAATACTCTTCCACGGGTTTTCAGTGAGCTTATGGATAATGCGCTGAAAAACACTGAAAAGGGCTTTATTAAAATAAGCGCCAAAGAAATTGCTGAACTTAAGATAGTTGAAATCAGGATACAGGATACCGGGTCAGGCATTGATCCCGCATTTCTCAATCAGATTTTTGATCCTTTCCGGCAGGACAGTTTAGGCTATTCTAAACAGTACCAGGGCCCGGGTATGGGAATTCCGCTCGCACGAAAGCTCGTTGAACGGATGGGAGGCACAATTGAAATAACTTCAGAAAAGTCTGTCGGCACAAATGTTATTCTGCAATTTTCAATGGTTCCGGATACTACTTCCAGTCATGATGCTTATGATGTTACAAACGATACAAAACGCGCAAAAGATAAATTTTCCAGGGCACTTATCATTGAGGACGATGCCTCCAGCAGACTGATTCTGATGAAATTAATGGAAAAAAATATGAAGACTGAATCAGCCGTAAATGGCGATCAGGCTCTACAGATGATTTCAGATGCCAGAAAAAATGGCCAGATCTTTGATCTGATTTTAATGGACATCAATCTTCCAGCTCCTTGGGATGGGGTCAAACTTAAGGATCATATATTCAATAATTATGCTGAATATAAAGACAGCATTTTTATCGCTCAAACTGCGTATGCGATGGAAGGCGATAAAGATCGGTTTTTGATGGCCGGTTTTCATGGATACCTTTCAAAACCCATATCACGAAAGGCCTTGCTTTCCCTAATTGATCAATTGTCTGCTTAACCTCTATTTTTATTGTATATCTTTTTAAATTTGAAAAAAATTAGCAAAGCCATCCGCTTCTATTAACAAGAACTCAGCACAATGCAATTTAACAAGCGAATTCTCAACATACTGCTCGTTGAAGACAATGAGTTGAATCATAAGTTTGCCCTCGCTGTAGTTCGCAAACTTGGGCACCAGATAGATTTAGCTGAGAACGGATTGGCAGGCTTGAACAAATTTAAAGAGAAAAAATACGACCTAATTTTAATGGATATTCAGATGCCCGAAATGAACGGAATTGAGGCCACAAAGGTCATCCGTCAGATCGAGGCACTGGAACAGAATGTTAGTCACATTCCGATTATAGCGGTAACAGCCTTTGCGCTGGAGCAAGATCGTAAAAATTGTGCTGAAGCAGGTATGGATGATTTTCTTGCCAAGCCATACAAACCACATGAATTGGAACAAAAAATCGACGCGGTTGCCCAGCGATTCGGACTTTATTGATGTTCTTCCTAATCAAGCATTTTTGTGGCCGATACAAAAAAATAAAGGCCGAGACACGCTCAGCCTTGATGTAGTTTATCACGCAATTCAACCCACAGGGTCTGCTTCAGTTCTCAGGCCTGAAGAAGAAAACTCAGGTCGCTACCAACTTCAAATTCTTCAGGCTCCATACCAAATTGAAACAGCCTCATAGGCTTACGTCCTGAAAGCTTCATTGTCAAGCCTTCCACCTCGAGCAAACTGGCTTCTCTAAGCCCAACAACCTTAGTGTTTCTATTAATGATGAGAAACTCTTCTATACGTTGCTGTCGTGTTTCCCCACCATGACCAGCCGGATGTGCATCCAGATAATGTGGGTTGATCTGAAATGGCACAAGATTAAGACTATTGAAGCTTGCAGGTTCAATGATGGGCATATCGTTGGTTGTGCGAAGCGTTGGACAGGCAACATTGGCTCCGGCACTCCATCCCATGAAAGGCATTCCACTCAGAACACGCTTTCTGATAGGATCCATCAATTTATGGTGATGCATCTGAGCTACAAGATGAAAGGTATTCCCACCTCCTACTACTACACACTGGGCAACAGCTATAGCTTTGGCAGGTTCATGGTGATGATGAATCGAAGCAAGCTGACAGCCGAATTCGGCAAATACTCCTGCAACACGCTCTTCGTAAATATCATATGACTTCTTTAAACTTAGGGTCGAGAGCCCTACCCCAGCATAAGGGATGAAAAGCACCTTGCTAATGCCATGCTTTTTCAAAAAATCAGCGATATAAGGTTTGGGCCAATCCAGATAAGCCTCACCGGGATTTGTCGAGTTACTGATCAGTAATAGCTTCATAATAAATTACTTTTCTTTTTCCGAAAGAATTCCGGATTTTTACATTTAATCCGTTAAAGATAAGGAATTGACTGAAATTGTTAGCAAATTCAATTATCAGGTATTGTTAAAAATACAAAAAAACCCAGCTACTGCCGGGTAAATGTGCCCAAGAAAGGACTCGAACCTTCACGAGCGTGCGCTCACTACACCCTGAATGTAGCGCGTCTACCAATTCCGCCACTTGGGCAATAAGATCAGAACGGAAAAAGTGCCCAGGACAAGATTCGAACTTGCACACCGTTGCCGGCGCCAGCCCCTCAAGCTGGTGTGTCTACCAATTCCACCACCTGGGCAAAGAGAGTGCAAATTTAATATGAAAATTGTTCGCTGCAACATTAGCACAAAAAAAAGGATGAGATTATAAACATTGCTAGCCTGCTTTTGTACATTTGACACACAAAACACTAAAACAGTATGCAGCTTCACCAAAAAGACCTGGACCAGATACGACTGAAGGGAATTGACCCTAAACAAATCGACCGTCAATTAGGATATTTCAGGAATGGTTTTCCTTACATGCAGCTTGTTGAACCGGCCACCACACCCAACGGAATCAGGCTGATCGGAGAAAGCGAACTGGAACAACTGGTGAATGAGTTTGATCAACGAAGGCATGATTATGACATATTGAAACTTGTGCCTGCTTCAGGCGCAGCAAGCCGGATGTTCAAGCATCTTTTTGAGTTTTCACAATCCTTTCAGGGAAGTGATGATGAGATAAAATCTGTAAAAAGTGAGACTGACTTTAACAGTGTGGGATTTTTTCTCAATAACCTGACCAAGTTTGCATTTTACGATGATCTTAAAGCGGTTATCGCATTGGCTGGCGAAAATATTGATCAATTGATTGATAGTGGAAAATTAGGTCGTGTTGTTGAATATCTGATCAGTGAACGTGGCCTCGATTATGGTTCGTTGCCCAAAGCGTTGCTCAAATTTCACCGGTACCCTGGTGCAAGCCGGCTCGCCCTCGAGGAGCACCTCGTTGAGGCTGCCGTTTATGCCGAAGGTCAGGATAAAATTGCCAAACTTCATTTTACCATATCTCCTGAACATAAAGCCCGTTTTGATGCAGTGCTCGAAGAGCTCCAACCGCACTATGAATCATTGCTAGGCGTGAAATTTAGTATCGGCCTATCTGAACAAAAATCTTCCACTGATACCATTGCGGTAGATATGAACAACCTGCCATTCCGCAACGATGATGGCACCCTCCTTTTCCGTCCGGGTGGTCACGGGGCGCTCATCGAAAATCTGAACGATCTGTCCGAAGAAATCATTTTCATAAAGAATATTGATAATATCGTGCCTGACAGATTGAGATCAACGACTTACCAATACAAAAAAGCTATTGGTGCGCTGCTCATCAGGCTGCAGGAACAGACCTTTGATTACCTCGACCTGCTCGACAGTGGCAATCTTGATGAAAGTGAGCTGAATACTATAGCAAATTTTGCCCGTAAAGAGCTCATGATCAATATTCCTGTGGCTTTTGACAGCTACGATACCATGGAAAAGATCGACCACCTATACACCCAACTCAATCGCCCTATGCGAATCTGTGGAATGGTAAAAAATGAAGGAGAGCCAGGCGGAGGGCCTTTCTGGGTGCTGTCGCCCGATGATGTCAAATCGCTGCAAATTGTTGAATCCTCTCAGATCGATATGTCGAATCCTGAACAGTCGGCCATTGTTAAATCAGCTACTCACTTCAACCCTGTTGATCTTGTTTGTGGCGTTTACAACTTCAGGGGAGAGAAATTTGACCTTACAGAGTATGTTGATCACAACACTGGATTCATTTCAACCAAGTTCAAAGACGGCAGGCCATTAAAGGCATTGGAATTGCCTGGTCTGTGGAATGGCGCCATGTCCGACTGGATTACCATCTTTGTCGAAACACCTCTCATTACTTTCAACCCTGTCAAAACCGTAAACGATCTTCTCAGACCGCAGCACCAGCCAGAATAAATTGCTAATTATCAGTCTATTGACTGCTGTAGCTTTAGCTGCAGCATTTCATTGTCATCCTTGATCAGGACATTAGTTTCAAACAGGTATCTAATTACTTTTAGAACTTTTTCTTCTGATCTGCCAGGAAATGCCGACAACAGCTCATAGAGTGGATAATGCCTCTGCTGAAGCATGCGCCGGATGGCAGTAGATAGCTGATCAAACTCAAAATCACTGATTTGAAGTTCATTGCGGCGTATGCATACGTCGCAGCGGCCACATCTTTTTTCGTTCTTTTCACCAAAATACTCCAGCAACATTCGGCTGCGGCAATGCTCGGTGTTGTTCACAAAGTCCATGACAGCCTGTAATCGCCTGGCTGATGTTTGCTTCCGTGAACCGTAGTTTTCGTCAGATAGTCTGATTTGTCTGGCATCCATATATTCGGCTAACCAAACCAGCTGTGGTTTATCAGCACGTGGTTGATAGGCAATCATACCAAAACGCTCAAGGTTCTTCAGGTATAAAATCACCCTGTCGAGGGAAAGATTGCATTTCCGGCTGAGATCCTCTTCGGAAAGGTTCACAAAATCAGTCATGATTCCCGGATAATTGCGCAACATTGTTTTGATCAATGGATCATAGAATGGCTGCTCAACCTGAAAGCGATACAGATCTTCCCTGCTGGCCACTATGCAAACCTTACTGTTGTTTCTTAAACCATCCGTGAGCATGATTAAACCCTCCTTTTCGAGCAGTTGGAGGGTGTTGAAAACCACAAGTGGAGAATGATTATAAGTTTTTGAAAACAATTGAAGATCAAAATCAAAGGCTTTATCCGATCCCCCACCCAGGGGGATATTCAGAAAATTGCCGATGGCCTGATAAATCTGGCGGATGGTTTTTATTTCAGGAAATGAGGATTCGAAATTTGACTTCAGGCTTTTAACATCCTCTGATGATAATATCATCCATGCTTCCGCATCTTTGCCATCACGGCCTGCCCTTCCTGCTTCCTGAAAATAAGCCTCGAGCGTATCTGGCAAATTCATGTGCACCACAATGCGTACATCGGGCTTGTCAATTCCCATCCCAAAAGCATTTGTTGCAACAATAACCTTTGTCAGGCCACGCATCCACGAGTTTTGACGCTTGTCGCGCTCCTGGCCGTCCAGGCCCGCATGGTAATACGTTGCTGAAATTCCATTGTTATGAAGAAATTCAGCCAGCTCGCGTGTTCGACGCCGATTCCTGACATAAACCACACCACTACCATGAGGCATCTGCCGGAACAACCTGAACATGGTTGTCATCTTATCTGGGTTGTTTAGCACATTGTAAACCAGATTTTTCCGCTCATAGCTTGTTTGAAATACCTGCCTGCCTTTGAATCTTAGCTTTTCCATGATATCTTCAACCACACCGGGGGTGGCTGTTGCCGTAAGAGCCAAAACCGGCGCATCTGGCACGTAGGGTCTGATATCGGCTATATGAAGATAGGGCGGTCTGAAGTCGTAACCCCATTGCGATATACAGTGTGATTCGTCAACCGCAATCAGATTTAATCGTAGTTTGTCAACAGAATCGAGAAAACGCTGAGTCGCCAGGCGCTCCGGACTGATATACAGAAACTTGAGTTGACCAAAGGCAGCATTGTTATATACCCTCTCAATTTCAAGATGATGCATTCCTGAATAAATGGCATCGGCCTGAATACCTCTCCGCTTTAATTGAGCTACCTGATCTTTCATTAATGCGATCAATGGGGTTACGACCAGGCACAACCCTTCCATGACCATAGCTGGCACCTGAAAACATATGGACTTGCCTCCGCCTGTAGGAAGCAAGGCAAGGGTATCGTTCCCAAATAATACTGAATCGATTATTTCCTCCTGCATCGGCCTGAAGGTGGAATAACCCCAATATCTGGTAAGTACCTCTCTAGCCTTTTTACTCATAAAACCTTAGCTTACAGGTATCTTTCTCCTGAGATTTTGTTCAATAATTGTGAAAAGTTCGTGCTTGTTGATCGGCTTAATTAAAAAATCATCGCAACCAGCCTTCAAGGCTTTGCCTTTGCTGTCTATATCAGCAAAGGCCGTCTGAGCAATTACAGGTAGCGATGGATTCATTTCCTTGATCCGTTTTGTTGCCTCATAACCATCAGTTTGGGGCATCTGAATATCCATAAGTACCAAACTTATGTCAGGATTGCTTCGGCAAAAACGTATCGCCTCTTCACCATTCTTGGCCCAGAGAAGAAGCGCTCCGGATGTTTTAAATAAAGACCTCAGAAATAAATAATTTGCTTCAACATCATCTACTATCAGAAAAATCTCCTGGCCCCACTGATATAGACCGGACGAAAGCCCACTTTGAACAAATCTGTTGGGTTGGCAGGCCGGCAAGGTGAAATAAAAAGTTGAGCCTTTGCCCGGCTCGGAGTCGAACCATATCTGACCACCCATGAGCTCAACAAGCTGTTTGGTAATGGCCATTCCCAGGCCAGCGCCCTCACGATTGTGTATTCCGGGTTGGTTAATCTGGCCAAAACGTTGAAAAACTTTGGATGACATCAAAGGATCAATGCCAACCCCAGTATCCCTGACATAGAATTGCACAAGACCCACGTCACCAGCTAAAAAACCAAATTCGATATGGCCTCTTTCAGTGAACTTTACTGCGTTTGAAAGGAGATTATTGAGCACTTGTCTAAACCTGAATGGATCGGTATTAATGCAGACACTTTCCTGACTGGTATTGACTAACCGAAGTTCAACCCCTGCCCTATCGCGTCTTTTCTTAAGCTCTGAGTCGAACTTCTGGTACATTTCCTGAAGGATTAAATCGATTTTTACTTCTGTCTTGTTAATCCTCACATGGCCAGCTTCAATCCTCGAAATGTCAATAATATCTTCGACAAGCTGCAACAGCGTCCTGCCTGAAGTTTTGATCATTTCAACAAGATTTTGTACCTCCTGAATTTTAAGTTCCTCGTCAAGTATTAATTCCGAAAAACCAATTATGGTATTGAGTGGTGTTCGGATTTCATGACTCATATTGGCTAAAAATGCTGTTTTGAGCCGGTTGCTTTCCAGAGCCTCGTCAAGGGCTCTGCGCAGCTGAGGGATGTCATTCTCACTTTCCTTTTCAATCAAAGCCAGAAACACTTTATCGTTTATTTCCCCAAGTGGAAAAAAACGAATTACAAAGCCTGGATTTGAAGTTATTTCAAATACACATGACTTTTCATCGTCTAAGGAATATGAAGAATAATCTTCAGATTCCATGGCCGAAGAATCCTTAACCAATAAACTCCACAGCTTGTCGGGCGAAAAACCAGCATCGTCCCAGCCAAAGAAGTCTTTGAATGATTGATTATACTTAATAATTTTATAACTCGTATCAACAATTGCTGCCGGCAATCCGGTAAGGTCAAACCACTTCTGCATATCATTGCTCGCAATAGCCATTGTTCTGATTTTTAAATCGCTTAAATATATGCAAATACACCTTTCGTTGGTAAGCAACTAATTAAATCACTCGTTTAGCTTAGTGTTACCTTTTATGTGACGTGGAAAATACGGACAATGCCTGCATCCGTTTCCACAACAATACCCCCTTTGCTTCAGGTAGCTCTCCTTCAAAACCCTGTACCCATTCTCCATGTAGTAATCCTCGCCTTCGACAAGGTTGTTGTTGAACCTGAAAAAACGATCGTCCGTCATTGTTCGTCAATATTATAAAAACTGACAACGAAATCATCAATCTGAAAGGGCTTTCGCTCCTTGTTCCATATGTAGACTTTAATTTCGGCATCCGCGCCAGACCATGCAGGGACTCGAAATCCCGTTTCGAATAATCTCCAAATGCTCGTTACCTCATCAGGCATTTTTTTTATTCTAAACGTTTTATAAAATATCACCTGCTGCATTTGATCAGAAACTGCATAAACGAGCAAAGCATCTTTAGCAGCATTTGTTTCATTCTCACGAAACTGCAAACTAGCCTTCACATAAACATCAGATTTTGTGATTGGGAACTCGTTTTTTTGCAGCACTAGCGTGGGGCTGTAGATATTTGACTGATTCATCTGTGCCACCTGATTTCCTGAATAAGCCCCCTCGGATTGCTGAACTCCATTTGTTGTCCAGGGATCACGGCTATACTCCATAGTGTTGGTAAACGTGAGGATAAGGCTGCCCAAGTTATTACTGTACAAAGGTTCTGGATATCCTCCAAAGACGCTTTTATATTCATCCCCCCAACGAAGAAAAGAATACTTGTATTTTTTTAAATTCATTGAATCAGGATGGAGGATTCCGGCATGATACTGCCAGGTTTGAAAGAGGTTAAGCCCGATTAATGTCGCTAATATGGTATATAGACCAATTGTAGTAAACTGCTTTTGTAACGCGTGATTAATAAGCATACCAAGCGGAATAGCAAACAAAGCATAAAAATCTACCATTGGCCGCATGCCAAAACTATCTCCATAAAACCAGTTCCACCAGGAAGAAAGAATATAGACCAACAACAGGAAAAAAATCAGAACCCCCCAGGCTGCCCATTTGCTTTGCTTCCACCAAAGCACAATTCCTGCCAGACTCAGGAAAAGGATTGGTGTGTAAATAAAAAAGCCTTTTCTGAAGCCAAACAAAAATTGGAGAAATGCTGGTTGACCGAAGTTAAATCCCTCATTCTGATATGACCAAAGAAAAAACCTGTCTGTGAGGTGAATGTTATATGCAAGTTGCAGGCCCATAACAGCCATTGAAAGAATCAATCCGCGTATCAAAATGCGGGGTTTTGCCACAAGATATCGCAGGCCCGATGAAAACAACTCTCCTGAGCCGGCAATAACAGGTATAATCAGCACTAAAATGCCGTTGGATGGCCTGACCAAGACTACAAGTCCATAAAAAAAAGCTGCTAGAAGGAAATATCTCGGCTTTAAACGCAAGAAAAACAGACGCGTATAGAGAAGAAACAAGGCAACAGCCGCAAATGAATAAACATGAGAATGTGATGGTTGAAGGTAAGCATAATGAAACAAATTGGTGCCAATTGCAATGGCAATCAAGGTGATAACTACCGGAATCTTTGGAATTTTAAACAGCAAAAGAAGTCTTTTCGATGCAAGTAATCCTATGGCAAGCCATGTTGCACCCGCCAATGCAACACCATATTGAAAAATAATGTTGTAGCCATCAAGTGGCATACCGGTTATCCACGTAAACAACATGGCCAACAAAAAGAATGGCAGCATCATCAGGGCAGTGCCCAAATAGAACTTATTGATCATGACATCATTAACCTTATGAAAGTAATGTGCCATATAATCAAGGCTATGCCGCTTTCGTTCAGTTTCAAGCACTGGAGTAAAGTCAGTGCTTTTGTGAATAAATACAGCAATAAGGTAGGCGTAATAGCCGCTTCCATCGCCATCGACATGACGGTAGGTTTTTTCCTGAAGCAAGAGCTGCATCAGATAAAAAATGATGATGACGCCAGCGATTACAAATGATCTCATGAAGCGCAAATGTTCAATCTACAAAGATATAGTTATGAATAAGCTAATGGACTAAGCTGCGGATCATAAAAATAAAAAAGCCGGCATTCTCGTGCCGGCTAATACAACGGTAAAACTCAATTACTTATTATCCAACACTTCCAGCACTTCGATGTCGAAAACAAGGGTGCTGTATGCAGGAATATCAGGTCCGCGCTCGGTTCCTCCATAAGCTAAGTCTGATGGCAGGATCAATCTGGCCTTACCGCCTTCGTGCATGAGAACGAGACCCTCGTCCCAGCCTTTGATAACCTGCCCCTGCCCTACCGTTAACTCGAAAGGCTGACCAGAATCCTTGGATGACTGAATCATTTTTCCGCTTAAGTTAAAAAGCGTATAGTGAACCTTTACCTTTTTACCATTTTCAACACGTTTTCCTTTGCCTTTTTCAGTTTCGATATAATATAACCCCGAGGCTGTTGGCGAAACGGTGATATTGTTGGTTCTCAGATAAGCGGAAATCTTATCAAATTCTTCTTGTCTGGCTTTCTGAGCAGCTGCTTCAGCACGTTGACGTTCTGCTTCCTTTTCTGTCTCAACCAGTGCCTTAGCTTTAAAATCAACAAGTTCTACATCATAAAGAAGTGTAGTATAGGGAGGAACAATGCCCTGACGTCCTGTGCTGTCGAATGCTAACTGCGAAGGCACGATCAAGCTTGCTTTTGTCCCTTTACGTAAATAGGTAAGTGCTTCGTCAAAACCTTTGGTATCGAAGGGTGAGCCCGCTTCTATATCCATTGGCTGATTGCCTTCGGTGGAATAGAGTGTCATCCCGTCAATGGTCCTGATGGAGAAATGAACCTTCATCACATCACCAGCTTCAGGGGCTTTACCTGAACCTTTTTTGGTTTCGATATAATACAAGCCTGAAGGAAGTGGCTTAGTTGAGATATTGTTTGAAGCAAGATAAGCCTGCAACTTAACTTGCTCATCTTCTTTCATTTTCATCATTTTGGCACGCTCTTCTGCTTTTGCCTCATCTGAGCTTTTCAAGCCAATTAACTTCATATCAAAATAGATTGGTTGACCTGACTTGACAAACTCCGGCAATTCAGGCATCCGAGCCATCACAAGGAAGAAGGAATCGGCAGGGAAAGCAACAGATACCGAGTCGCCAATGCGCATAAGTGTCAGCGCTGCGTAGATATCACCCTCGAATGTAGGCTCGATCACAGGAAAAGTGAGTGGCTCCGGCATTGTCCTGCTGTCGAATAGAACACTGTCTTCGAGACGGTACACCATAGAGAGCGTAACAAGATCATCAATTTTCGCATTGAATTCTCCATCTCCTTTGGTGTGCCACTTAATATGGACACCATTTTCGGCTTTTTTGAATCCTGGGTACTTGCTTTTTGAACAGGCACCTGCTGCAAGCACAAGCGCCAGCAACACGATTACAGTTTGGATGTGGGTTTTAATTGTCATGGGATTATTTTACGATTTCAATTAGTTCTACTTCAAATACCAGAGGACTGAATGGAGGGATTGATCCGGCCTGTCTTTCTCCATAAGCAAGGTGCTGAGGCAGAATAAACGTAGCCTTGCCACCTTCCTGCATCAATGCAATACCTTCGTCCCAGCCTTTGATTACCTGACCCATACCAAGGGTAAATTCAAAGGGTTGACCACGATCATATGAACTGTCAAACTTGGTCCCATCAAGCAAAGTGCCTTTGTAATGCACCCTTACCGCCTGACCAGCCCTTGGGGTTTGACCCGGACCTTTTCTGTGTTCAATATAATACAAACCGCTTGCCGATGGTTTGGCAGTTATTCCGTTTGTCTTTATGAATACTTCAAGGGCTTCATTGCTTTCTTCAATCATCGCCTGCATAGCCTGTTGGCGTTCGCGTTCGTAGGCTTCCTGTGACTGAAAGCGTATTAAGCCAATATCAAATCGGATTACAGATTGAGGCTTTACAAATGAAGGCACGTCACGAACCATAAACATGAGCTTGAAAACTGAATCGGCTCTGCATATAAAGCTGGCAGAATCACCTGCCGTCATCATAAGCAATCCTTCGTAAAAATCGCCCCTGAAAGCAGACTCCATCAACGGAAACATAAGTTCGCGTCCCATAAAACGGCTGTCGAACAATAAAGAATCGTCAATGAAATAGCGCATATTGGCCGTAAGTATATCGCCTACTCTTGCTGGTGGTAAGCCAGGCGTACTGCGGTGAATCTTATAGATCAGTCCGCTGGGTGCCTTTTTGAAATCCTCCGGCACTTGCTGAGCACATGCAGGAAAAATCATTGTCAGGAAGAATGAAATTAATAAAATACTTCTCATTTAATTAATAAATTATTGAATATCAATTACTTCAAGAATATAAACAATAGGAGTTCTCGGAGGTATCTTTTCAGAATCACCAAGAAGCCCGAAAGCAAGGTGCGAAGGTAGAATAAATTTAGCCTGATCACCCTTCCTGAGCAGCAGAATGCCTTCTTCAAGACCCGTTTCAACACCGCCACGACCTACAATGAAGTCCTTGAGACCAAACTGATCCGAGTCGTAAATAACATCACCTGTGAGCAGCATGACCTTATATTTCAACGAAACGCGTTGTCCATAGTGGGCTGTTTGACCTTTATGGGTTGATTCGATCAAATACCTTAGCCCTGTGCCTGATTTTTCCATTTTCCAGCCATAGCGTTGCAGAAAATCAGCAATATCTTCCTCTTCTGAGCGAATCAAAAAGCGATTGGCTTTGATAAGCGATTCCTTTATATCGCTTTGATCTGCAGCTGACCGTCGGCCTTCCTGACTGGGACTCTGACACGAAATAGCAAGCATCTGTATAGCTGCCAGAAAAGCGAAAAACGCTTGCTTATACAGCTTATTGATAAACATAGGCAAGTTGCTGCTCATAATTTGGCAAAACCGATTTCAGCTTGCTGATAGTTTCTTCAAGTGTGGATTTCGAAGTTCCACCAGCTGCGTTTGGGTGGCCTCCCCCATCAAAATGGCTTCGCGCAAATTCATTAACTGAAAACTGACCTTTCGACCTGAAGGAAAGCCTGATTTGATCTTTTCGTTCGGTAATCAGGACGGCAAGATTGACATTTTGCATGGTCAGAGGATAATTTGACAAACCCTCTGTATCGCCGATCCGATGGTTGAATTCCTTCAAATCGCTCAGGCTGAGCGCTATAAAAGCAGTTTTATACTGTGGCATCACCTCCATACGCTCGAGTATCGAAAAACCAAGCAAACGCAGCCTGTTTTCCGAAAATGTGTCGTAGATGAGTCTGTTTATCCTCTCTCCGTCAACACCAAGCCCAATCAAGTCAGCAGCAGCTACAAAAGTGGAAGGATTACCGATGCTATACTTGAATGAACCAGTATCTGTCATTATGCCAACATATAAGTTTTCAGCTACCGAAATACTCATTAAATTTCTATAACCAAGTTCAAGAATCAGGCGGTAGACTAACTCTGCAGTACTGGAAACTTTGGTATCCCAGTAGGCTAAATCGTAGCTATCCAGTACAGGGTCCACGTGATGGTCCACCATAATTCTGATTGCTGCCGTCTTCATCAGGTCTTCACAAATGTTGCCTGCCCTCGAAAGTGCATTGTGGTCAACACTTATTATATAACGTGCGTTTTGAATTATTTCTTTCGCAAGTCGGGCCTGCTTTTCAAAAACCACCGCATCTTCAATACCTGGCAACCAGCTCAGGAAACCGGGATACATGTTGGGTACCAGAACTTTGGCCTGGTTACCTAGTTCGTTGAGTACTGCGGCAAGCGCCAATGCCGAACCGATTGTGTCGCCATCGGGATTGCTGTGTGTTACAATAGCGAAGGTAGAGTTTGACCTGAAAACTGATGCCAAAGCACTTCCGTGAGATAGGATAGTCATCTGGTTTAATGAATGGAATGCAAAGTTAATGTTTTGTCAGTCACCGAAAATCAATAGTTTATAGTCATCCTTAAATCAAAGTCAGCATACAAGCATTCATTTACCTAATTTTGCACCCGTAATCTTTATATTTATCCATCAAAAAACATCTCACCTGATATGACAGGAAATATCACATTCACCATGATCAAGCCCGGGGCTGTGGCTGATGGCTATTCAGGCGCCATTCTTGCGAAAATTACTGAAGGCGGATTTCGTATCAAAGCGCTTCGCATGACGCGTCTGAGTAAAGAACAGGCCGAAACATTCTATGCTATCCATAGCGAAAGACCATTTTTCGCAGGTCTGGTTGCTTCAATGACGTCAGGTCCCATTGTAGCCGCAATACTCGAAAAGGACAACGCTGTGCAGGCCTACCGGGATTATATCGGTGCCACAAACCCAGACAATGCCCACGAAGGTTCTATCCGGAAGCTTTTCGGAAAATCAATCGAAGCCAATGCTGTGCATGGTTCTGATTCTGACGAGAACGCAATTATTGAAAGTGATTTCTTTTTCAGCGGCTTCGAAAGGTTTTAGTCCGAAGGACTTAAAGCGCTGAATGTGTTGTCGTTATAGACAAGTATCAACTTTACCAATTTCTTAGTGTCCCCCTTGTTTACAGGGGGATTTTCTTTTAGTGTACTATCGGGAATTAACCCTCCATCAGCCTTCGAATCTTTTAATGCATTTACCTCTATCTGGTTTGCCATCTCATGCTGCGCCTTCATTGGAGCTTTTCCATCTTGCTTCGGATTATCCTCCGCAAAATCAAATAATGATGGCTGTAAAGCACCTGAACTGGCAGAGACCTCTGCCTTTTGCTGATTAGGAGGAGAAATTGTTGCCGGACCTTTCCCAAGCAACAGCCAATCGAGACTAAACTCCGGATACGATTCCTTGAGCTTGATAATAAAGTCCGTACCCGGCTTGTTTCGTCCAGATAGAATGTGAGAAATGCCAGATCGCTGAATATTTAACGCTTCAGCCAATTGTGTTGCATTAAGATTTTTCGTTTTCATCAGATGAATAATTCGATCCTTGATTTCTTGCATGGCAGAAATATTTGTTTACAAATGTAATTTATTTATTAAACATGATGCACTTTTTTAGATGTTACATGTGTAACTTTATATATTTTGATTAATCAATTGTACTAATTATTTATGTAGATTATTTTAAAATATTTTATATCAATATTTTACAAATATCTATTAAAAATTCAACATAATCTACATGAATGTATTTTTATTTAAACTATTAGTTAAAGTAGATATCTTATATGATTGAATATGATGTTATTATACAAGGTTTTTTTCTATTCTTTAAATTGTTACTTAAATAATTCTTAAACGAATGTACTTAATAAACATCATGAGTAGTTTACATATGTATATTACATTGAATATTAATATTATAAAACTATGTATTGTTATATATGTAACGTATATTACATATGTAACACATTTTATTTGCTACACTTTTTCAAGCAGTTTTGCTTCATTGTAGCGCTAAGGGAGCGATAATTATTACATTTGTCTAACCCCAATGAAGATACCTTGACGAATAAGAAGCCATTGATTCTCCTGCTTACCCTACTGCTGTTTGCAGTAGTCCGACTTTCTGCAATACAAGATACCCTGATTGAATCGGCTATGAAACAGCCAGACTCATTGCGTCTGTCTTATATATTGAAAGTGGTGGGACAACATTACCGTAGCCTTCCTGATGAATCGTTGGTGTGGATAGATAAGGTAATTCAAGAAAGTTTCAATCCATCCAATCCTGGTGCTCGTTCGCAGGCGTACCGTTTTGCTGGAGCGATCTTAAAGAACCGTGGAGAGTATGCAAAGTCATTGTCATATCACCTGAAATCGCTTAAAATCAATGATTCATTAGATAATAAAGCCGCGCTTGCCACCAATTATAATGATATCGGTATTGTTTATAAGAATTTAGGAGAATATCAAAGTGCCCTCGATTCATATTCGAAAGCCAATGCTTTAGTGACTGAGTTGGGGATGAATAAGGGTGTAGTAATGACGCTGAATAACTTGGGCACTATCTATGAGGCACTTAATCAGCATGAAAACGCTCTTAAATATTATAATCGGGCGTATGCTAAGGCTCAGGAATTCGGGATTGTTGAAGGCTTGTCAGTTTCGTTAAGCAATATTGGGGAGCTCTATGCAAACAAGGGAGACCGCAGCAGAGCACTTTTCCATTTCAGGGAGGCTTTAAAGATTGATGAGCTATCGGGTGATCTGGTTGGTTCTGCGGTTACCAGACTCAATATGGCAGCAATGTTATTGGGAGAAAAACAATGGGATAGTGCTGTTTATCACTATAACAAGTCAAGAGTTATTGCGGAACAGTACAATTCTTATGACTTGCTTACGAAGGTTTACAACGGCCTAACCCGGTTTTACGAAGAGCAAGGCGACTATAAAAATGCCCTTGTAATGTACAAATTGGCCAGAAACGCCCAGGATTCTGTTTACAATGAAATTGCAGCGAAACAGCTGGCCGAAATGAAATCGCGTTTCCAGGCATTGCAAAAAGATCGTGAAATTGATCAATTAAAGACGGATAATTTACTTAATGAACTCAAAATCAAAGAGCAAAGAGCAGATCGCTATGCCTTATTGATTTCTTTTGGTTTTGCTGCATTAATTACTTTTATGCTTGTGCGAAGGCACCAGACCAGACAGGAGCAAAAGCACAATCTTGAGATTATTAAGCAGAGAGATGAAAACCTATCAGCTCTGGTGGAGGTGCAGGAGAACGAACGAAAGGAATTGGCAAAGGAGTTGCATGATGGCGTCGGCCAAATGCTTTCTGGTTTGAGACTGGGTCTGTCAACACTTAAAGTATCACTCGATAAAAGTAATCTTAACACATTTAATATTAGTGATTTACTTAATACTTTGGATCAAACGGTGACTGAAGTAAGGGGGATTTCGCATCGTATGATGCCCAGAATCTTACAAGAGGAAGGACTCGTACCCGCAATTCAGGACATGCTCGAAAAGTCGTTCAAATTTAGCCAGGTCGAATGGGTGTTCGAGCACTTCGGCTTAAAGGAGAGATATCCAGAGAGTATGGAAATCAGTCTGTTTCGTATTTGTCAGGAATTGATCAACAACATTATAAAACATTCCGAAGCCAGTAAGGTCAACGTACAACTTATTCAAAATCAAGGCTATCTGGTATTATTTGTTGAAGACAACGGTCGCGGTTTCTTGAATGACAGTAAGGATAAAGGCATTGGGTTACTTAACATTTCAACCCGGCTTAAAAACCTGCATGGCGAATTTAAAATGGAAGCAAGTCCGGAAAGTGGTATCACTGCAACTATCAGAATACCAATAAGTTAATTATGCCTAAAGTTATTATTTGCGATGATCATTCCATCGTTTCAGATGGATTGCGAAGCTTGATTCAGACTGAATCTGGCTGGCATGTTATCACAACGGTTAGCAGTGGGCGCGAACTTTTAGATACACTTCGTTTAGTAACTCCTGATATTGTGCTCCTTGATGTTGACATGCCGGTGCTCAATGGCATTGAAACCTTGAGATTGTTAAAGGAGCGGCATCCTGATATCAGGGTGATTATGATCACGATGCATAACGAAAGCTCACTGGTTAAAAAATTCTCAACATTGGGCGCCTTTGGCTATCTTCCAAAAAATGCTGATCGGGACTCCATGTTTGATGCTCTAGAAAGAGTTTATCGTGGCGAATCATGCTTTGACTTTAATTATAAACAAACGGTAGACATCGATAAAAATCTCATTAACGATGACAAGCATTTTTCTCAACTTACAGATAGGGAAACAGAAATCTTGAAGTTGATAGCTACCGGTTATTCGAACAAGGAGATTGCTGATAAACTCAACATTAGTCACCGCACTGTTGACACCCACAGAACGAATCTGATGAAAAAATTAGAAGTGAGCAATGTGGCCGGACTGGTAAGGTTTGCTTTTAAAAATGGATTATTGTAAATTCAAACTTCGGCAGGTCATCATTACGATAATCAAATTTTCTCCACCCCGAATGCAGAAAGAACATAATACGCGATTCTCAGCGCGATAAAGCCAAGCAATTTTTCTACTAATTAACTTTAGCACTATGGCTTATGCCTGTCATTGGCATAAAATATTCTCAATATAATCCAGAAAAAATACAACTGTGAGTGAATGCAGGTTTTAGTACGACTTAATGAGTTTAATCTGTTGCCTGCTTTCGGGGCCAATGATTTGAAGCAAATATGTTCCTGCTCTGAGTTTCTTAAGTTCCTCAACCAATTTAGATTTATTGATATCTGTCATGACCATCCGCAACGATTGTCTGCCATAAACATCGGTCAAAACAATGTCAAGTGGTCGAAGTTCATTGAGCCTGATTTGCACCTCGTTAAGGAAAGGGTTTGGATACACTTGCATCAATTTGGCATCATGCTGCCCGGTGTCTATTGAGGTAAGCCAATTGGCGGCCACCACGAAATCGGGAATTCCAAATCCAAATGTGTTCGACGGATTCGATGCTGTTGAGCCGCTCTGCATGATGGCCTGCTTGATTTGCATATTGGTAAAATTTGGCTTCATCTGCCAGAGGCATGCTGCCATGCCCGCGATGATGGGCGATGAGAACGAAGTTCCATTTCCAACAGTAAAGTTATTACTCGACCCGGTTAGCGCCGTTCCCTGTCCCTGTGCCATGATATCAGGCTTGATTCTTCCATCAAAGGTCGGGCCGATGCTGCTGAACGAAGCTCTTGCACCTGAGGCATTAACGGCGCCTATGGAAAACACTTTGAATCCATCGGCTGGGGCACCAATATAGGGAAAGCTGCTGTTGCTTCCAGAGTTGCCCGCACTATTCACCACAAGGATACCCTTTGAAGCTGCGATATCAGCACCTATGGTCACAATGGCTGTTTGACCGTTCATATGACTATAATTATGGTTCCATTGAGGCCAATCAAAATCAATATAACCCAGTGAAGAGTTAATAATATCAACGCCAACACTGTCGGCAAACTCAGCTGCCGAAACCCAGTTGTACTCCTCAATAAGATGCTCACTCAGTACATATTCTGATTTCAGAAGCCAGAACGATGCTTTGGGTGCAGTGCCAATGAGTTGGCCTGGTCTGTTGGAAGCAATGGTGCTGAGCACTGCATTGCCATGTGTACTTTCGGTATAAACGTTTCCGCCGGGCAAGGTAAAGTCTTTGGTTCCAAGTATCTGACCATTATTGCGAATGCTGTCGAAAGCCACATGAGTGTTCACACCGGTAAACCCGCCATCGAGCATGGCAATAACCATTCCTTCGCCTCTGAAGCCGTTGGCATGAAGCGGAATTCCATTAATCTGATTTATTTGATTAAAACCCGTTCCATAGTCATACAACCCTTTGGTGCTATTTGGTTGAGCATTAGCAATTGGTTCAAAAATTTCGACTGCCTCATCAAATATTTTCTTTTTGATGGCATGTCCCAGAGGCTCTTCAGTGAGGGTCTTTATATTGAGCACATAAGGCAAGGCGGCAATGGCATTCAGCACCTGCTGACTTGAAGTTTGAATTGTGACGCCATTAAGCCATTTGGTAGGGAACAGCAGGGTCGCCCCAGTTGCAGCTACACCACTGAGATATTGAGCATTAACAGGGATATCGTTTTCCGATATTGCAATATTCTGCCTGATGCGACGCTGAATAGCCCTCTGGGTCAAAAAAGCCCCGGGATTATCGATACTGTAAGGCGAGCCCATCTTATCAGTGAATTGTACATAATAAGTATTGGGTGCAATTTGAGCCTCAAGGCTCAGAAATGCCAGCAGAAAAAGGAAAATGATAGAAATACGCATTTAATCAGTGGTTTTGATCGATTATAAACAACTTGTTATCTTTCCTGTTCACATCAGGAATCATCTTATTACCCAGATCGGCCTCACGAACTGCCGGCTTCCCTGACAAAGTAACTAAAATAGTTCTCTGCCCTGAACGCCAGACATTAGCATTCAACATGATTTCTTCGGTTGAGTCATCCACAAAAGTAACTT
This sequence comes from uncultured Lentimicrobiaceae bacterium, assembly GCA_964459375.1. Taxonomy (GTDB): domain Bacteria; phylum Bacteroidota; class Bacteroidia; order Bacteroidales; family F082; genus JALNZU01. Next base: position 70,447 of record CAYWLJ010000004.1, on the reverse strand, counting down.
TAATGTGAACAGGAAGAGGCAATCCTCCCTTGTTTTCAACAACAAGTTCATTGTCAGGTGTTAACTTGAGCAAACTTAAATCGGGATAGGCAGCATTGAAGAACCAGGGACCAAAGTACCAGCTGAGATCAGCATCAGCCATGCGTTCAAAACAAGCAAAAAAATCATAGGGGATGGGGTGCTTTCCGTTCCACAAGTTCATGTACTCGTGTAATGCAGCCATAAACAGTTCACTGCCAATAGTTTGCTCAAGAAAATAGTAAGCTGCCGCGGGTCGGACATAGCTGCCAAGTCGCAAACTGCTGTAATTGGCTGCCATAAACTGGTTTGGCACCATTGGAGGTAAGTCATACTCTGCACCAGCCACCTGCTCGTAACCACGCAGAAGGTTGGCAATATAGTTTCCTGAAGGGTAAAGGCTGTCGGTGAGTTTATGCGGCCATAATGTGGCCCAGCCTTCATCCATCCATGCATATTTTTTTTCGTTCGTACCCATATAAAATGGCATATAAGTATGCGCAATTTCGTGAAACGTCAGGCTGAAATTTCCTGATTCGGCCGAAGGCGCCCCATTGATGGCCATCATTGGGGTTTCCATGCCCCCGGAGGATTTACCATTGTGCATTGTGGTCATCTGAGGGTAAGGAAATGGTATGCCTGGCACACTCTTAGACATATACTCAATACTTAACTGGCTAAAATAGGCCACTTTATCCCAATGCCGCGAGCCTGCCGGATATACTGATGATGCCAATACTTTACGGCCATTTCCATCAACCGACACTGATATTGCATCCCAAATAAGGTTTAGCCCTGCCCCGAAGCTGAAATCAGGAACCCCTTTGGCCGAAAACCGAAAAACATGCTCAAAACCCTTGCGAAGTACGCTTTTTTGCTTGTAATCAGGCAAATCTACGATCTTGATCACCTCATTTGAGACTTTTGCACGATTCAGGCGGTTCATTATTTCGTCGTTGAAAATTCGTTCCGGTGATTGCAGTTCGCCGGTGGCCCAAACCAGATAGGGTTCAGGCACTTTTATATTTACATCATAATCGTTGAAATCGTTATAGAATTCCACACTGCCGCCATACGAAATCATATCCCAGCCATCAATATCATCGTAAACTGCAATTTGCGGATACCAATAAGCCACAAAAATCACAGAGTCGCTGTATTTTCCCATTCTGACAGTCCGTTTTGAAGGTATTGGCACTTGCCAACTCGTTTCTATCAAAACCGAATCTCCGGGCATAATCTTCATACCCGGCCTCACCACCAATTTGGTACCCAGTCGGTTTACTTTAGTCTGATCATTTGGGTTGATACTTATTCCACTCCAGGTAAGGGATAGTATTTTCGTACCATCATGGAGATCAGTATTGCCAATTTCCCAATCGCGGCTATTGCCTTTGCGAAATAAATCCTGATACAGGTTAAAAACCAGGCGGTCGAGGGTGTCTGGACTGTTGTTGTAATAGATGATACTCCCCTGCCCTGTCAGGCGACTTTTCTTAATTGATAAGGAGGCATTCAGGTTGTAGCTGGCGCGGTTCTGCCAGTATTTTCCGCCTGGTAGGCCATTTTTTGTTCTGGTACCTTGCTCAACAGCCCTCTGCCAATTACGGGGTACCGGGTAATTGAGGTATTGGGCCTTTGATGGAAACACCGCAAGTATAACAAAAAATAACAAGATCGCGATTGAAGGTTTCATTCTGCTAATTACTGTTGATAAAGACTTCCAAAAGTATAGTAATTACAAAGTGCCTATCCTGCCGGTAAGTTTTCGTTAATTTGCAACCAAAAGGCGGTTAAAATGCAAAGCATAAACCCATTTAACGGGGAAGTGGTTGGTGCATACCCTGCAATGGATGAAGCTGACATTATTAATCAGATAGAGGCTACAGCAGTTGCTTTTTCGAAATGGTCTGCGGCGGGTTTGAATGAACGTTCTGGCCTGATCAACAATCTGGCTGACGTGCTCGAAAACAGCAGGGAAATGTTCGCAAGGCAAATTACCCTCGAGATGGGTAAGCCCATCAGAGAATCGCGTCTCGAGATTGCCAAATGCGCGCTTTTATGTCGTCACTTTTCTGAAATGTCTCATGAATATCTTGCTGATAAAAAAGTAAATACAGAAGCATATCAAACAAAAATCAAATTTGAGCCACTCGGAGTTCTGCTCGCCATAATGCCTTGGAACTTTCCTTTTTGGCAAGTTTTGCGATTTGCAATACCATCGATAGTGGCGGGCAATGCGGTGCTTTTAAAGCACGCACCGAATGTTACAGGCTGCGGAATTGCCATTCGTGATGCCTTTCTAAGTACTGGTTTCCCGGAGAATCTTATGGGTTTGTTAATTATGGACACAACTCACACCGAGGTAGTTATTGCGCATCCTGCAGTGCAGGGTGTTACCATTACCGGCAGCGAAATGGCTGGAAGGAGTGTGGCTACATTGGCAGGTAAACATCTAAAAAAAGTCGTGCTTGAGTTAGGCGGCTCCGATCCATTTATTGTTTTCAAGGATGCCGAACTCGGCAATGCCTGTACAAGCGGAATGATGTCGCGCCTGCTTAATTCCGGACAGGTGTGCATTGCAGCCAAACGTTTTCTGGTTCATGATGAGATTTATGAACTATTTATCAATCAACAGCTTGAGCTTATGTCTGCTTTAAAGCCTGGTGATCCATTTGAAGAAAGTACCTCAATTGGTCCGATGGCCAGACCAGATTTGCTGGAGCAGATCAAAAGACAAGTTGATGATTCATTGGCTTGCGGTGCCAGACTTATTTTTGGTGGTAAAGCTTTTAACGACTATCCATCGATCTTTATGCCCACAATTATTGCTGAAGTTAAGCCCGGAATGCCGCTCTGGGAGGAGGAAAGTTTCGGGCCGGTAATGAGCATTGCCCGCTTCAGCAGTGTGAATCAAGCAATTGAACTGGCCAACAACACCAAGTATGGGCTTGGAGCATCCATTTGGACCTCCGACCTAAAACTGGCCGAGTTTGTCGCCTCAAAGCTGGCTTGTGGAAATGTTTTTTTGAACAGCCTGGTAAAATCAGATCCACGGCTACCCTTTGGAGGAATTAAAAATTCCGGATTTGGCAGGGAGCTGGGCGAAGCCGGTATTAAAGAATTTGTAAACACGAAAACATACTGGATCAATTAATGCGGATTGACATTATAACCATTTTCCCTGAAATTTTTGACGGACCTTTCAGCGAAAGCATCATCAGGCGCGCATTGCAGAAAGGGCTGGCTAACATCGTCCTCCATAATCTCCGTGATTATGCCATCGATAAACACAGAAAAGTGGACGATTATCCTTTTGGTGGTGGTGCCGGTATGGTGATGATGATCGAGCCTGTTGATCGATGCATCAGTTTCCTGAAGTCCGAGCGAAAATATGACGAGGTCATCTTTTTAAGTCCTGACGGACAATTGCTTAACCAGAGCATCAGCAATTTCCTTTCGTTAAATACCAATTTGATCATGTTATGTGGACACTATAAAGGAATTGATGAGCGCGTGAGGGAGCACCTGGTAACAATGGAAATTTCCATTGGTGATTATGTTTTATCCGGAGGAGAGTTAGCTGCGGCTGTGCTGACCGACAGCATCGTCCGTCTGCTGCCCGGTGTGTTGGGAGACGAAACCTCTGCCTTATCCGACTCATTTCAGGATGGATTGGTTTCACCCCCTGTTTATACTCGTCCAAGATCTTACAAAGGATGGGATGTGCCTGAAGTACTACTCAGTGGCAACGATAAGCTCATCAGTGACTGGCGGATGCAACAAGCCACCGAGCGGACAAAAGCCAGAAGGCCTGGCCTGCTTGACCAAACATAGGACAGAAAACAGTTTTGCAATAAAGACATATTAACCTGCGTTGGTCGATAAGACTAATTACCGTTAATGCAACAACCTTAAATATAGAAATGGAAAACATAACATTGGGTATCGGATCGAGGGTAAAACACCCTCAATACGGCAAAGGTGTTGTTATTCAAGTGTATGCTGATGCTTATGAAATAACCTTCATCGACTTCGGCACGAAAACAATTCTCAAGTCATTTGCCGGACTTGAGGTATTAGATTATGTTGGGAGCGAAACCGATCAGCTGAGTTTTGAAAAGGTGGAAAAAATTCTCACCAAAGTGCTTCGAAGGTTTGCTGATATTCAGGAAACCGTACTCTTGGGTAACCGTTGGAAAGGCGGCATCATGGTGTTGCAACCCGGTGATAAATCATTGAAATCGAAGGAAATACCAATTGAGACGTTTTTCCATAAAATTGTAATGGTTCGGGACAGGCTGCGGGTAATGGAACAACGCATCAATGCGTCTGAACTGACTGATGAAGATAAGGTCAACCTTCAGCAGTACATTACACGCATCTATGGTAGTCTGACAACGTTTAATATCCTATTTGCCAATAAGGAAGATCAATTCGAAGGCGAATCATCGAAATAGGCTAGCCGTTCATTGATTTCTGAGAAAATCAGCGGTGTTTACAAAATAGTTCCACAGAAAAGCCCGGCTTTCGGTATCCATCGAAACCCTATCCATTGCGTGCTTCATACGCAGCAACCAATGATCGCGTGCTTTCTCATCGATGGGAAATGTTGCATGGCGCATTCTGAGTCTTGGGTGTCCCCTGCGTTCGGAATACGTGGCTGGCCCGCCAAGATATTGAACAAGAAACAAGAACAACCGGAGTTCTGCCGCATCTATATCGCCCTCATACATCGGGCGCAATACTTCATCCTGACGCACACCCTCGTAAAAGTGTGCAACAAGCGATTTCAGTGTATCGCGACCAATACGCTCATAATAAGTCAGTAGCATGAATAAAAATACTATTTTACTCCGCGCTTACGGGCTGCCTCTTCCAGCCTGCGTTGAAAAGCGGACTTCTTGACCGGTTTTTTCTTATTCTCCTGAATCTGTTTGTGCAGTTTATCCTCATTGATGGATATCCTAAAAATATACATCTGAGCGAAGGTGATCAGGTTGGCTAATAAATAGTAGTAACTCAGACCTGAAGCATAGTTATTGAAGAGACCAAGAAACATGATTGGCATTATGTACATCATTGTTTTCATGCCGGGAAGCTGGTTGCTCTGTGCCCCCATCATCTGGTTGTTCAGATATGTATAGATAATGGTACTTGCCGTCATAAGCAGCGTAAAAAGGCTGACGTGTGAACCATAGAAAGGTATGTCGAAAGGCAGGTCGAAAATGCTATCGTAACTCGAAAGGTCATGAGCCCAAAGGAAGGCCTGCTGGCGCAATTCGATGCTTGCCGGAAAAAACCGAAACATGGCAATCAGAATTGGAAACTGCAGCAACATTGGTACGCAACCCGCCATCGGATTAACTCCAGCCTTCTTGTATAGTTCCATGATGGCCTGTTGTTTCTTCATGGCGTCCTCCTGCTTCGGGAACTTGGCTGAAATCTCATCGATTTCAGGTTTCAGCACCCTCATTCTTGCCGAAGACAAATAGGTCTTGTAAGCGATTGGAAACAGAAAGATCTTGATAATCAACGTCAAAATAAGAATGACTATACCGTAATTCCAGCCATAGCTTCCCAGCCAGTTGAAGATTGGAATTACAACATACATATTGATCCAGCCGAGCAGGAAGAAACCCCAGCCAAGCGGAATCTGCCTTTCCAGATCAAGTTTATATGCACGCATCTCGTTGAAGCTATTCGGACCGTAATACATCGAAAAACCAATGGTTTGGTCAGATGTGGCGCTATATGGAACATCCATGGCAGCTTCAGCGCTTCTCAGGTAGCGTGGATGATTATGCTGCTCCTTTTTGCTGACCTTGAGCAGGGCATTGTCGAATGCTTCATCTGCGATGATACTTGCGCTAAAAAACCTCTGCTTAAGCGAAATCCATTTCACCCGTGTTTTGATTACCTTCTCATCCTCCTTACTCTCGCTCAGGTAATCAACTTCATCATTATGATGCTTAAAGTAGATTGTGGATCCATTGAATTGATCTACAGAGCGTTCCTGTTGCAGCATATCAGCTTGCCAATCAATATTCAGAAAAGAAGTATTCTGTGCAATGACATCGCTCATGCCTTTGGTCACGATGTCGAATTTGAGCATGTATTCGTCTTTCCTGATTGTATAGCGGAACTCGATGTATTTGTTAGTTGATTTTTCTCCGTTTTCATCAGTGGCATACAGTCGCATCGAAACCGTTGCACTATCGCCAACCTCATATCCAATATTGCCTTTAACAGGTTTGCCGTCGATGTATGGATCAAAATACAGATTGGACGTATTGATGATTCGGTTGCGAGAAAAAAACGACAGCTCAAAACGATGGCTTTGCGGATCGAACAACAGCAGGGGCATTCCATCCCACGTCTTGTATTGGAGGAGTTCGGCCTGTCGAATATACCCCCCTTTACGTGACATGCTCAGACTGAAATTTCCGTTAGAGACTGTCAGCTCCTCATCTTCTCCCGTTGCAGCGGCAGCAAAGTAACCAAAGCGGTCAATCAGATCAGATTTCTGTGCCAAGGAATCTGTTGCAAGGAACTCGGAAGAGGTCTGATCAATGAAATCTTGCTTATTGGAAAGCAAAGCAAGCGAGTCGATCAGTAATTGTTGCTGGCGTTTTACCTGAGCTATGGAATCAAGCTTATGCTGCCTGCGTTCCAGCTCCTCCTTTGAGGGTGTCATCCATATTGAATAGCCAATCAAAATGACTGCAATCAGGATAAACCCAATGAGGGAATCTCTGTTCATCGAATTCGTTTTAAGGGTGCAAATTTAGGTAAATTGCCCTTGCAGGCCACTTGCAATGGTTAATGACTGTATTTATGGCCGGTTTGCGCTAAATTGCCTTACAGCTTCAACAAAACCTACGAAAAGCGGATGTGGCCGGGCAACAGTGCTCTTGTATTCGGGGTGAAACTGTACACCGACAAACCAGGGATGGTTCTCCAACTCGATGATTTCCACCAGGTTTTCGTTTGGGTAAATACCCACAGCGAGCATACCTGACTTGTTGAAAGCCTTGCGGTAATCGTTATTAAATTCATACCGATGCCTGTGACGCTCGGAGATCAGATTCTCTTTATAGAGTGCATAAACCTTAGTATCCGGCTCCAGTTTGCAGGGATAGGCACCGAGCCGCATGGTTCCGCCAAGGTTTTTGACAGTTTTCTGATTGTTCATGATGTCAATTACCGGGTAGGGCGTTCGTGGATTCATCTCCGTAGAATGAGCATCTCTGAGACCCAGAACGTTTCGAGCAAATTCAATGACAGCGCACTGCATACCGAGGCAAATACCAAAAAATGGTACCTTATTGATCCTTGCCCACTCTATGGCAGTAATTTTTCCCTCGATTCCCCTACCGCCGAATCCCGGGGCTACAAGCACTCCACCTACCCCCTGAAGTTGCTCACTAACGTTGCCGCTGTCGATGTGTTCGCTGTGAACATACTTCAAAATAACCTTGCATTCGTTAGCAACGCCGGCATGAATAAATGCCTCGTTGATTGACTTATATGCATCCTTGAGTTCAACATACTTTCCTACCAGTGCTACGGTTACTTCCGATTGCGGATGGTGCAGCTTGTTAAGAAAATCTTCCCATCTGCTCATATTAATCTTCTCAGGAATAGGGGTTTGAGTTTTCCTGAGGACTGCTATGTCAAGTTTTTCTTCGAGCATGAGCATCGGCACATCATAAATGGATGTGGCATCGATGCTTTCGATAACACTAGATACTTCCACATTGCAGAACTGAGCTATCTTGCTTCTAATACCTTCATTGAGGTGCTTTTCGGTTCTGCAAACGATGATATCCGGCTGAACCCCCTGTTCCAGCATTGTTTTCACAGAGTGCTGCGTAGGCTTGGTTTTCAATTCACCTGCTGCAGATAGAAACGGCACCAAGGTAAGGTGGACAACAGCGCAATATCGACCCATTTCCCAGCGCATCTGACGAATTGCTTCGATAAAAGGAAACGACTCAATATCGCCAACTGTGCCTCCAATCTCGGTGATCACAAATTCGAAATTTCCACTTTGACCTAAAAGCTTGATACGGCGTTTGATTTCGTCCGTTATATGTGGAATCACCTGAACAGTACTTCCCAGATAAGTGCCGGCTCTTTCTTCATTAATTACATATTGGTATATTCTACCAGTCGTCACATTGTTGGCCTGGGATGTTGGCACATTCGAAAAACGTTCGTAATGCCCCAGATCGAGATCGGTTTCTGCACCATCTTCTGTAACATAGCATTCGCCATGCTCATATGGATTCAGTGTTCCCGGATCAACATTGATATAGGGATCAAGCTTTTGAATCGTCACTGAAAACCCTCTGCTTTGAAGCAATTTGGCCAGCGAGGCCGAAATAATACCCTTTCCAAGCGAAGAGGTCACGCCCCCGGTAACAAAAATATACTTGGTGTCTTTCATGGCTTATTGAAGTCAACAAGCGGACAAAATTATGCCGTTCAGTCCTACAATGCCAGCATTAAATGAACAGAAGCAAAATTTAAAGTTGAAAAGAATTGTACACTAGTAATACCTATAGCTTTTTACTCTGCCAATATGCCGTGCAAGCCTTACTACCTGACTGGTATAGCCGAACTCATTGTCGTACCAAAGATAGATGATAATCGTCCGGCCATCGTTCGATACTTTGGTATTCGGGCTGTCGAAGATGCATGCACAAGAGTCACCTATGCCATCAGAAGAAACAAATTCGGTGGCATTACTGTATCGTATCTGCTCAATCAACTGACCGCGAAGCGAAGCTTCAAGAAATAGCTGCTTCACTTCGTCCACAGTAACTTGCTTTCGAACATCCAGTGTCAGGATTGCCAGCGAAACATTGGGCACAGGAACACGGACGGCATTGGAGGTGAGCTTCCCGGCAAGACTGGGGATGGCTTTGGTGGCAGCTGTGTCGGCTCCGGTTTCGGTAATGACCATATTCAGAGGTGCTGCTCTGCCCCGACGGGTTTTTTTATGGAAATTATCGAGAAGATTTTGGTCGTTGGTGTAGGCATGGATGGTTTCGATATGACCTTTTTCGATGCCATAGTTTTCTTCAATGATCTTTAAACCGGGAACAATGGCATTGGTAGTGCACGATGCAGCCGAAAATATTGTTTCGTTCTCAAGGTCAACCGTATGCTGATTAACCCCGTAAACAATATTTGGAATGTTGCCTTTTCCTGGGGCTGTGAGTAAAACTTTGCTTACGCCCTTTGCCTGCAGATGTTGTGAGAGGCTTTCGCGGTCGCGAACAATGCCGGTATTATCAATCACAAGCGCATCCTGTATGCCATGAGCCGTGTAGTCAATATCTGAAGGTGAGGCAGCCGAAAGGAATTTGATAATCTGACCATTGGCTATCATGGCAACATTGTCCAAATCTTCATTAGCAACTCCGTTAAAAACACCGTGAACGGAATCCTTTCTGAACAAGGAGATGCGCTTACGTATTTCTTCAGGCTTATTGCTTCGCGTTACAATAGCTCTAAGCCGAAGGTGGGAGCCATTTCCAGCAAAGAGTATCAGTTCTCTTGCAAGTAGGCGGCCAATGCGGCCAAATCCATACAATACCACGTCCTGTGTTCGCGTGCTGCGCGGAGGCGCGCCGATAAACTCCTTCAGCTTGTCTTTCACAAAAGCGTTAACATCAGCATATTGTTGCTGCTCATCAGTCCATTCGGAATTGAGCCTGCCGATATCGATACGAGCCGGGGCGATGTCCTGATCCAGAATCGCCTTGGCAATCATCAACGAATCCTGAACTCTTACCGGCTTTTTCAGAATGGTTTCTGCCCTGATATGTTTGTTGAGTATTTTTCCCGAACCACGATTTACAAGCACTGAGCGCAGCAATATCAGTTCAACGGACTTTTCGTACCATAACCGGCTGACTACATTAATCAGCTCAGCTGCAGCTTTTTCATGACCGATCCATTGGCGTAGCGAGGCGTCAAATTGTTCCATGTGGTTTAGCTATTTGGATTTGGATTAACACTGGTTGAAAGCAAAAATAGAACCTTAATGCAAACGATTGCATTAATCCTGAAAAAAATAAAAAAAGGCATTCTATTATTGGAATGCCTTTCAATGATCTCAAAAACTGCTTTATTGACCAAGATAGGCTTTCAGCAACCTGTTCCGGGCATTGTGTTTTAGCTTCCGAATTGCTTTTTCCTTGATCTGGCGGACTCTTTCGCGTGTGAGATCGAATTTGGCTCCGATCTCTTCAAGGGTATAGGCATGATTCATTCCTATGCCATAATACATGTTCAGCACATCACGCTCTTTTTCGCTGAGCATGGCAAGCGAACGCTGAATCTCCATTCCCAGTGACTCTCGCATCAAAGGTTCATCCGTATCTTCAGCATCTTCAGGAATGTATTGGTCAAGAAACATCATGTCTTCATCTTCCATCAGAGGAGCATCAGTCGAGATATATCGGGAGGTGACCTTGAGTGCTGCTTCTACTTTATATTCAGGCAGTTCAAGCTCGCTGGCAAGTTCTTCGGTGGATGGGCTGCGCTGCAGTTGCTGCTCCAGTTGCGAAGAAACTTTTTTGACACGGTTTACCTGACCCACCTGATTAAGTGGTAGCCGGATAATGCGCGCCTGCTCGGCCAATGCCTGAAGAATGGACTGACGTATCCACCACACAGCGTATGAAATAAACTTGAAGCCTCGTGTTTCGTCGAATCTTCGCGCTGCTTTGATCAGCCCCAGATTACCTTCATTAATAAGGTCGGGCAAACTGAGTCCCTGATTTTGATATTGTTTGGCCACCGATACAACAAATCGAAGGTTTGCGTTAACAAGTCGTTCGAGTGCTTTTTCGTCGCCCTGCTTAATGCGTCGGGCCAGATCCACTTCCTCCTCAGCCGTTACCATCTGCTCCTTGCCAATATCCTGAAGATATTTATCAAGGGATTGATTTTCACGGTTTGTAATGGACTTTGTTATTTTAAGCTGCCTCATGTTAAGGTACTTAGTTGAGTTGTAAACATAGAATTAAACAAATTGTTCAGAAATTTTATTCCCGGACCGCCTGCCACGCAAGCCGACCGGGAACGCAGGAAGATAAACGTTGGAAAAGTTTGGTTTGTTGCTTTGCTGATTTTGAATTCTTTTAAATATTAATTAGCAAAATGTTACCTAATTATCTAACGAACTCAAAGCTGATTCGCATTCCATTCGGGTACATACCTTGCACTCTGACGGTTTGCGAACGGCCATTGTTGATTGACGCATCCAGTTCCTCACGGCTGTCAACAGGTGACCCATTAATCTGAAGGATGATAAAGTCCTTACCAATTCCACCCCTACGTAAAACTCCTTCTTTAACATCAATTACACGCAAACCTGATTTTAGTTTCAGTTCATTTTTTTCATTTTGTGTCAGACGGGCAAGGGTTGCACCAAGATCTTTGTTGAAGAAGGTTGCTTCTCGTGAAACCACCTGTGTATTTCCATCCTGATTACGAAGTTTTACATTCACTGGTCGTGTGTTACCATTGCGCAGTGTGAGTATTTCCACAACATCGCCAGGCCGATACTGACCTACAGCCTCAAGCAGCTGCGACAAAGAGTTTACCGGACGTTTGTTCACTTCAAGAATCACATCACCCGACTTAATGCCGGCCTCAGCAGCGCCCCCGTTTTCTGTCACCCTGGCTACATAAACGCCTTTAATATTTTCTTCACCTGTTTTAGTGGCAAGTTCTTCATCCATTTCCCGAATTTCAACGCCAATGAATGCCCTCTGTGGTTCACCAAATCTGATGATATCGTCAACTACCTTCTTTACAATATTTCCAGGAATTGCAAAACTATACCCTTCATAAACTCCTGTTCTTGAGGCAATTGCAGCATTAACCCCAATCAGTTCACCTGAAGTGTTTACTAATGCGCCACCGCTATTGCCGCGATTGATCACAGCATCGGTCTGGATAAATGAATCAATTGAGGATCTGTTTCCGAGAATGTTGATGTTGCGTGCTTTGGCGCTAACAATGCCTGCTGTTACCGTTGAGGTGAGGTTGAACGGATTACCGACTGCCAGCACCCATTCGCCCACCTTAACTTCATCAGAGTCTCCAAAGGCAAGAAAAGGCAATCCTTTTCCCTCAACTTTGATGAGTGCAATATCTGTTGTGGGGTCAGTGCCCACAGTTTCAGCAACCATCCTGCGCTTGTCATTAAAGGTTACCTCAATCCTGTCAGCTCCTTCCACCACGTGATTATTTGTTACGATATAACCGTCGCCTGAAAGGACGACTCCCGAACCAAATCCGACAACATTACGCTGGCTCCCATGAAAGGGACTTCCGTAAAGGTATTCGCGCAACGAACCGAAAAAGTCATCATATGTCGTTGTGCGTGTGCGCATTTCCGTCCTGATATGCACCACTGCATTTACAGAATTTTCGGCTGCTTCTACAAAACTGATCTCTGTAGGCATGGCTGCAAGCCTGGCCTGATGTATACTTGGCATTTCAGGTTGAACTACTGTACGCGCAGTTTGACCACTGATAAAATCACCCTGTGGTTTATCCGATGATGCAACAATCAGGTAGATGGCCAGAATAATCCCTCCACCAAGCATGCCCCAGAGCAGGTCTTTTAATCTTGTGTTCATAGCAAGTGCTTTTTAGTGAAACGTCATTCGATTGATTCTGTTTTTCTTTGCTGTGTTAATTCGTGTTAATCTGAAGCATCTTTCAATTTTCAAAATCCACGATTCGCTTAAATTTGCTACAAAAAGCGAACCAAGCTAGTTATAGCCGGTGCTGCTTAACGTAATTTAACGCTGAATGAGTAAGTCATCATCAGAACACATCATCGAATTCTTCAAATATCACGGAGCGGGGAACGATTTCATCATTATAGATAACCGAAAATTGAATTTGGAATTCGATGCGGGACTCGTCAGACATTTATGCAACAGGCATCTGGGCATTGGTGCTGATGGCCTGATACGTATTGAACAAACTGAGGTCGCAGATTTCAGGATGATCTACCACAACTCCGATGGCAATGAAGGAAGCATGTGTGGCAATGGTGGTCGTTCGGCAGCAGCATTTGCCTGTAAGGCTGGTATTACCGGCAACCACAGCCATTTTATTGCCTTCGATGGAATGCATGAGGCATGGGTTGAAGAAAAAACAGGAGGTTTGTTTGATGTCAGGTTAACCATGGCGGATGTTATAGATTTCGAGACCATTAACCGCGATTTACTTATCAATACGGGTTCACCTCATTATATCAGAAAAGTTGATGATGTCAATGCTGTTGACGTTCTTGCTGAAGGAAAAGGCATCCGCTTCAACAAGCAGCTCGCTCAAAACGGTGTTAATGTTAACTTTGTGCAGGCCGAGGGTGCTTTGCTCATGGTCAGGACCTATGAACGGGGTGTGGAGGCCGAAACCTTGTCGTGTGGAACAGGTGTAACAGCCTCTGCTATTGCCAACTGCCTGTGGAGTGGCACCGAAATGAGCGAGATACACACTTTGGGCGGTGTATTGACTGTGACTTTAAAAAAAGTTGAAAACAGATTTACCAACATCATTCTGTCCGGACCAGTGCAAATGGTATTCAAGGGATTGATAGTGATTAAGTGATTAAGTGATCAATGAAACAGCATAACATAAATGTTTGCTCAATACGATGATGTTGCCATCAGGGCTTTGGAGCCTGATGATGCAAACTTGATTTATGCTTGGGAAAACGACAAATTGGCATGGAATCATAGCGATAACCTGTTGCCTTATTCCTATTTTCAGATCGAACAATTTATCCTCGATGAACATGACATCTACCGTAGCAGGCAGGTGCGATTCATCATTGAAAAGGTGAGTGAAAAATGCAGGAAAGCAGTCGGCATGATCGACATTTATGACTTGCATCCACACCACCGCAGGGCAGGTATTGGAATTTATATTGATTCTAATTGCCGGAAACAGGGCATTGGAAGTGCTGCATTAAAACTTTTAGCTGATTATGCCTTCGACACTTTGGCACTCCACCAGCTGTTTTGTCATATTTTGCCTGACAATGAGGCCAGTGTCCGATTGTTTACACGAATGGGATTCTCTATATCATGCCGGCAAAAAGAATGGTTTTTCGCGGACGGCAAATATCATGACCAGTTGCTGATGCAGTTGATCAATCCAAAACATCATTAAACATGGGTGCATATTACGTTTCGGGCAAGGTAAGAAGACGAAAAGGAAAAGGCTTCAGCTTATTCCTGATAACTCTTTTCGTCTTGATGATGCTGGGCGGCGCATTGACAATTTACTTCACATTTGTTAAAGCAAACACCTATACATCAGGACTTCCGGTTGCTGAACTTATTATCCCCACAGGAAGCGATTTTGAAAAAACAAGCGAGATAATTTTCAGCAAGGGCTTGGTAATCAACAGAACGACTTTTGAATGGGCGTCATTCTGGCTGCAATACAATAAGAAAATAAAGCCGGGCTACTACCTTGTTTACCCTGATATGAGTAATCTTGAATTGGTTCGTATGCTCCGTTCGGGTCGACAGACACCAGTGAAACTAACATTTAATAGTTTACGTGATGTTTATCAGCTTTCTTCAAAGGTTGCCGGACAGATTGAAGCTGATTCGGCAGGCATTGCCAAATTGTTAAGCGACTCTGCCTATTTGTCTTTTCTGGGCTTTAATTCACAAACGATTCCTTCCCTATTTATTCCGAACACCTACGAATTTTACTGGACAACCAAGCCAGAGGGCTTTATCTCGCGCATGTTTGAAGAGCATAAACGCTTCTGGAACGAAAGTCGCCGAAACAAGGCAGCTCAGATACCGCTTAATCCGCTGGAGGTCAGCATTCTGGCCTCGATAGTGGAGAAAGAAACAAACAAGAATGACGAAAAGCCTATCATTGCAGGAGTTTATATAAATAGGCTTCGTTATGGCTGGCGACTTCAGGCCGATCCTACTCTCGTTTTTGCCACACAAGATTTTGAAGCCCGAAGAATCGTGGATTTCCACCTTAACTTCAATTCACCATATAATACTTATATGTATGCTGGATTACCGCCCGGTCCAATATGCATACCTTCAATCAGTTCTATTGATGCAGTACTTAACTATCAAAAACATAGGTTTCTGTATTTCTGCGCTCGCGAAGACTTATCAGGATACCATGCTTTTGCGGAAACCTACGAACAACATCAGTTTAATGCCTGGAAGTACAGACGCGCGCTCGACAGGTTAAATATCAGAAGATAGATATGATTAAAGCATTTAAAGCCTATGACATCAGAGGTGTTTGGGAAAAGGATCTTGATGTTGGCACGGTATATAGAATCGGATTTTTTCTGCCCCAAGTACTCAATTCTGATCACATTCTTGTTGGGCGTGATGCCAGAAATTCCTCTCCTGCTCTTTTCGAAGCACTCTGCAAAGGCATCAACGATGCCGGCGCTGATGTAAGTGATGCTGGTATTACCACAACCCCTATGGTATACTGGGGAACAGGAAGGTATAATTTCAGCGGTTCGGTGATGATCACCGCATCGCACAATCCGCCGCAATACAATGGCCTCAAAGTATCGGGAGCTGGTGTTGTTCCTGTAGGTTATGAGAGTGGACTCAGCAGACTTGAAAAGCTGGTGGAGACTGGTAAAATTGATCCGAAGCAACAAAAAGGAAAGATCATTTCGTTTGACTTCAGAGAGCAATATCTGGAGTTTTTACATCAATATGTGAGCGACTTCGGCAATCTGCGTATCGGTGTCGATTGCAGCAATGGGATGGCAGCGCTCCTAATTAAGGCGTTACTTGGCAAGGATGCATTTTATATTAATGATGTCGTGGATGGAAATTTCCCGGGTCACGAGCCTAATCCTCTGGAGCCTGAAAACCAGGAGCAGATCAAGCAATTGGTGATAAACCGGCAATGCGATCTGGGATTAATCTTTGATGGCGATGCCGACCGGGTAATGTTTATTGATGAAAACGGACGATTTGTATCGCCCGACCTCATCATTGCCTTTCTTGGCCACTACTTTTTTGAGCAAAAAAATGGAAAAGGCCCTGTGCTTCAGGATATAAGAAGCTCTAGGGCAATTGCAGAGTACCTGAATCAGTTTGGCGTACAGGTTCATACCTGGCGCGTGGGCAGAGCATACGGTGCCGGTAAACTTCGCGAAATTGACGGCATTTATGGCGGTGAGCTTGCAGGGCACTACTACTTCAGAGATTTTTACTATTCTGACTCTGCAATGGTTGCCGCCCTCATTGTACTGCAACTGTTGAGTCAGTTTAAAGCCGCCGGCTTTTCATTCTCTCAGCTAATCCACCATATTTCGGACTATCACAATTCGGGCGAAATTAACTTCAAAATCAGTAAGAAACAGCAAGCTATGGAAGCTGTGGTAAAGCATTTCATGGCCGTGGAAAAACCAGTTCAGTTTGTCGATTTTGACGGTTACAGACTTGATTATCCTGATTTTTGGTTCAATATCCGACCCAGCAATACCGAACCTTACCTGAGGTTTCTGGCAGAAGCCCGAACAGCCAAAAAACTTGAAGAGGTTGAAAAAGTTGTTAGAGAAATCATTCGCAGATACGAATAAACCAATGATGAAAGGATCAATTACCTTCTTTTTTGCAGCAATTGCTGCCATGTTACTCTATTCATGCGGAACAAACGAAAAAAAATTTCGGCTTCACCTCGAGAATGGCATTGACCTGATCTACAAAGCCCAATATGCTGAAGCTGAAGCTGAACTCACTAAAGCGCTGAAGCAAAACCCAAGTTCGCACGAAGTATTGTATTATCTTGGTGCCTGCAGGCGGTCGTTGGGTGACATAGAAAGTGCCAAGCAAAAATTTGAGGAATCGATAAAGTTCAACCCAAATTACGCAGAACCATATCTGGGACTCGCCCTGATTTATCAGGATATTTATCAGGATAGAGGGATGGCCTGTTACTATTTTGTTAAGGCCGAAGAATTAGGAATGAAAAGCCTGATGGATTACACCAAGTGGTGCCGGTGAAAAACGCTTCAACCTGAAACGGAGACAAAGTTACCCAACAAATTGCGCAGCGTAGCTGACTTTTCCGAATCTGCCAGGCATTCGGTAATTCTGGTTTTAAATTTCCAGCAAGTCATCTGACGTTTTGACATCTTTCGGCTAAGCTCATAGGTCGAAATGTCTGGTTTGCAGCAAACCGCACTGGCAATGATAAATGCTTCGGAAAGAGGTATCTTGCATCGGTGAAAAACGGTATGAGCTACAGCTGACTCTTCCGTTTTGCATTTGGTACATCGCCTCGAATGCGGCTTTTTGCCCTTGCAATAGTGCGTATGGCCGCATTTGCGGCATACGAAGCCATCGCGCCATTTGCTGTCGGCCAAAACACCCAGAATCTCATCCTCAGTTGGCTGCACATCAGTCGAACTTACTTCGCTTGAGGCCTCAATGCCCTGGAAAGAATACATTAACAAAGTTTTGGAACAAATTTTGTTGCAAATTTAACAAAAGTGATATTAAAGCGATTTAAAATTTATTATTTTTGCCACGAAAATTTAAGGCCCCAAAAATGACCAAAAATCTCATCATCCTCATTGCAGCTATGCTGCTCATGACCACCTCCTGCAGCAACACAACCGGAAAGCAGGCCAATAGCGCCGAAAAATCCGGCACTCTGGGCAAACCAGAATACCTTACCTACGAAACATTCCTCGAGAAAGTGTGGAATTTCGAGAAGAACCCCCAGAATTGGGTTTACGAAGGAAATGTTCCAGCTATTGTGGACTTTTACGCTGACTGGTGTGCTCCCTGTCGTCGCATTGCACCGATCATGGAGAAGATTGCCAAAGACTATGAAGGACGCTTAAAGGTTTATAAGATTGATGTGGATAAGGAGCAAAGGCTTGCTAGTGTTTTCCAGGTGCGCAGTATCCCTTCTATCTTGTTTACGCCTTTGCAGGGACAACCTATGATGCAAGCCGGAGCACTAACTGAGGAAATGTATATTAAAATCATTGAAGAAGAATTACTTAAAGCTAAACAATAAATACAAACCAAATTATGTTGGAGCATTTGACAAAGGATGCCTTTCTTGAAAAAGTATTCAATTACGAAACAAATAAGGAATGGAAGTACGAGGGCGAGTTGCCATGCATTATTGACTTTTATGCTGACTGGTGCATGCCATGTAAGATGGTAGCCCCTGTTCTTGAAGAACTTGCCAGGGAGTATGAAGGAAAAATCAATATTTACAAGGTTGATACTGAAGAAGAACAGGAGCTGGCTGCTGTTTTTGGTATCCGCAGCATTCCATCCCTTCTCTTCTGTCCCAAGGATGGACAGCCTCAGATGGCAATGGGTGCACTGCCGAAGGAGTCGTTCAAAAAGGCCATCGAAGATGTACTTCTAAAGGCATAGTTTCAATGTTTGTTACCTCAAACCACGCTACCGGGCGTGGTTTTTTGTTTGGTAACTTTGCGAAATCATCCCAGTTCATGCAACTTATTCTTCCAACGGCATATTTTCCACCGGTTTCATGGGTGGCTTTGTTTCTGTCCAGTGAAGCGCCTATGCTGGAGATTCATGAAACTTATCCTAAACAAACCTTAAGAAACAGGTGCAACATCATGGCAACCAATGGAAAACTGCGACTAAGTGTACCGATAAAAAAACCTTCAGGAAACAAATCGAAAACCGGGGAGATTCTGATTGACAACAATACACTTTGGCCAAGAATGCATTTTCGGTCGCTGACCTCTGCTTATCGGAACACGCCCTATTTCTTTCATTACGAAGAAAAGATTTCGGACCTGCTGTTCTCTGATAGCACATCGCTCATACAACTTAATTCACTGATTATCAGATTAATAATTAACATGTTGCGATTGGAGAAAAGCTGGACCTATACTGAAACCTTCGAACGAGGTGCCTCAAGTTTGGCCAGACTAACTGATTTTGAGGGTACTATTGCAAACTCTGGGATCAGGCTCACTGGTTATTCTCAAACTTTTTCGGAGCGACTGGGCTTCATGCCTGATCTGAGTGTGATGGATCTGATATTCAATCTTGGGCCTGCTGCTTCACAGCAGTATCTACTGAATTTGGGAGATCAGTTAATCCATTGGTTATCCGTCATTCAGGGTAGGCAATCCTTACATGATAAACGTTGAGCAGCTTTCGTTTAAAGATCTTTTTAATAATATTGATATCACGAAGCGTAATATCAGCATTTGTAAATTGCTGATCTACAAGTTGTTTACCTATAATGTATTCAATAAGATCATTAATTTTCTGTTCAGTTGGTTGTTTCAGGCTGCGCGATGAGGCTTCCACGACATCAGCCATCATTACAACAGCTGTTTCACGCGAGAATGGAATAGGCCCATGATACCTGAAACCACGTTCATCTAACTGAATACCGGGCTGCTGCCTTTGCGCCATTACATAGAAATAGTCAACACGTGATGTACCATGATGTGTTCGGATAAAATCGATGATCTGTTCTGGCAGTCCGGCTCTACGAGCCATCTCAATGCCTTTTATAACATGACCTAGAATAATGGCAGCACTTTCCGCAGGTTGGATATCATCATGAGGATTGTAGCCACCAGCCTGATTTTCAATAAAGTAATATGGATTTTCCATTTTACCGATATCATGATACAAAGCCCCTGATCGTGCCAGAAGAACATTTCCGCCTATTGCTGCCAATGCCTCTTCAGCGAGATTGGCCACCTGTATGGAGTGTTGAAAAGTCCCGGGAGCCCTCAGAGCCAGTTCTCTCAATAAGGGATTGTTTGTATTACTGAGCTCAAGCAAACTAAGGTCGGTTATCTCACGGAAAAGCCGTTCAAGGATATAAATGAGGGGTAATGCAAAAAGCGTCAAGGCACTACTGGCAGCAAACTGTATGATCATAGTAAGATCAATTTTTTCTAAGCCAGGCAGTTGGGTCAGACTAAAGCCGATGTACACAATCATATACGCCAAAAATATCAGCAGTGAAGTGCGAAAGAAAAACAACCGGCGGCTATGACGCACCAAACTGAACACAACCACATATCCTACTACTAATTGTATAAATACAAACTGGAAAGCATTAGGAACAGCAATGGCAATCAGAAAAGTGGTGAGAAGGTGAACAACAATTGTTGTCCGGGTATCAAAAAATGTGATGAGCACGATTGGCAGTATGCCAAAGGGAAGCAGATAAAAGAAATGCTCGGTGGAATCGAGAACCATAAAGGCAGGGACAACGGCAGCCAACATCATGATGAGCAAAAGGTTAACTTTGCGCACCTGATCGAAGAGTCCTGCCCTGAAATGCCTTATATAAAAGTAGAGTATAGCAAAAATGAGGAGAACGAGCAATGACTCTCCGGTTCTTTGGCTGTTCTGACGCCACTCGTCTCCTGCCCTGCGGTTGTACTCAATTCGCAATGAATTCAATATGGTTTGTTTTTCTTCGTCAACCATATCACCTTCGCTGATGATCAGTTCACCTTTCTGTATCAGGCCGTATGTTGGTGAAATGCGCTGCCACGACTGTTCAAGCTCCTGCCTGGTCATCACCTCGTTGAATATCAGGTTCTGGGTAAGCGATTCGGTGAGCAGTGCAAGCATCGTCTGACGATCGCAATAGCGCATGGTGTCAGTTGCTTTACGAAATCGTTCAAAGGCTGAGGATATGTTGTGGACATCATCAAGTGATCGAATGCTTACAGTACGGTTCCGTACAATGTTAATCCTTCTTGCGAATTCGTCGCTGTCCAGAATACTGTTATGCTGAACGATACCAACATTATGTACCTCGTCGTACATTCGCAGTAAAGTTCTGATACACACCCTGACTTCGCGGGCAGGTCCCTTCATCCTTTCCGTGGCAAGCTGTTCGAGTCTATCGCGGCCCCTTGATGTTTCCAGATCATCAAAAACGAAATAGGGATATACCTGCACACTCACTTTCCTGCGTTCGGCAGATAGCTGGGCTTCAGATTTAAATATCGTGAAATCGAAGGGAGCATAAAGATGCGGATGCCTCCATGCACGTCCGGGTTGATACTCGTAGCCGAACCTCGCTGTCCGTGGCATGATAAGAATCACAAATAGGGCAGCCAGTGTAAATGAAACCAGCTTGACCAATGGAAAATGAAACTTGTAGAAACTGTCCGTTAATCTCTTTCGCATTTTTCTGCCATTGGCAACGAAATTAGGAATTTCGAAGCATCTGCAGTAACTTAAAAATTGGGATAAACGAAAGCAGATCAGGAATCAAATCTTACCTTTAACATCAACATTTAAAATGATCTTTTTTAACTATTAATCTTTAATTATGAAGATGTTATCTACTTTACCAATTATCAATATACGCAAAGAGCCTTCCGAAAGAAGCGAGCTGGTCACACAAGTTTTATTCGGCGAACTGTACGAAGTGGTGGACTGTAGGTCCGATTGGCTATTGATTCGATGCACTTTCGATGAATATGAGGGCTGGCTGAGCCTTGCTCAACATTCTGATATTGCTGTAAATGAACAACAAGCTATCAGTCGATTGTTGGTTTCGTGTCCATTAATCGAAGTCAGAACTGAAAATGGAGTAAACAATCTATTGCCTTTTGGCAGCAGTATTACCCCGCTATACAACGCCATAAAGGCAGAAAAACTGGATGAATGGCAGCAATCAGGAATTATTGTCATGCCGGAATCCGGTGGCACTGAATCAATCATGAAATACTCTGTTATGTTGATGGGAAGTCCTTATATGTGGGGGGGAAGAAACCCGTTTGGCTACGACTGCAGCGGCTTTGTACAGGTGGTTTTCAAGGTGGCTGGCATTCATCTTCCCCGTGATGCAAAAGATCAGGCATTTGTAGGCGAAATGATTGATTTTGTGGACCATGCACAAGCAGGCGATCTCGCATTTTTCGAGAACGAAACAGGCCAAATTGTACATGTTGGTATACTTGATGGTTCCGGCAGCATCATACATTGCTCAGGATATGTGCGTAAAGACAGCATAGATGTTCATGGTATTTTCAATCGGCAACGAAAAAAACATACGCATAAACTTCGGTTTATCAAACGCTTAGTGTAGAAACTGAAATCATTCAAAAACAGCATTTTTCTATATTGTGCAGCAAAAAATAAAAATTTAAAGCGCTTTAGTATCACTATCTGGCATGATTTATGATTATTGCAACGCGATAATAAACACCAAATACGATGGTACTACCAACAAATCTTGAACATGTAGCCACTGCAAAAGACTTGCAGCAGCTGATTGAACAGAACGAAAATGTAATGGTATGTTGCGGCCGGATGGGTCCGATGTGCATACCGGTTTATGGGGTCATGGAGGAGTTGCGTGATGAATACACGCACGTAGCCTTTCGTGATATGGCCTTCGACTCCCCTGAAGCTGCAGTAATCCGCAATCTGCCGGAATGTCGTAACTTTATGGGACTACCATTTACGGTATATTATAAAAACGGCGCGGTTGCCGCAGCTACAAGCAGCATTCAGTCACGAGACCAGATTACTGCTATTCTGGACCGGGAATTCGGACAACCAGCGTAAAATCAGAGTCAAAAGCCCGGTACAAGCTTCCGGGTTTTTTTAATCCATTAAAATAAGTCAATGAATCCAACACATTTCGACGGTATAATTATTGGTGCTGGTCCGGCCGGACTCACCGCAGGAATTTACCTTTCGAGGGCAAAAGCCACTGTACTCATTCTCGATTCGGGTGTTGCCGGAGGGCAGATGGTACTTACGCACGAAATAGCCAATTACCCGGGATTTGAGTCGATATCAGGCTTTGAGTTAGCCAACAGGATGAAGAATCAGGCGAAAAATCTTGGCTGCAAAATAATGAGTGGCATCAGCATTAGCGCCATAGATTTTGAATCGGAGCAAAAATGGTTGCGGCTAACCAATGGTAAAGAATTTACAGCCGATACCATCATACTTGCAACCGGCGGCAGGTCAAAAGGCTTAGGCGTGCCTGGAGAAGATCGTTTCAGAGGACGAGGCATATCCTATTGTGCCACCTGCGATGGCGATTTTTTTACGGGGAAATCCATAGCGGTGGTTGGCGGTGGAAACACTGCTCTCGAGGAAGCCGATTCGCTGACCAGATACGCCAGTCATGTTAGTCTGATCCACATGCTCGATACATTCCAGGGTTTCAAACATGCCCATGAAGTGGTGCAAAGCAATCCTAAAATTGATATCCGGATGCAGAGCCGTATCATCGAATTTCTTGGTGATGACAAGCTTGAAGGTGTAATGGTCGAAAATTTGTCAACCGGAGAGAAATACCGACTGGAACTCGATGGTGTATTCATTTTCATTGGTTATGAGGCCAATACGGATTTTCTGAAGGGAAAATGCATCAATCTGAATCAACGCGGAGAAGTGATGGTCGATCAGGCAATGCAAACCAACATCGCTGGTGTGTTTGCTGCCGGCGATGCCAATGAAAAAAAATATCGGCAAATTACCCTGGCCACAGCAGATGGAACAGTAGCCGCTTTAAGCGCCATGGAATTCCTTAATAAGCTGAAAATGAAATCTATTGAGGCATGATCGGAGGAAAAAAATGTGGCTCACCATATAGTTTAGTTTTGTCAAATTAATTTTGGATGCACAGCTAATGTTAAATAATTAACACTATATTTGCAGCTGAAAAGTTCTTCGGGGCAGGGTGTAATTCCCGATCGGCGGTATAGTCCGCGACTCCCATTTAAAAAGGATTGAACCGGTGAAACTCCGGTACCGACAGTAATAGTCTGGATGGAAGAAGGACGGGTAGATGATCTTGATGAAGCGGTGGAAGCCACTTCACAAGGATTGTTTCACGGCGATAGTTCGCCTTGTAAGACTCGTTACTTTTTGGTTGAATGGATCCTGAGCCCCGGAGCGATTCGGGGCTTGGTTTTTACTTATCTGCAATAGAGCAATGAAAATTACCGCGATTTTGGTCTTCACAGGGCTGCTGAGCCTGCAGTCGGTTGCACAGCAAATATCTGGCAGGATAAGCGATAAGGAAACAGGACTTCCGCTTTCCGGTGCTGAAATCAGGCTTGCGCATGTAAACAGAGGAACGCTCGCCAATTCATCAGGCGTTTTCGTCCTGAATGCAGCAACAAAAGAAGGCAAATTGATTGTAAGCCACCTAGGTTACCGTACACAGGAGGTTGTATTCAGTACTGTTGACAATCCGCTCGATATCAAAATGGAAAGGGTGATTACCGAGCTCAACGAGATTCAGGTAATGGCCCATACTGCACGTGAGGGACACACACCCATAGCCTTTACCCGCATCAGTGCCGAAAAGATTTCATTAACATTGGGAGACCGGCCTTTGCCCGAGGTCATGAACTTTAGCCCCAGCGTTTATGCCAGCCGTGATGGTGGCGGTTCGGGCGATGCTACCTTGAGCATAAGGGGTTTTCAACAGGAAAACCTTGCTGTTTTGCTCAATGGTATTCCGATCAACGGAGCTGAAAACGGATTGGTATACTGGAACAATTGGATGGGCCTTACGGAAATAGCCCGCAGTATTGAGTTTCAGCGTGGCATTGGAGCCAGCAAAATAGCTCAGAATTCTGTTGGCGGCACAGTAAACATTATTACCACCGGAACGGGTGGCGAGGCTGAAGGTATGTTTGCCCACCAACTTACAAGCTATGGCAACACGCGCAGCTCGCTGAGTTATAATTCCGGAAACATCGGCAATGGTTGGGCAGTAAGTTTACTTGGGTCACGCACTTCAGGGCCCGGCTATGTTGATGGCACTTATGTGGATGGTTGGGCTTATTTTTTGAGTGTAGGAAAGCATTTTGGACCTCGTCAGCGATTGTTGTTTACATCATTAGGAGGCCCCGAACGCCATGGGCAGCGTAATCTGAAAATCAGCAAGGAGGAGGTTGCGCGATTTGGTCATAAATATAATAAGGAGTGGGGCCACGACAATGGCCGCATCAATAATGCCAGCGAAAACTTCTATCATAAGCCTCATATGGGGTTAACACATTACCTTCAAATTGACAATAAAACGCTTTTGGTCAGCACGCTTTATTTTTCTCCCGGTTGGGGCGGTGGCAAGTGGAACGACAGTTATCAGAATGGTCCGGGCGTATTTGCTTTCCGCAATGCTTCCGGACAAATTGATTGGGATGCCATCTATCGTTGTAATTCATCTCAACAGGATTCGGCGGTGCTGGCTGATGGCAGCAAGGTAGCAGGTTTCAGCAAGGTGGTTCAGACACATTTTCTGGCCAGCCATGTCTGGGCAGGGGCACTCAGCACCCTCGAAACCGATCTTGGCAATGGATTGAGGCTGACAACAGGATTGCATTATCGCTTTTTCAACTCCACCCTGAGGCAGGAAGTAGCCAATTTGCTTGGCGGACAATTTTATATTGACGACTTTAGTTGGTCGCTTGCCGGCGTTGCCGGAAGGTCGCAGCTGAAAATGCCAGGCGATATCATCAGGCTTCACAACGGTGCCTTGCTTCATATGCTGAATAGTTTCGCGCAGCTTGAGAAAAGTTTTGGGCGACTTACAGCCTTTGTGGCGGGATCGGTTTCGGGTCAGACTTATCGCAGAAATGATGAATATAATTACCCCGAAAACCCACTCAGCGAATCTGTAATCCGTGGTGGATTCGATATGAAGGGCGGGTTGAGTTACCGGCCGGGGACGATGAGTAACCTCTACCTTAACATTGGATATTTTAGTAGATTACCTTATTATAAATTCGTATTTGGCAACTTCAACAATATTCCTGTCAGGGATATCCGTAATGAAAAGGTGAACACGATCGAAGCAGGCTATGGGATAAAAGGTGGGACCGTCAATTTTAATTTATCAGCCTATTCCACCCTGTGGAAGGATGTTTCGTTTTTGACACAAGAATACATTCAGCTGGAAAATAACACCCAGACACGGGCTATGGTGCGTGGACTGAATGCTTTGCATCAGGGGTTGGAAGTTGACCTGAGTGTGAATCTTCTCAAATCTATTAAGTTCGGTTTTGTTTCGGGTATAGGAAACTGGAAATGGAAAAAGGACGTAGAGGCCAGATTGCTCAACGACAGGGACTTGGTAGTTGATACTGTAAATGTTTACGCAAATGGACTTTACGTGGGAGGAGCGCCCCAGTTTCAGGCAGGAATTCAGCTTGAGGCACAGTTGCTCAATAAATTGAACCTCACATGCCGCAGTATGGTTTATGATCGTCATTATGCGACTTTCGACCCTGCCGGAAGACAAAATCCGAACGACAGACAACAAGCCTACAGGCTGCCATCCTATGCAGTAACAGACCTGAACTTCTCGATGCCTCTTGCTATCCTTGGCTGGGAAGGCATAATATATGTCAATGCCAACAACATCTTCAATCGCATCTTTATCTTAAAGGGCGAGGATGGTATCGGGCACTCCGAAGAAGCATTCAGAGGCTTCTGGTCGTTTGGCAGGAACTTTGACATGGGCATCAGATTCATGTTTTGAAATGCGACAGATCTGATGTGGAATTGCCGAAAACTGGTCGTCATTAATGTGTTTAATATATTCATTCATAACGCGTTAAAATTTATCGACATTTTTTCAACAATGATTCTGTCTGATGATTTTGAGTTCCAAAGTGTTAGCCTTCAAAAGAAGGATTAATAAATTTTATGTTAACAATTACTTAATGGAAATCCGCTTTTGATTCAATAATTTTGCCCTTGTGAAAAAACTAATCATTCACCAATTAAACCGTTTATGAAAAAAAACCTACTTTCAGGCATGATGACCATGCTGCTTGTTTTTTTTATGCATGCAGCATTTGCTCAGGGGGTAACTACCTCGGCACTGAGCGGAAGGGTTAGCGATAGCAAAGGCGAAACGCTACCCGGAGCAACTGTTGTTGCTGTGCATACCCCATCAGGAACTGTTTACGGTACCATTACCGGCACTGACGGACGTTATTTCATTTCTTCTATGAGGATTGGCGGTCCTTACACAGTGACTGTTAGTTTTGTCGGGTACGAAGAATCGCAGTACAAGGATTTATTTCTTGCGCTGGGTACGGCAACTAACTTGAACGCAGTGCTGTCGGAAACAGCTATGGAGCTTGGCGAAGTTGTAGTTACCGGTAAAAAGGATGCTGTTTTCAGCTCCGATCGCACTGGCGCTGCCACAACGATTCCTAA
Source organism: uncultured Lentimicrobiaceae bacterium (assembly GCA_964459375.1). Lineage (GTDB taxonomy): Bacteria > Bacteroidota > Bacteroidia > Bacteroidales > F082 > JALNZU01. Next base: position 43,184 of record CAYWLJ010000004.1, on the reverse strand, counting down.
CGAAGCCATCCGTACTCTTCCTTCGCTCAGTCGCTCAATCAACGACTTCACTCGCCTCACTCCTCAGGCCAGCGGTCGTTCGTTTGTCGGACAAGATTCACGTCTGAACAACATTACCATCGATGGTTCGATTTTCAACAACAGCTTTGGTCTGGCTGATCAGCCAGGCGGGCGAACTGGCAAAGCTCCGATCGCACTCGATGCCATTGAAGAAATACAAGTAAACATTGCGCCTTACGATGTGCGTCAGGCAGGTTTTGTTGGTGCAGGCATCAACGCTGTTACCAAAAGTGGCACAAACGAATTCAAAGGCTCAGCCTATTTCACCAACCGTAATGAGAAACTTGTTGGCTCGAAAGCTTATGGCAAGGAAGTAACAACTGCCGACTTCAACGTAAATCAATTTGGAGCTAACCTTGGTGGAGCTATTATCAAAAACAAACTCTTCTTCTTCGCCAGCGCCGAGTTTGACCGCGATGCACGTCCGGCCACACCTTTTGTCGCAAACAACGGTGGCGAACCTGTTGGTGGTAATATAACACGTGTGCTTCGCAGCGACCTTGACAACCTGCGTACCTACATGAAAGAAAAGTTCAACTATGAGACTGGTCCTTACGAAGGTTACAACAGCGAAGCCTTTGGCGATAACCTTATAGCTAAGCTCGACTATAACATCAGCAAGAACCACAAGGCCAGCCTGCGCTACAATTATTTCAATTCTCAAACCGACGTGCTAGCCAGTAACAGTTCTTCGCTCGGTTTTGGTAACCGGAGGTCCAACACTCAGGCGTTGAACTACCAGAATACCAACTATATTCAGAAAGAAAAGATTCACTCCATCATTGGAGAGGTTAACAGCGTATTTGGTAAGTTAACCAACAACTTAATTCTCGGTTACACCTACCAAAACGAAGACCGCGGATCGCGTGGCGACTTTTTTCCATTAGTTGAAATTCAGGAAGCATCCAACACCTACATTTCGCTTGGTTTTGAGCCTTTTACACCAAACAACAAGCTAAAGTACAGCACCCTTCAGCTGCAGAATAATGTGACCTACTTTGCAGGAAAGCATGTTTTCACCGGCGGTATCAATGTTGAGCGTTTCTCGTTCGAAAACGTTTTCTTTCCGGGCTCACAAAGTGTTTATGTGTACAACAGCCTTGCCAATTTTTACGCCGATGCTAATGATTACCTGGCAAATCCGAACCGTGGTGTTGGTGATCCGAATTTTGAAGGACCTGTTTCACTCCGCCGCTTCCAGCTTCGCTACTCCGCCCTTCCTGGTGGTGCTGAACCTGTACAGCCTACAAAAGTTACTTACGCAGGCGCATATGTTCAAGATGAATTCTCGCCAATCGAAGGCCTGAATATCACTGCAGGTGTGCGTGTTGACGTACCTTTCTTCGCTGAAACAGGATACGACAACCAAACAGTTGCAGGTCAGAAATTTATAGACCGCGATAAAAATCGCAATTATAAAATCAATACCGCTAAGCTGCCTGATCCCAAGCCTCTGTTCTCTCCCCGTTTGGGCTTCAACTATGAAGTGTTAAAAGATCGTAAGTTGCAGGTTCGTGGCGGTACAGGTCTGTTTACTGGACGTCCGGCCTTCGTCTGGATATCAAACCAGATTGGCAACAATGGAGTGCTTACTGGATTTATTCAGGCCGACAACACTAAGAAATACTTTTTCAGCCCTGATCCCAAACGCTGGATTCCAGCAAATGCCACTTTGCCTTCGTCCTACGAACTTGCCATTACCGATCCTAACTTCAAATTTCCACAGATCTGGCGCTCGAACATTGCTGTTGACGGCAAGTTGCCCTTTGACGTCATCGGTACAGTAGAATTCATCTATACCAAGGAAATCAATGGCATAGGTTATTTTAATGCAAACCTGCCCGATAGTACAGCCAATTTTGATGGACCAGACAAACGTCCGCGTTACCTTGCCACCCGTATCAATAACAATGTCGTTAACGCTATAACCCTTGATAATAAAGGCAATGGCAGCAGCAATATGGTGGCTCTCAGTCTGGAGCGTCCATTTAGTAACGGCTTCTTTGCCAAGGCCAGCTATTCCAAAGGTGTTTCGAAGAATACTGTGAACCCGGGATCAATAGCTGCCGGTTCATATAACAACAACGCCATTGTATTCGACCCAAACAATGCTCCTGTTGCATTCTCCGATTATGATCAACCAAGCCGCTTCTTCATGGCTGCCTCATACCGTAAGGAATATGCTGGCTTTGGTGCCACACAGGTGGGTATTTTTGTGGAAGGTCGCGATCAGGGACGTTTCAGCTATATCTATTCTACAGATATGAACGGGGACGGCAATGTCAATGACCTGCTGTACATCCCTAAGGACAGATCAGAAATGAACTTCCAGACCCACAAACCTTCGGTGAGTGGACTCACTGCCACAGCTGACTACACCGCTGAACAGCAAGCTGAAGCTTTTGAGCAATACATCCTGCAGGACAAATACCTGAGCAGCATGCGTGGAAAATATGCCGAGCGCAATGGGGCTCTCATCCCATTCATCTGGCAGGTTGACCTCAACATCACTCAGGAATTTTTTGTCAACGTTAACGGAAAACGCAACACAATTCAGATCAGCGCCAACCTCTTCAACTTTGGCAACCTGCTCAACGACAAGTGGGGTGTTGGTTATGTGGTCAATAGCACCCGTCCTGTACGTTATAACGGACGCACTGCCGACAACAAGCCTATCTACCGCATGAACGTGCTTGGGGTGAAGAAGGTAAATGACACCACCAACGAAATCATCCCCATCACCGAAACATTCAGCCGCCGCAGCAGTCTTTCCGATGTGTGGCAAGGCCAGATTGGTATCAAGTACATCTTTAACTAAAAGATTAATCAGGATTAACCGGAAAGCCTCCCATGCGGGGGGCTTTTCCTATTTTTGTACATTAATCGAATCACATGAACCGACGGCACATATTCCTGATTCTGATTGTTGCAGCCATTTTCCTGATTGCGACTGCCCAAAAACCACCTCAGAACGATGAACAGTATTTAGTCGTGCTTTCGATGGATGGTTTCCGATGGGATTACCTCCAGCGAGCACAAACACCCCACCTCGATGAAATCGCTGCATCAGGCGTTAAGGCCAAGCGTTTCATCCCCAGTTTTCCTATCACTACTTTTGCCAACCATTATACCATGGCCACAGGATTAAGGCCTGGAAAACATGGCATCGTTGCCAATAGTTTTTACGATCCGGAGCAAAAACGATATTACAACCGGCCAGGAAACCGGAAAACTGTCGAAGACGGCAGTTTTTACGGAGGGGAGCCCATCTGGGTAACTGCTGAAAACCAAGGAATTAAAACAGCCACATGTTTCTGGGTTGGCAGTGAGGCGAATGTGAAAGGAGTCAGACCATCCTATTGGAAACTTTATCAGCACAATATGCCTTTTTCCGACCGTATCGACACGGTTTTATACTGGCTGCAAATGCCTGATGAAAAGCGGCCACGTTTGCTGATGTGGTATATGGACGAACCCGATTCGAAAGGGCATCAGCTCGGGCCACTCAACGACAGTATTGTCCCGCTGATAGAATATCTTGACAGTCTTGTAGGCGTTTTTCATACCAGATTAAAAGCTTTACCACATTACGATAAAATCAATATCATCATAGTCTCCGACCATGGCATGGCCCAACTCGATCCTGCTAAAAAAGTTTATCTGGATCACTATGTGGATACTTCGGCTATTGTTGGTTTTGATGGGTATAACCCTGTGATCAACTTCAGAATCAAAGATGGTCAGCTGGAACGCTTTCTTGACCAGCTCAGTCGGGTACCTCATATCCGTTACTGGAAACGGGGCGAAGCTCCGGCCCGGCTTGAAGCCGAAAACCATCCCCGCCTCCACGATGTGACTGTGCTGGCTAACGATGGCTATAGCGTGGGATGGAGCTACCGATTGCAGCGACAGCGCGGAGCGCATGGTTACGACAATGCCAATCCGGATATGCATGGCATATTTTTCGCCAGTGGGCCGGCTTTTCGCGATGATGCCTATGTAAAGAAACAGTTTCAGAATATCCACCTTTACTCCCTGATGGCAGAGATTCTACAAATCCGGCCGGCAGTAACCGATGGTTCGCGCGATTCAATAGTCGACCTTCTCAAATTCAGAATGAAATGAAAAGAACAGCATCAGGCAGCGTTGCTCTTATACTTTTATTCATCGCTGCGAAAAGTGTGTTTGCACAGCATCCAAAACTTCAGTCAGGCCCAATGCCAGGTTACAGCGAGATGCGTGAGGCGGTGGTTTGGGTGCAAACCAAGGAGCCGGCCAGGGTAGTCATGCGCTATCACCCGCTTGACAATCCGAAAATGGTGAGCTTTTCAAATACCGTAATCACTAAAAAGGATAAAGCCTTTACGGCGCATCTGGTGGCCGACAAGGTAAAACCCGGCACGCGTTACGCTTACGATATTATCATTGACGGTAAACCAGTAAAACTCCCCTACCCCACCCAATTTCAAACAAAGAAAGTGTGGAAGTGGCGGGGCAATCCCCCTGAGTTCAGTCTGCTTGCCGGAAGCTGTGCCTATATCAATGAGGAGGAGTTCGACCGACCGGGCAAACCCTATGGCGGAGATTATCGTATTTTTGAGAGCATGGCTTCACATAAGTCCGATTTTATGCTTTGGCTGGGCGATAATATGTATCTGCGCGAACCCGACTGGAACAGCCGTACTGGCATCATGGCCCGCTGGACGCATTCGCGATCGGTAAAAGAGCTTCAGCCTTTTCTGGCATCCACACACCACTATGCCATCTGGGACGATCACGAATATGGACCAAACGACAGTGATAAAGGCTTTTTCAATAAAAATCTAACCCTCGAGGCTTTCTCTTATTTCTTTGCCAACCCCACTGTGGGTGTTGGAGATATCGAAGGAGCCATCACCAGCTTTCAGTGGGGCGATGCCGACTTTTTCCTGCTCGACAACCGCTGGTATCGTGACCCTGATAACCTCAATGCTGAAAATAAAACAATCCTCGGCGCGAAGCAATTGCAATGGCTGCTCGATAATCTGGTCAGCAGTACTGCAACCTTCAAGATTGTAGCTATGGGTGGTCAGTTTCTGAGTACGGCGCGTATGTTCGAGACCTACATCAACAATGGCTTTGAGGCTGAGCGGAAGCTCATCATCGATTTCATATACAAGCACAACATCAGAAATGTTGTATTTATTACCGGCGATGTCCATTTCACCGAAATGTCGGTTCTGCGCGAAGAAGGCAAGCCCACGATCTGGGACCTCACTTTTTCGACCATGACTGCCGGACCGAACAGACGTGGTGGCGAGTGGAACAACACCCTCAGGGTGCCCGGCACAGTTGAAACCTCGCGAAACTTTGGAAAAGTCAGCTTCCGTGGGGAAAGCAAACAACGTGAATTGGTTGTGGAATGCTTCGACACCGATAACAAGATCAGGTGGCAACAAGTTATAAAACAGGAATAACACATTAAAGTCATGATTTCGGGTCATAAACGAGGGCCATGAAAAGCAGAGTAATCACCCGAAATGTATGGTTTCTTGCCCTGGTGAGTTTGATGGCCGATGTCGCCAGCGAGTTGCTTTACCCGGTGGCTCCCGTTTATCTGAGGACAATTGGGTTTTCGGTGTTTATCATAGGGTTGCTCGAAGGTGTGGCTGAAGCTGTTGCTGGCCTGAGCAAGGGATATTTTGGGCAATTGTCCGACCGCAGGGGCACGCGAATGCCCTTTGTGCGCATTGGCTACCTACTTTCGGCCGTATCAAAACCCCTGATGGTGGCCTCGGTGCAGCCCGCGATGGTTTTTCTTGCACGCACCGTTGACCGTTTAGGCAAGGGCATCCGCACTGCACCCCGCGACGCTTTACTTTCGGCTGAGGCTAAAGCAACCGACAAAGCCAAGGTGTTCGGTTTTCATCGCGGTATGGATACACTAGGTGCGGTAATCGGACCACTGATGGCCCTGGCCTTTCTGCATGTGTTTCCAGGATCCTATGTTAGTCTTTTCTTGCTTGCTGCCATCCCTGGATTGTTGGCAGTAGCACTTACATTTGGTGTCAGGGAAAACCCTCAGACCGAGCCTTTAAAACCTAGGCCTGGTTTCTTCGATTATTTCAAATACTGGAGATCCAGCCCGGTAGCCTTTCGCAGGCTGGTAATGCCATTAACCTTCTTCGCATTGTTCAACAGCAGCGATATGCTGCTCATATTGAGGATGCGTGAGCTTACTGGCAGCGACCAGATCGCCATCTTGGCATACATTCTCTATAATATATTTTATGCTCTTGCTTCGTATCCGCTGGGCAGCCTCGCTGATAAGCTTGGCATGAAAGCCGTATTCAGCGGGGGAATGCTGATATTTGCAGGCGTTTACACCGGCATGGGAGTGGGCATCGGCATGGCTGAAGGGTTTGTGCTTTTTGGGGTCTATGGTATATATATGGCCGCTACCGAAGGTGTGTCAAAAGCCTGGGTGGCTGGCGTTGTTCCGTCGAACGAAACAGCTACAGCCATCGGCCTCTTCTCGGCTCTTCAGAGCCTTGCTCTGATGATTGCCAGTACCATGGCAGGTGCAGTGTGGGCCGTTTATGGAGCAACGGCTGCCTTTTTCCTCACTGCCATGGCCAGTATGATCACGTTTGTCTGGCTGCTGGTATCGTCGAAAAAATCCAATTACAGGAATTGAGCATTTTTCGCAATTTTGTCAATTATCATTCAAGGCATTGAAAACAAAGAAAATATTGCTTTTAATGGCTTCGCTTGTGGCCTTACTGATCGCTGCCTTGCTGGGCTGGTCGCAGCTGGATATTTTATTGCTCAAGGATATCAATTCAGGCCGCCAACGAAGCCTTGACCTGTTTTTTATTGCAATTACCCATACCGCTGGTCCTTTTGCTTTTGGCATTCCGGTCATCATGCTGTTGGTTGCCCTGGCGAGAAAAGACAAGCTGCTTCGGCTGGCCACATGGTATGTTATGATTTCGGTTGCATTTGCCGTTGTTATTACCAATCTCATGAAATACACCATCAACAGACCTCGACCGTTCGAAACATTCACTTTTATTGAGAAACTGACTTCAGGCGGAAGTCCATCGTTCCCCAGCGGTCACACTTCCGATGCCTTTGTGCTGGCCATGGCATTAAGTCTGGCGTTTCGACACAAATGGGTCACCATTGTTTCCTTTCTTTGGGCATTTACTATGGGTTATACACGCATGGGGCTTGGGGTGCATTACCCGGCTGATGTTATTGTCGGGGCAGTTGTTGGTGTTACCTCGGCTTTTGCAGTTTATGAGCTGACCCGCGAAAAGTTTCTGCCCGGAAAACTATCGGAATGAAAGCTACGGATTAATCCGATAACGCTTTCCGGGAAGGGCTGTTACAATGCCATCGAACTCCAGCCCCAGCAGCAAACCGGCAAGACGCGAAGAAGGAAAACCACTTCGCAGCATGATATCATCAATACCACACTCTTTCTCCCCGTTAAAACAGTCGAGCAGCCTTAGTTCTTCCTGACTGAATTCTCTGAACAATCGCGTCTGTGCCGCCTGCACCTGTATCTTATTGTCCCAGCCCATACTGAAAAGCAGGTCGTCGGCATTGCGGATGAGAGCTGCCCTGTTGGTTCGTATGATATGATTGCATCCTTCGCTGTATGGGTCGTTTATCCTGCCGGGAAAGGCAAAGATATCGCGGTTGTAGGATGATGCGATGTCGGCCGTGATGAGAGCGCCCCCCTTAAGGCCAGATTCTACAACCACCAGCGCATCCACCATCCCGGCTACGATGCGGTTGCGACGGGGAAAATTCTCCCTGTCGGGTATGGTGCCTTTGGTAAACTCCGTCAGCAATCCTCCATTGAGCATCATCTTATCGGCAAGGCTTTTGTTGGCATTTGGGTATAACCGGTCAAGCCCATGACCAAGTACTCCCACGGTGGGAAGTGCATGCTTTACCGAGGCTCTGTGCGCTGCAGTATCAATGCCATAAGCCAGGCCACTGACAATCAGCACCTGATGATTCATCAGACCTTCAACCAGCTGATTGCACAACTGGCGGCCGTATTCTGTTGCATTGCGCGTTCCGACTATACCAACAACAAATGGGGTATTCAGATCAGCATTGCCCTTGTAATAAAGCATAAGCGGGCTGTCTGCACAATGCTGAAGTCGTTTGGGATAGGCTTTGTCAAGGTAAAATAGGGGCGCGATGCCATGCTTTTCAATATAAGCTATTTCCTCTTCAGCCCTGCCAAATACATTCTGACTGAGCAGGCTTTGTATGGAAGCGGGACCTAATCCGGGAATCTTTTCTAACTGTTTCTTCTTCTCCCTGAATACAGCCTCAGGCCCTCCGCACCAGGCTACAAGCTTTTTGCCCAGTATATCACCGATGCCTGGAATGAGCGTCAGAGCAATTTTATAACGGAGTTGGTCTGTCATCCTCGCCAAAATTAGGAAAAACCCTAATTTCGCCCAAAGCTCTTTGCCTTGGACGGTCAAATAAAACGCATCATGATTTGTCCTCTTGACTGGGGTATCGGACATGCTGCACGATGTATTCCAATTATCAGGCAACTGAACCTACTGGGCCATGAAGTAATCCTGGCAGCCAGTGGCGGAGCCAAGGCCCTGCTTCAAACCCATTTCCCCGAACTGAAAATGATCGACTTTCCCTTTGTTCAGATAAAATATAGTCGAGGGAGACAATTGTGGCTAAAACTTTTGCTTCAGTTACCAAAGCTCGTTTTTAGTATCTATCAGGATAATAGATATTTAAAGCACTTAGTCAAGGTATACCAAATCGATGCAGTCATCTCGGACAACCGTTTTGGCTGTTGGAACAAACGTGTGCCATCGGTATATATCACACATCAGGTTAACCTGATCTCACCAATACCAGGCAAATTCCTTTCAACAATGTTGACGTGGCTACACCATCAGGTGATCAGAAAGTACGACGAGTGCTGGATTCCGGATTTGGATAACCCACAACCAGGTGGGCTTGCCGGCAGCTTATCGCATCCGCCTCTAAAGCATTTTAACTCAAGCTACATCGGATTGCTCAGCCGGTTTAACAAAACCGAAAAAATAAATCTCAGGCAAGGCAAATATATTCTGGCCATACTCTCCGGACCTGAACCTCAACGAAGTCTGCTCGAGAAAAAAATACTTAATGAACTGGTTGATAAGCCTTTGCAAATTATTCGCGGACTGCCCGGAAAATCCACAGAGCCTGCATCATTTCCTGGAATGGTGTGGTATAATCATGCTGACGATCAGTTTTTTGAGCAACTTGTGGATCAAGCCTCTCATATCATCTGCCGATCCGGATATTCGACCATTATGGATCTCATCGCTTTGGGCAGAACAGCCCACCTGATTCCAACACCCGGACAATCAGAACAGGAATACCTTGCGAAGCACCTTTCGGACAAAAGTTTGTTCAGCACCCGGAATCAATCGGAAAGGATTCATCCATCTGATTTTGATGTGGTTGCTGATCACATTCATGATTTATCTTCCAATTTTAGTATTTATATCAAAGTATTGGATGCTTGGCTTCAAAGCCTTAATGAGTAATTTTGCACGGAAATTCTTAGCACATGCACATCAGTAAGGACATGAAAATGGTGGATGTGGTGCACATCAACCACCATCTGATACACATCATTCACCGTTTCGGCATACAACTTGGATTCGGAGAAAAGAGTATTAATGAGTTATGCGCCGATTATGGCATCCATCTTCCTTTTTTTCTCGAGGTGCTGAACACTTATCATGACCACACCTACTTTCCGGTGCACAATCTTCAGCAATTTACTTCCAGCCAGTTGATTACGTATTTGCGCCGTACGCATCAGGATTATCTAGAGCACAAAATACCTGAAATTGAGGAACTCCTTAACGCATTGATGGGAAGACCTGATCTGGACAGCGACAGCCGCAATCTCCTCTCGGGTTTCTTTCAGCAATACAAGACTGAGCTCACCAACCACATCCAGAATGAGGAAAACATTGTATATCCATATGTGCTTGCACTGGAAAAATATACCCGGAGCAAGGATGAGCACGATCTGGATTACCTGCGATCCATACAATACAGCATTAGAAAATACGAAGACGAGCACGATGATGTGGAGGCTAAGCTTTTTGATCTTAAAAATATAATTATCAAATACATACCCAAGCCGAAGGACAGCAGGCTGCTCAACAGGATATTGCACGAGCTTTTTGAGCTTGAGGCTGACCTGAACAACCATGCCCATATGGAAGATTTGATTCTGGTACCCATTGTGGAGCAGATGGAGCGTGATCTAGCAGCCAGAAATCCAGCCTGATACCACCATGGACAGTCCAATCGTTATCCTGCTCATCGAACCATCGTTTCTGATTCGGGAGGGATTTAAAATTCTCTTCAGTCAGATGGGGCTGTCATTTCGTATTGAAGAAACTGACCTGCCAGTGGTCAATTTGAGCAAACTTATCCTGCGCTCCCAGTCGAGGCTAATCATCGCCAATCCTGAGCTGTTGCTTCAACCCGTCATCAACCGGGCGGACCCACAGTTGGCCGGTTACACGTTTGTAGCAATAGTTAACGAAAAAACAGCCAAGCACCCCTTAGGGCAGTTTGATGCCATTGTAAGTTGTGCAGCCGGAAGAGCAGAATTAACAGGCACCTTCGAAGAGGTTTTCCGCAAACAGGGATTCGTGGATGATGTGCAATCCGACCAACAGCTCAGCGAGCGTGAAAATGAAATACTCCGTCTGGTAGCTCTTGGGCTCACAAACAACGAAATAGGAGAAAAGCTCTTTATCAGTGTGCATACAGTGATGACTCACCGTAAAAATATTACACGTAAACTGGGCATTAAGACGGTGTCGGGCCTTACGGTATATGCCATCCTGAACAAGCTCATAATAGCCGAAGAGCTAAAAGGCAGCCTGGGCAGCAATCGATAAAAAACAATTCCGGCTTTATCTTTGTTGATCTTCATCAAACCGGGATTGCAGTATTAATGTATCTTTGCAGCCGTTTTTAGAATGATTTTAAATAACACCTGCATGGAAAACATAGGCATCTTTTATGGAAGCACCGGCGGTAGCACCAAATCGGTAGCCGAGCGCCTGGCAAAGGCATTGGGCAATCATGCTGAACTGCATGACATTAGAGAGTCAACTCCGGAAATGATCGACAGCTACAAATACCTGGTCTTTGGCACTTCGGCCTGGGGCATTGGCGATATGCAGGACGACTGGGAGTACTTCATCTACGAGCTTGACCAGATCAACTTTGAGGGCAAAAAGGTTGCTTTGTTTGGTTTGGGCGATCAGGCCGAGTATGCTGACAGTTTTGTAGATGGTTTGGGCACGCTCTATTGCCGTTTGCCCAACAAAGAAATCGTTGTAGGTCAGTGGCCGATCGATGGATACAACTATGCCTTTTCGCTTGCAGAAAAGGATGGCAGTTTTGTTGGTCTTGTTGTGGACGAAGAAAATCAGGCCGACCACACGGATGCACGCATCAGGAAATGGGTGAAAACGCTCGAAAAAGAATTTGTATAAGGTTTTATAACAAAGAAAGGGCTGGCTCAGATTAATCCAGCCTTTTTTTACTAGTTCCGAAAAATCAATTTATCATCCTCAAAATCAATATACAATGGTTTTGAAGGCGTTACTTCATCTGCCAGTATTTTTTTCGATAACTCGTTGAGCAATTGTTTCTGAATCATTCTGCGTACTGGTCGCGCACCATACTGCGGATCGTATCCTGCCTTCGCAAGATGTTCGAGTGCGCGGTTGCTGATATCCACCTGAAGTCCGTTCTTTTCGAGCATACGCCTTATCGCGTTGAATTGCAGACGGGCCACCTCCACAATCTGTCCCAATTTGAGCGGCCTGAACATGATGATGTCGTCAATACGGTTCAAAAACTCGGGTCTTAGCTGACGGCGCAAGAGTTCGAACACCTGGTTGCGGGTCTGCTCAAAGAGGTACTCATCCACATCGCCCTGCAATTTGCCAAGCTTTTCCTGAATCATGGACGATCCAATATTGGACGTCATGATGATGATGCTGTTTTTAAAGTTCACCACTCGTCCTTTGTTATCGGTGAGTCGGCCATCCTCGAGTACCTGAAGCAGGATATTGAACACATCGGGGTGTGCTTTTTCTATTTCATCGAGCAGCACCACCGAGTAGGGTTTCCGCCGTATGGCTTCGGTAAGCTGGCCACTTTCGTCATAACCCACATAGCCGGGAGGAGCACCAATGAGGCGCGACACGCTATGGCGTTCCTGGTATTCCGACATGTCGATGCGTACCATGGCATGTTCGTTGTCGAATAGGAACTCGGCCAGAGCTTTGGCCAGCTCAGTTTTACCCACGCCGGTTGTACCCAGAAAGATAAACGAGCCTATGGGCCGTCCGGCGTCCTGCAGGCCTGCCCTGCTTCGTCTGATGGCATCGGCCACCGAACTTATTGCTTCGTCCTGACCCACCACTCGCAGGTGCAGGTATTCTTCAAGCTGGAGGAGCTTTTCGCGCTCGCTCTGCAGCATACGTTTCACTGGTATACCAGTCCAGCGCGACACGATCTCGGCCACATCCTCGGCACCCACTTCTTCGTTGATCATGGGTTTGTCGCCCTGAAGCGTTCGCAGCTTCTGTTGTGCCTCTTCAATAGCGCGTCCGGCTTCGCTAATGCGACCGTAACGCAGCTCGGCCACGCGCCCGAAATTGCCCTCACGTTCTGCCTTGAAAGCCTCACTCTTATAGTCTTCAATGAGCTGTTTTTGCCTCTGAATCTCTTCCACCTGCTGCTTTTCGGTTTGCCACTGGCTGCGCAGCTGCGATCGCTGTTCGTTTAGCTCGGCCAGTTCATTGCTGATGCGTTCCAGTTTAGGCAGGTCGTTTTCGCGTTTAATGGCCTCGCGTTCTATTTCGAGCTGCCTGATGCGCCGCTCCGCAATCTCTAGTTCTTCGGGCAAAGAGTTGATCTGAAGCCTGAGGCGCGAAGCTGCTTCGTCGATCAGGTCGATGGCTTTGTCGGGCAGAAACCTTTCGGTAATGTATCGCTGCGACAATTCAACGGCTGCCACTATAGCTTCGTCGAGAATGCGCACCTTGTGGTGTGTTTCGTACCTTTCTTTGAGTCCCCGAAGAATACTTACGGCATCTTCCGTGTCGGGCTCATCCACCATAACTGGCTGAAAACGACGTTCAAGTGCCTTGTCGTTTTCGAAGTATTTCTGATATTCTTTGAGTGTTGTGGCACCTACGGCACGTAATTCGCCCCTTGCCAGCGCCGGTTTAAGAATGTTGGCGGCATCTATGGCACCCTCGCTTTTTCCGGCCCCAACAAGGGTATGTATTTCGTCGATGAACAGTATAACCTCTCCCTGGCTTGAAACGACCTCTTTAACCACACTTTTAAGTCTTTCCTCAAATTCTCCCTTGTACATGGCACCGGCAATGAGCGCCCCCATATCGAGCGAGTAGATTTGTCTGTCCTTAAGATTTTCTGGCACGTCGCCATTGACAATGCGATGAGCCAGCCCTTCAGCTATGGCTGTTTTACCTACACCAGGCTCCCCTATCAGGATAGGATTGTTTTTGGTGCGCCGTGAGAGGATTTGCAGCACACGCCTGATTTCCTCGTCGCGCCCAATCACTGGGTCGAGCTTGCCTTGCCGTGCCAGCTCGTTGAGGTTGCGCGCGTAACGACCAAGCGACTCATAGGCCTGCTCTGCAGCAGGACTGTTCACCTTATTGCCTTTACGTAACTCAGCAATCACGTTGACTAGGTCATTGCGATAGATATCACTGTCCCTGAGCATACGCCCGGCTGTTGATCCCGAGTCGAATATGGCAAGCAAGAGGTGGTCGATGGCCACGTAGTCATCGCCCATTTCTTTGGCAATGGTCAATGCTGCCTGCAGCGTGCGGCTCAACTCACTAGAAATGTATTGCTCACCCCCATCCACCATGGGCAATGCCTTAAGCGAATGGTCGAGTGCCCTGGAGAAAACTTCTGCATTTACCCCAAGCTTGCCCAGAAGATGAGATATGATGTGGCTGTCGGCCATTAATAAACCTTTGAGCAGATGCAGATTTTCAACAGCCTGATGCTTATGCTGTATAGCCTGCTGTTGGGCATGCTGTATGGCTTCCTGTGCTTTGTGTGTAAACTGATTCAGATTCATTTGCTACTTTTTGACCGTTTTGGCAAACCATGTACCAAGAGCGAATACACGTCATTTTGTCAGCTAACATTTTCAGAATGAACACCTTATCTAATTTTAGAAACAAAGATATCAATCTGAATAACAAACAATTGCATCACTGATTATTTATGCAACTGTCATTTTTTCAGCATTCGGCGTGTTCAAGCCACTTTAAGTCGCATTTGGGAGGATTATGGAGGGAAGCACAAAAAGCAGGGGCACCGGAAGATCGCACAACCGGAAAAATAGTGCTCACTCGAGTCTGACGACAGGCCAGAATGCCCTTTGCCTTAAAGATTCATAGCCTTTGTAATTATTGCGGCCATACATCGACTGGGGTTCGAGGGCATGTATCAGACGCAGATTGTATTTATGATTGAGCGGCAAAAATAGATAAAGCTCATTGTCAATACTTTGTAGATTCTCCTTTTCAACAAGCGCCTTTTGATTGGGCATCTACCTCATCAATACTTTCCTCAAATCCGGTGAAACGGTACGCAGTGATTGTACCCGCAGGCACCTCCCCTTCTCTGATGATGAACGGATGTCGATCGAGCCAGCCAACCAATAGACTATTGTCCTTTGGAATGAGATAGCCTTTAGGGGGCATAACATCGAGGTTGGAAATGACCTTGTTGTGGTAGTTTTCAATCACGAAGATCGTATCCGCCCCTGACTTTATAGATCGAAGGGGATATGAAAGCGGCTGACCATCCGGAAAGTGCTCCTGCCTGATGGTAACCGGCACAGGTAGTTCAAAAACCATTCTTCTGGCGTCCTCAACCATTCTGATTACATCTTTCCTGTTCTGCACTGCCCACGAAACCAGTGCTTTGGCAGTCTGCATATGGCTTCTTGAACGTCGTTCGAACCGTTCGATCGAGTCGCGTCCATTCATGCCCTCAACAATAACCGAAAAGGATCCTGTGATGGTAAAGCTTTGCCGACCATCGTCGATATCCGTGGTACTGCGTCGCATCCGCTCACCCGAGGGCAGGTGACCAAGGGTGTACTCGAAAAATGTGTATCCTCTTGATTTGAGTTGATTTTCCACATATGGTAGCACGCGGCTAGCAATCGTATAGCGTATTTCATCGCTGGTGTTCAGATTGGTGGGACCCCCAAGCTGAATGTCGAAGTTACGTAGGTATCCAAACTCTTTCCATGACTTACCGAAGGGGAAATACTCATGGAAATCGATCGTGAAGTGAGGATCGAAATCATGAAAAAGTTGCTGTATAATCCGTGTCTTCGGAGCATGGAGCGACAAATGGTCGCGGTTAAGGTCAATACCTGCAGCGTTCCTGCGAATGTGGTTATCACCACCAGAGGGGTTACATTGCGGAACAATCAATAGTTCTACGTTACGAAGCCGGTGGTCATGCTTACCACCAGCAAGCTCTCCGATAAACAGCAGCAGACCTTCAGGACCCGATGGCTCATTGCCATGCTGCTGGGCAATCATCATCATCCTCAGGCGCTCAGCCGGGGCAGCTGCACTGTCGCTGAATAATATAACCGGAAAACCGAGGCTGTCGTGCAGCCAGGTTATACTCATGGACAGTGATGGATGCAATAATATACAATCGTTGAGATAATCAACGACTTCTGCATTGGTTGTGATTTTAGAAAATGCCGAACGTTCTGCTGGCGTATATAGCTTACGCGTAGGTTGACAGGCTGGCTGGCTTGCCAGTATTATCAGCACAAAAAATAAGCGATGGAAAAGGTTCATTATAATGAATTATGCTGTTCCTGCAGTTTGTTGCGGGGCATCAGGCAATAATAGCGTAAATAAAGAACCTTTCCCTGGCGTGCTGCTCACGAGTAGTTTTCCGTTATTTCGCTCGGTAAAGTCTTTGCACAGGATAAGTCCAAGACCGCTGCTGGGTTCCCCATCTGTACCCGGTCGACTATGATGGCTGTCTATTGTGAAGAGGCTATTGAGCATTTCCTGCGACATTCCATTATCAGTATCTGACACTTTTATCGAAACAAACCCTTCTTCTTCCATCCCGGCGCTTATGGTAACCTTTCCCCCTTTCTGCGCAAACTTGATCGCGTTGGAAATCAGGTTTCGCAGAGTTGTGTTGAGCATGTTTTCATCAGCATAAGCCCTCAGAATCCCATGAATGCTTGTTTCGACAGTGAGTTGTTTGTTCTGAATCGCCTAGTTGTAGATCTGCAAATTCCGCTCAATGAGCAAACCAAAATCCAAAAAACCTCTGGTCTTATTTTCACCTCATTGCGCTGCATTCTGGACCATTGCAGTAAATTGTCGAGCAAACCACTGAGCGATTCGGCCGAGCGGTTCATGCTCAGTGCAATCTCGCGCATTACGTCGCGATTCATGTCCTGACTATCATCGATAAAAAGGCCGGTCAGGCTTAGAAACGCACTGATAGGGCTGCGAAGGTCATGGGCTATGATGGAGAATAGTTTATCTTTTACGCTGTTGAGTACCCTGAGTCTTTCTTCACTTTTTCGGATGGTCTCCTGCAGTTTATATCAATGGGTAATATCATGCACTACGAGTAGCTTGCCCACAACTGTGTTTTTGTGGTTATGAATATCTGATGAGCTGATCAGATACATTTTCTCCTCGTCCGGGTATAAAATTTGCAACTCAATACTTTCCTCGCCAACACGGCCACTTATCGCAATGAGCTCAGGTAAATTCGTCCAAAGGTCGGAAACCGGCTTGCCAAATGGGGTACGCTTCCACCTGAATATCTGGTCAGCCACAGGGTTGCAATCCACAAGTCTGAGTTTTGTGTCCACGACCAGAAGTCCATCGCTCATGCTGCTAAATATATGCTCCCGTGCAATGGACATGAGGTCGAGCATGCGAAATCTGAGAATGCTGACCGACATGAGTAAGCCTGAAATGGTGAAGTCAAATGGCGTGGGATCAATGTTCCTGATTGGCATGAGCCTGGCAAAGTAGAGGGTGAAAGAAAGCAAAGGTACAAATACAGTAATCAGCAAAAACAACAATTGGTTTCGGAACAGGGATCGCTGGTAAACGAGTTTGCGAATCAGAACCCCAAGTGCATAAAGGTTAAGTGCCCAGGAATAGAACACATGAACGTAGTATCACGGACCGATTTCGAGCTTCAGTAGCGGGATTGGTCCCTAATTGCTGATTTCGACACTTTTATAATAAAACTAGTGGTGCTCATGGGTAATGGCAAGTGACATGGTTAACACAGGGATAATTGAAAGGTATCCAGTATGCGCAGGCTTCACTGTTGTTTCGATGCCTGAGTAATTCAGTACAACAAGCATCATGAGCAAAGAAAGCCATGGTATGGCCAAATATTCCAGCTTAAGCCACAACTGCATCATGCTCTGGGTTGATGTGGCCAACTCCATGGCATAGGTGAGCGACTAAATGCCAATGACCAACATTGCCAGTGCAAAAAGTCTGCCCCGAGGCGCATACCGTTGTTTACGGACTTCGTAGGCCAGTGCAAACGTGATAATCGTTGGAATGAGCAGTGTTAGAGCGTACGGGTTAAATTGCATTTCTTAGCTTCTAATCGCAATTAATATAGACCAAAGATTGAAAAATAACTTTGGCAAAACTTGTTTATTAACTAATGATTGATCTTGCAATATGTTAATTGTAAAATACGACCTTGCTCTGCAGCTCAGCACAATCACTCCATTTTATCTAAAGGTAAAAAAATCAGGCCACATAACCAATGACTTAGTCCATGCAGCCTGATCAGGTTGCAACATAATCCTGCAGTCTATTTTACAGGTGCACTTTTAAGGACCTCTAAGGTCAGATCCCAGAACTTATGCACCGAAGCAATCTCTATCCGCTCATCGGGTGAGTGAGCGCCCTTTATGGTAGGACCAAACGAAATCATGTCCATACCCGGATATTTATCTCCTATAATGCCGCATTCTAGGCCAGCATGGATAGCTTTTACCTTTGGTGCCATATTGAAGAGCTGGTTGTAGGCAGTTTCGGTTATCTCACGGATTTTTGAGTCGGGATTGGGTGTCCAGCCCGGATATCCATTGCCCTGAGTAACTTCTGCTCCAGCCAGTTCGAATACCATGCGCACCATATTGGCGATGTCAAGCTTGGCTGATTCGGCCGAACTCCTTTGGCTGGTTGCAATAAGGAAATGATTATCCTTCATACGTACGGAAGCGAGGTTGGTACTGGTATCAACAAAACCAGGAATTGTCTGGGAATAAGCAATAACACCATGTGGGCAGGCATAAAGGCTGCTAAGCAACTTAAACTGTGAGTTTTCATCCAGCACCAATTCAGGAGCCTTGTCAGCTGCAACGAATTCTATATTGAGTCCGGCATCGGCAATATGATATTCTTTGCGTATTTCGGCAGAGAGATTTTTCAGGGTTTCAATAAGTTCGTCTTGCTTTTGCGTTTCGACATAAAGTATTGCTTTGGCCTCACGGGCTATGGCGTTGCGAAGATTACCCCCTTCGAAGCTTGCAAGTCTGATGCCGTGTTTCCTGTCGGCTTCCCACAACAAACGAGTCAGAATCTTGTTGGCATTGCCCAGTCCGCGGTGGATATCATCGCCTGAGTGACCTCCTTTGAGTCCGCTGATGCTGATTTCCAAGGCATTGAAGCCTGGTCTCACAGCTTCGGTTGCATACGGTAATTTAGCCACGGTGTCCTTGCCTCCTGCACAGCCGATAAACAATTCGCCTTCGTCTTCCGAGTCGAGGTTAAGGAGGATTCGTCCTTCGAGCAGATGGGGATCCAGCTCGAAAGCTCCTGTGAGGCCCGTTTCCTCATCTATGGTAAACAAGCATTCGATAGGGCCATGTTTAACAGTGTCATCAGCCAAAATGGCCAGCTGACATGCCATGCCAATGCCATCGTCTGCTCCCAGGGTGGTTCCATTGGCCTTGACCCAGCCATTCTCGATCTTTACTTCGATAGGGTCATGGTCAAAATCGAAAGCCTTGTCACTGTTTTTTTCGCATACCATGTCCACGTGACTTTGCAGTACAATGGTCTGCCGGTTTTCATAACCGGGTGTGGCAGGCTTGTAAATGACTACATTGCCCATTTTATCCACATTGTACTTCATTTGATTACGCTCTGCAAATGCAACTAGATATTTAATGATCTGTTCTTCCTTTTTCGAAGGCCTCGGAACCAGTGTGATCTCTCTGAAATAGTTCCAGATTCCAGAAGGTTTAAGAGTGTTTAGAATTTCGTTCATGAAATGAGTTGTTTAACTTATTCTTAGCAATCCGTTGATTCTTATGATAAGCTCCGACTTTCTATAGGGCTTCGAAAGAAAATCATCACAGCCGGCTTCGATGCATGCCTGACGGTCCGATTCCATAGCATAGGCCGTTTGTGCAAGAACAGGCAAACCTGGGCGCATTTGCTTGATGATTCGTGTTGCTGTCAGTCCATTCATCTCAGGCAGACGTATATCCATGAGAATCAAATCGATATTTTCATTGTTCCGCACAGCCTCAACAGCTTCAAGACCTGTAGTGGTATAGCTAAGCCTGGCATTCGTACGGCTGAGAAATGTATCGATCAAGTGCTTGTTGGAGCTGGTATCCTCAACCACCAGAAAGTGATACTGGCTATAGTCGGGAAGGTTTTGAACCATGTTGATTTCAGGGTCCATTGTTGATGTTTCCATATCGTAGATGCTTTAGAAACCTAATTTCATCAGTTGGATTGGTAGCTCCGAATATTGCGTTTCCGGCAACCAGAATATCAACCCCTACCTCAATTAAGAGTGGGGCAGTATTTCGGTCCACCCCGCCATCAACCTCAATCAGTACATTCAGACCCAGGTCGTCAATTATTCTTCGCAACCGTCTTACTTTATTCAAAGTAGCCGGAATGAAAGCCTGACCTCCAAAGCCCGGGTTGACCGACATAAGGAGCACAAAATCTGTGTATTCCAAAATATAAGCAAGCAATTCGACCGGGCTATGCGGATTAAGCACAACACCGGCCTTCATGCCTAGTTTTCTGATCTGACTAAGGGTGCGGTGCAGATGCGTACTGGCTTCGTAATGAACGGACAACATATGGGCTCCTGCCTTCTGAAAAGCCTCCAGATACCGCTCGGGTTGTTCGATCATCAGGTGAACATCAAGGGGTTTTTGTGCCACCTTGCTCACCGCTTCCACCACAGGCAGCCCAAAACTTATGTTGGGTACAAACATCCCGTCCATCACATCGCAGTGAATCAGATCGGCCTCGCTGCTGTTCAGCATCTCGACAGCCTTGCCAAGTTCCAGGAAGTTGGCCGAAAGGAGCGAAGGCGCAATAAGTGGTCTGTGGGGTGCTGCTGTCATTGGTTCAACTCAAGTTGTCGACGGTAAACCCTTTCCATACCTTCGCGCAACGAGATCTTTGGCCTCCAGTCGAATTTACTGAATACCATATCCATATTGGCATAACGCGAGTGGACGCCCACGGGCTTGTCGAGCAAGGGCTTGATGGTCGGTTTGTATCCGGCAATATCGCCGAACAACTCAATGAGTTCGAGAAAGCTGGTAAGCCTGCCCGAGCCTATGTTGTAGGCCGAGCCATCGGAAACATGGTCGAGCAGGACGAAGATAAAATCAAGAATGTCGTCGATATGCACAAAGTCGCGACCTTGCTTTCCGCTGCCCCAAACCTCGAAGGGGTCTTCGCGGCGGGCAGCACGTGCAGCAATGGCCGGAACCGGATACGAGGTTTCCTGATCTTCGCCATAACCACTGAAAGGCCTAATGCACACAACCCTTATACCATAATGCTTTGCAGCAATCTGCGCCAGAAATTCGCCAGTCAGTTTCGACCAGCCATAGGTCATATCCGGTGTACCAAGGTTGCCGGCAAAATCGATATCGCCTTCACCCAGAGCTATTGCTGCCTGGTCGGTTTGCAGACTCACGGGATAGGCCGCGCTCGAACTTGGATAAAGCACCCTTTCGGGCTTATGCTGAGTTACCCAATAGAAAAATTCGGCATCAATGCTAAGGTCGAGGGCCACCATCATGGGGTCGCCTTCAATCTTCAGCCGGCCGCCCACAATGGCAGCGAAGTGAAATACATCGCTGAAACGATCAAAATCAATATTATAAGTGCGCTGAAGGTAATCAGGCTGCTGACGCATATGGAAGAGCATATCCCTGAAATCGCCTTTCCAGAAATACAAACGCTGGTCTATGCCAATCACTTCAAGGTCTCCGCGGTTTACAGCACTGTAATCGGGGAGCCATTCCGAAGGGTGACGGCCAATCGACAAATCATCAACCATAAACACATAGTCGGTGGTGGTTGACAGCAGGCGCTTCACCATATTGCGCCCTACAAAACCGCAGCCACCCGATACAAGATGAATCTTCATTATTATTTATCTTCTTGGATATTAATACGTTCCGAGATTGAATACTGGTTCCCTATTTTCTGAAAAGCCTGCGAAACCAGTTCGGCAAGAAAGCCTGTTACGAAGAGTTGGGTGCCGAGGATCATGGCAAGCAAGCCGAAATAGAATAAGGGTCGTTCGGTCATACGGTAGGCTTCGTGAAAATACTTGGCGAAGGCTAAATATCCTGCTATGATAAATCCGGCAAGAAACATCAGGCTTCCAATGCTTCCAAAGAGGTGCATCGGACGTTTGCCGAATTTGGTGATGAACGTGATGGATAGCAGATCAAGGTAACCTTTCACAAAACGACTCATGCCGTATTTTGATTTGCCAAACCTGCGTTCGCGGTGTTCCACAACTTTTTCGCCAATCCTGCCGAAGCCGGCCCATTTGGCTATCACCGGGATATAGCGGTGCATTTCGCCCTGTATTTCAATACTTTTCACGAGTTGACCGCTGTAGGCCTTCAGGCCGCAGTTGAAATCGTGAAGCCTGATGCCGCTGATGGCCCTCGTAGTCAGGTTAAACACCTTGGAAGGCAAGGTTTTGCTGAGTGGATCACGCCGCTTTTTCTTCCAGCCCGAGACCATGTCGTAGCCTTGTGATGCAATCATCTCGTATAGGGCAGGAAGTTCATCGGGGCTATCCTGCAGGTCGGCATCCATGGTGATCACGACTTTGCCGCTGCTTGCCCTGAACCCTTCGTTCAGTGCAGCCGACTTGCCATAGTTTCGCCTAAAGCGAATGGCCCTGATGTCGGAAGCGTTGGCCGAAAGCGCCCGGATAACCTCCCAGGAGCCATCGCGCGAGCCATCGTCCACAAAAATCAGCTCATAAGAAATTCCCCGGTCATTGAGCACTTTTCTTAACCAGCTGGTCAGCTCCCTGAGCGACTCATCTTCATTATAGACCGGTATTACGACCGAAAGATCCATTCAACAAGTTTATGCAGGGAATTCGCCGGTTTTGTCCTTTTTGATAAACGCTGCAGCAATGGCGCTCACCACCAGCGCAAATACCGGTGTGATCCAGGCCGAACGTATGAGCGTACGGGAAGGATCGGTGTTTTCTTCCATCGATTCAATCATTTTCTCGAGAGCTTCCTCAGGAATCTTTCCATCCATCGAGTCAACAAAATTGGATAGTTGGCCCGAAATATAGCCGGGGTCGATGGCCGTGGCAAACAAATAATTATAGAGTGCACCAAGGTAGCCCGAAACTATCATCAGCACTAAGCCGGCAAGCAGCGCGTTGGCAAAGGTGATTTTACCCCCGAATACCTCATCGCGCGTCTTATTCATGGCAATAACAGCCATTACTATAAGAAAGACGAAGTTGACCAGCATACTGGTGATGGACACCATGGGACTGAAAATATTGGCGTTGGTCAGATAAAGGATTACGGAGTAAAGAATCAACACAATACCTGTAATCAGACCAAACTTGACGGAAATCTGAAAGTTCTTCATATAATGGGTTTTAGGGCTGGGCTAATCGTTTTCATCGAGCAACCGACCGCGTTTGCGGACAAAGATAGCAATAAGGAAGGCCGAGACAGGCAGCAACACAAAATTGAACGCAAAAAAATAGATTGCCTGACTCATGGGAGCCATCATGCGATGCACCAGTTCCTTCCGCCTGCTGATCTCGTCGAGGCCAAGCGAGGGATTATCGAGCACCACCTGCCCCACAAGGGTGTTGATGCGCTGGTTAAGCACATGGGCCAGAGGGTCGGAAAATAAATAGTAAACCATGAGGGAAAACACTATGGCAGCAACAAAACCAGTGGAAAAACTGATGCGGAAAGCCTGACCAAAGCTGATCATATCATAACTGAAGCGTCGCCTCAACCTGAGTGCTGCAACCCACATTCCGGCAAAAGGAACAATGTACAGCACGATGTGAACAGGCGAATAGATGCCCTGGACAAAACTGAGTAAAGCAAAATAAACCACAAAAGTTATCAGACCTGTAAACAGGCCTGCCACAATCATTACAAGCAGAAAATGCCAGGTTTTGTACATGAAGATGCCTCAAAAGCAACAACGAAAGTAGAAAAAATACCAAAAGAAAATAAATTGCATGCTCTGGCTTCCTGAAACTACTGATATCATGCCTTTTGTCAATGATTTAAACTGTTTCACAATGCTGAGATTCGACAAATCGCTTGCCACAACAAATTTCTTTATACCTTTGTCCCGGGTAAGCCTCATACGACCAGCTCCCATTGAACCCCCCCAGGTCCGGAAGGAAGCAAGGGCAGATGGTTGAGCGGTGCGATATGTTCGCTTACCCTTTTTTGTTTCCAACCCTTCCATAATGACAGAAATCGTATCTTAGCAATGCAATTCAATTCATATCTCAATAATGCTGCTGAAAATCTATCCTGAGAACATCTCTCCACGGCACATCCGGACCATAGTCGATTGCCTCAATGATGGAGGCGTGGTCATTTTTCCGACCGACACCGTTTATGGTATGGGCTGCAGCATCCGCCAGCCAAAAGCCTTCGAACGCATTGCCCAGATTAAAGGCATAAAAAAGGAGAAGGCCAATTTTTCCTTCATCTTCAACAACATGAGCTCCTTGTCGGAGTTTACCCGGCCCATTGCCAATGAGATTTTTAAGCTGATGAAGCGAAACTTGCCTGGTCCGTTTACCTTCATTCTCGAAGCCAACAACAACATTCCCAAACTGTTTCAGAACAAGAAGCGAACCATCGGCATCAGAATCCCCGACGAAAAAGTAATTCAGGCCATCATCAGCGAGCTCGGCCACCCCATCATGACCACCTCGATCCTCGACGATGATAAAGTGCTCGAATATACTACTGACCCGGAGATTATCTACGACAACTTCCGCGATAAGGTGGATATCGTGATTGATGCCGGATACGGCGGCAACCAACCCAGTACCATTGTCGATTGCATCGGCGACGAGCCGGTTATCCTTCGTCAGGGGAAGGGTGAGCTGCTTTGAAAAAAAAATGAGACCAATGCTTGGCCTATTTAAAATCGTTGTACTTTTGCACCCTCAAAACGGATGATTTGTTAGCTCAGCAGGTAGAGCATTTGCCTTTTAAGCAAAGGGTCCCGGGTTCGAGTCCCGGACAAATCACAACCGAAGCCGCCAAATAAAGGCGGCTTTTTATTTTTTAAGCCTTACCAGAACTGACTGAATTACAAGCACAACTGAGCCTGAGAAATTATAGAAATACCTGCCACAAATCCAATGCAGAAATGTATTGGTATAATAAAATAGGGCAATAAGTGCGTATTTTTGAAATAAAAAGAATGAAACACAGGGTTCTGCTTTTTGCTGCGCTCGTACTTTTAAGCTTAATATTCAATCTGCTTGTATTTCCTTATTTATCTGAAAAAACAGGAGGACTTCATCTGCTGGATACAAGGTTTTTTTACAATCCCGGTTCAGCGGCCGATTTACTGAACCATTTGGGCGAGGAAGGCCGGAGATGGTATCTGCGCATGGCCGGCCTGGCCGATATGCTCTATCCTCTGGCCTATGGAAGTCTGTTTGTTTTACTGGCGCGATGGAGTTCATCACACCCACTAACACTCTCGCTGGCATTCATTGCCCCTGCTGCCGACATAGCCGAAAATCTGGCTACAGTAATCATGCTGCTTCGCTATCCGGCATTCGAAAAGGCAGTTGCCCTTGCTGGCAGTGCTTTCAATGGCCTTAAATGGATTGCCGTTGCGAGCTTTATGCTGATGATGGCTGCCGAAGCCTTACGTAATCTGGTTAGCCGGATGAATAAACGGGTTGGTCAGCGTAAAAATTAATAGCTTTGCGCTGCTATGCGTTACCTTGTTTTTGCAGCTTATCTGGTTCTGGCGCTCACCGTGGTGCTTCCTTTTGCGGGTGGCACATGGATCCTGCTTCGCATTAAGCAAACGCAATGCATGGTGAAACAGAAAATTGATTCGGGGA
The DNA here is from genome assembly GCA_964459375.1 of uncultured Lentimicrobiaceae bacterium. Classification (GTDB taxonomy): domain Bacteria; phylum Bacteroidota; class Bacteroidia; order Bacteroidales; family F082; genus JALNZU01. Next base: position 17,573 of record CAYWLJ010000004.1, on the reverse strand, counting down.
CTCATGCCGAAACCCTGATGTTGCTCGACATCAGCAAAGAGGAAGAAAATGCCAACAATGGTATTTTTATCCGTATCCACTCCGCTGAATTCATTTATCATGGGCAAATGTATGATGTGGTTTCGGTGCACGATCTGGGCTGGATGAAGCGCTATCTTGTTTTTCCTGACTACCGTGAAACCAAGCTGAAACGTAAGTTAGCCAGAAAAATGGAACAGAATGGTGCCTTGCCGCTGAGCAAGAGCCTCGAACGGATCAGCACCCTTCACTGGTTGGCTGAACTTCCACAATTCAGCATTCAGAATCCTTTTACAGGTAATCATTTTTATGCTAATCAGTCTTTCATTACTGAGGCAAGGTTCATTTTGCCCAAGCACCTTCCGCCGGATGTTTCAGCTTGATTAACAGGCTTAACAAACTTTCTTATTTACTTTTTCAAAGCTCACTATTTATGATGAAGAACATCACTTTTTTCATTGCATGTTTTATTGCTGCAAATTCTGTTGCATTTGGGCAGACCATTACCATACTGGACGCTATTTCGCGCCAGGCCTTACCCTATGTTGTAGTTACAAAACAACCGGGCAGCGAATCGAGGGTGGCAGGATCAAATGGAAGGGTGCTGATGGAGAGGCTGTCCCATGGCGATACTCTACATTTCACCATGCTGGGCTACGCTAATAAAAAACTCTCACTTCAGCAGCTGCAGGATCGCCGGTTCGTGGTCATGCTTCGTCCGGTTGACTTTAACCTGGGTGAGGTAGTGGTTTCGGCAAGCCGTTGGGCCATAAAGGCTCAGGAGATTCCGCAGCGCATCAGCACGATCAACAGCAAAGCTATTGCATTTCAACAACCGCAGACTGCCGCCGACTTGCTTGGCAGCGGTGGCGAAGTGTTCATACAAAAAAGCCAGCAAGGCGGTGGTAGCCCGATGATCAGGGGATTTGCCACCAACAGGCTCCTTATTGCCGTGGACGGGGTCCGCATGAACAATGCCATTTTTCGGGGAGGGAATCTTCAGAATGTCATCTCGATCGATCCTTTCAGCCTGCAAAGTGCAGAAGTGCTTTTCGGGCCGGCCTCAGTAATGTATGGCAGCGACGCCATCGGTGGGGTCATGCTGTTTAATACCCTCAAACCGGAGATTCAAGACGAGGGACAACATGTGAGTGGCTCTGCTACAGCACGTTATTCATCGGCCAACAACGAAAACACCTTTCATTTCCACTTGATGGCTGGCGGAAAGAAAATCGCATCGCTTACCAGCTTCAGTATGAACGACTTTGATCACCTGCGCATGGGCCGCTACGGACGTAAAGAGTACCTGAAAACCTGGTACATCCTGCGGCAGGACAGCGTCGACAGGGTGGTCGAAAATCCTGATCCATTGATTCAGATTCCAAGTGCTTATAAACAATGGAACCTGATGCAGAAATTTGTGGTGCCGATTTCGACAAGTCTTCAGCTCGAATATTCATTAATGCACTCAACCACAAGCAATTACGATCGATACGACCGCCTGCTCCGGTTGAGAAACAAACTGCCTCGCAGTGCCGAATGGTATTACGGGCCTCAGGACTGGACCATGAACCTGCTGAGGTTGCATTGGAGCAGAGCCAACGCAGCATTCGATGAATTGCAACTCAGCGTTGCAAGGCAACATTTTGCGGAGAGCCGCCACGACCGCGACCTCAAAAGCAACGTCCTCAGGCATCGATGGGAAAAGGTTGCTGCATGGTCGATAAATGCTGATTTCCGTAAGATGCTTGATAAAAACAGCACCCTTGTTTATGGAATGGAGTGGGTGACCAATGACGTTAAATCGACCGGAGAGGATCAGAACATCAAAACAGGTGAAGTGACTAAAGCGTTGTCGCGTTATCCGAAAGCCGACTGGCTAAGTACAGCAGCCTATGCACAGCTGAGCCACCGGCTGAACCAGCAGTTGCTGTTCCAGGCCGGTGCTCGCTACAACTATACTTCCATTGACGCCACATTTGATCCATCGTTGAGTGGTTTACCCTTCAGCGAGGCCCAGCTTGGCAAAGGCGCTCTGACTGGTAGCACAAGCCTGCTTTACAATCCGGCAGATCATACCAGCATCAGGCTTAATCTGGCAACAGGTTTCAGGGCTCCCAATGTGGACGATATGGGCAAGATTTTCGACTCCGAACCCGGCACTGTCACCGTTCCCAATCCTGAGCTTCAACCCGAATACCTGTATTCGGTGGAGCTAGGTTTTGCCAGACATTTTGGAAAGTATGTCAGAATTGATGCCACAGGCTTTTACAGCTATCTGGATAAGGCAATGGTGCGCAGGCCTTTCACCTTGAATGGAGCTGATAGCATATTGTATAATAACGAGATGAGCAAGGTTCTTGCGATTCAGAATGCAGCTATGGCCGTAGTGTATGGCGTTCAGGCCTCGCTCGAACTTAATAGCGAAACCGGAATTTCGTGGCGAAATAGCCTGATGTGGCAAAAAGGGGAAGAAGAGCTGGATAATGGCACTCGCAGTCCGCTGCGCCATGCTGCTCCCCTGTTCTACCGTTCGTCCTTGCGCTATCAGCAAACTAATACCACCATCGAGCTGTATTATGTATTCAACGCAGCGGTAAAAAACAGCCAGATGCCGGCCGAGGAGATTTCAAAGGATTATATGTATGCCAAAGATGCCGATGGCAAACCGTTTGCTCCTGAATGGTACACCCTCAATGTCAAGTTGATGCACCAGATCAGTGATCGATTTGGTGTTTCGGCAGGCATAGAAAACATCACCGACCAACGCTACCGACCCTACAGCTCCGGGCTTGTTGCCCCAGGACGCAATTTGATTTTTTCGGTCAACGCCAGATTTTAATATTTTCGGGACTTGCAGCCCGACATGGACTGCAAGTCCCTTTTCAATCATTAAAAATCATAGATTCTTGAATATCAGACAAATATTTTTTTTTATTGCCATCATTTCCTCATGTGATATCCTCGCCCATATCGAACCGCCAAAGTCGGCAGCCGAAAGGGTGCAGGCCTCAGCTAACCGGGAAAAATATCGAAAGGCCGGAGTGGAAAAGGCCACAGCCACCCAAAAAGGGGCCAACGAAAAGGCATACGTGCTTGCCGAATGGATTTATGACAACAAGGGCCGCGAAAGCCAGATAGTGATGCATGATAAAAAAGGGGTCGACAAGACGTTCATCACCCAAACTTATGACCAGCACGATAACCTGATACTTGATGCCGACCTCAGCGAATCGGGACGCATCATGGAAATGAACGTCCTTGAATACACCGACAATCAACTCATACGTCGCATTGTCAGCTACGACAGCAGTTTAAGGATTTCCAGCATTCTGGAATACTCCTACCATGTTGATACCGTGTTGGCCACAAAACTCAAACCCGATTTTACGGTGCAGTACACCATTAGCTATGTTTACTCCAACGGCAGAAACACCGAGGCCATTCAGCGCGATTCGGACGGAAAACTCATGATCCGTACAGTGAATATTTTTGGGGCTGACGGCCTGAGACATACCAAAGAAGTGTACAATAACGAAAACAAACTCGATTTCTATTACACCTACGAATATACCGGTGAAGGCGATTTCCGCCGCATTGAAAAGCGTAGCCCCGAAAAAGCACTGCTCCGCAATGACTATTATTCGTACAACGAAAAAGGATTTCAGCATCAGATTATTATAAAGGATGGAAAAGGCAATCTCATGTTGGAAAGGTCATATTCCTACTATTACTTAGCTGACTAACAATCAAACAATTGCAATTCTTAATCGTTTACTAACAGATAAACCAAACATTATGGCAACAATTACCCTAAAAGGAAACCCCTTGAACACTGTTGGAAATCTTCCGGCCAAAGGCAGCCTCAGCCCTGAATTCAAACTCGTGAAAACCGACCTCAGCGTGGTAACACCTGCGGATCTGAAGGGCCGGAAAGTGATCCTCAACATCTTCCCCAGTCTCGACACCGACGTGTGCGCCACTTCGGTGCGAAAATTCAATGCTGAAGCATCAAAGTTGGAAAACACCATAGTTTTGTGTGTATCGAAGGATCTGCCCTTTGCCAGCAAGCGTTTCTGCTCGGTTGAAGGACTAGAGAATGTAGTGACAGGCAGCGACTTCCGTGATGGCAGTTTCGGAAGGAACTTTGGTGTTACGATTGCCGATGGTCCGCTGGCCGGTCTCCACTCGCGCGCCATTGTTGTACTCAACGAGAACAGCCAGGTAATCTATTCGGAACAAGTTCCCGAGATTGTCCAGGAGCCCAATTATGATGCTGCCCTTAAGGCCGTAAAATAAAACTGAATTATAATTAACTTGCAGGCCTGCATCTTCGGTTGCAGGCCTTTTCCATATCTGAAAGCACCATGAAAATCCTGATCCTGAACGGTCCAAACCTGAATCTGCTCGGTAAGCGAGAGCCTGAAATCTATGGCAACCAGACGCTCGGCGAAATTTTTGATGATCTCGGCCGTCGTTTTCCGCAGCACGAGCTGCAACTCCGTCAATCCAACCACGAAGGCGAGCTGATTGAGCTGCTTCATGAGGCTGACGCAAAGTTTGATGTCGTAGTTTTCAATCCCGGTGCATATGCACACACCAGTGTGGCGTTGGCCGATGCTGTGCGCTCCATCGGCATTCCGGTCATCGAGGTGCACCTCAGCAACATACATGCCAGAGAGGAGTACCGCCGACTAAGCTATATTGCGGCGGCTGCACGAGGAATCATCAGCGGATTCGGAGCAGAGGGATATGCGCTGGCTGTTTTGGCCGCGAAAAAGCTGGGCAAAATCTGAGTACACTCAGGTCATCCGGCTTTTATTCAACTGGGTGAAATAGCGTCGCTGAAACAGAAAGTAATCGATAACGATATTATGTCTGTATATACGGCTCACCTTTGTCGGCCGGATGGCTTTGCGTTTTTTTCGGAGTGAGGGCAGTTTTCTGAAAAAATGGGCATGTGCCCTCCATACTGCGAAAAAATCACCCCAGCCACCTTCGATGAGGAACTTCAGGCTAGCCACGACATCAAGAAAAAGCCTCGAACCAATCACATAAAGAAAGTAACCCGGAGGCATATTCTTGTAGATCATCGAGAGGTTGTTGCGAAAGTTGAGGTAGGTTTTGCGCGATGATATCTTTGGCAGTGTACCCCCTCCGATATGATAGACCTTCGACTGGGGCACATACATGATTTTCCAGCCTATATGTTTCATCCGCCAGCAAAGGTCAATCTCCTCCATATGTGCAAAAAATTCCTCATCAAAGCCTCCTGCAGCGTGGAAAGCCTTGCTGCGAACGAACATGCAGGCACCGCTGGCCCAGAAAACCTCTTCCACATCATCGTACTGCCCTTCGTCGGCTTCGATGGTCTGAAACAGACGCCCCCTGCAAAACGGATAACCGAATTTGTCGATAAACCCACCACCGGCACCGGCGTATTCAAAATAAGCCATGTCGGCGTACGACAACAGCTTGGGCTGGCAGGCCGCCACCTCGGGATGCATCTCCATAAAACTGTACAGAGGCTTCAGCCAGGCTTCAGTGACTTCAATGTCCGAATTGAGCAGGAGGTAATACTTGTGCGGAAGCCTGTTCAGCGCCTGATTATATCCACCAGCATAACCATAGTTTTTTTCGTTGACCAGGATTTGCACCTCAGGATGGGCTTTGCGGAGATAATCCACAGAGCCATCGGTGGAGGCATTATCAGCCACCACTACATCGGCCTCCGGACTGAAGCGCACCACATCGGCCAGAAAGCGCTCAAGAAAGCGCTTTCCGTTGTAGTTAAGTATGACAACGGCAATGTCTTTGTTCATCCGGTGGTTTTTTTACGTTTGTGTTTCCATCGCCTGTGACTCCAGAGCCAGTTGTCAGGCGCTTCGTTGATTGCTTGGCCGAGCCGGCGTGCATATGCTTCTGTCAGCCCGAATTGGATTCCGGGTGCGCTTACTGGCTCAAGCTTTTCGACCTGCGCCAGATAATGACCGCGCCTTTCGCGCTGCAGATCAACAAAAAAGACAGCATAACCGAGGCTTTGAGCCATTTTCTCCAATCCGGTAAAGAAAGGGGTCTCCTGATGCATAAAGGTTGTCCAATGATCCGTTGGTTTTCCGCCGGGTGTCTGGTCTCCGGGAATGAGCACCACCATGGCAGGGTTTCGTTTTGAGGCCAGGGACCGGTATGCAACTTTCGATTCAAACATTTTCAGCCCCCCCAGACGTGTGCGCATACGGTAAAACAGTGCGTCAAACAATTTGCTGCGCTGTTGCTTATAGAGCGATCCGGATTGTCCGGGAAAAAGCAGCGAGATATAAGCTGCAAACCACTCCCAGTTGCCCGAATGCCCGACAGCAAGAAACACTCCCCTGTTCTGTTCCAACTCTTTATCAATCAACGTTTTATTCTGCATTATGAAACGCTTCTGCAAGTCCTCGCGTTTCATGGCAAGCAACTGAAGCGCTTCGATAAAAATGTCGCCCAGATTGCTGTAAAAACGCTTTTCAATCCTCACTATTTCAGAGAGCTGCCTTTCCGGGAAACTGGCTATAAGGTTTTTTCTCACCACTTTTCTTCTGTATCGCAGCAATTTGCGCAAAACAAAGGCGAGAACGCCGGCAAATGCATAACGAAGTCCTTGTGGCATGGCATTGATGAGTGCCGAAACAGCAGAAAAAATCCAATTAGCAGCCGTATTCATTTGTACGGAATAAACAGGCAAATTTAATGCCTTAGCGGCTTGGTGAGCTTATTCAGGCAACAAAGAAATAGTCGGGTTTCCTATGATGACAGAAACAATTCATCAGGATGCTTCTGCATAGTAACGCTCATCTTACCTTTGCCGAAAATTCATCTCATGAAAGATAAGGTGTTACTCATCACCGGTGCCTCCTCGGGTATTGGCCGGGCATTGGCAGTTGGTGCCGCAGGGCGGGGTGCAAAGTTGGCCATTATGGCCCGAAACAGGGAAGCATTGGAGGCTACGGCGCAGATTTGCACTGAATTGGGGGCCGAGGTGCTCGCCATAACCGGCGATGTGAGCCTTGAAGGCGATTGCAGGGCCTTCGTGGAAAAGGCAGCAGGGCATTACGGGCGCATTGATGTCCTGATCAATAATGCCGGCATCTCGATGCGGGCACTCTTCGAAGCGCTTGAGCTGGAGGTGCTGCGTCGCGTGATGGACATCAATTTCTGGGGAACGGTTTATTGCACAAAATATGCCTTACCTTATCTGCTTAGGAGCAAAGGCACGGTGGCAGGTATCTCATCTATCGCCGGATACAAGGGATTGCCTGCACGCACCGGTTACTCAGCTTCCAAGTTTGCCATTCAGGGGTTTCTGGAGTCGTTGCGCATCGAAAACCTCGAGCGGGGTTTGCATGTCCTCATAGCCTGTCCCGGATTCACTTCCAGCAACATACGTAATAGCGCCCTTTCGGCCGACGGCTCGGCCCAGGGCGAATCGCCGCGCGACGAAGCCAAGATGATGAGCGCTGCTGAAGTGGCCGATCATGTGCTCAGGGCCATCGAAAAACGCCGCAACGCCATCGTTCTGACACGTCAGGGCAAATTGACGGTTTGGCTGAATAAGTTCTTCCCCTCTGTGGTGGATAAACTGGTATTTAAACACATGGCCAAGGAACCTGATTCTCCCTTCGGGAAATAATCAGCGGGCCTGTCGCATAAAATAGGCTATCTTCTCTAACTTGGTATTGAGGTCGAAGTTTTCGACCACCACATGGGCAGGCACCTGAAGGACTACAGGGGTGAAGTTGAGTATGCCCACGATGCCGGCATTGACAAGAAGCGAAGTAATCTCTCGTGCATATTCGCGGCTCACGGCAAGCACAGCAATACGGATATTTTCGGCCCTGATCACTGCGGGCATCTCGGTAATATTATAGGCTGGAACACTGCTCAGTGCGTATTCGTTGCGCCCCAGAAAAAATTGTGCCTTGAGGGCCAGAACCGTCCCCGGCTCCAGAAAGGATTCATACAAAGCCAGACCGGGTTCGCCCATTCCCACAAAACACATCGGCTGCACCTGCGAAAAGTCGAGCACCAGATCGATCTTCTGCAAGAGCGGCTGGATGGGGTAGCCTTTGTGCACATCGCCTTCGGCACCCAGCAGCATTAGGTCGCGACGCACATTGGCAGCGCTGGTACGGGCCATGCGGGCCAGGTTATGCGAAAAGATGAAGCCGTATTGAAGGTATTGATACTGCAACAAAACACGCCTGTAGCCCAGCAGCCGCTCGACAGACTTCTCCGGCAGAACGGACTTTTTCATCGCTGGTATATTTTTCTTAAGAGCGCAATCCTCAGCTGGTAGCTTTTGTAGCTCACCACGGGCATATTGGGGTTTTCGTAGATGCCCGGAAAGCCGATCTGGGTGCGGCCATTCAGCATCAGCTCCGTTTTTGGGCCTAGGGCGTACGACAATCCTATACCCAGGAGAAATCCGGCGTCGTAGGTATTGATCACATTGGTGCTCAGTCCACTATAAACAGTTCGGTACAATCCGGGTTCCATCAGCGGATTGGTTATGGCCGACATGCCGGATGGGTCGAGGTACAACTCTTCGAAACCATCGTGAAAATTGGATAACAAAAAGGCATAAAAAAGTCCGGCCTGCGCGTGCACCACAAAGCGTTCGCGACGGTGCTCATAATTGCCTATAAAATGAATAACAAGAAGATCGGACTGATAGGTCACATCGCTGCGGAAGTAACAGGTCCAGCACACCTCGCTGTAATCCGATCCAGGCCTGAGACCAAGAAGATTGGTGTTGGTGGCAAAATTACGTTGCTCGTAAAGCAGCTCCAGTTGCACAGAGAACTCGCTTTGTAACCCATAGCGGATAAACGCACCGGTCTGAAATCCCGGTCTGTCAACAAAATCAGTCAGTAAGCTTGCATTGGCAATGTCGCCATTCAGATATCCACCGCTGATGCCGGCCCATAGTGATCCCTTCTGGGCATTGGTTGCAATAATGCCAGACAACAACAAGAGCGTCATCAACAGTTGTTTTTTCATAACCACATCATGCCCAACCAGAAAAAGCCCACGACCACCGAAAGTGAGGCTCCGGCAATCTGTACTCCCTTAAATATAGAAGGCTTGAAACGCTCGCTGCTATAATGGGATACATAGCCCAGCAGAAAGCTGAATGTGACTATTGCCAGCAATGTTCCAAATCCGAAGGCGATGAGGTAATAGGCCGAATCGGTGTTGCTTGGGAAGGCCAGTGTTGGCAGCACCCCCAGCAGATGCGAAACGCCCGCAAAACCATGGATGGTGCCAATGAAAAAGGCCGGAAAAAAAGAATGTCCTTCCACGGTCTGATGCAGGTGCATATGTCTGTTAAGGCCTTCATGGTCATGGTCATGCACATGGGTCACCACCACGCCATCTTCGCCGATATGGCTGTGCGGATGGCTGTGCGAACGGGGCATTTTGCCATAGATCCTCCTGAAAGCCCACAATCCGATAGCAATCAGCATAAAGCCAACAATGGCCTCACTATAGTGCGAAATGGTTTCAACAGGAATGTATTGCCTGAAAAAATAGAACAGCAGCCCAATCAGCATCATACCGGCCGTATGACCCAATCCCCAGCCCAATCCGGTGAGCCATGCCTTCAGTTTATTGGCAATGGCGAGCGGCGTTACAGCAGCCAGATGATCAGGACCGGAAACAACATGCAGGATGCTGGCAATCAATCCGATGAGAAATGGATGAAGATGAAGGTGGGTGCCGTGACCACCGGCATGCAACACGATGAACAATAGGTTGTCCATAAGCCCGATTTTGGGGATAAAGGTAGTGAATTGGCTTGTTTGTTCAGCCGCGACGAACAGCATTGCCCGAAAATTTGCAATATTGATCGCTCCTGCCATCATCCCGATTCTACAAATGAAATCCATGAAAGCCCCCGATATCATCAGGCAGGTTATCTTTGTAAAAAAAACTTGCCCCGATACTTTGCACACTTAGCCTTTGATGGAACATCATACCACGGCTGGCAATCGCAGGACAACGCCCACAGCGTGCAGTCCGAACTGGAAAAGTGCATTGGTATGAAGTTAGGCACAATGGTTAAACTCACCGGATGCGGCCGTACCGACACCGGCGTGCATGCCAGAAACTATTTTGCTCATTTTGACCTGCCCGATGATCGGGCAATCAGCGACAAAGCGCTGCTTATCAATGCACTCAACCATTTTCTTCCTCCAGATATCGTGCTGTTCGATCTGATTGTTGTGCATCCCAAAGCCAATGCCCGTTTCGATGCCATAAGCCGAACTTACCGGTATTATATTCACACCGAAAAGCAGCCCTTCGCCCGACATTATGCCTGGTACGTTTACGGTGCAATTGATGTGGCCCTTATGCAGCGCTGTGCCGACTATCTGCTTGGAGTGGACGATTTCACCAGCTTCAGCAAGCTGCACTCTTCGACCAGAACGAATATCTGCAAGCTAAGCCGAGCGGAATGGAGCACAACTGACCAAGGATTGGTATTCACCATCTCCGCCGATCGTTTTCTGCGCAATATGGTGAGAGCCATCGTAGGCACGCTGATGGAGGCAGGGCGCGGCAAGCGGACCTACGACGACTTTGTTTCACTAACCCAGGCACGCGACCGCGGCAAGGCTGGATTTTCAGCCCCTGCACATGGACTTTTTCTCGAGGAAGTGGTATATCCCGAAGGGATGCTGCAAGGCAAAACCTGCAACTGATAAAACACCTGCACCCTATTCATCAGCAATTGTCCTCGCTGAGACCAGCATAGCCGCTCAGTTCTGATCCACTACAACTTTAAACCGATCCCAGAACCTTGGTTCGAATACAAGGACATCGTCGTTGGTGAAAGGTTGGTTGTCCCAGCCGCAGTAATGCTGAATCAGATTCTCGGAGTCGAAGCGAATGGACGTAGTCACACTTTTGGTCTGATTGCGGGCGGGAGGCGTGAGCACCGTGCTGATAATATTGTTGGATCTGGCAACGCAATGAGGAAACACAATCGAGATAAACTCCGTTACATCGCCCTGCGGAATATTGTTTTGCGAAACAATATAGAAACTGTCCGCCTCACCGAAAATAAAGCCATTCAGCCAGATGCCATGCTCATAATCAAGCCCGCTGTGGGTGAGCCGGAACAGAAAATAATGCATATCGCTACTGAAAGTGGTGCCGATCTGCTCACTGTTGCGATCCATGAGAGTGACGCCGGCAAACTGCTCCGGCAACTGGAGCTCAAATTGAAACGACTGGGGGATGATGGCTAAATATTTCAGTGGTATGTTTTCGTCAACAAACCAACCGTCGTTGTCCACATTGCCATAAATCTGAGGAATTACCTCGATGCTGCTGCCATTGGTGAAGTCGGCAAATCGCCTTTCATCTTCGAATGGCCAGTTGACACCGAGAATCTCGAGCATGGTCTGCATGCCCGGATCACCGGTTTTCCAGTAGATAAAACGTATGGTATTGAAGGTGGCTGTGACTTTTGTGGGAGTCAGTGTGCCGACAAAATCGCCAAACTTAGGTGTAATAGCCGCTAGCCTTGCTTTTTACTGTCTGATCACCTTTCAGCTGACCGACAGGCTGCCTGGTATAAATAGCTTTGAAACGCATCTCGAGGCCCTGCTTGCCGCAGCCGGCCAGCGCAATGACTGTGCAACGAATGAGCTGTAACTTATGTGTTTTAAGATAGTTCATTTTTCTTTAATTTATTGCTTCTTTTAATAGCATAATTCTTGACCATCCGGTGATCAGGCAACCGCCATTACCTGCAATAGGTACATACGAAGTTCAGGGGTTTTTCATGCACCTGCACGAAAAGCCCGAAAAGCTCAAGGTCGGACCAACTCCAACCACTTTTTCGTTGTTTCGTAGCGAGATAAAATAATGCTGGTCGGTTGAAAACGGAGTGGAAGTCCAGAAATAGGCCATGGTACCCATGTCCTGAAAAACGCCATCGGGGGCGCGCCTTCCTCCGGGGTAGGCATTGAAAAACGCGTGGTTGTTGGCTCCGGTATTGGGGGCATTCCAACGCGGGTGATCCGCCGGTGTGCTTACGCTTCCTTTCAGCATTCCGCCCGCCACCGAAAGCCCGCCGAGATGGTTGATGAGGGTCTCCCACTCGGTGAGCGACGGAACATGCCATCCCTGCGGACAGATATTTTTTCCCGGCTCGGTGTATCCCCGGTATAAGCCGCCGTACACCAACCTCCATTGGGTGATGTTGTGGTCGTACCAGTTCATGGCCATGATGCGGTTGTTGTACCACTCCAGATCGCCCACAATATAGGGTATAGCCTCAGCTTGGTTGTATTCGGTGGTTCTCAGGTTTTCGGCCATCCATTCCTGCTGGCCGATGCGCACAGTTTTGTAGATGTTGCCCTGACTGTCCGACACACCGTTTGTGGTAGTAAACGCGACCACATCGCCATAATATGTTGTGAGAGAAGTTTCAGCATAAGCCCTTGCATAATAAGCAGTTACGGGAGTCAATCCACCAATCACACTCAGCTGGTCGCCCGTATGCAGGCCTTCGGTGGTGAGTCCCTGGTGCGTACCCAGCGTAAGGTTTTGGTTGTTACCCCAGATCACTCCCCTGCGCAGCAGCTGCTCGTTGCCTGTCACCAGCCAATGCCTGATAGAGGCGGCATCGCCAGAAACGGCAATCAGTTTTTTGGTCTCGACTTTGGTTGCTACCTGCTCCTTGCTGCATGAAATCATCAGCAAAATCAGCAGTGGAGTCATGAATATTATCTTTTTCATACGTCTTGGTTATTTGGTTTGAGCTGACAAATCAATTTAACCCTGAGTAGTGAGCAAAGGGTTAATATTGGGTTGGTTCGGCGCATTAAAATCTGATTTCCAGCTTATCCAACATTAAAATTACGACTTTGATGCCGGTACAAGTAAATACAGACTCTAATTTGGAGAGGTTCTAAATAAGGGAAAAGAGTCAGGAAAAATGTCGCTATGCTGACCATGCAAAATATTTTGTTCCGGCTACGAATGATTGAGAAGCAAAGCATGAGGTCAGGCTTGTAGTGACAGGACATCCATTGATGCGGTGTTATTCGGTTGTGCAGAATTTTTTGGCTTTTGGGTAAATAGGGAAATTGAACAGAGAATATAAAAAAACAGAGAAGCAAACTTTGGAACAACACATTGGAACCAATGGCTCACACGCAACCTCAGCGCCCTGCCCGACTATCTGGTAATGCTGCTGGAAGACCTATCGTTGGTGTATAATGAAGTCATCATTGGAATTTGCTTCTGGCCTTAGATTACAACACTTTTCGTTTTGGTTAAGTTGATCGGGTCGGGTGCGTGAGTTCTGGCAAATCCCTCACTTGCGGGATTGCGCAAGGTCTTTTGGTGCTTTTGGACCAGCAAAAGCACAGGAAATAACAATTTCGTTCCGGAGCAGGGAAGTATAGCTTAGCAGCTTCGAAGCGTAAAGATTTTTTTCTTCCTACTTTGTCTTGATACAAAGTAGGCAAAAATCAAGCCCGGGCGATCCCTCTGCGCCCTTTGCAAAAGCTTGAAATCCGGTGGGCCGGGCGGCAGGCATGCCGCGATGTCCACGCTGGCGCGTGTCCAGCCCCACGGATTTCTACGTTTTGCAAATTCCCCCTCACCAGCGCCGCGCCCGGGCCTCCCTCCCCGCCAGCGAGCTGCCTGGCGACAAGAAAAGCGGATGCAACAAACGCATCATTTAAATAAACCCCACAACCCGCCCCGCAGGTTGGATGATTCTACCTTAAAAAGCCTGGATGAACACTTTTTCACAACCCGCCTTGTGCGGGTTGGACTATTCTTACCTCAGAGAAAGCTAAATCACAGCGCAGCCGCTTCAATGCAGGTAGATCCCGCACATGCAGGATTGCACAAGGTCTTTTGGTGCTTTTGGACCAGCAAAAGCACAGAAAATAGAATTTTCATTTCGAGCAGGGAGGTATAGCTTAGCAGCTTCGTAGCACAAGGTTTTTCTTTTTTTCCACTTTTTCCAGAAATAAGTCAAATAGGGAAAGCTTAAGCCCAAAGATAACCTTGTGTTTCGCAATGCAGCTTTTGCATTCAGACTGCCGCTTAGACAGGAAATACGGGGATTAGCTTCGCTGATCCCTGGTTGGGGAGCTTCAAACGCATCAGCGTCGCCCTGATGGGCGAACCCAAAAAGCCTAAGCCCGGTCTCAAACAAGTTTGGACCGGGCTTAGGCTTTTTGGGTTGGCGCTTTGCATCTCGCTGATGCGTTTGGCGGAGAGGGGGGGATTCGAACCCCCGGTACCCTAATCGAGTACGACAGTTTAGCAAACTGTTGGTTTAAGCCACTCACCCACCTCTCCTGAACGGTAAGAACGTGCCGTCTAACCGGCTTTGAGTGCGCAAAGATAGTAAAATCCTTGGTCAGAAAATCAAATTTTCGATTACTGTGTGTTCAAAAAGAAATTTGCCCTTTTCAGTTGACATTTCCCTGCGCTCAACATTTGCTTTGCCTTGTCGGATATCGTTCGTAACGTAACCAATTTTTTCACATACTAAGTTCTACTTAGGGTACTGGCCTTCAAATCGTTTACAGTCTGCCCCGTTGGGCAGCGCCAGACTTGCGAGGAATATTCTACGCCCGGAATTCCCTCTTTTGAAGTCAAAAATAATCAAAGTCGAACCAATCTCAACTGTGCAGGCCAAAGAGTAGAACTCCTCCAATTCTTCAGAAAAATTTTGCCCTTCCTCCCCTAAGGTAGTGGTTTGTTGTCGCTGCATGTTTCGTGCATCATTGCTGACTAACGCAATCTCGTGCCCATACAGAAAATAATCCATGTAATTAAATAACAGTTATATAAGATAATAAAGTGAAACCAAATCAAGAAAATAGCACCATGAGAATGCTCAAGGTGAAAGCCATGGAACTGGGTAGCACTTACCCCGAATTGCAGCATCTGGCTGCAGCTAGGCTGCTTCTGCCCGAAGGAAGAAGCGCGCTCTCAAAACATCTGAATACTGACGAACACCTGCTTTACAAGCCTGATCGTCCGGTTGGCGGTTACGAATGTTTGACGAAAGCCTCTGTTTTTATTTGGCCAAGTGAAATCATTTCATTCTGCAATCCCTAACTCGACTAAAGCGAACTAATGATGGCAGAGCTTGATATGCTGTCGGGAAAAAAACAATAATAAAAGTAAAAACCTGAAGCTTCCGCAAGAAGTAAATTTTACTGCTTATGTATTGACCGAGCTGCTGCCACGTCAGGCATGGTTCCCTGTTGAAACTAATCCGGCCTGCGAAAGCCTCGGCATTTTAAAGGTTACTGATGCTCTGAGTGTGAAATGGCCACATCTGACCAATTTTTACACCAAACTTGGACAAATGTTCATCATGCAGCTTCAGTGCCGGTCGATTGGCCATGCCGAGCCGGTTTTCTATTATTCCTCCAGGTGCGATGTGGCCGTTCTGGATCAATTCGCCCTGCAAAATACCGGCCGTAAGCTTGTGATACTTGACGAAAGTGGAAACAAGTTTTCCCAACTCAGAAAAACCATCTGTGAGCTTGAATCTGGCTCAATTGTGATATTCAGGATGGCCAAATTCAACGAAAACGATAGCCAGCGCTCAGCTCTGCTCAATGCGCTAAACAACGAAGTGCCGGATAATTTAGGAGAGGACGACCTCTTTTATTAGCACACTGACGGCAGCATTCGCAATATGCTTTCCGAACATCTGGTCATAGTGCAGGTGATGGTACCCGAACATTTAACCAACGAATTTATACTCTCTTTACACGAGTTCAAGCAAATACTTGCAAGCACTTTCGAGGAGGAGGTAACTGATTTTTTTTCATTCAAAAGTAATCAGCTCGAAGAGATGCAAAAGTTCCTTCGGCTGAGCACCCAGGCCAACAGCCTCACTCAGGCCAACGTTGATCTCGAAAGGTTTTTCAGAATTTATATGACCGAATGCTTCGAGGCGTATCACGAACTGACAGGCGACATCGAATTTCATAAAATCTCCAAAAACGATCTGATTCATTTGGCTGCCAGAAAAATAATTGCGCAACGCATGGCTCATGTTATACCAGAAACCAAGTTGCTGATTTTTAAGCAGGTAGTAAGGCATATCATGGCGCTGACTGAAGGACTGAATAAATCCTATAAGGTGAAAATTATTGCCGGAAAGGAGTTCGACAACAGCATATACCCTGAAGGTGATGCCCTGATAAGTTATTATGCAGAAAACTTTGCCGATCTCGTCCGCGAACAACGTGTCAAACCATTCCACACCCAGATTGATGTGGCCGGCAGCCTTATCCTGAACAGGGAGGATCCTGCTGAATCAGAAAGAGTTAATCCATTGCCAAACGCTACTCCTTTCAGTTATATCCTGAAGGATGTGGCTGGCATGGACGAAGTGAAACAAATCTTCCAGATGTTACTGCTGGGCCTTCAAGAACCCGAAAAAATTGTGGCACTGGACGTACTTCCACTTCATGACCTGCTGCTCTATGGCACTCCAGGATCGGGTAAGACCTATATCGTTAAAGCGTTTGCCAACGAGGCAGGGATACCTTTCTTTTATAAGTCAGCTGCCGAAATCAACGGGCAGCTATACGCCGGAGCAGGAGCAACCATGTTGCGAGACTTCCTGCGAAAAGCCGCGCACAATGCGCCATGCGTGGTATTTCTTGATGAAATTGAGTCATTTTCGAACCGCGAAATCAATCGCGAGGGTCAAGTAGCTTACGAGGCCCGCTCGATACTCGACACTCTGCTGATTTGGATGGATGGGCTGGAAATTAACCGCAACATCATCTTCATCGGCGCCACCAAACGTCTTGAGGACCTGGATGTAGCCCTGATTCATCACGGTCGTTTCGGTATCCAAATCGAAGTAAAGCACCTCCTCCCCTCTCAGCGCTTAGGCCTAATCCGATTGCTGCTCAAACCTCATCAGGTGGATGGCAATTACGAACAACTGGTGGAACGCATCAACAGCAGCCTGCCCGACAATTACCCCAACGCTGCCGTCAAGGCACTGATCGAGCACATGAATAGCAAAGCCATCACCAACAACCGACTCACAGTGGACTTCACCGTTGCCGAAGCCGGCATACTACCACAACATGGCATTGCCTGCACTCATCCGGGCTTTGCCCAGAAAAAACGCAAACGCCACCTCGAACAGTACGGCAGCAATAAGTGTGAGCCAGTGCATAATAAACTGTTTATAGCAATGAAACGAGGCTGCAAGTTAATGGATATGATGGAATGTGATGAAATCTTTGCCCGGATGGGCAACGTTCGCACCGGCTCCGCCTCAGCTCCACTTAAACCATGACTAATTCTGGCTCAATTCTCAACCTAACCACAAATGAAAATTGTCTACTTTTGAAATGTACTAAAAATGGGAAGCCTTCACAAGTACATAACTACCACCCGGAAATGATTTTGCGACATTTACAGCTTTCTTTTGCATCCCACTATAATACTCCCCAATTTTTAGACCACTGCTTAAGTGTTAAATTTGAAAACTT